>CAIRZB010000029.1 GCA_903882935.1 uncultured Parafilimonas sp. | reverse complement strand
TTGTCCTTCAAAATTGAGTTCTTTAACTTTAGACATGGTTCCTGATTTTTAGGTTAATTAATTGTGGTTAATTAAATTTACTTACTATCAGGAACTTTTTGCAGCTAAATCTAAAACCCATACATAAGACCTGCGGAGGCAAGCATCTCCAAAAACTAATCCAGTTTATTGATAATACACTAAATATTGGGTAAAATTGTCCCAGGATATTGATGGCATCTATTGTAATGCAACTGTATATGAGAAACAAATCGGGATTAGCGGGTTTAGTAAAACCCGCCAATCCCTCAATATATCTTATCCCGCTCCACTTATGCGTCTACGGTGTCGTACACGATTACTTTGCTCCATAAATGTGAGCAGTCCTCCACAAATTTTAGGTGTATGGGGTCAACTTGGTAGCTGGCTTGGTCTTCCCCGTTTGCAAACAATACAAACCATGAAACCGCGTAACCTGCCTCAATCACGGTGCGGTTAGTGTCGGCAGGCACGCCGATATGGAACTGGCTGATGGTTTTAACAGCCGATAATTTATTCAGCCCTTCAATCAATTGTGCGCGGTGTTCAGCATTGCCCGTTTCCTTCAACCAAAAATACACGTGGTGGATAAAAATGTTGCTTAATTGCATGTTATAAATTGTTTTAATGTTTTACTTCAAATATCTGTGAATTGCCTTGTATACCGGTGAAACTATTTTGCCCCATTCAAAAAATCAACAATGCCGGTGTACACCTGCTTTGCCACCAATGCATGAAACTTGGGGTTTAATATTTTCTTCTCATCTTTTACATTGCTTAAAAACGCAATTTCCAGCAACACACTGGGGAAATCGGTGGGCTGGTTTAGCAGAAAATTAAAATTACCCGTGTTGCCGTACTCGGCCATGCCTGCTGCAAGCATCTGTTTTAAAATGGCCTGGCTTAGGGGCCTGAAGCCGATGTGTTTATAGTACGTGCTGCTGCCTTGTGTTTCGCCGTTGTCGCCTGAGTTTAAGTGCAGGCTCACCAATAAATCGGGGTGTTGTTGCTGCAACCACAAAACGCGGTCGGTATTGCCAAAAGTGGTATCCTGGGTTCTGGTCATTACCACCTCCTTTACGCCTTTGGCCTTCAAAAATTTTTGCAGGGCTTTGGCAAACAGCAGGGTATAGTCTTTTTCATTCACGTGGCTGGTTGCACCTTCCGCGCCAACATTGGTACCGCCATGGCCAGCGTCAATGGCTATTTTAAGTTTTTGTATGTTCAGCACGGCGGGCTGCCTTTTTACGGCAATGGCCAAGTGGTGGTCTTTGTAAAAAATGGTATAGCCCCATTGCTGGTTGTGTTTTAACTCAATGGTAAGCCGCACAACGTCATCCTCCACTTGGTTAAAATAAACATTTTTTATTTCTTTTATGGTCGTTAGTTGGGTTATCCAATTGGTATTGCTTTCCACACCATATATGTCAACCATTATTTTACTTGGGTTTATCTCCATCCAGCTTTTATACGGCAGGCGTTCATCCATTTGCACAAATACCGTATCGTAATCATCGGTGGCGGGTTTTTCGCCAATGTTGGTGGTTAGGTAAAACGGGCGTAGTTTAGTTACGGTATCACGCACCACATCTTGCTTAAAAAGGTAGGCCGTATGGTATTTGGAGAGTTGCACTTGGTACAGTTTGCCGGTGGAATCCACCACCTTTAGTAACACTGCCGTGTCAATATAGCCCAGTTTGGCACTGCCCAACCTGTCTTCACCCAAGCTGTAGCTTAGTTGGGTGAATTTTCCGGATGAGCGGGCAAGCCAGTAACCGGCCGGCGCGGCTGTTGTTTGGGTGTTTTGCGATTGGCAGCATAAAAAGCTGCACGTAATTACTGCCAGCAGGAAGTATTTCATAAGATGAAGATAAAAAGAAAATGGGTTGTTATATACCGGCCTAACTGCAGCGGCGCAAAAATGTTTGTTTGTTTTAGGTGGCGGCAAGCGTTTTTACAGGCCTTGTTTGTTAATTTTTAACATCGTTTGCAAAAGCACCTTTACAACATTAGCCATGTTGGTGGGGGATGAGTATTCGTAGGGCGAATGGCTTGTGCGGTTTAAGTTAGGTGTAATATACACCAAACGAACAATGGCATTTATTTACATGATGCTTTTTTGAAACCCACAATCCAACTGATAAAAAGTGCGCAATTTTAAGTCCCTCGTGCTAACCCAAAAAGAACTTTGCTACTTTTTAGCCACCACCGATGGCGCAAACAGTTGCTTTTGCTCCTGCGCATGCTTAAAATACGTTTTTGAAATAATGCCGGGCAAAGCCGCCAGCAGGGTATACATTTTATGTAAAAAAGCTTCCAGATTGCTGTGCTTTTTTAGGTCTGTATCGTACTTCGCCAAATCGTCTTTATTGCTTAGCTTTAATAACGTATACGCTTCCAGCATTAACTTTTCATGTTCTGGCAAAACATGTCCTCCTGCTGTTTTGGGCAGGTGCTGTATGTAGCCCATTATACGTTCAACATAATACAACAGTGAGCGTGGGTTGTTGGGGTCTAGCAACATAAGGTCAACCACCAGCGGCCGCTGTATATGGGCTTTATACTTATACCGGTAATTTACCAGTGTTTCGTTGCTTTTTAGCACTACTTCCATCAGGTTGTACGCCACTTGTTCCTCACGGGCGGGCACAAGGGTATTGCTAAGCATGGTCAACAGCAATAGGCTTTGTTCAATCTTTCTGCCGGTGTCAAGCATACGCCAACCATGTTCGCGGGAGATACTTTCCCGGTTAAGGCCTGTAAACGCAGCCATGGAGGTTATTAGGTTGTCAAGCACGCCAATCATTTTTAAATGGTGTGTTTGTTGCATGGCCGTGGCAAGCACCCACTCTTCTTCCATGTTGCGCAAAACCCGCCAACTGTCGGTACTCCAATGCTCCCGTACAGCATACACCGCCCGGTTAAATTGCAAAAAATTGGCATTTAAGCTGCCTTGTCGTTTGGCATCATACAGCACCTGCTTTAGTTCGGGCCAAGGGTTTTTGCTTTTTAAAGCGATATTTTCCGTAAAACCAGGATAGGTAAACGTGTATTGCGTAACAGCCTTTAGCAGTTCCTGTTTTGTTTGCAGGTCGTTGTCAAACAACAGGCTGTTGTCATCCGCCACAAATTTTATCACGCTGCGTATAAACCGTGCGTTGTTCAACAAACGCTCGGCATACCGCCCCACCCAAAACAGGTTTTCAGCAGTATGGCTGGTAATAATGTTGTTGTTATAAAAGGCGGGGTGTATGGTTGGCAGCTCCTTTTGCGGGTTAAGCACCCTGCCCGGCTCGGGCGAAATTATCCAGGTGTCCTTGCTCATACCCCCCATTTGGTTGGATATGATAAAGTGCTTGTTGTCTGCCGAAATTCTGGTAAGCCCCCCGGGCATGGCTGTGTAACTGTCGTTATTACTCACTAAAAAACTTCTGAAAAGTGCGTTGCGGGGGTGTATTTTTCCATTTGACAGCGAGGGGCTGGATGAAAACTGTATTTTTTCCTGCCCAACATACAGGTAAGGTGCCGCTTTTATTTTAAGCTTAAGCTCTTTAATCTCTTTTGCAGTTAAGGACGCACCGTCAATGGAGCTGCTGCCAGCCGAGTTACGGTAAATTCTTTTTATAATTAGCTCGGGTATGTTGGCCAGCACATAGCTCAATTCCTTGGCTTGGCCGCACCACCAACTGGCTATATTGGGTATGATGAGGTCTTGCCCCAGCAAGCGCCGGGATATGTTTTGCAAAAAAGGCATCAGCCCCGGGCTTTCCAGTATGCTGCTACCCACGGGGTTGGCGATGCTTACATTGCCACTGCGTATAGCCTGCATAAGGCCGGGTACGCCCAGCTGCGAATCTTCCTTCAGCTCAAGCGGGTCGCAGTAAATACCATCCACCCTGCGTAAAATAACGTCCACTTTTTCCAGCCCGCTAATGGTTTTAAGCCAAACTTGTTTGTCGCGCACCATTAAATCATCGCCCTGCACCAACGTAAAGCCCATGTGCGATGCCAGGTAAGAATGCTCAAAATAGGTTTCGTTGCCGGGGCCGGGTGTTAATATTACAACGCGCGGCTGGTTTTTTTGGCGGGGCGCAATCTCATTCAGGGCCTGCGCCAGCGTGTTAAAGTAGGTTGACAGCCTGCGCACTTTTAACCCTGTAAACAGCTCGGGCAGTATTTTGGCCATGGCATGCCTGTTTTCCAGCGCATAACCTGCGCCTGATGGTGCCTGTGTACGGTCGTTTATTATCCACACCTTACCATCCGGGCTGCGTGCAATATCAGCGGCATATACCACCAAGCTGTGCTTGCCGGGTAGCTTAATACCCACGCATTGCCGTATAAAGCCGGTGTGGTTATATACCAGTTCCATGGGTAGCAGGCCTTCTTTTATCAACAGCCTTTCGCCATAAATATCTTTCAAAATTAAGTCTAGCAGCGTGGCCCGCTGGGTAAGCCCGGCCTCAATCCTGTCCCATTCGGTTTTGCTTATTAAAAACGGCACCAAGTCAAGCTTCCAAAGGCGGCTTAGGCCAGATGGGTCGCCATATATGTTGTAGGTAACACCGTTTTCCTTTAGCAGGCGCTGCACTTCCTGTATGCGGCTTTGAATTTCATCTTCGCCCAGGCCGCTGTACGACTTAAAAAAGGTTTGCCAGTATGGCTGCAGGTTACCATCCTGCCCCAACAACTCGTTGTAAGAGTATTGCGAGTTAAAGTAATTTTCTAAAATGGTGCTGGTTTGCATTGCCTGTGTTATGCTGGTAATACGTTATGTGGCCGCATATTATTTAAAAATAATCATTAACCGCCTAGTGGGGGTATTAAAATATTTTAATCCTACGGCTGCCCCCGTTATAAAAACAATACCGGCTAACCCAACATTAGCCGGTATTAAACATTTTTGTAGGGAAACAATATTATTTGCCTACCAAACCTTCATCAATTTTATAGGCCGCAATATCGCTGATCAACGGTGCTGCTTTTGCGTCAGTAACCGTTATAGTGATAGAATCTGCCTCAACCGATGGGAAGGTAAGTATACGTTTTTTGCCAATGGTGGTGCCAGATATGCTGTACCCTTTACTACCGTTTTTTTTGATGGATATTGCAAACGACTTAACCCGTTGGCCCAACTGAGTGGGTTCCTGCAGTTGGATGCAATTTATGGTTTGCGTGCCATTGAATTTTACTGTTATGGCAGATGTTTCTGCAGGTGCCAAATTAGCAAAACTGGCTGTGTTGCCGTCCGTTAGTTCGTTGGTTATGTTATGCACCGCATTGTTGGCAAACAGCGTTATGGTTGCGCCGACAGCTAAGTTATTTTCAAAGTTCTGGTCCTGCAGTTGCCTAAAGCCAACCAGTGCCGCACTGTCATTTTCATTAATCAGGCCCCTTCTGTCGGGTGGCACATTCAGCAATAAGTTTGCACCCCTGCCAACTGATTTTAAATACAGCTGAAAAAGCTGTTCTGGCGTTTTAACCTGCCCATCTTCACTGGCGTGGTAAAACCAGCCCGGCCTAATGCTTACATCGCACTCGGCAGGTATCCATACATGGCCGTTTACGTTGCCCATGTTTAAAGTATCCTGGCTGGGGCCGCCCGCACCTCTGGTAAAACCCGCAGTGTCAAGGGTATTCCAATTTGTAGTGCCTGCAAAACCGCTTTCGTTGCCTACCCAGCGTATGTCGGGCCCAATATCACTAAACACTGGCGTATTGGGTGCTATGCTACGCATAGTGGCCTCAAACTTATGCCATTCGTATACTTGCTTTTTACCGTTTGGCCCTTCTCCGTTGGCACCGTCCCACCAAAACTCAAACAGGGGGCCATAACGGTGTACCACTTCCTTCATCATATTTACAAAAACGGTGTTGTACGCGGCGGTGCCGTAT
The DNA here is from genome assembly GCA_903882935.1 of uncultured Parafilimonas sp. GTDB lineage: Bacteria > Bacteroidota > Bacteroidia > Chitinophagales > Chitinophagaceae > JABDFW01. The sequence continues at coordinate 127,024 of CAIRZB010000029.1, read as the reverse complement.
TTGGGGTGGTTCCTATCCCAAGGGGATAGGTAAATGCCCATTTTTAAGCCATATTCTTTACAGGCATCGCTCAATTCCTTCAATACATCACCCTTGCCGTTGCGCCATTTGCTTTGCGCAACTGTGTGGTTTGAGTATTTGGTGGGCCACAGGCAAAAGCCATCATGGTGTTTGGCAGTTATAATAATGCCTTTTGCACCTGCCGCCTTGGCTACACGGCACCATTGCCTGCAATCTAGCTGCGTGGGGTTAAACACTTCTTCGTGTTCGGTACCCTTACCCCACTCAAGGTCGGTAAACGTATTGGGGCCAAAATGGGTAAACAAATAAAAATCAAGTTGCTGCCATTGCTGCTGGCGGGGCGATGGTGCTGGGCCAAAAGGCTTTATGTTTTGTGCGCTGGCTGACAAGCATGCCGCAACTACAAATGCTGCGGTTAATAATTTTTTCATATGACGAATGTATAGTACGGAACGAAGAAATGAAAAGATGGTGAATTTATAGCTATTAAGTGTAAAATATCAGTCAAATTAAGCGCAAAAGGCACTACTTGAAAATAAAAAGAGCCACCAATTTGCTTTTTGGTGGCTCCTTTTGTGTGAGAAAGTAGTGTATTATAATGTTAGGATACATTAAGCATAATCGATAACCCTTACCGGTAAATCAGTAACAAATTGCCGTACGGTTAGAAAAATGGTGCCAATAAAAAAGGTAAGGACTGTGGCGATGACAGCTTTTTTGCACCGCGAATGCAAACAGCAAATGCGGTTGAATTATAATTACAATTCCGCAGTGGCAGCTTCATCCACAAAAAAATGCAGCTCCCCCGGTACCGGTTTTATCATTTGCGATGGGTAAACATCTGGGTCGTAACTGCCCTCCAGCACTTCCTTTAACGCATGGGCTTTTTTATTGCCTGCTGCTAAAAAAACCACTGTTTTAGCTTTGTTGGCAACGGGGTGGGTTAGTGTAATGCGGTACATATCCTGCTCCTCTAACCAAAGGGAAGTACACCATTTTTCTGTTTCATGTATCACCTCGGTTTTTCCCGGGAACAATGAAAGCGTGTGTGCGTCATCCCCCATGCCTAATATAATGCAGTCAAACGTAAACGGCGTGTTGTCAAAATACTCGTGCAGCAAACTATTGTATGCTAACGCAGAACCCTCGGGTGTTATGTTTTCCGTTTGCATAATGTGTATCTGCGCTTTTGGCACTGGTACAAAATTAAGCAAGGTATCAAAGGCCATTTTTGCGTTGTTTCGCTCGTCGGCCAAGGGCACAAAGCGTTCATCCCCAAAAAATATATGCAGCTTGGCCCAGTCCAACCTGCTTCTATATGGTTCATTGGCAAGCAAGGTGTGCAGCATTTTGGGTGTAGAACCCCCTGAAAGTGCCAATGTATACCTGCCTTGGTGTTCAAGGGTTTCAGTAATATGGCTAACCAGCCATTCAGCTAGGGTGCTGCTTAATTGCTGAACATCTTTTGAAACGTGCAGTTGCATTTTTTACCCCCTCCGCCCCCTAAAGGGGGAACTTTAAAAGCGTAAATAATTTATTTTATCCTATTGTTTTACAGGCACCTTTACCGTAGTTTCCGTTAAGAAAATGGCCAATAAACTGTTAACCGCGCTAAAAGGGAATGAGAAAAACACTTTTTTTCCAAAAGCTCCTTTTAGCACGGGGTATACTAATCTTTATTCAGCGGGGGTAATACCACCCAATTATTGCCATCGCGGGCAATAAGTGCCTCTGCATCCTCCGGCCCCCAACTGTCTGGCGAATAATTTGGAAAATCAACCGGCGGCCTAAGTTCCCATGCTTCAATAATAGGCATTATCACTTTCCAGGCAGCCTCTACTTGGTCGCTGCGCATAAATTGGGTGGCATTGCCTATCATCGCATCCAACAACAGCGTTTCGTAGGCTTCAGGTTGGGGCTCGTTGTAAGCATCGTTGTAGCTAAAAATCATATCAACGGGGTTCAACGTCATGCTTTGGCCGGGACGTTTTGCCTGAAAACGCAGCCTTATGTCCATCTCAGGCTGAATGCTTATGGTAAGCCGGTTGGGCCTCCATGACTCTGCAGCCTCAATCGGAAAAGCATAATGGGGCGGCTGTTTAAACTGTATGGTTATAATCGTGGTTTTTTCGTGCAGGTATTTACCTGTGCGCACGTAAAACGGAACACCCTGCCAGCGCCAGTTGTCAATATAAAATTTAACTGCGGCAAATGTTTCTATGGGCGACTCGGGATTTACATTTTTTTCCTGCCGGTATGCTTTTACTTGTTTGCCTTTCATCCAGCCTTCTGAGTACTGCCCACGTACTGCATACTCATGTGCGTCAAGCCTTGTTATTTTGCGGATGGCGTTTAATACGTCAACTTTTTTATTACGAATTTCGTTCGCCTCAAAATTTACCGGCGCTTCCATGGCAACCATGGTTAACAACTGTAGTATATGGTTTTGCACCATATCCCTCAACGCGCCAGACTGTTCATAATAACCGCCACGGTCTTCAACGCCCACTGTTTCGGCATTGGTTATCTGTATATGGTCAATATAATTTCTGTTCCAAATTGGCTCAAACAGGGCATTGGCAAAACGCAGGGCCAAAATGTTTTGCACGGTTTCTTTGCCCAAGTAGTGGTCGATACGATATATCTGGTCTTCGTTAAATAATCCAGTTAACAGCTGGTTTAGTGCATGGGCACTCTCCAAATCGTGGCCAAATGGCTTTTCTACAATTATGCGGGTGCAATTCTTGTCTTTGCAAAGGTTTAGCCCACCCAATTTGGTGGCAATTTCAGGCACTAGCTGCGGCGCCACCGCCAAATAAAATAACACATTGGGGTGTATATTCCATTCGGCCTCATATTTTTTTACTAAATCGGTAATGGCCGAATAAGCTTCGGCATCGCCTGCGTCAAGCTTAAGGTAAGTAATCTGCTGGGCAAACTCTGCCCATTGGCCGGTTGGGTCGCCCTTGCGGCGCGAAAAATCTTGGATGCCCTGAAAAAGGTGTTGCCTAAATTTTTCGTCAGAAAACTCTGTTCTTCCAATACCAGCAATAGCAAATTTTTCGGGCATGTACCCGTCCAAAAACAAGTTGTGCAATGCTGGGGTTAATTTCCGGTTATTTAGGTCGCCGCTGCCGCCAAATATAAAAACAACGGTGGCTGGCGGTTTTTTATGGTTATTTGTGCTCATGGTTTCTGTTTTTGCTTCATTTATTTAAAAATACTTAGGTGATAGATGCACCCACAACACTTAAAAGCGTGTCCAATTTATCAGTTACCTCTTTTGGTATTTTTTCCGGCTCCATGATCATAATTAGTTCGTAATAATTTCTTTTATAAAAAGATTGTGGGAGACCTACTGATTTGTAAAATTCAGGAAAAATTTTATCAAGCCAGTTATCGGTTAATTTTTCTGTATCCCACCAAGAATTATTAATGTCTTTAAGGTAGGCGGGCGGGGTAAAAGCAGTGATAGCTTCTTCCATTGCGTTTTCTAAATCAACCGCTTTGTAACTGGGTTGTTTTATTACCTGCAACCCTGCCCATTTTTTAAGTAATGCTGGCCTGGCAAAATAATTTTCGAGTTCTCTTTTTTCCCAACATTGGATTTCTAATTTAGGATTTGTTTGAAGATTAGGTAAATAGTCAAATAAAGCAAAGCCTTTTAACGATGGGAACATTTCTTTAAGCGCTCCATAATGTTTTAAAGCCGAGTTGGGGACATTATCTGCAGTATAGGAAACATTTGCAAAACGAAGTTTTTCTTCAACTGGATGTTTCAATTTTGCCGCAAACTGAAGCAACATTTGGAGGTCTGTAGAACCCTCAAGATATATAATATGTTTCTTAAGCTTAGCCAAATAAAAACTTTCCCATCCAATTTCGGTCAATGCTTTTTTTATACTATTAAATTGTTGCGGTGTATTTATCCGAATAGCCTGACTTTCTATTAGAGCTACGATGTTTGAAGCATCTGCGGCCTCTTGCAATACTACCTCGGAATGCGAAGCCATGATGAGTTGCGTACCCAACTTGTCAGCAATTTCATTTAACATTTGAAACGCCTCCCGTTGCCTTATAACTTCCAAATGGGCATCAGGTTCATCCAAAAGTAAAATAGACTCAGGGTTTGAGTACATATACGCTAACAACAGTAATGTTTGCAAAAACCCCCTACCACCCGAAGAAATGTCATATTTTATATTATTTTCGATGTATTCGAGCTGAATGATACCAGTCGATTTGATATATTCTGGCATTTGTAAACGAACACCAAACATTTTTTTTACAACTTCGGTAATACTAAGCCAGTTTTTTTCACCATCAAATTCGACAGGTCTCCTTATCTCGGGGTAGATAATATCGTGGCAAATGTTTCGTAGCACCTCAGCAGTTCTGCCTTCCCCTAATTTTCTGCTTATTGAGCCGGTAGTTAATTTATCTTCGGTAGTGGCCAATCCCGACATGGGCTGCAAAAAACCGAAATTAATGCCTTTGCCTTTTTCATAAATTGCCTTAATTTCTTCTTTCCCCTTAATAATTCTACAAGTGATAGATTCCGCATTTGCAAAAGTAAATTCCGTTTCGCATACCCATTCTTTTCCGTCAGTAATGCCCTCAAGTATTACTTCAAGTTTAATGTGATTTACACCACCGCCTGCTTTATGTGCTGTAACCAGCTTGTTTCTCCACAAAAATCTTGCATCTAATATGGGGCTGTTCATTAAATCTTTTCGATTTACCGTAACATAGCCTTGCCCATCCAAGTCATTTTTTTTCCAGGCAGCCAAATAATTAGTAACACCAATTTCCCATAGACATAAAGCTTGGAAAAGTGTCGTTTTGCCCGAGTTATTAGGCCCAATCAACACTACTGATTGCGACAACTCAAATGAAATGTTTTCGAGCTTCTTGAAATTTGATACTGATACCTTTTTAATCATTTATCTATAACATTTTTGGCAACACTCCTGACTTTGGCTGTTTTGGCAATTAGAATTTTACCCTTACTACCTTACTCATTACTTCCCCACTCGGTATGAAACTTGCCTGGTTTGTCAATACGCTCGTAGGTATGTGCGCCAAAGTAATCCCTTTGGGCTTGTATTAAATTAACGGGCATTGCTGCACTGGTGTACGCATCAAAGTAAGCCAAGGCACTTGCAAGGCCGCCCACTGGTACGCGGCTTTCGGCCGCCACTGTTAAAAAGCGGCGTATGCCTGTTTCTTTTTGTTTTATCAGCCCAGCAATAGCCTCGTCTAACAATATGTTTGGCAGGGCTTTGTTTTTGGAATATGCCTGGTAAAATGCTTCCAACAAGGTGGATCGGATGATACAGCCGCCGCGCCAAATTTTAACCACATCGGCCATTGGTATTTCCATAGCCAGCTCGCCAGATGCCTTGTGCAGCATGGCCAACCCTTGGGCATAACAAATTAGGGTGGCAAAATACAAAGCATCGCCTGCCAGCTGTATGGCTTCATCTTTGCCAATTTGTGCCTGTACCGCATCGGCTTGGTACAATGCATAAGCGGCAGTTCTTTCATCTTTGTACGACGAAAGGTCGCGCATGGCAACGGCCATATCAATAGTTGGTATTGAAACCGGCAGGTCCATCGCGTCCTGCGAGGTCCATTTCCCGGTACCTTTCGATCCTGCTTTGTCTAATATCACATCTACTAAACGTTTGCCCGTTTCCGGATCGTTTTGCAGAAAAACATCCCTAGTTATTTCAACCAAGTAGCTTTGCAGTTCGCCTTCATTCCATTGCTTAAATACCTCGTGTAATTCATCGTTGTTTAAACCAGCCCCGCGTTTTAACAAATCGTAAATTTCGCTTATCAGTTGCATGATGGCGTATTCAATACCATTGTGCACCATTTTAACGTAATGGCCCGCCGCGTCTTTGCCCATATAGGCTACGCATGGCTCGCCGTTTACCTTGGCCGAAACAGCCTCCAGCAGGGGCTGCACATTATGCCAGGCTTCAAGGTCGCCGCCGGGCATTATGCTTGGGCCTGTGCGCGCACCATGTTCGCCGCCGCTAACCCCCATGCCCATAAAATGCAACCCTTTGGGCTCTAAGTATTTCACCCGCCTTACGGTATCGGTGTAGTGGGAGTTTCCGCCGTCAATAATAATATCGCCGCTTTCCAACACGGGCAGCAGGCTTTCAATTACATTGTCTACCGGTTTACCAGCTGGCACCAGCATCATAACTTTCCTTGGCGTTTTTAGCAAATGCACCATCTCTGCAAGGGTTGTTACACCCTTTACAATGGTTCCGTCAGTTGCCGAAGCTTCGAGTGAGTTGCTTTTTTGCGCATCAAGGTCAAATCCTATCACAGGGTAACCGTGGTCGGCTAAATTAAGCAGCAGGTTTCTGCCCATAACGCCGAGGCCTATCATCCCAAAATCGTACAATTGGTCAGCCATATATGTATGTTTTTATCAAATTGGTTATGCAAGTTAGCCAAATAGGGTTCATAAAAAATTGTGTGCCGCAAAAAATAGGTTACCGGAATGTTATATGTGGCAAACAAGTTTTAGCATTGCAAACAATTTTTTGTAAAATAATTTATTGTATGGCCGACTTAATAAACGAGTTTAACGATTACCGCCAGCAAATGAACGAGGTGATACTGAGCAAAAACAACTTGGTAATGAAGCGGTTGTGGAACCTTGATACCAATACCTACGAAGACGGGGCCCTGGATAAAAGAACCAAGGAAATGCTTGGCTTGGTTGCCAGTATGGTACTACGCTGTGATGATTGCATAAAGTACCACTTGGGCAAATGCTTTGAACTGGGTATAAACACGGATGAATTGTACGAAGTTTTTGCAGTGGCCAATATTGTAGGGGGTACCATAGTAATACCCCACACAAGACGGGCGGCCGAATATTGGGAGGCCCTAAACGGCAAGCAGGATTTTTCTGCCGCTGAATAAATTGGGCACATTAATTTTACAATTCTAATTAGGGTGCGCCAGATAAATTGCCTTGTTTTAGCCGGGTACTTTTTTTTAGCCTTAGCATTTGTTGTATTTTTAAACATTTATATGATAACCAAAGATTCGTTTCCTATTAGTTTTAACCACCACGCCAGGCATTACACCGGCACGGTTACGCCAATTGACAAAGATGAAAATGGCAAGCCCCATCATTTTAAGGTAGATTTGGTGGACCACGGGGTGTTGCACCTAACCATAGCCGATGTTAATGGCACTTGGCACTCCCCCGAGTACCAAAACCAAGCATTTGTGGATGATATTGGCCACCATATTGCAGAATGGTACAGATAATGGGTTTTAGGGATAAGTTGGGGGCCATAAAGGGTTAGGCAAAAGTTGAAGGGTGAAAGTATATATAATGAGCTGGATGGGTGCCACAACAATTTAATTGTGGCGGGCCTGCCAGGTTTTGTAAATAGGGCTTTCAAATAAAGGTTGGTGGCTTTAGTTATAAAAGCCATAAACCTATTACCTGATATTTTGTTTTAATTACCTTTATCCAAGAATTGAAATTTATGAGTGCTATTTTAAATGGTAATCCAACACTTACCAGCAAAGATTTTGCCACCGACCAGGAAGTGCGTTGGTGCCCGGGCTGTGGCGATTACTCCATATTGGCCCAAGTGCAAAAGATAATGCCCCTAATGGGGGTACCTAAGGAAGATATCGTTATAATAAGCGGTATTGGCTGTAGCAGTAGGTTTCCATATTACATGAACACTTATGGCATGCACTCCATACACGGCAGGGCAACGGCCGTTGCCAGCGGCCTAAAAGCCACTAGGCCGGAGTTAAGCGTTTGGATTGTTACCGGCGATGGCGACAGCCTTAGCATTGGGGGCAACCACACCATTCACTTACTTCGTAGAAACCTTGACGTGAATATTATGCTTTTTAATAACCAGATATATGGTTTAACCAAAGGCCAGTATTCCCCTACCTCCGAGGAGCATAAAATTACCAAGAGTACCCCTTTTGGAAGTATAGACCACCCGTTTAACCCGTTGGCGTTGGCCTTGGGCGCGGATGCAACGTTTATTGCCCGCAGCATGGACAGAGACCCTAAGCATTTGCAGGCAATGCTTACCCGCAGCCACCAGCACAAAGGCACCTCTTTTTTAGAAATTTACCAGAACTGTAATATTTTTAATGACGGTGCTTTTGAGATTTTTACTGAAAAGGGATCTAAGCTAGACGAAGCACTGTTTATTGAACAGGGTAAACCCATGGTTTTTGGCAAAAACCAAAACAAGGGTATTAAATTAGACGGCTTTAAACCTGTAGTAGTTGAACTTGGCGATGGAGTAACCCATGATGACCTTTGGATACACGACGAGACCGATTTTTATAAAGCCCAGCTGCTGGTGCGTATGTTTGATGACCCTCGTATTGTGGGGCATTTTCCGCGCCCATTCGGGGTTTTTTACCAAACCCAACGGGCTTGTTATGAGGATGTAATGGAGATGCAGATACAAGAAGCCATTGCCCTTAAAGGAAAAGGCAACTTGGATAAACTGCTTCGGGGAAATGAGGTTTGGGAAATTGTTTAACAACATAAAGAAAAAAATATATTTAATAAAAGGGCAGCCTTCAAAGGTTGCCCTTTTGTTACTTAACCCCACCAGCCCATGGCAATAGGCTTTGTGTACATTAAATTTCTTTAATATTTACACTAACTTAATTAGTACCACATGGCCGAAAATTGCCAAAATTTAACGTACCTACACCTAAATACCGCCAATACCGCGTAATATGCCCTTAACCAATTGATAAAAAACGCTTTAACCCAATTTAAAAAGCGGTTAAAAACCCACGGCCTGATAATTCACCATTTTTTTAGTTAAAAAACTCCCTACTTTTAACTTAATTCTTACAGCGAAAGCCAGTAAGAGTCCATTATCCAATATTCTATTAGCGAAAAACCAATATCTATGAAGGCCAGTAAAACTGTGCTCGTGAGAGTGCTGTTTGCGGTATTTGCTACTGCATTGTATTATCCAGTTAGTGCCCAGCTAAAAGCTGATTTTACCGCCACCTTGCAACGGGGGTGTACCCCTTTGGTGGTGTCGTTCAAAGACAGCTCGTCAGGCAACCCAAGCGCATGGTTTTGGGATTTGGGGAATGGCGTAACGTCAACCGAGAAAAACCCAGTTACCTATTATTTTGACCCCGGCACTTATAGTGTAAAACTTATTGTACGCAAAGGGGGATCTTCGTCAGACACGCTGGTTAAAGTTGGTTACATTACTGTGTACCAAAACCCAACTGCCAATTTTACCTTAAGTGATTCAGTAGGCTGCACCCCTTTAGTTATAAATTACATAAACACCAGCAAGGCTGGCTCAGGCAACATAATAAATAGCATTTGGGATTTTGGAGATGGCAACAACTCCAATACGTTTGCCCCAAACCACACTTACACTGCCACCGGCACCTATTCCGTTGCGTTAACCGTAATAAACTCTTTTGGGTGTACCAACACCGTTGCAGTTAAAAAAACAATCAGTGTATTAACAAGCGTAACAGCAGGCTTTACGTTTAATAACACCTTGGTTTGCAAAAGCCCGGGGACTGTTTTTTTCCAACAAGCCTCCACAACAAGCGGTAGCAATTTATCGTGCGAGTGGCATTTGGGAGACAGCAGTGCAATTGTTTTAGGCACCTCAGTTAGCCACAACTACCTTAAGGAAGGCGATTACAAGGTCTTTTTGAAAGTTACTCCGGAAGGCGGCTGCACCGACACTATATCAAAAACCGTTCATGTTGCATTTGTTAAATCGAGAATGGCTGTAGGTGATACCGTTTGCTCAAACAGCGGCAAGCAGTTTGTAAATACATCAACACCAGCCCCGGCATCTGCTTACTGGGCTTTTGGTGACAGCACAACCAGCAGCAGCCTTAGCCCGTTCAAAACATACGCCCAGCCAGGCGATTATACTGTTACGCTCGTAAATAATTTTTTTGCTGGCTGTAGCGATACGGTTTTAAAAATTGTGCGTGTAAAAACACCTCCTCAGGCATCATTTATCGTTACCGATTCAGCAGCTTGCTCAGCACCTTTTAAAGCCAATTTCACAAACACTTCCCAAGGCAACGGGCTTAGCTTTATTTGGGATTTTGGGGATGGCGCAACTGCTACTGCAGCAAACCCAAGGCACCAGTATACAAAACCAGGTGAATTCACGGTTACCCTTAAAACGTTTAATGTAAATGGTTGCTCCAGTTCTTTCGCAAAACCCACTGCGGTTGTTATTAAGCCTATACAAATAACCGGCGTAACAGGATTTTCGCAGGCAAAATGTATCCCTGCAACGGTTCACCCGGGCTTATCAACAAGTGTATCCGGCAATGTAGCAAAATATAGTTGGGATTTTGGGGATGGTTATGTTTCGTCTGATTCCAGCCCTGTGCATACGTATACCGTTGCCGGTATATACACTGTAAAAGTTAGCATACAAACAGCTGGCGGGTGTACCGCATCCTACTCATTGATAGATTCAATTGGGCAGAAACTTCACCCATCTTTTACGGTTTCGCCAGCGGAGGCTTGTGCCAGCAGCGAGATTACATTTAACAACACAACAAAAACCGGAAGTACCTTTTTATGGTGGTACCCCGGCGACGGCGACACCATATACAACCAGCCCAACCCCGCCCACAACTACCAAGATACTGGTTGGTTTTCGCCAAAGCTTGTGGTAATGGAATACGGATGCTACGATACACTCATAAAAACCGACTCCGTGCATATAACTGGCCCAATAGCTAGATATACTGCAAAAAATAGCTGCGTAAACAAAAAGTCAGTACGTTTTACCAACAGCAGTATTGAAGATTTTACGCGCACCTGGAGTTTTGGCGACGGCACTACAGACAACTCAGCCAACCCGGTACACCTATACAGTAGCCCAGGCACTTATAAAACATCGCTTTATGTTAGTAATGGTGTGTGCAATTTTAAAGTGGAACAAACTGTAAAAGTGGTGGATGAACAGGGAAAAATTAGCTTAATAGATTCCATTTTATGCCGAAATGCAACAATAAACCTAGCCGTTACTGGCGTTAACAATGCAAATATAGATACCACTTGGTGGACGATGGGCAATAATGGTACAGTATTAATACAGCCGCAAAACAGCGATGCCACTTATACGTATGCAGTTAACGGTAAATATGCAATATATGCAGTAGTAAAAGACATTTTGGGTTGCCGTGAAACGCTGAAAAATCCTTACCAATTGTCAGTATTTGGGCCGCATGTAAAAATTACTGCCGAGCAAACCGGTGCTTGTAAAAATGGCTTAATTAATTTTAGTGATTCTTCCATTTGGGATGGGGTACACCAAATTACAGCTTGGAAATTTAATTTTGGCGACAGCAATGTGGTTACCTACCCAGCCAAAAAGCCATTTGCCCATAACTACAACAATACAGGGCTTTTCACTACTCTATTAACTGTAACAGACAACATTGGTTGCAGCGACAGCGCATTTGCCAAACCAATTTTAATTACCCACCCCCATGCCAGTTTTAAGCTATCCGATACAATGGTTTGCCCCGGCAAGCAAGTGGCATTTACGAACACCTCTGCCGGCAATACACTAACCTATAAATGGGATTTTGGCGATGGCAGCCAAGCAGTAGATGCCAACACTTTGCATGTATATGCTGCACAAGGTGACTACAAGCCCCATTTATACATTACTGATGTTAATAACTGTAAAGACACTGCCATAGGCAGCAGCGTTCGTATGTTTAAACCCGCAGCCACATTTGCCCTTAGCGATTCATTTACTACCTGCCCTCCGTTAAATGTTAGTTTTTCAAACCAATCAATAAACTATGTAAACGTTCAATGGAGCTTTGGTGATGCCAATACCTCAACCAATATGTCGCCGCAACATGTTTACACAAGCCCAGGTGTATACACTGCAAAGGTTATGGTAAGTGGCAACGGCGGCTGCGTAGACAGCGCAGTTAAAACAATAACCGTAAAAGGGCCTACGGGCAAACTTGCTTATAACAATACCCCCGCGTGCTACCCATTTAACCAAAAAATATCCGCATCATCAAAAACAGCAGTTCAATTTTTATGGGATTATAGCGATGGCATAACCAATACCACCAATACAGATACCACCAGCCACCTTTACCAACCCGGCTTTTATGTGCCTAAATTAATTTTAATAGATGCAGAAGGCTGTAAGGTGCCTATTAAAGGCCTTGATACCCTTAAAGTGTACGGAATTAAGGCTGCCGGAGTAATTGATAACCCTATTATATGTGATTCTGGAATAATAAATTTTAGAGACACTTCCATAACCAATGATGCCATAAAATCAAGCTATTGGGCTTTTGGCGACAACACCTACGGATACGGAAGTGTATTGGCCCATACTTACAATACTGCCGGAACGTACTATGCAAGGCTTATTGACATAACAGTGAACGGCTGTACTGATACCCAAAATATACCCACGCCGGTAAAAATTGCTTTATCCCCCGTAGTTGGTATTAAAGGCAGTACCTCATTTTGCGCACCTGCCACCGTACCCCTTAACGCAGTAATTGTAAAAGCAAGCAACGAGGCAATATCTTGGAAATGGGATTTTGGGAATGGTGACACCGCCACCACCCAAACCCAATATACCAAATCGTACAATAATGCCGGTAGTTATAATGTTACGGTAACCGCCACGGGCACCAGCGGGTGCTGGGGCAAAGCCTCAACAACAGTTGTATTACATGCCGCGCCTATTGTAAAAACCCCAAATGACACCAGTATATGCCGTAACAGTATTATACGCCTCACAGCCACCGGCGCAGCTACATATATATGGAACAGTGAAGCATCGTTAAGTTGCACTAAGTGCGGCAGCCCATTGGCCATTGCCGACAGTACAACTTTGTATACCGTTACTGGTACTGACCAATTTGGCTGCACTGCGAAAGACTCTGTGCTGGTTGCAGTAACACAACCCGTAAAAATATCAGTATCTGGCAGCGATACCCTATGCAACGGTAATTCAAAAAAACTTTTAGCATCTGGTGCGCAAAGCTACAAATGGCTTCCGGCGATATATTTGAGCGATGCGAGCACGGCCCAGCCAACATTTTTTGCCTCAAAAGATACAGCAATTACCTATAAAGTTATTGGGTACGCCAACAATAACTGTTTTGCCGATTCTGCCACCATAAAGGTAAAAGTTTACCCGGTGCCAGAAATGCAGGTTACGGAAAAAGCCGTTACAGCGGCTGCGGGTAGTGCAGTTCAATTAGGCACTATTAACTCACCTGATGTTACTAAATGGAAATGGACACCTGCCATGTGGCTTAATAACCCAAATGCGGCCAACCCAATTGCCCAGCCTAGGGAAAGCGTAACCTACACTGTTGTAGCAGCCAACGACGGTGCTTGCGTAACTAGGGCGCAGGTTGCAGTTACGGTTATATGCAGTGGCACCAATGTTTATGTACCCAATACATTTTCGCCCAACGGCGATGGCGTTAACGACATTTTTTACGCCAGGGGTACCGGCATATACAACATAAAGTCTTTCAGGATATTCAACCGTTGGGGGCAATTGGTATTTGAACGCCTAAATGCCGGCTCTAATAGCCCGGGCGATGGGTGGAACGGAACTGTAAATGGCAAAATAGCACCATCGGATGTGTATGTTTATGTTATTGAAGTGCTGTGTGTAAATAACACCATTGTTCCCGTTAAAGGAAACGTGACACTTTTGCGGTAAATTATTGGCTTTTAATGAAATATAAATAAAAACTATGCTGATTTTTGAAAAGCTTGGATAAAAAACACATACTTTCGGGCGAAATTTTTTTGGCTTTGTTTAGTTTCGAAAAAAAGTACCCTTTTTTTTAAAAAATAGTTTAAAAAAAGCAGCTTGGCCTTTTTTTTGCAACTGTGTTTGAAACCAGTATTTTTGAAAAACCAGTATACAATATGCGTGGCTGCTTATTAAGTGTGTTAGTGCTGTGCAATCTTTTTTGTTTTGCCCAACCAAAGGCAAATTTCACCCCATCAGTAATAGCAGGTTGTAGCCCTTTGGTTGTTCAGTTTACTGATTCTTCCACAGGTTTACCGCAAAACTGGGAGTGGGATTTTGGCAATGGCAACAAGTCGACCAATAAAAATCCTGGTGCCATTTATTCAACACCTGGTATTTACACCGTTAGGCTTACAGTAACTAATGCCAATGGTACCGACTCTATCGCTAAGGTGGGGCTAATTACGGTTTACGATAAGCCTTTGGTCAATTTTGACGTTGATACCACCAATGGCTGCATTCCTTTAGCCGTACATTTTACAGATAAATCCACCGATAAATTGGGTGCTATCACAAAATGGACATGGGATTTTGGCGACGGCCAGTCAGACTCCGTGCAAAACCCGTTACATAAATACATTGCAGTGGGCAGCTTTAGTGTAACCCTAAAAGTAACAGACCCAGGTGGATGCAGTAACTTTTTACAAAAGCAAGCCGTTGTAAACACCGATGGCGTATTTAACCCCAGTTTCGATTATTCGTATACAAACTCCTGTACCGCACCTACCCTGGTTACGTTTAATAATAATACTGCCGCTGTAAATACGGTAAATTACCAATGGTATTTTGGTGATGGAGGAGCCTCCAGCTCAGCCAGCCCATTGTATACTTACAAGGCAAAAGGCATATACAGCGTTCAGCTAATAGCTATAACAAAAGGCGGCTGTAGGGATACTGTTACAAAATCAATTTCTATTGGCACTGTTACGTCTGACTTTATTCTTTCTTCTAGCTCCTGCGAAAAATCGCCTGCATTTTTTACCGATAATTCCCTGCCAAAGCCCATTTCAGCAACATGGTCTTTTGGTGATGGTTTTTCCGCATCTGGGGAAAATGTATTGCATATATTTGGGGCGGCAGGCAGCTACCCTGTTAAGTTGGTAACAAATTTTGGGGCTTGTAAGGATAGTGTTACAAAATATTTTAAGGTAACAGGCAAGCCAACTGCAAGCTTCACCTCGACTGGCAACCGAAATTCTTGCGCGTTGCCAGGAAACGTACAGTTTCAAAACACCTCGGTAGACGGCATTATCATCAGTTGGAATTTTGGTGACTTTCAAACATCTAACCAACACAACCCTTTACATGTTTACAAATATCCAGGCAGCTATACCGTAATGGAAATTGCCCAAAACACTGCCGGTTGCAGCGACACATTGTATGCAAAAAATTACGTTCGGTTAGGCCCACCTAAAATTGATAGTATTGCCAATTTGCCCTTTAAAGGGTGCGTGCCGGATGTGGTAAATTTTAAGGCCGCTGTTTCATCGGGCGAAACAGTAGCAAAGTATATTTGGGGGTTTGGCGACGGCACTGCGGTGTCAAATACCAAAAGCCCAACGCATACATATACTGCACTGGGTAGTTATAACGTTACCCTAAAAGTGGTTACTGTAACAGGCTGCACAGATTCTGCTACTTTTACACAAGCCGTAAAAATTGGCAATAAGCCTACCGCAAATTTTACTGCCAGCCCGCTAAGCAACTGTGCTGACTCTTTAGTGAATTTTACTGATAAAAGTGCAGGAAACATAGATGCGTGGTTTTGGAATTTTGGCGATGGTGCCACAAGTAATGTTAGCAACCCAACACATATATATGCTGATACTGGGTATTTTAATGTTACCCTAATTGTTACAAACAGCGGCTGTTCCGATACCTTAAAGCAAAATAAATTTATTGCTATAAAACCGCCGTTTGCAATTTTTAGCGTTAAGTATCTTTGTAAACAAAGCCTTTCTGTTGCATTTTCTGATTATTCAATTGGTGCATCCACTTGGAATTGGGATTTTGGCGATGGGCAAACCTCCAAACTGCAAAACCCACCTTATACATATAAAAAGTCTGGCACTTATAATGTTAAGCTAACTGTTACCAATGGCACTTGTGTTGATACAACAGTTATACCGGTAACGGTAGTTGGGCAAATACCGTATTTCACCTATTCCCTTCCCAAAGACAGTATCTGTAGGTATGACACTGTGCAGTTTACTGCAAAAAATTATGACAGTATCGGGAATATTGATTTGTTTTTTTGGAATTTTGGTGATGGCGGAACCACTGCGTTTAATATTAACACACCCAGCGCAACGCACAAGTATCGCTTTCCCTTTACCTACACTCCCTACTTAGTATTGTATTTAAACAATGGCTGCAAGGACACTATAAAAATGCCAGGGTTTTCGCTCAAAGTATTTGGCCCCACGGCCTCGTTTTCCAACACTAATACTACGTGTATAAATACCACGGTAACGTTCAGCGATTCTTCAGTAACCGACGGCTTGCACCCGCTTAATAAATGGTATTGGGATTTTGGGGACGGCGATACTGCCACTTTTAACGCTCCGCCTTTTACCCATAAGTATAGCAGTGCAGGCACTTTTAAGGCTAAACTAAAGGTATTTGACAGTTATGGCTGCTACGACACGGCAATGAAATACAATCTATTTACACCCAAGCCTGTGGCTAATTTTAGCGTTTTAGATACCATAAAATGCCTGGGCTCCGGCTTTAACTTTGCCGACTCATCCACCGGTGTATTTTTATCGTATCAGTGGGATTTCGGCGACGGCAACACTTCAACCAAATCATCGCCGCAACACCAGTATCTTAACAAAGGTGTTTATTCTGTCGCGTTAAATATTACCGACCAATATGGTTGTTCCGATAGCTTGAAAAAAGCTAATTTTCTCAGAATTGCTAACCCCAAAGCAAGTTTTACCGTTGTGGATACTTTTGGATTATGCCCCCCGCTAAAAGTTATGCCCATAAACACATCGCTGGATTATAACTTTTTAACTTGGGATTTTGGGGATGTAAACACATCTAATGTCTTGGACCCGGTGCACTACTATTCAAATGCAGGCACCTATAAACTTCAATTGGTTGCGCAAGGCCATGGTGGCTGTAATGATACTGCAAGTAAAACCATTGTGGTAAAAGGACCCTCGGGTTCAATAAAATACTCCCCTCTTGTTTTATGCAATAATGAAAAAGCAACATTTGTTGTTACGGGCAACAATATTGCTAAATGTGTTTGGGATTTTGCAGATGGCAACACCGACTCCTCAAACATTTTAACTAGAAGCCATGCTTATTCCGCACCAGGCTTCTACCTACCAAAAGTATTGGTCACCGACTCTGCCGGGTGTAATGTTACCCTTGTAAATACCTTGGACACCTTACGTGTAATTGGCATTACAAATGGCTTTACAGCAACACCAAACCCGGGGTGTGACTCGGCATTGGTTTCATTCAATAACAATTCCATCGTTATAAACGATAGCCTTTCGTCTATCCTGTGGAACTTTGGTGATGGGTCTGTATCAACCCAATCAGCACCAGCCCATTACTATTATTCAACAGGCATAAAAACGGTTAGGGTTAATATAACCACTAAATTTGGTTGCGCCATTGCAGATTCTTTGCCCGTTAATGTAACTATACACCAATCGCCTGTATTAAAAGCCACCATACCAGCACAAGTTTGTGTAAATGCAACCGCAAATTTTTCGGCCTTTAATAACAACCTGCCACCAAGTGCCATTCGCTGGCTTTGGAAATTTGGCACCAACGATTCATCCACGCAACAAAACCCAGCTTACATATACACACAAACGGGCCATTTCAATATAACGCTTTCTGCAACAAACGAATTTGGCTGTACCGACACCGCTACAGGCACTACCATAGTGTCGCAAGTACCCAAGCTGCACATCAGCACAGGTATTGACACTCCAGTTTGCCGTGGGCAAAATATAGTCCTCACAGTAATAGGTGCAGATAGTTATTTATGGGCGGCAAACCCAACCCTTAGCTGTTTTACTTGTGATACTGTAACGGCCACGCCAATAGCAAATACATGGTATTATGTTACTGGCACCGATGTAGGCGGCTGTTATGCAAAAGACTCCATCTATCTGCCAATTGTAGCACCCTTTAAAATGGCCGTTCCACAGGTGTATAAGATTTGTACAGGCCAGTCGGTTACGCTTTCTGCGGCAGGTGCAAGTACATATATTTGGCAACCCTCAACTGGGTTAAGCAATGCCAATATCGCAAACCCTGTTGCATCGCCATTGGTAAGTACCACCTATACATTAATAGGGTATGATGCCAAAAAATGCGTAGCTGATACTTTTTTTGTTGCCGTAAATGTTGGCGCAAACCCAAGCGTAAAGCTTAAGGATACCTCTGTTACCATTTTGGCTGGTTCTAATTACCTGCCAGCATCCACCACATCGCCCGACGTAATAAAATGGCAATGGCTGCCATTGGCTGGTGTTTCATGCGGCACTTGTGCACAGCCAACTTTAACGCCAGCGCAAACAACCCGTTACGAAGAGAGGGTATTTAACCAGTTTGGCTGCACCAGTTCAGATTTTGTGACCGTACACGTATTATGCAACAGCCAAAACATATTTATACCCAACACGTTTTCGCCAAATGGAGATGGCACGAACGATTATTTTTTCCCCCGCGGCGTGGGTTTGTATAGCATTAAAAACATGCAGGTTTTTAACCGTTGGGGCCAGCTGGTTTTTGAGCGGCGGAATGTAGCTGTTAATAACCCTAGCACCGGTTGGGACGGAACCATCAACGGCCAACCCGCGCCTGCGGATGTGTATATTTATGTAATTGAAGTTTATTGTACCAACAGCACGATAATACCGATGAAAGGAAGCATAACGTTAATTAGATAAATGAATTTTTAAGTGTATTATAATTAAAATTTGAACTATAACATGGATAAAAGGGCTGCCATAGGCAGTATCTTTACAACTACCAATATCCAGTATGATGAAAAATATTTTACTTAAATGCATCGCATTGTTTGTCTTCCTTATTAACGGGTTTGGGCAGGACCCGCATTTTTCTCAATTTTTTCAAGCGCCACTGCTGCGCAACCCCGCATTGGCGGGCCTTTTTGCAGGGGATGTACGTATACAGGGTGTATACCGCAGCCAATGGGCAAGTATTACCACCCCATACCAAACAGGATCGTTTAACGGGGAATACAAGCAACCGATAGGCCGTAGCAATGATTTTTTAACCATTGGGGGTGAAATATTGTATGACAAAGCAGGCTCAACCGACTTTACAACGGTTAATGTTTTGCCAGTGGTTAATTACCATAAAGCGTTGAGCGGCGAAAAAAACAAATACTTATCCCTGGGTTTTATGGGCGGCTATGTAAGCAAAAGTATAAACCGGTCAAAGATTACCACTAACAATCAGTTTGATGGCCAGGGATTTAACCCGTCGTTGAGTGATGGCGAATCGCTAACACAGTTTAACTACCATTATTGGGATGGCAGCGTAGGCCTTTCATTTAACTCATCCATAGCCGACAGTAAAAACGACAATTACTTTGTTGGCCTTGCCTACTTTCATTTTAATAGGCCGCGAAACTCGTTTTATACCAACCCGCCTGTGGAATTGCACCCCAAGTTGGTTTTTTCAGGCGGCGTAAAATTTGGTGTGGGCGACCAGTCGTACTTAACCTTAGATGCCGACTATAGCCAGCAAGGCAGTTATTCCGAAGCAATTGCCGGGGCCATGTATTCTTACAAAATTGGAGATGACCTTGAAAACCCCCAATACACCATACATTTTGGTGGATACTTGCGTTGGAAAGATGCATTTATACCCGTTGTTAAGTTAGATTACAACCCTTTTCAAATTGGCCTTAGTTACGATGCCAACGTTTCTCCGCTTAACACAATAAGCCAGTCGAGGGGTGGTTTTGAATTATCGGTTACCTATGTGGGCTTTTTAGACCGGGGTAACACCACAAAAGAAAGTTATTTGTGCCCAAGGTTTTAATATTTGCTTTTTACCAGCATTACAATTTAGCCGAACAATTTTTTTACGTGGCTGTTTAATAAGTATGCAATAATTTGCATGTTATATTTTGCGAAGCTTAAATACTAACCGTTTAAAAAAAATTAACCATGGCATTAATTATCGGGCAAGAGGCACCGGGATTTACACTGTACGATACTGACAAAAACAAAGTATCGCTAGAAGACTACAAAGGCAAAAATGTTTTGCTGCTATTTTTTCCGCTTGCCTTTACAAGCGTTTGTACCGCAGAGCTTTGCAGCATTAGAGACAATATAGCATTTTACAACGGCACCGATGCTGTGGTGTTCGGTATTTCGGTTGACTCATTGTTTACCCTTAAAAAATTTAAAGACGAACAAGGCCTAAATTTTGCCTTGCTGAGCGACTTTAACCGTACCGTTACCAAGGCTTATGATGCTTTGTACGAAATTTTTCCGGCATTTGAAATGGAAGGTGTGGGCAAACGCGCCGCTTATGTGATAGACAAAAACGGTGCAATACAGTACCAAGAGATTTGTGCTTCCCCCGGAGATTTACCAAATTTTAACAATATTCAGGCAATCCTTTCTAGTTTAAAATAAGTTTATATTTATCGGTGGACTTTGAAATAGTGAAAATTTTGGTTAATTTTGTACTTTGGCACAATAAAGCATGAAAACATTTTTACACAAACCTTTCAATTTAAAAAAACTCAGCCTCACTATTGTGTTGTTGGTGCTGGGTTGGTTTGTGCATGCCGGTGGTTTTAGGGACGATTTTAACTTTGATGACGTGAAGGTGGTAAAATTTTACCCCAACCCTGCAACCTCGTTCATAAACTTTGAGTTTCCTGATAACATCGATAAAACGTATATTTTAGAGATTTATTCTTTTACAGGAAGAAAAATTATTGAAATGCCTGTTTCGGCCAACCGGCTAACTGTTACACTGAATAACGACTTTTACCGGGGTATTTATGTTTTTCACCTCAGGGATAAGTCGGGAAAGAAAATAGATGTCGGCAAATTTCAGGTAATCAAATAATTGGTACTAAAAATAGGGTAAGCAACGCTTACCCTATTTTTTTACCATTGCCCCAAAACTATCCTTTCGCCAATTTGATCTAACCGCATGAGGCTAAAATTCTCTCGCCACTAAAAAGGTGCTAATTTCCTAAATATTTAAAGTTGCCTTGGCAAAAACCTTTCAACGCACAAATGTGTTTATACGGTTATTTTATCCTATAGGGTTAAGCCCAACCTGTTGGCAAACTGCCGCAATATAACATACTATTTTACAGCAACATACCCAAACCAAATCGCCCTTTTTAATGGCTTATGGGTTTAACTTATGGCAACTTATGTAGGAAGCAACCAGTATACCTAAAAAAATCAGTGGAAAAAACGCCGCAAAACCTACCCCTTCCACACAAAAATAGCTAATGCTGGCAAACAAAAAATCGAATGCAAACCCGGCGTATGCCCACTCCTTTACCCGCTTAGGCACCAATGGTACCAATAATGCTATGGTACCCAGCACCTTAAATACTGCGAATGCCGTACCAAAATAATCAGGGTAACCCAAATGCCGTATACCGTCTTTGGCCATTTGTGTTTGCGAGGTAAAGGCAGGCATTACCCCTTCAAACAAGAAAATAATTATGGTGGCGGTCCAATAAACAATTCGGTTGGTTTTCATTTTATTTCTTTAACCCCAAACATACAAAACTGGTTTTGCTTAGCAACGGTGTAGCAACAACAATATAAATGGCATTTTACACCGTTTAGGCAAATAAATAGGCAGCTTAGGCTACAAAAGAAAACATGGGTAACTCTCGCACTAGCGGCTTTAGTAAATAACGTAATTCTATAAAAATACCTCAGCCATTAAAATGAAATTTTGGAAAAAAATTTGCGTAACTTAAAAGTTACCTATATTTTTGGGTAACTAAAAAGTTACATATTATGGCACTAAGTATCAAACACCAATTCTATTTTTCCCAAAGCTCCAACATGGTTTGGGCATACCTAACCAATGCAGAATTACTGCAACTCTGGTTGATGAAAAATGACTTTCAGCCCATTGTAGGCTATGAATTTACTTTCAACACAAAACCAAAGCCAGACCTACATTTTGATGGCATTTTCTATTGCAAGGTGTTGGAGATTATACCCTTTAAAACATTATCGTATTCATGGAAAGGCGGCCCCGGTGACGGCATTATAACCCTTGATACCGTCGTGCATTGGACATTGGTTGAAGAAGCCAAGGGAACACGGCTATTATTAGAACATACGGGCTTTGATGAAGTTAAAAACCTAGTGTTGCAAGCCGGCATGACAGAAGGTTGGGTTAAACATGTACAGAAGATTATAGACCATTTAAACGCTGCACCACATGGCACAACCAATGTTTGATGCTTTTCAGGTAATTGCCGACCCCAGCAGGCGAAAGATGCTCGCATTGCTATACAACGACAGCATGACGATTAGCAGCTTGGCTGAAAATTTTGACATGAGCCGCCCCGCAGTATCCAAACACATAAAAATATTGCAGTCAGCAGGGTTCATTTCAATAAAAGATGTGGGCAGGGAGCGGTATTGCACACTTAAGCAAGAGGGGTTTAACGAGGTGCGGGAATGGATGAATTACTTTGACAAATTCTGGGCAGCCAAACTAAAAAACTTAGAAGCACTTTTGAACAATAATGCTCGGAATTAGTAAAGTACGCAACCAAACAAAATAACACCGCTACACTCGTATACCTAAAAACAAAAAACATCAAATATGGAAGCACAAGACTACAATATTAGCATTACCGTTGATGCAGCGCCAAACAAGGTATTTGAAACCATTAACAATGTTACAACATGGTGGACAGAAAATTTGGAGGGCAACAGCCACAAGCTGGGTGATATATTTACCGTACGTTTTGAAGATATACATATCAGCACGCAAAAATTAATTGAACTTATACCCTATAAAAAAGTAATATGGCTTGTAACCGACAGCACCATAAATTTTGTAGCGCAAAAGCATGAGTGGACAAATACCACCGTTAGCTTTGACTTATTGAAACAAGGAAGCCAAACACAAGTAAATTTTACACATGTTGGCCTGCAGCCTGGCTTACAATGTTACAGCGGTTGCACAAAAGGCTGGGACTATTATATAAAAGGCAGCTTATACAAATTATTGACCGATGGGCTGGGTACGCCAGGCAAAAAATAAATAGCGAACAGACATTATAATGCCAGGTTTTTTTAAACGAGGGGGGGGTAATCATGCTGCATACAACGAACACTCAGCACTAGCTTATGGAGTAATTTTTTGCAAGTAATAATGGCAGTTGGAAAACAGGCAATTATGATAACTAAATAAAAACCTACCAAACGAGACAATTGAACAACTAACTAGCCCCATTAAAGGGGCAAAGTTGGTTTGGTTTTAGCTAATTTGCTCAAATACGGGAGATTAGAAGCCATAGGTATAAACCATGTTGCTTACCAATACATGCATGCCAGATAGTTGTGCCTTGGCTTTGTAAATATGTCTTACATAGTTTGCCAGAGTCTAAGCCAGCCCATTTAATTTATGGTGCAGCTACTATAACACCCTCTAAATTTAAGTAACTTTGGCTTATAATATTGTTGGCAATGGAACAGAAGAAAGCCCCAGTTTTTCATAAACGCATTTTTTGGGATGTGGTTTTTGAAAATATAGATTACGATGCCAAGGCAAATTTTGTGATTGAACGTGTTTTTGAGCGTGGTGATGTGGATGATATACGCAATTGCCGACGCTACTATGGTGACGAAAGAGTTGCCGAAGCCCTGTTGAATGCAAAATTTTTATCAAAAGTTACCTTGTATTTGGCAAGTGCTGTTATTGATAAACCAATTGAAAGTTTTAGATGTTACACCTTGAGACAGTCGATGGGCAATCTTTTGCCATACTAAAGAAGTTGATGCAAATGCCACAACTACAAGCATTTAGCCTTGTAGGTGGAACAGCTTTGGCACTAATGTATGGTCATAGGATATCTGTGGACTTGGATTTATTTAATAACGAAAAGTTTGAGAATGAAAAAATTATATCAAGTCTACATGAACACTTTGGGCAGGAATTTTACGTAAGAAGCGCCACGGGCTTTGGAATTTTTGCATTTATTGGCGACTTGAAAATTGACATAGTTCGTTTTCCACACCCCGTTATACGGCCAATTATTGAAACTGAAGGCATACGTATGTACTCACCCGAAGACATTATTGCCATGAAAGTACAAGCCATTTTGGGGCGTGGCAAAAAGAAAGACTTTTGGGACATTGCCGAACTACTAAAACATTACACGGTAAAAGACTTTGTATCGCTGCACAAAGAAAAATACAGTACACAAAACCTGCTTATTACTGTGCCGCAGGCAATGACCTATTTTGACGATGCCGATGACGGTGAAGACCCCATCAGCCTGAAAAAGCAAACTTGGCATTCAATAAAAAAAGAAATCCAAAGTAAAGTGAGGCGATATTTGGCGTAAACAATTAATATCATCAAACTATTCATTTGTTTTGAAAGATATGCCTGCGGTGCCACCAAACCTCCTCAGGTGCGCCTTAGAGGAAATTAACATTTTGCTTACCATTGTTTTTTAAACACTTGTCAAAATTTAATACTTTCATTCCTTCAAATCGCTAAATGCGTATACTCATCCTCATAATCTTTTGCCCGTTTTTAACCCAAGCCGCTACAGTGTTACAACATCTGGCACCATCACGATTGGAGGTGTTGGTTTTTATTATGAAAAAAAGGTTTCAACAACATCCGAATGTACCAAAGCCTTTGAGCTGTACCGAGGCGACAAAAAAATACTCAGCCATATTTTGTTTAACGAAGAAGCCGATTGCAATAGCAAAAGCCTTGAACTGGGAGATTTTGAAACGACCGACTCTTCTATCACTTTTTACAGCTATTGGGCGTGGGTTGGGGGATGCTGCGGCCTACCCTTTGGTGCCAGAAAACAAGTGTTTCAAACAGATAATCAGGGTAATTTACATTTAACAGAATCTAGCATTTATTTACAACCGTATACCCACACCATTAATGAAATGCCTGCGAACGAAGCACAATTGTACATGGCTAAAATTAGCACCGAATACAACGCAAACTTTGTCATCGGCAAACAGGCCGATGAATTAATAGCAAAAGTTAAACACCGTTTCGCCGAGGCGATAGCCATACAAACAAAAGGTTGGGAAAATAACCGCTACGGTTATAGGCGGTAGCAAACTTTATGGGCTTAAAATGCCTTACACTGATTAACGCTGAAAAGGCCCGTTCCGTTTGCTTTTATCTTATCCCAGCTTAATTAACGGCTTCCCTTTAACGGCACGCACCAAAGTAAACAGTGCCAACAAAGCATACAAAAATCCAGCAATGGCTGTAGCCGCCATATTTTTTAAAACAAACCAAGACAGTAACGGCAGCACCTGTAAGGCATGCATGCCAACAAAATGGGCTATGCGCAGGTCGCCATATTTTGCGCTCCAGTTTAAAACCGGCAGCCTTGCCCCGCCCACTTCTGGGCCGCCCACCGTATGCGTTGCCCTGGCCCCCATCGCCGCACCTTGAAAGGCAAAAAACACAAAGCAAAAAATGCCCATGCGTATGCTTAGCACATAATATTCAGGCAACGGCTTAATTGCCGGGCTAAAAAATAGCAAGCCAAGGTAACCGGTAAAAAGGGTTGTCAGCACCGCCGCAATGGCCATTAATATAGTTAAAAAAGAGTAGGCAGGGGTAGTGATATTGTAGTGCGACAACTGCCCCCTACCAGCCTGCAGCGAGATATACACCACCTCAAAACCCAACAGCACAATCACTGCCCAGTTATATAAGCCCACAACAGTTGGTGCATTAAGCTCAAAAGTGTACCAACCCATTGTGAATGAGAAAACGGCTATTGACAGGGCGAATTTAAAAGGCTTTAACCATGCATTGGCGCCGCGTATCTGTACATGTGTAACCCGTGCCAACAGTACAAAAACGATGGCCGCCAGCATATTGCAACACCCAAAAATAAACAGCGGTGCATTTCTCAATTGCAGCGTATGTAAAAGCCAAATCATAATAAATTGGTTTTAATCTTTAGAAAAACAGTCTAATGTATGCCTTAAAGGTATAATTGCATTTAGTTAAAAGAATCCCTAAACTGTAACGGTGAAAGATTGGTTTTACTGTTATTTGTATTAGTGCAGACCTAATCTGCAAGTTTATAAAAAGTCGTAATTTTTACCGGAATACAATGTAAACCGATGCTGCCCAATCTGTAACCCTGATTGTTAAATATTAACATTCCTGTATTGCTTTGGCTTAGTTGCTTTCTTCTTCAAAAACACCCGGTTAAAATAAGTTTGCGACTCAAACCCAACCGCAAAAGCAATTTCGTCAATGGGCTTGTCGGTTTCAATAAGTAACTGGCAAGCTTTGGCAATACGTACGTCATTTACATAATCAGAAAAAGTTTTTCCGCTGATGCGTTTAAAAAATTTACAAAACGCACTTTCCGACAAGTGTACCATTGATGCAGCCTGCGCAATGGAAACCCCGCTGTTGCTATGCCCGTGCAGGTATGTAAAAACTTTGTTTATCCGGTGTTGGTCTTCATTGCCTTTAAACGGTTTAAAATGGCAGGAGGACAATGGCTGTGCTTCGGCACCAGCAAGCGTGCATAGTAATTTAACAAGCGCAATAAAAGCGTCAACCCCTTTTTGGCTTGCACACGCTTGCACCAAACTAATTGTATCCCCGCCTATGTTGGTAAAAAACAACCCATTGGTTGCTTTACCCAACAAACCAAAAATACCCGTTATTTCGGGGTAGTTCAATATTGGCTCAATAAATGCCTTTGAAAATTGAATAACCACCGCCCTGCAATGTTCATTTTCTGTTGTTTTGCCAACCCAGGTATGGGGCAGCATTGGCCCGAGCAAAACCAAATCACCCGGCTGGAAGTTAGCATAATTGTCTCCAACCAGCCTTTCGCCTGTGCCTTCAATAATATAGGTTAGTTCATACTCGGGGTGGTAATGCCACATAAACTCAAAAGCAGGCACGATAACCTCGTAACAAAGAAAAGATGCATTTTTACCTGCCAACGAAATATTTTCAAGCTTAGCTTTCATACTATATCACCCAAATATCAAATAATAGGTGCAATATATTCAATATAGTGCTATTTTTCGGCAAATCAGTACTAAGTCTGGCCATTGTTAGGTGATATTTTTGGTGAAAAATAAGGCATGGAACCAACCACCATAAACACTAAGCTGCATCAGCATTATTCATTAACCGCAGGGCAAATTGAATTTTACAGGGAAAATGGGTTTATTAAATTAAAACAGGTGCTGGATGAAGAAACACTGCTTTTCTTCAACAAGGCCATTACAAAAAGGGTTGACATGCTTAACACGGAAACAACGCCGCTGGTTGAACGAACAACGTACGGCAAAGCCTTTTTACAATTGTTTAACCTTTGGCGTGAGGACGAAACCATTAAGCAATTGGTGTTCAGCAAACGCTTGGCCGCTATTGCCGCCGAACTGATGGAGGTTGGCGGTGTACGTATTTATCACGACCAAGCTTTGTACAAGGAGGCCGGCGGTGGTATTACACCCTGGCATGCCGACCAATACTATTGGCCCTTGCAAACAGATAAAACCGTAACGGCCTGGATACCGCTGCAAGAAACACCTTTACAAATGGGGCCGTTGGAGTTTAGTGCAGGCAGCCAACGCATTGTTAGCGGCAGGGAATTGGAGATTGGTGATGAAAGCGAAAGGCTGATTATGGAAAAACTTAGGGTTACCGATTTTGAGCATGTAATTGAGCCGTTTGACTTGGGTGAGGTAAGTTTTCACTCTGGCTGGGTATTTCACAGGGCTGGGGCAAACAACAGCAATGCAATGCGCAAAGTGATGACCATTATTTTTATGGACGCAGCCATGAAACTAAAACAGCCAGAAAACAAAAACCAAATAAACGACTGGAATACCTGGTGCCCCGGTGCTACCGTTGGCGAAACAATTGATACCCCTCTTAACCCCATTATTTACCAAAAGTAAATTGGCTTGCCGCCAATGGAAACACGCCCCCTTTAATACACCAAATAATTTTACCATGACCAAACATACCCTCGTTACAATTTTTTTATTGTTAGCTGTGCCTGCTTTACGGGCACAAAAAACCAAGGCCCATTATAACAGCGAAATAATTTACCATGTTTGCCAGCGCAGTTTTTACGACAGCAACGGCGATTTACAGGGCGACCTTAAAGGCCTGCAACAAAAGCTGGGTTACTTGCAAAACCTAGGCATTACCGCCATATTGCTGTTACCGATGTACGACGCCGATTGTTACCACAACTATTTTGCCAATGATTTTGAAAAGATTGACCAAGAATTCGGCACGATGGAGGACTACATTGCATAGGTAAAAGACATACACAGGCGTGGCATGAAAATTTATATTGACATGGAAACCCAATATGTGGCTGCCAAGCATGTATGGTGGCAGCAAGCAGTTGGCAACCCGGCATCCCCATACAGCGACTACCTATTGTTTGACGATTCTAGCCATAAGATTCCCGCTACAATGGTGTTCGGCCTGCGGCAATTAAACAGTTACGATGGCAAGGTTATACCCATAACAACCGTTAATTTGAAGAGTAAATCTGTTTTTGATTACAACGTAAAGCTATTTTCTTATTTCGCTGACCCTAATAATGACGGCAAATTTGACGATGGCGTAGACGGATTTCGGTTGGACCATGCAATGGATAATTTAGACGACAAACCAACACTCACAAACTTGTTCGCCGAGTTTTGGAAACCGCTGATCGCCCAACTTAAGGCAGTAAACCCAAGGCTAACGGTGGTGGCAGAACAGGCCGACTGGAACAACTACGGATTTGATTACTTTGAAAAAGCCGGCGTCGACAGGATGTTTGGGTTTAACCTACGGCAAGCCATATTATCGTTTAACAAGCAACAACTGGCAAGCAAAGCCGATTCAACGCTGGCCTTGTGCCCTGCCGGCAAAGAGCAAATTATTTTTCTTGAAAACCACGATTTAAACCGGTTTGCTTCGCTTGAAAAAAACATACAAAAACAAAAGCTGGCTGCGGCGCTAATGTTGTTGATTGGCGGGATACCATCTATTTATTATGGCCAAGAATTAGGCATGCAGGGCAAGGAAGGTGGTTTTGGCAATACTGACGGCAACAGCATACCCATGCGGGAGGCTTTTGAATGGTACCGCTCTGCCCAAGGCGAGGGCATGGCGTTTTGGTATAAAAACACCGGCGAATGGTCGGCAAAATCGAATGTGAAAGCGAACGATGGTATTTCGTTGGAAGAAGAAACAAATGACCCCCAATCGCTGTTTAATTGTTATAAGCACATGATAGCACTTAGGCAAAGCAACATATGCCTTGCATCGGGCAAATACGAAGCCGCAGAAAATAACAACAGCAACGTTTTTAGCTTTTACCGGGTTAAAAACGGTGCACGTGTATTAGTGGCCGTAAATCTTTCTAACCAACCGCAAAAAGTCGTTTTGTTTAAAAATAACAAACCCTACAAAGTTCTAATGGGCAACCACCACTTAACAAAAAAAGAAATTAACATGAACCCGTATGAAGTTGTTGTGCTGGAGGTTGGGCAGGGCAGGTAAATAGAGTTGGCTGGCGGTGGCACAAGTATCAAAAATATAAGGTATCATCATTTTTAACATTAGGGTCGGCCTTATATCTCTTGCGGTTATTTTTGCTATACCAAACTGTATTTTGCTACAAACAAGCCAAAATAATTATGCGGCTAACTTATTCATTTACCGGCCTCGTTGTGTTGTTTATTGTTTACTCTACTGCCATGGGGTGCAAAAAAACGGCCACAACACAAGTTACCCCTCCGGCATCGACAACGCTAAAGGGCACAGCGGCATTCCCAATGGGGTCAGCGGTTATAGCAAGCGCACTAAAGAGCAACTACTATTACCAAGGCACATTGTTGAACGAGTACAACAGCATGACCGCCGACTATGAGATGAAATTTGATATTACAGAACCACAGGAGGGTACTTACAACTACACCCCTGGAGACGACATTGTAAATTATGCCACCCAGCACCATTTACGTATGCATGGCCATAACCTTATATGGCACCAGGCCATACCAAATTGGGTGCTTGCCTTTAACGGTGACAGCAGTGCCTGGGAAAACCTATTTGCAACCCATATAAAAAATGAGGCCACCCACTACAAAGGCCAGGTGGCCAGCTGGGATGTGGTAAACGAGGCCCTGCGGGATGATAACGGTGCCATGCGAAATGCTGATGCCACGCCTAACGATGGCTCAGGCAGCATATGGCGGCGACACCTTGGTGCAGACTATGTTGCCAGGGCTTTTATATATGCCCACCAAGCTGACCAAACAGCCCTGTTATTTTACAACGATTATGGCCAGGAATGGCTGGGTGCAAAGCTTGATTCGATGATTGCTATGCTAAACAGCCTAATTAAACGCGGTATTCCTATTTCAGGGGTTGGCATGCAAATGCATATTGATGTTAACGCCGACACTGCAGCCATAAGCGAGGCGTTGAGAAGGTTAGCTTCTACCGGCTTGCTCGTACACATTTCGGAGCTTGATATTTCCGTAAACCCCAATAACCAAACCAATGCAGCTTTCACTCCTACGTTACAAATACAGCAGGCAGCTCTTTTTGAATTTATAGCTAAAAGTTATCGCGCAAATGTACCGCCAGCCCAGCGCTTTGGCATAACCACCTGGGAGTTTAGCGATGCAGATAGCTGGATTATATCTTACTTTCACCGGCAAGACTGGCCCCTGCCATTTGATGCCAACTATAATAAAAAGCCTGGCTATTTTGGTTTATTGAAAGGGTTAACTGAATAATTAGCCAAAAAAAACTCCTAACATTCTACTGTAAGGCCCAATGTTCAAACATAGTAACCTAAATGTGCAATACACGCTGTTGACGATGCCACAATTTTTTTAGCACTGTTAAACATTGACCGTAGCATTTGGGAATTGGGCGGTAAAATGGCAATTTTTAGGGCATATCATAATAACAGCGGCACAACAGGTTCAATAAAATAACATTATAATTAGTAAAATATGGCTTCTACAAATGTTAAGCAAAGCAATATTTTTTCAAATACAATTCTGATAGTTTTAATTTTTATTTGCCTACACTCTTCTGCACAAAAAAATACCACCAAAGGTATTTATCAAGTAAAGTCTGGCACCATCAGTTTACAACTGGGTAGCAGGGGTAACATAGTTGGTTTATTTATTGGCAAATCCCAAGCAAACTGGATATCATCAGGCGGTACCGGGCTTAAAGGATTTCATTTACTTGGCGAAGGTTCGGTGAACTCTTTAAAAAAGGATGATTCGGTTGTTTTTACGAGAACAATGAAAGACTCTATTGGCCATACATGTGTGGTTTCAGATATTTTCACACCGCAAAAAGGAAGTATTCATTGGGAAATCTCAATCACAAGCAAAGACAGTTGCTGGACAACACCCATTACCACTCAACTCAAATGTGCTAAACCAGAAGAAAAGCGTATTTGGACAGCATGGAGCGATCCAAATCATAGCGATAAAAAAGAATGGAACGATCCTTTTGTATACCTCCCTTTTTCAAACCAGCATTGGACTTATGGCAATGAAAAGAAAACGACTGACTATAGGGAATTGCATACGCCAGAAAATGGGGATTTTGTTTCCGTTCCTATGTTTTCAATGATTGTGCCAGCTACTGATAAAGCTGTTAGCATCATTCTTTCACCAGAAGATCATATTCTCAATATGCAACTTTCAGTAACGGAGGCTGGTGACCTTCAATTTGATCGTGAAAAAAACAGAATTGGCAATGGAAAAACCATACACTTTTCCATGGATATTGTGCCCCATGAAGCTGATTGGCGGGGCGGGTTGCGTTGGATGGCAAGTCGTTATGCCAATTTTTTTAATCCTGCTAATCCAACAGCAGATGAAATAGGTGGTTGCGGGGCATATTCAGGGTATGAAGATATAGTTGATGTTGCACGTCTTAAAAAAATGGCATTTCGTGTAAATTGGAAGTTGTCGGATGATTTCCCATGGATGGGCATGTTTCTTCCTCCTTTAACAAATGATACAGATACTTGGAAACGAGCTTGTGATGAGCCTTTCCCACCCGGTAAAGACAGTATTCAATCATTCCGAAAAATGAATGAACATACCAAATGGCTGCGGAAAAATGGATTTTATGAGCTTAGCTATTTTAATGTAACAGAGCTTGGCCGAAATATGAGTAAGCCGCCAAAACGAAACCAAAACGATCCAGAGCTCTGGAAAGATCCTGTATCCTTTGTAAAATACAAGATACCCAATGGGGTGTTAATTGCGGATAACCCAACTTTTTATGGCGCGCATGTGATGGATTGTGGCGATGCTGCGTATCAGCAATTTATTTTGGAACAAGCAAAAAGGAATATTAAGATGTTGCCCTATAATTCTGGTATTTGTATCGACCGAATGGATTGGCTTAGGTACTTTAATTTGAAAGCGGATGATGGTGTAACACTTGTAAACGGCAAACCTGCCCGCTCGTTGTTTGAATCGTGGAAATCATTACTTACAAAACTTGGTCCGTTAATGCACCAAGCAAAAAAGGTAATCTTCGTAAATCCAATGGCTATGCGATTGGATTTAATGAAGGATATAGATGGGTTTTATTCTGAACATGGGGAAAGTGGGCCAGGGCTGAATAGTATGGCTTTTATAAGTTTGAGAAAGCCCGCAATTACTTGGACGTATATGTGGTGGGGTACTTGGCAGCAAGCACCAAAATTCGAGTTACTACCCAATCCAGACCAATTTTTCCAACGGCATTTATACATGGGGGTATTTCCTACAGCCCCCTATCCCTACAATAACCACGCAATCAATCCACGAGAAGAGACTGACAACGAATATTTGGCTTATGGACGTTTACTTGATGCAATGCATGGTAAAAAATGGGTACTAGCAGCGCATTGTGTTGAAACAAAAACTAAGGATGTTAAAGTGAATTTGTTTGAAGTGCCATCTGGCTATGTTTTACCGGTAATTAATGCAGGCACAACAGAATTTGCCATTGTTCTTGTGCGAAATATTCCGAATTTGAATAAACTTGAGGCAACAGTTATTCAACCGGGAGCTCAAGAAGACGTTCCATTAACAACAAGATACCATGATGGGGTTCTCGAACTAAAGGTTCCCCTTAAACGCGGTTGTGCAATGGTAAAACTCGTGAAAAAAAATAAGAAAGAATAAACATTTCAGCAAGGCATCTAACATTAAATACCGTTTGTGCCTAACAATCAACGTTTGCCCTTATGCCAAATTTATGAAAACTAATATTGGGCTTTGGGCGAAATTTTATCAATGCCTTGTGTTATGTACCAATAACTTGGTAAACAAAATTCAAAAAAAATCTGCTGCGAACCCAGAAACGAAAATAACAAAACAGCGTATTATCACTCCTGTATTGCCTTAAAATAAAAAACCTTGCAATCTATTGATTTACAAGGCTAAAGAGACTTTTTTGTGGTCCTGACAGGAATCGAACCTGTATCTAAAGTTTAGGAAACTTCTATTCTATCCATTGAACTACAGGACCATTGCTAAAAAGGAGCGCAAAAATAATGGTTTTTGGCATTTCAACGTTGCTTTATTCTTAGAAACTCCAACTTATTGGCAAAAACAGCTATAAACACTAAAATCAAAGTCAATCTGGCGGGCCTTTGGTAAACAATATGCCAGTACTTTGCACAGGGCCAGCAACATTACGACACATTCATGGCTATGTGCAAGCGCGGCCTTTCGGCAATTGTTTCTGCCAGCCACAACTGTTGGTTATATCTTGTTTACTGCAACGGTTGCAACAATTGCTGGTTGGTAATGGAATAAGCACAGGTAAAATGCCCCAATGGGCAAGCTTTGTGCCCATGTAGGCCGCAGGGGCGGCAGTTTAACTGCTCAGCGGTTTGCACAATAGTGCTGTTGCTACTTAAAGGGCCATAGCCGAACCCTGGTACAGTTGAGCAGTATATGGCTGTAACAGGTGCATTTACCGCCGATGCAAAATGCATGGGTGCCGAATCGTTTACATAATTCATAACAGCACCCTGTTGCAACGCCGCAGACTGTAAAAAAGTTAAGGTGCCACACAAATCAGTTACCCGGCTATTACTTACACCCAGCTTAATGGTTACGCAAAGCCCCTTGTCAGCAGGCCCGCCAATTAGGTAAACGTTAAAATTTGTTGGTAGCGCGTTTATTAACGCCACCCATTTTTCTGCCGGAAACTGCTTGGTAAACCAAACCGATGCCGGGGCAATACATATATATGGCTGCTGGGTATATTGTTGCACAGTAGCATA
Source organism: uncultured Parafilimonas sp. (assembly GCA_903882935.1). Classification (GTDB taxonomy): domain Bacteria; phylum Bacteroidota; class Bacteroidia; order Chitinophagales; family Chitinophagaceae; genus JABDFW01. The sequence continues at coordinate 92,602 of CAIRZB010000029.1, read as the reverse complement.
ATCACTACTGGATGGGTACAACCGTGGTTTGGCAGCAGTATCATCGGTTAAAAAAGCTACTAAGTCGTTATTGCGTTCAATTTCGTGTATAGTTTCACCACGTTGGGCAAACCGGTGTGGTATTGTTTTGGTAAACAAAAAACTAAACGGGTTTTTATCAAAACCAACGGTTTGCCTTGCGCCAGAAAATGCTGTCAGCAACCCAGTGGCAGCAAAACGTTGTAAGTTAAAAACGGCATCGTATTTACGGGTCCGTATCTTTTTCAGCAATATATAAAGATGCTTGTATTTTTGTTTTTTCTTTTGCCACACAAGGGTTTCATGCAAAAAAGGGTGGCCCGCCAACAATGCTTCGTTGCCCTGCCGTAATAAAAAATCAATCTCCGCACCGGGAAAAAAAAGATGCATTTTTTCTACCAAGCCCGTTGCAAGCACCACATCGCCAATAAAAGCTGTTTGAATAATCAATATCTTTTGCATACAGGCGTTTAAACACTGTTATAGGTTAACTGCTGCCACCAATTGATAGCCTGCAACCATTACATGGGCGCAAATATAACAAAGCCCTATTTATGGTACAATGTTTGCATAATTACCTATGTGCCGGGTTGTTAAAATGCGCTGTTAGATAGCCAAATATTATTTTGTATTTAAATTATTTGCCGTAACATTGCACCGGAAACAAGCTGAATAGTCTGTATCAATCCTCTCAGCTCACCTGTTTTCTCGTATTCACTTTTTTTTCTTCGATCAATTTAAGACCGGATTTGACTATTAAAAACTTTTTATTTTCCTTTTAGACTTTTATGTACGACATTTTACAATTGAACGACATGCTGGTGCCTGAGTTGCTGGATATTGCTGAGCAGCTTAAAATTACCAATTCAAAAAAACTAGATAAACAGGAACTTGTTTACAAGATTCTTGACAAACAGGCAGTTACTGCCAGCGAAGTAAAACAAAACGGAATGGAAAGACCCAAACGTAAGCGCATTATAAAAGCTACCGTTGCTAACACTACTGAAGAACCCGAGGTAATTGCTGAAGTTGCCCCCCCACCGCCGCCACCCGCCCCTGCACCAAAGCCTGAGCCAGTGGTTGTGCAAAAAGAGGCCGCACCGCTGCCAGAGCCAGAGCCGGTGGCAAAAAAGCGCGGCCGTAAAACAAAAGAAAAGGTTGTTGAACAACAGCCCGAACAACAAAACGATTACCAGCCCGAACACCAAGCCGAGCAACAAGCAGGCCAAACGCAACAAGCGCCTGAAGATGACTTAAAACTTGACGAAGATTACGATATACCGCAAATACCTAGCGCACTGTTAAGCCTATTGGCCAATGACGCACCGCTTAACTTAGACGATGACGACGATATGGATGACGATGATGATGATGACAGGGGTTCTTCCTCAGAATCATCGCAGCCGCGCCACTTGTACCGTAAGGAACCAGCGTTTAACATTGAGTTTGACGGCATTATATTATCCGAAGGCGTGTTGGAAATGATGCCTGACGGCTATGGTTTCCTTCGCTCATCCGACTACCATTATTTGTCATCCCCAGATGATGTATATGTGTCACCTTCCCAAATAAAACTGTTCGGCCTCAAAACCGGTGATACTGTTTGTGGCGCCGTGCGCCCACCAAAGGAAGGTGAAAAATATTTTGCCTTGTTAAAGGTGGAAACCATTAACAACAAAAACCCCGATGAAGTAAGAGACCGCGTACCGTTTGATTACCTTACGCCGCTGTTTCCGTTTGAGAAGATGAACCTGTTCACCTCCCCAACCAACTTCAGCACAAGAATTATAGACCTTTTTACACCCATCGGCAAAGGCCAACGTGGCCTTATTGTGGCCCAGCCAAAAGTTGGTAAAACAATGTTGTTGAAAGAGGTGGCCAATGCCATTGCGGCCAACCACCCCGAATGCTACCTGATGGTGGTACTGATTGACGAACGCCCGGAAGAGGTTACCGATATGGAGCGTAGCGTAAGGGCAGAAGTAATAGCTTCTACCTTTGACGAGCCAGCCGAAAAGCACGTTAAAGTTAGCAGCATCGCCCTGCAAAAAGCAAAACGCTTGGTGGAATGCGGCCACGATGTGGTTATATTGCTGGACTCCATTACCCGTTTGGCCCGCGCCCACAATACCGTGGCACCTGCAAGCGGTAAAGTATTGAGCGGTGGTGTTGAAGCCAATGCCATGCAAAAACCCAAGCAGTTTTTTGGTGCGGCCCGTAAAATTGAACACGGCGGCTCACTTACTATTTTGGCCACCGCGTTGATTGAAACCGGCAGCAAAATGGACGAGGTGATATTTGAAGAGTTTAAAGGTACCGGTAACATGGAATTGGTGCTTGACCGCCGCTTGGCCAATAAACGCGTTTACCCGGCTATTGACCTGGTCGCCTCATCAACCCGCCGTGAAGACTTATTGTTGGAAAGGGATGTGCTGAAACGCATGAACATATTGCGCTTATACATCAACGATATGAATACCGAAGAAGCAATGACCGAATTGCTTAAGCGTATGCGCGGTACCAGGAGCAATGAAGAGTTTTTGGCAAGTATGAATAGTTAAGCACTGTTGTAAATATTTAAAAATGGCCCCTTTGAAAATTGGGGCCATTTTTGTGCCCTTAAAATTACCCGCGTTTTATTACTTTTATACGCAAAAGTATTTTAAGAAATGCGCATCAACAGTACAACCCTATTCTTAATTTTTACAGTGTTACTGCTTACTTTTTCTTGCAAAGATAAATTAACTAAAGGCGTGACCATAAGGACTGAGTATGGCCGCCAAAAAGACACACTCACTACAGAAGAAGCTTCCGCTGATTTTAACACACTGATATCGGCCCTTAAAACCATTCACCCAGCATTATACAAATACACACCCGAAGCTGAACTAAATGGATATTTTGATAGTCTACGGGCCAGCATTAAAACGCGAATCTCCGTAATATCTCTTTATAATTTAGCACGGTTGGCAGTTTCCCGTATAAAATGCAGCCATACTTTTATTAAATTCAATAGCCAGATTCAGACAGCACTCCAAAATGACTATAACATGCTATTCCTCAATTTTGGCGTATTTTACAATGCGGGGCATTTTTATTTAAATACCGAAGATACTCCTGCTAAATTTAGCGAACTTATAAGCATTAACGGCCATACTGTACCTGAATTATACGCAGATTTGAGCAAATATACTACTGTTGACGGTGGCGAAAATTGCATAGACTCATTCCAGCTAGGGGAGGATTTCTATTACAAGTATTACCTTAATTATGACCTCAAAAAATTTGCAGCAACGCACAAGTACGATGAGTCGCCTGCACAAATAACCTATAAGAGAAATAACCATATTGAAACGGCAATTATTAAAAAAAGGCCATTTGGTTTTGCATATTATAGCAACCCACAAAACCCCCTAAACTTATATACCTGGGATGAAGATTACGATTTGGCAATAAATGATTCTGAGGGCTATGCAGTTTTAACTGTAAAAACCTTTGCTTTTTCAAAAGAAAGAAGTAAAGCGTTCAAACACTATGTTGAAAACAGTTTTAATTTACTTTCATTCAAAAAGAATATAAAAAACCTAGTTATAGACATAAGGAACAATGCTGGGGGCGATATTGATCTCATGGATTATTTTAGCTCCTTTACACTTGGCTGCACCTTTAAAAGATGCCTCTCTGCAAAAACAAAGGTGCGAAACTTTAAAAGCTTACCATTTGAAACACAGGTTTATGATGGGGCTAATGACTATGTTGATTCTATATTAATGCAAGACTATGACAGTATTAATAGAAATGAATTTGCATTAAAGCAACTAAAAATACCAGTTTATCAGCAAGCGAAAAACTCATTCAATGGCAAAATAATCATTTTAACAAATCACGGAACAGGCTCAGCGGCAACCTATTTTGCATCACTACACCAAGATAGAAAACGGGCTGTTATTGTGGGCGAAGATCCCAATGGTGACTATTCGGGGCTCTCGTGCTTTTACCAACTTTCAGTTACCCTGCCTAACTCTAGGCTGGAAGTTGTAATACCAGTTGCGGATGTAAAGTTTGATTTAATAAACCAACAACCCAAAAATACCCGGGGATTGGTCCCCGATTTCATTGTATCACAAAAACTGGACGAAGCTTTAAAGGGAAAAGACACACAACTAAACTTTGCCATTACACTTACTGAATGAAACGATACAGCTTTTTATAAAATTAATCTTACCTTTTCCACAAAGATGTTGACTTCATCCATCTAAAATTGGCGAAAAGCCCCGCACATTTGCAAAATGCCTGCAATAAAGAAAATAGTGGTTATTGGCCCGGAATCAACTGGTAAAAGCACGTTATGCGAACAGCTCGCCCAACATTACTATACCACGTGGTGTCCCGAATATGCCAGGGAATATTTAACGAACAATGGAGCTGCCTATACATTTGAAGATTTAATGAACATTGCGAAAGGGCAGATTGCACTGGAAACGTCAATTGTCAATCGTCAATCTTCAATCTTCAATGAGGAAGAAGCCCATTTGCTAAGGGCAGTAGGCGAATATAATGCAGCTTGTTTAGTAGGATGTACAGCGGCGAATTTGGAGGAGGCACAAACCAGCGGTTCCAGACAGGCAACCAGCAACGAGCAACCGACACCCATTTTTATCGACACCGATTTATACGTGATGAAAGTTTGGAGCGAATACGTGTTTAACAAATGCCACCATTATATATTGGAGCAGGTTGCCACCCGAAAATACGACCTATACCTGCTTTGCGGTATTGACTTGCCCTGGCAGGCAGACCCCTTACGTGAGTACCCCGATGAAAAACCGCGGCAGGAACTATACCGGATATATAAAGACATACTGGTTAACCAAACCACGCCATGGGTAACTATCAGCGGCAATTACAACGAAAGGTTACAAACTGCTATAGCAGCTGTTGACAAACAGCTAAAAATTTGATTGCCTTTTTGTACAACCTTCAGCTTATTAGTTTGGAAGGTTCTATTCACCTTCCTCCTCTCTCAAATCTCCATTCACGATCCGCTCACCCTTCCCCATTCACTTTTCACGATTCCAGTTTCTCGTTTCACGAATCCCGTTTCACGTTTCTCGTTTCACGATTCCCGTTTCACGTTTCTCGTTTCACGATTCCCGTTTCACGTTTCACGATTCCCGTTTCACGATTCACGTTTCTCGTTTCTCGCCATCAATTACGCTTATCCAAACCCCAGGTAAGCTTTGTGCGCAAGGTAGACAGAAAATTGTTTTCGTTTAGGCGCACTAAGTTTACAGTGAATTTTTCCTTCTTAACGGCCAATTGAATGTCCTTATCCACAATTTCCCTCCGGGCATCCAGCACACAAATAAACTGGTCGCTCCGGCCTTCTATCTCAAACGAAATTATATTATCATCAGGCACTATAATGGGCCGTACATTAAGGTTATGGGGTGCCACTGGGGTAATTACAAAACTGGCCGAATCAGGAAAAACAATCGGCCCGCCGCAGCTCATGTTATAACCGGTGGAACCTGTTGGTGTGGCCACAATCAGCCCGTCGGCCCAGTAGGAGTTTAAAAATTCTCCGTTCAAATAGGTGTGTATCTTAATCATGGGCGATGTGTCGCGCTTGTGTATCGCAAACTCATTCAGCCCAAAAGGCGTTTCGCCAAATAGCGGTAGGTCTGCGTCTAGGTGTATTAATGTGCGTTTGTCCACCACATACGTTGACCCCACCAATGAGTCAACCGCTATCGTAAGGTATTCTTTGCTTATGCCCGCCAAAAAACCCAACCGGCCAAAGTTTATCCCGAGTATCGGGATGTTTTTGTCGCGCACCAGTGTTACGGCGTCCAGTATGGTGCCGTCACCGCCCAAGCTTATTAAAAAGTCAATATTGCTGTCCAAGTCGTGAGAGCCGGTAAAAAACGAAAGGCTTTTGCTAAACAGGCCTAAATCATATTCAGCCAGCGATGCAAAAAGGGTTATTTTAATGTCGTGCTTCTGCAATTCGTCTAACAGAATGTTCAGTTGGCCGCGTAAATCAGGCTCTAGCCCCCTGCTGTAAATTGCAATCTTCATATCTAAATTATAATATGTGGGTAATACTTACAAGTAAATAGCGGCATTTAATGCTAAAAACATTAAAACGGACAAGTGTAAAAAATGCCGCCGGATTAAGGGCAAGGTACCACTAAAAGTCTGCCTGCACATGAAAAAATAATCCTTGGCCGCCCAATTGGTTAAAGCTGTATTCAAATTTAAATACCGCATCGTAAATTGAAATTATGTCAAGCCCAAGCCCCCAAGTGGCCAGCAGTTTATTATTCAACAAGCTGGTGCCGGGCGTTGGGTTGTACCCATAGCCCACATCGCTGTATATTTTGGCATAAAAGGTAAAAGGCAATGCGGCATGTAACAAACTTTTTGTACCGGGTTTAATAGCAGTTGAAAATACCTTTTTTCGTTCGGTTGCACGCAACACCAAGCCCGCTACCCCGTCAATCACATAATACTCTTGCCCACGTAAAAAAACATCCCCGTAACCAAAAAGCTGGCTGTTAAAAAAGGGCTGTTTAAAAGGCAACTTTATAAGCCCTGCAGCCTGTAACTGAATATTTGTTTTGGCAATAAACGGGTGGCTGTATGCAGCATGAAAACCCAATTGGGTTAGGAGCATGTTTTTGCTAAAACCCCTTTGCAAAAACGAAAAATCCCCGGAAAAGCCTTTTAGCGGATAAGCCACGTAATCTGCATCAAAATAGCTTAACACATAGGATAACTCGGGGTACGACAATACTTTAGCCCCATTGGCAAAATATGCGGGGTTAAGCTTTAAAACGGTGTCAGCCACCTCCTCATGCACGTACGCAAGCCTAAAACTGTGCCTTGTTTTAATAGCAGGCCGGTAAAAATAGGTGCCTTCGGCCCGTATCACCTTGCGTACGTAAGCCCCCTGTTTATAAAATAGTTGCTTGCTAAAATCTGTGGTGTAGCCCAATTCGTGCTGCTGCGAAAAAACAAACCGCACCCCGAAACCGTTTTTTAAAGCGCGGTCGGCAAATGGCATAACATATTGCAGGTCAACTTGGTGGTCGTATCCAGAAATAAGGGAGATGTTTAGACGGTCATTTCTTCCGCTTACATTGCCCTGCATAAATTTTAAACCATAGTCTACCCGCTCCAAGCTCCTTTTTTCTTGTACCCACCATGTGTTAAAGTTGCGGTCAATCAGCTTAAAATAGGGTAACGGAAAAAGATACCACCGTTCCTTAACATCCACATTAATAAAAACAAGCTCGCCCTGCTGGCTGGCAACATATACATATACATCGGCAAACAGGCTGGTATTGGTAACCTGCTGCCGGGCAATAACAAGCCTGTTTTCTAAATCTTTTTTTGATACATAATCACCTTGCTTAAAGGGAATTTCTCGTTCTATTATGTAAGCCTTTGTTCGCTTATTGCCATTAATGGCAATATCAGCAATCAGCAATAAGGGTGATTTTACAGATGTGTCGAATGCATTTATACGTTTAAGCCCCGAAAGCGATGTATCTATCTGTGCATGGCAACACAGGCAGCATAAAATAAACAATATACACGGCGTTAACTGCCGGTAAAAAACATTCATCGCAGTTTACAAGTTGGTCTGGTGAATGGTAAAAATAGGCTTTTGCGCCGTTATGTGCCAATACTAAGGGAATTTTAACAACCCCTCACCCCGCTTATGTTAATGGCTTTATGTTAAAGTAATGGCGAAACATGTTTGTTTGGGTTTAAAAGTCTGCTTGTTATGTTGATATAACATTTAATGCATATATTTTTGATTTTAAAATGTTTTGTGTTGTACTTTTAACCGTGCCTTACACCAACACCATACGCCTAAAAAAACACCCTTTTATAAGGCTGTTAGCGTGTTTTGTTGCTGGCATTATTGGGCAATGGTTCGGTCAGTTTTCACTTATGCTATTGATGGTTTTTTTTGCTATAACCTGCATATTGTTGGCGGGCTTTAAACTGGCAAGTACCACACAAACATATACACTAAACTGGGTTAGGGGTATTTTGGTACTGCTGTTGTTTGTATACGCAGGCGCAATAATAACATTTGCCAAAGATGCGCGGCACAACCCGCAATGGGTGCCTAACCACTACCAACCGGGCCAAAAAGTGTTGCTTACCATAGAGGAGCCGCTGGTTGAAAAACCAAAATCGTGGAAAGCCTTGGCGTCCGTTACAGCAGTGCAGGATGGCCACGGGTGGCAAAAAATGTATGGCAAGGCAATTGTATATTTTTACAAAGGCAGTAAGCAGCCGCCTATACTGTACGGCACCCAAATAATATTGCACAAAGCGCTGCAGCCCATTAAAAATAGTGGTAACCCCGGTGCCTTTAACTACGAGCAATACTGCCTGCTGCAGCAAATTGCTTACCAAACATTTATATATCCCAGCGATTTTGTGCTGGTGCCTGGCAACAACGGCAACGCTTTTCAACAAGTATTGTACAAACTTCGGGATGCTGCCATTGCCGCTTTAAAAAATAATATACCGGGTGAAAAGGAAAGCGGCGTGGCAGAAGCGTTGCTGATTGGTTACCGGGCAGATTTAGATGCCGACCTTGTACAGGCCTACACTAACACAGGCGTTATACACATTGTGGCGATAAGTGGCCTGCATTTAGCCATGATTTATGCTTTGCTAGTCGGTATTTGGGGCCTATTGCCAAACAACAAGTTTACCTATGTAGCAAAGCCTATCAGCATTTTTATTTTCTTATGGGCCTTTACTTTATTGGCGGGGGCCGCACCTTCTATTGGCAGGGCGGCAGTAATGTTCTCTTTTCTGGTTTTGGGCGAGGTACTGGGCAAAAAAACCAACACCTATAACAACTTGGCTGCCTCTGCGTTTTTTCTGCTGGTGTATAACCCCTTTTATTTGTGGGATGCCGGTTTTATTCTTTCCTACTCGGCCGTGCTAAGCATTGTGGCATTTTACCGCCCGGTTTATAACTGGTTTTACGTAAAAAACACATTGCTTAACAAAGTATGGGAGGCCACAGCGGTAACCATAGCTGCACAAATATTAACTGTGCCAGTAATTTTATTCTACTTCCACCAATTTGCCAATTTGTTCCTCATTGCCAATTTTATAGCGGTACCACTGTCGGGCTTTATTTTGTACGGTGAGCTTTTATTGTTGCTGGTTGCTGCCATAACCCCTTTGGCCCAATGGGTTGGTTTTGCGGTAGGGCTGATGATAAAAATTCTGGATGGTTTTATTGAATACATAAACCGCTTACCGTTTGCCGTTTGGAACAATATTTATGCGGATATACCCCAAACGCTATTGCTGTATGCCTTTGTTATCGCGGCATCGGTATGGCTGCTAAAGCAATCGCGCAGGGCGTTTATTGTTTCACTACTGTTTTTGGCCACAATGGTTGTTTACACAAGTTTTTCGTTGCTGGGGCAAAGCCAAACCCAAAAGCTTATTGTTTACAACGTAGCCCACCAAACCGCCATTGATATTATTCAAGGCCATAACTACCGTTTTATTGGCGACAGTGCCCTATTGCAGGAAGGGCCGCCGCTTAGGTATAACCTTAAGCCAGCCAGGATAATGTATAGGGTAACTGTTTCAGCAGATACGGTGTTGAAACCTTCCTTCGTCAACGGCTGCTTGCGGGTGCACCACACAAAAATTCTGTTGCTTGACGATGCATTCAACCTACCAGAAACAACAGCCAAAATTCCGGTGGATATTATCATCCTGTCTAAAAAGCCAACCGTTACCATCCCCGACATTAACCGGGTATTTGCGTTTAAACAGCTGGTTTTTGACAGCAGTAACCCTATGTTAAAAATACGGGCATGGAAAAAAGCCTGCGACCGCCTACATTTGCGTTTTTATTCGGTACCCGAACAGGGTGCCTTTGAATTAAACCTATAATCATCCCTTCAAGGTTTTTTGAGAGCCTTCGAGGGCTTGTCAAAAACTTCAGCCATGCAAAAAAAAATCACATCCGCGCTTATCTCCGTTTTTTATAAAGACGGCCTCGAACCAGTTGTTAGGGAACTAAACAACCTTGGGGTAACCATTTACACCACTGGCGGCACCCAAAAGTTTATTGAAGACCTTAATATACCCTGCGTGGCCGTTGAAAGCCTAACCACCTACCCTTCTATTTTGGGTGGCCGGGTTAAAACGCTGCACCCGTCTATATTCGGGGGTATTTTGGGCCGGAGGGATAATGAGCAGGACGTGCAGGAAATGAAGGAATACAATATACCGGAAATTGACTTGGTTATTGTTGACCTGTACCCTTTTGAGGAAACCCTTAAAAGTACCAGCGAAGAAAAACTGATTATTGAAAAAATAGACATTGGCGGCCCGAGCATGATACGCGCAGCTGCCAAAAACTTTAAACATTTGGTGGTTATTGCCGCCAAGCACAGTTATGCAGGGCTGGTAGAGCTATTGAAAGCCCAGAATGGCGAAACCACCATTGAGCAACGCCGGGAGTACGCAGCAAAAGCTTTTGAAGTGGTGATGAACTACGATATTGCCATTAACAACTACTTTAACGGCACCATTATACACCCGTTGGCGGCGCAGCAGCCTTTGCGCTATGGCGAAAACCCACACCAGCATGCCGTTTTCTTTGGCGACCTTACCGAGGTATTTACGCAACTGCATGGCAAGGAGCTATCTTATAATAACTTGGTGGATGTAGATGCCGCTATACAACTGATTAATGAATTTACCGGCGAGCAGGGCAAGGATGCCACATTTGCGGTAATTAAACATACCAACGTTTGCGGTATTGCCAGCAGGCCCACCGTGAAGGAATGTTGGGATGCCGGTTTGGCCGGTGACCCCGAAAGTGCTTTTGGCGGGGTACTGGTAAGCAATGCCGCTATTGACAAGGAAACCGCCCAGGCCATCAGCGAGATATTTTTTGAAGTATTGATAGCACCTGCATTTGACGAAGAAGCACTGGTTGTGCTTAAAGCAAAAAAGAACCGTATACTGCTTGAACTGAAGGCTGATGGCGGCAAGCATAAAACAAAGTCTTTTAGGTCAATCCTTAACGGCACGTTGGTACAGGATAACGACGAAGGCAATTACCAAGACTGGAAAGAAGCAGGTGGCAGGGAAACCACCGCTGCTGAAAAAGAAGACCTGGTATTTGCCAATATTGTTTGCAAGCACCTAAAAAGCAACGCCATTGCGTTAATTAAAAATAAACAGCTTGTAGGCAAAGGCTGCGGCCAAACCAGCCGGATTGACAGTTTGCGCCAGAGCATTGACAAGGCCAAGCAATTTAACGTTGACCTGAAAGGCGCCGTGCTGGCCAGTGATGCCTTCTTCCCTTTTAACGATTGCGTAAAGATGGCGCATGCAGAAGGCATTGAAGCATTTATACAGCCCGGCGGCAGCATACGCGATAAAGACAGTATTGAATACTGTGTGGAAAATAACCTTGCGATGGTGATTACAGGATTACGGCATTTTAAGCATTAATGCTTTAAGTATAATTGCTAATACGCTCGCCGTATTGCCTATGTTGCTGTTTTAAAAAAACTATTTGTTATGACACCGAAAATAACAAAAAATAAAAACAGTTGGATTAACCAAAACCTTGAATTGCTTTTGCAATACAAAGGCAATTGGATTGCCTATAACAACGAGCAAGGTTTAATTGCGTTTGGACCGCATTTAGCTGAAGTAATTGCCAAAGCGGAAGCAATAACAGATGATTATACCACTTGGCACGTAAGTAAACATTTTGGCAAGCCTAGGGCATTTGCAGTGCGGATGGCAAAAAAGAACGTATACACCATTAGAGATGACGGCCATTATTGGGTACCCGAATACGCTGTTATTTCTAAGAGTACCGCCAAAAAACTCAAACAAACGGTATTAATTGATTCCGGCTCTGACTTTACTATACTCCCTTACCAAACTGGAAAGGATTTGGGATTCGCAGACGGAATTGAGGAAGTAAGGCGGAAAGGTTATGGTGTTTTAGGCTCGTTTACCTTTTTAGAAAAAGAATTGGAGTGTACAATTGACGGCCATACTTTTAAACTGCCCGTCGCTTGGCTGCTGGAGGATGGCGACGACGATATAATTCTTGGGCGTGAGGTGGTTTTTGACCTATTTGATATTGAATTTAAGCAGGCCGACGAAACAATAATATTTAAATGGCGGGGATAGGGTTTAGTGCAATATGGCATTTAAGCATAAAGAAAGGAGATAATTGAGTACAACCGATAACAATACCAAAGGCTATCTGGCGCTGGCGGCAACCAGTATTATTTGGGGCAGTACCTGGGTGGGCAGCCGCTATGCGGTGCAATTTGTACCGGGTTTACAAATATCATCTATTCGCCAGTTTCTGGCAGGCAGCGTATTACTTGCGTTCTATTTAATAAAGGGCGAAAAATTGCCTACTTGGCAGCAGTTTAAATGGCTGGCACTGGTTGCGTTCCTAATAATTGCATTAAACAATGGGCTGGGCACCTGGAGTGTAAAATATATATCCAGTGGGTTGGCCGCCTTAATAGCCGCCTTATACCCCATTTGCACCGTATTGCTGGAGATGCTTTTTTTTAAAAAAACCAATAATACCCCGCTTACCTTTGTTGGTTTACTGGTAGGCATTGGGGGTGTGGCCTTTGTGTTTTATGAAAATGCCTTTCAAGCGCAGCCCCCAGGGTATGCCTTTGGTGTGGCACTTTCCATTACTGGCATGCTTGGCTGGAGCCTCGGCACCATATTTATTGCCCGTAACAAGCACAGTATGAACCCCTATTATGCCACAGGGTGGCAAATGATTATTGCCTCGGCCATGATATTTGCACTTTCGCGGGCCACCGGCAACCATATACCCATTGCTGCCATACCCAGCAACGTTTGGATTACCATGGCTTACCTCGTAATAGTCGGTTCAGTATTAACCTTTGTGGCCTTTGTATACAGTGTTAAGCACTTACCTGCCGCCATTGCCTCGTTGTACGCCTATATAAACCCTATTGTGGCCATGCTGGTGGGAGCCTGGTGGCTACACGAAAAATTGACTGTTAACCTGCTCATCGGGTCGGTGATAACCATAGCCGGGGTGTATATTGTAAATTACAGTTTACGGAGGCGGAAAGCCAAATAAAAACCGTGTCTCTTTTGTGCAAATTATTATCTTGTGGCAAAAACCTTTATGCGCTATAAACAACCCTTACTGCTACTAAGCTTGCTAATATCCATTTCCGGATTTTCCCAGGAAAAATTTATAGAGGTTACAGTTTCTGATACCGTTTGGGTAAAGCCAAATCAGTTTGTGTATTCAATCTCCGTTAGCCCAACACTGGGCGAAGATGGAACCTACAATGGCGGAGGAAGCAGTTTTAGGCCTTATCAAAAAAACAAAGCGAAATAGCAAATAATAAAAAGCAACTATTGGATTCAATGCGAACAGTACTTGGGAAAAAAGGGTTTTATATTTTGCCTACCGATATTCACTATGCCTATTCCACCGACGACAAAAGCATGGAGAATACCATAAATATTCTTACCACTTCTGTTGACTCGGTGCAAATGTTATATAATTTGGCCAACAATAACGCAACCCTAATTGGTAATCTTTCTACCGTTTACTCGGATAAAGAGGATGAATACACATCCATCCTTCTAAAAAAATTAATAGCAAAGGCGGGTTACGAAGCGGCAGAAATTGCAGGCCTTAGCAATATTAAAATTGGCAATATTGTTTCAGTAAAGGAAGATGCCAATCACCCCAAAAATGGCGGATGGACGGCATATCCACCACTGTCGTCTTTACCAAGTAGATTGAGGCTCCAGTTACAAGAACTACATATGCCCTTTAAGCGCTCAATAAATAATCTAACCCTGACCGATTTATATAAACTTGAAAACACGCTTGTCGTACGTTTTGCGGTACAATAAGCCCTCACCCAAAATTCCTTTCCAAAAAATCTGCATACATATTGCGCCAGGCGACCCATTGCGGCTGTTCCGTGACAAAATGGTTGTGGAAAATGGTGATAAGCTCCCCGCCCACAGCTTTTACAACATCGTGGTATTGTTGTAACTCAACTGCGGCTTGTTCTGCGGTATAGCGCTGTTCAAAAAACGAGTTGGCTTCCATGTAGCAATATGGACGGATGAGCAGGTTAGTTTTTATGTCATTCTCCACATCATACCAATAAAATGGCGATGCCACCGATGCCCTAAAGCCGTTTATGCTGCCATAGCCCATAGAGTACTCTTCGGTGATGCCTTTGGATATGAGCAATCTGTATGTAGATGGTATTTCGATCCTTATGTAATGCTGCCTGCTTTTTTGTATAGGGTTATCGCTTATGCATGAAAGGGTGATTATCTCTTTATTCAACAACTGTTCATCATCCCCGCTTTGCCAGGATGGGTGTATTCCAACCGAATATTTCTGCGCATGTTGCTGCACCAATCGCTTCATCACTTTCGATTGCGGCGGTATGTTTTTATCATACAACCTATGTCTGGCAGCCAGCAGAAAGAAATAAATAGGCGTAAGTTGATATTTCTCGTGCAACCCGTGCAACCACTGGTAAGTATCAAAAGGGTCGTTCCCCATCCCGCTGTAAAATTTTATTCTTTCAGCTACCATCTTCCATTTCCTAGTAAGCAGGTCTTTGCAAAAACTACCGATATTTCTTACGATTCCCTTGCCATTGTACGCATAAGCGATATCAATGTCGTAGGTAGGGGTGTAGGTGAAACGGGAAACGTGAATCGGGAATCGGGAAACGGGAAACGTGAATCGGGAATCGTCAATCGGGAAACGTGAATTGTCAATGGTGAATGGTGAATGGTGTGATGGTAAGCCGGAACCCTGAAACTTGAAACCGAAAACTTGAAACATTTCTTTCAACCACAAGTTCACCAATGGCAGATGCAGAAAACCTTTTTTAAATGCTAGGCTGTTGGTATGGGCATACCTGTCGTATTCGTCTTTTTGGTGGGGCAGGTATTCCTCATAACGGGTGATGAGGTAAAAAGATGCCGCAAAAATATCAAAGGGCATATCACCGCCCGTTTTAAAAAAAGCTTGATAGCCCTGCCATTCAAAGGTGTCGGTTTGTTGGGGGGAGATTCCTTTTTCAAACAACAGGCTATGCGGCTGTATCCAAATTTCATCAGGGCTAATTCTTTCGTCCGAGTAATTGATCTTGAGGCCATCGAAAGCCAAGAATTCATCCTGGTGCAAGGTAATCCTATATTTCACCAACCATACCGATGTAAATAACACCTCAGTAATATAACTAAAGCGGTTTGTGTTGGCCTTTGTATAAATAAGCAGCATCAGGCTTGGTAAATATCCTTTAACGGAAGTGAGATGCCGAGCTTAGTGAGTTTGATGATATCATTTTTGCTGTTAAAAACATCGGCCTGCCATTCGTTTTCTTCATTTCGGTAATAAAAATGTACCGCTGTGTGTTCCGGCTCTATACATAGGTAATATTCCAAGGTCGGGAATTTTCTGTACTGTATAAATTTGTCAGCCATATCGAATGCTCGTGTCGAGTCAGAAAGTATTTCTACTAAAAGCACAGGCTTATCAGTGTAGTACCTTTCTGGAGCCGGTTTACAGGCAATAATATCAGGATAAAAAAAGTTGCCTTCGCGCGTACGTACCTTGAAGCCTTCGCCAAATACTTCAAATTCATCGGAAGCCAACAATTCTTCCAACACATTGGCAACTTTTCTTGCCATCTTATTATGGTACTTGGATGCGCCGCTCATTTCAAATAGGGTTGAGTCAATATATTCGTGTTTCAGTTCGCTTTTTTCTTCAAAAGCAAAATACTCCTCCTCACTGCTAAATGGCTTGTTTAAGATAACTTGTTTCATAACCGCCCCTTTGCCCAAATTTACAAAAATAAACCAACATTATTCGCCGTGTTGCTCCCGCCACATTTCATTAAATGTTTTTTGGCTAAAGTTAAGGTCTGCCCGGTGCTGTGTCCAACCCTTAAATACTTTGTTCACCACCCAGTTTTTTTGTTTGCCACTACCCATATTCATCATGCCACGGTTAAGGCTGGCTTGTTTCCAGGCTTTCCAGGCAACACGCTCAGCAAGGCTGCTGCCCCCTTCCATAACAGACTCATGCCTGTTCTCCAACAACAGCTCATGCAGGTTTATGCGCACGGGGCATACCTCCGTACAGTTACCACATAAGCTGGATGCATAACTCAAATGCTTATAGTCGTCCATCCCTTTTAAATGGGGAGTAATAACGCTGCCGATGGGGCCGCTATAGGCTGTTTCGTACGCGTGGCCGCCTATGTTTTTGTACACGGGGCAAGCATTAAGGCAGGCACCGCAACGTATGCAGTATAGTGCTTCGCGTGTTTTGGGGTTAGCCAGTAGGTTGGTGCGGCCATTGTCAAGCAGTATTACATACATTTCTTCGGGCCCGTCGGTTTCGCCGGGCTGCTTAGGCCCCGTTACAATGGTGTTGTACACTGTTACCCGTTGGCCGGTGCCAAAGGTGGCCAACAGCGGCCAAAATAAATCAAGGTCGGCCATGGCGGGTATCATTTTTTCAATACCCACAATGGCAATATGCGTTTTAGGAAAGGCGCAGCTTAAACGGGCATTGCCCTCATTTTCTGTAATGGCAATGCCGCCAATATCGGCTATCATAAAATTGGCCCCTGTAACACCTATTTCAGCGGCGGTGTACTTCTCACGCAGCTTTTGGCGGGCCACCAACGTAAGTTGCTCGGGTGTTAAATTGGGCGAAGTACCCAGTTTTTCGGCAAACAGCTTAGCCACATCTTCCTTGCTTTTGTGCATGGCGGGGGTAACAATATGGTATGGTGGCTCACCGTCTAACTGCTGTATGTATTCGCCAAGGTCGGTCTCCACGCTTTCTATCCCCCTGGTTTCCAAGTAATGGTTAAGGTGTATTTCTTCCGTAACCATGCTTTTGCTTTTAACCACGGTACGGCATTTTTTCGCATCGCAAATTTTACCAATTTCTTCCAGTGCCTGCTCGGCTGTTTCGGCCCAAATTACTTTGGCACCCCGGCTGGTCATTTGCTTTTCAAATTGTTCCAAATACACATCCAGGTTTTCAATGGCACGCCATTTAGCGTTTTTGGCCCGTTCCCTTGCTAACATTACATTGCTAAACTGCTTTTTGCCCTGCACCACCACGGCATTGTATTTGCCGATGTTAAAGTTTATTTTCCGCCGGTGTTCTAAGTCGGCAGACTTAATGGTGCTTTTTGCTATAAAGGATGCTGCTGTGTTTTGCATGTGATTAAATTTTTTGTAGGGCCGACTGAGGTAGGCTATTCATCGTTCGTTGTGTCACTCACTCCGGCAGTCCGATTGTTACTGGGCTATTCCGCTAATTTTATCTAAGTTATTATTGCTAAAACACCGTAACCCACAAACATAAAACTTGTTGCCATTAGCCTTGTAAAATAGCTTACTTATCCCCACTCTTCCAATGCTCTGCCGTAGCTTTCAATGCCTCATAAAACTCGTCCCCATATTTTCTAATAATGGGTTCTTTCAAAAAAATGTACACGGGCACTTTTAGCTGCTTGCCAAATTTACAGGCGGCCTTGCACAAATCTTCACGCGGCTCGTAGTTTACATATTCCAGGTCGGGGTCTTGTTTGCTTTTTTGTATACGGATGGGGAACAGGTGGCAGCTTATGGGTTTGCGCCATTTTACCAAGCCATCGTTGTAGGCCTGCTCAATGCCGCATTTAATAATGCCCTGCGCATCACGAAAGCCATAGGCGCAAATACCACCGTCAATGGTGGGGGTTACCCAGCCAAACTCGGTATCGTATTTGTATTTGCCGTTTTTCTCAATTTCCTTCAACCCAGCCTTATTAAGGTAGGGCTTTATGGCCTCAAAGTTATCTATCAGTTCTTCCAGCTCGCCCACTTCCAGTGGTGCGCCGCAGTCGCCGTCTTCGCAGCAGCCGCCTTTGCACTTGTTCAGGTCGCACACAAACTGCTCCTCAATTACCTGGTCGCTTATTAATTTGTTGTCAATTGCTATCATATGCAGCCCCCATCCCCTAAAGGGGGGCTTTAAGCCTCGTACCTTTCGGGTAATTTGTTTAATGTATAAAATTGCAAAAACTTTTATTACGGTTTATACAAAGATAGCTTTGCTATCTTCAAATAAGCTATCATTTTCGCGATGGAGTATACTTGGTTATATCTAAGCAACCTGCTTAAAGCCCCCCTTTAGGGGATGGGGGTATCCACTTAAACGTGTTTACCATGTGCAGCATGTCCTGTAGTAAAAAATCGTTCACCGGTTTCAGGGAGTCTTGGTTGGGGGTGGCATCAAAATACAAGGCACCCCGCAAAAAGTTTTTGGTGGAATCGGTTAAAAAAAACTGGTTGGCGGTGGCAACATTGCCTTCCACTTTAAAAAACATGCCGTGTACACCATTGGGTGTTTCCAATAGCGAATCACCAATATATTCAGCTCTGGACGAGTGTTTATTTGTCATATTAAAAGCATCGTTCAACAGCTTTTCCAGCTTATTGGCACCAATTGATTTATAGGTAACATTTATTTTGCCGTTAAACTGGGGGAAGTTGATGTTTATCCACCAAGGGTTTTCAGTGGCATCACCAAAAAAACTGGAGTCTTTCACCACGTTTGCATACACCGGGTATTCAAATGTATAGGGGTAGCCTGGCTGGCTAAATAACTGGTATTTTTTTGCCGGAAAGTTTATTTTGAAATAACCGGTGGGTTTGGGCGTATAGGTTGAATTGCAGGCTGTAACAAGCATTGCTACACAAAATAGCTTAATATTTGCTGTTACCGTGGCTTGCTTATTAAAAGCCTGTTGCTTTAATACTATTGATAAAATACACTTACGGACGGTGTTTAAAACGTACCCCATTTACTTTGTTTAATTTTACAACCCATTCTTGTATGGTCCATACTTGTTTTTCAACGATGGGCATTCAATTGCGCACGGTGCCTTTAAAACCATCCACCCATGTACTTTTACTATGCTTCGGGTTTGGGCTTAATGGTTACTTTTATTTTTTGTAGCCGGTTTTTGTCTATTTCAAGCACGGCAAACTCAAAGTCGCCCGAAGGTATTATTTGCTCCACAGTGGGTATTTCGCCTGCTATTTCCAACACCAAACCCGCCAACGATTCGCTTTCGCCCTTCACATTGTCAAACGTTTCCAATGGTAACTCCATTATTTTGCAAACATCATGCAACATGGTTTTACCGTCAAAAACATAGTTATTGTCGTCTAATTTTTTAAAGGCAATTTCGTCTTCGTCAAACTCATCCTTAATATCGCCAATAATTTCTTCCATTACGTCTTCCAGCGTTACAATGCCGCTGGTGCCACCAAACTCATCCACCACTACGGCAAAATGTATGTGCTTTAGTTGAAACTCATGCAGCAGGTCTTCAATCAATTTCTGCTCATGTACAAAATACGGGGCGCGTACAAGGTGGTGCCAATCGTAATCAGGCTCGTTGTTTATGTATGGCAGTACGTCTTTGGTGTGCAGTATGCCGCTCACCTGGTCCAGGTCTTCGCGGTATACTGGCAAGCGGCTGTAATGCAATTCTTCAATACGCTTAATAATTTCGCCGAAGCTTGTTTTTTCTTCCACGCCATTTACATCCAGCCTGCTGCGCATTATTTGCTTAACGGTTATATTGCCAAATTTGGCAATACCCATCAATATATTCTTTTCGTCGGGGTTTTCATTTGAGTAGGTGATGCCTATGGCTTGGTTTAACTCTTCCATGCTAGACTGGTTTTTGCTACCCGAGCCCAGCTTTTTTTCAACATAATCAGTAAACCGTACTAACCAAACACCCGGACGCTTAAACAAATAGTACACAAACTCAACTAAAATGCCCGCGTATTCGGCAAACCGTATGTTGTTGTTGTTGGCCAAAACTTTGGGTATAATTTTACAAAACAACAACAGCAGGGAGGTTACCAGCACTATTTTAAGTAAAAAATTAGCAGCCCACATGCTGCCTGCGGTTAAATGCACCGTGTCGTCAATAACCATGCTGGAGATAATGATTATGGCGATGTTTGTTACGCTATTACCGATAAGCAGTGAACCTAGTAATAATTTTGGCTCTTCTAAAAGGTTAATAATGCGCTTATAAGAATCTTTTTGTTTTGTTTTAAGTAGGTTAATATCCTTGTGGGAGAGAGAGAAAAAAGCCACTTCGGCACCGGATATGATGAAAGAAAACATCATTAATACCAGCAATACAAATACCAGCACTGTGGTTGCCGTAGGGTCAAAGCCCGCCAGCAATCGTATGTTCAAAAAAAAATTTAACTGTGCAAGGTGACTCTCCAAAATAGTTAAGTTTGGTTACAAATATAGCAAAAGCCGATAGCTGCAAGTTTTTATACTTTATAAAGCCTGTTATATTTACCGCAACGGCCAATGGGTTGCTGCTAAAACAGCCTTAAAAAGGCAGCCCTTCGGAAGGTTCATCACCCAGGGGGGGTATATCGGGGCCGGCAAACCCGTCTGTTGCCTCGTGGCTGCTGCCGCTTTGCTGCGGGTATCCCCCGTGGCTTTCCGCACGTTTATCCAGCATTATAAGGTTATCGCCCACAATTTCGGTTGCAAATTTCTTAATGCCCTCTTTATCTTCCCAACTGCGGGTTCTTAACCTGCCCTCCACATATATTAAACTGCCTTTGTGCAGGTATTTTTGGGCTAAATCGGCCAAGCCGCGCCACAAAACAACTGTATGCCATTCAGTTTGCGAAATTAATTTACCCGTTCTGTCCTTATAGGTTTCGGTTGTTGCCAGCGGAAACTTGGCCACAGCTATATTACCTTCAAGGTATTGCACGTCTGGGTCCTTGCCTAAATTGCCAATTAACATCACCCTGTTTACACCTCTCATACAATTTAATTTTAATTTCCCCTTGTAAAGTAAAATAAGCTATTCGCTTTTAAAATTAAATAAAAAACCACAAACTGTAAACATCCAAACGGTATTAACAATTAAAAAAGTTGGCCTTGGTGGTAATGCTGGGCTAAGTATTGGTTTATAAAACGCGGAAACGCCAATTGCCCGGTGGCATCTTTAGGATGCCAGCTGAATTGTTGTGATTGTAGCAGCGATGTGGGTATTTTAGGTAACGAAACTGTTATAAAATAGCCACTTATTTCTTGGTGCGTAAGCTGCTGCCGTTCTGCCAGGTGTATAAAAACATCACCAAAATCAGTTATACCCAATTGGCTCGCCAGCCACTCTGCCACTGCCTCTTTTGTCCATTTGGGGTCTGCTGGGGTTTCAACCAAATAAAACTCAAATAGGTTTTGCCAAATATCGTTCGCGGTTCTTTTATGTACCAAAACCGTACCCCCGCTTTTAAAAATAAAATAGGTGAACCATCTTTTTTTCCGCAGCAATACTTTCTCTTTTATTGGCAAAATATTTACCATACCTGTTGCATAGGCGCGGCAAATTTTTTGCAATGCACAAGTGCTGCAAAGCGGCAACGCGGGCTTACACACGGTGGCACCAAAATCCATAATGGCTTGGTTATAAGCACCTGGGTCTTCTTTAAACAGCAACTCATTGGCCAAAGTAGTAAATATATTTTTGGCTTCCTTGCCATCAACCGGGGTTTCTATGGCATATACACGGGAGAGTACACGCAATACGTTACCGTCAATTACCGGGTAGGCTAGGTTAAAACAAAATGACGCTATTGCAGCGGCCGTATATGTGCCCACGCCTTTAAGCGACAGAATGGTTTCATACTCAGACGGAAAAACGCCGTTATATTTCTCTGTTACCAGCCGGGCGGTTACCAATAGGTTTTTGCACCGGTTGTAATACCCAAGCCCTTCCCAAAGTTTAAACACATCCTCATCATTTGCAGCAGCTAAATCAGTAATAGCCGGGTAATGCTCAATAAATTTTTCAAAATATGCCCAACCTTGCTCAACCCTTGTTTGCTGTAAAATAACCTCGCTAAGCCAAACTTTATAAGGGTTTTTCTCGCCTTTCCAAGGCATTTGCCGTTGGTTGGCGCTAAAATGCCATTGCATTAAAAGATCGGTAAATACTTTAGTTGCCATTATGTTGCAAAATAATGGTTTACTGTAAAACTAAAATGGGCTAAGTAAATATTTAAAAGCCCACCCAGTTATGGCAAATGCTTGCCGTTCAGCTAAAAACACCTAATAATATTTTATATTTTTACTGTTAATAAAATACCTTTTGTTATATTTGATAAATAAAAATGTATTTTACAATTAAACAAACACCATATGAGAAAATCTGATCTCATCAATAATATCTCCGATAAAACGGGCATACCCAAGGTAGATGTGCTGGTAACCGTGGAAACCCTGCTTAAAGAAATAAAGGAAAACCTTGCAAAAGGAGAAAATATTTACGTTCGCGGGTTTGGCAGCTTTATTACCAAAAAAAGGGCAGCTAAAATTGGGCGTAACATTAAAAAGAATGTTGCCGTAAATATTCCCGAACATTTTATACCAGCTTTTAAGCCATCTAAAGAATTCGTTAACGAGGTTAAACAAATGCACAATACGCAGTAGCTTTGCCATTAATTTTGCATTTGTGAAAAAACAACAAACATTTTTAGTTTCGGCAGGCATTATACTACTGGTTTTTTTATTTTTTTTTGGGCAAACAACACCCCCGCCTAAACCCAATACGCCCACAATGCCCGCTGCAAACGCGGGTGCCGGTGCGGCTTCCATCCCCGTTATTTCCACCGCAGATGTTATTGCAAAAGCTAAGAAAACCCTTGCACAACAACAGGTTACAAGGCTTTTGGCGTTGGAGAACGGCGTGGTTAGGGGTGATGTAAAAGCCCAACAGATTGAAGTTTATAAGGAGCTTGCCAAATTTTGGGGCGACACCGCGCGGCAGCCAAGCATAAGTGCTTTTTATATTGGAGAAGCTGCTAAGTTGGAAAATTCTGAAAAAAACCTCACCTTTGCAGCCCATTTGCTTTTAGACAGGGTTATGGCCGAGGAAGACGGTGCTTTACAAACCTGGCAGGCTACACAAGCTAAGGCACTTTTTGAACGTGCACTTACGTTGAATCCCGCCAACGACTCGTCTAAAGTAGGCTTAGGGGCCTGTTACATGTTTGGTAATATTGCTGCCAACCCAATGCAAGGCATTATGGCTATACGGCAGGTTGCTTCGGCAGACTCAAATAACATGTACGCCCAATTTATGTTGGGTTTAGGCGGCATAAAAAGTGGCCAATATGATAGGGCTATTGAACGGTTTTTAAAAGTGGTTAACAAACAGCCCGGTAATTTAGAAGCTGTTTTTAGCCTCGCAGAAAGTTACGAACGTAAAGGCGATAAGCCCAACGCAGTAAAGTGGTATAAAAATGCCAAACAACTGATAACCGTACCGGAGGCAAAAACCGCAATTGACAACAGAATTAAAGCATTGCAATAACAGTTTTATATACACAAAATTTATTTAATTATGCCTTGTGGTAAAAAAAGAAAGCGTCATAAAATTGCGACGCACAAACGTAAAAAACGATTAAGAAAAAACCGCCATAAGAAGAAAAACAAATAATTCTTCTTAGAAATAATACAGCAATGCCCTGCACAGCGGGGCATTGCTTACTTACACAAGCTGCCCTTTTTTATCAGCAACTTTTTTCCTTTTCCTTTCCAACTAAGGCAGAACAGTGTGGAGTGTGATTGTGTGGACTGAACATTACTGTATTGTATTGCCTTACAATACCATGAATCATTTATTAAAAGTTGCATTTTGTGAACAAAGAACTTATCATAAACGCAGCCCCAAGCGGTGTGGAAATTGCGTTGCTGGAAGATAAAAAGCTGGTAGAACTGCATAGCGAAAAGGCGGATGCAAGTTTTGCAGTGGGCGACCTTTACCTAGGTAAGGTTAAAAAACTAATACCCGGCCTCAATGCCGCATTTATTGATGTGGGCTTTGAGAAGGACGCCTTTTTACACTATACCGACCTAAGCCCCTATGCCCGATCGCTGTTGAAGTTTACCCAAATGTCTATTTCAGACAAAAGCCCCGACCTGTTTGAATTTGCAAAGTTTAACGTTGAGCCTGAAATAGTAAAAACCGGCAAAATTAACGAAGTACTAAACGGAAAGCCCAACATACTTGTTCAAATACTAAAGGAACCCATCGCCGCCAAAGGGCCAAGGTTGAGTTGCGAAATTTCGCTGCCCGGCCGCTTTGTTGTGATAACCCCCTTTAACGACGTGGTTGCCGTTTCAAAAAAAATTCATTCTTCAGACGAAAGAAGACGGTTACAAAAAATAGTAGAGTCCATAAAGCATAAAAACTTTGGTGTTATTGTGCGCACTGCAGCCGAGGGCAAAAATACGGCCGAGCTGCATGAGGACCTTTTAACCCTTGTTGAAACTTGGAAAACCATTCAACGAAACCTGAAAAATGCCCAGCCGCCCGCCAAAATACTAAGCGAGCAGGATAAAACCACCAGTATTTTAAGAGACTTGCTGAACGAAGATTTTAACCGCATTATTACCAACGACAAAAACATTTACAGCGATACTAAAACCTATATTCAAAAAATAGCCCCTAATAAGGCTGAAATAGTATCGTTACACAACAACGGCTTACCCATTTTTGACCAATATGGCATTAGCAAACAAGTAAAGTCGTCGTTTGGCAAAACAGTAAACCTTAACAGTGGGGCCTACCTTATTATTGAGCATACCGAGGCACTGCACGTTATTGATGTTAACAGCGGTTACAAAAGCGTAAGCAACAACCAAGAGGAAAATGCGCTGGAAACCAATATGGAAGCCGCGGATGAAATTGCCCGCCAGCTTAGACTGCGGGATATTGGCGGCATTATTGTGGTTGACTTTATTGACATGAAGTTGCCCGATAACAAAAAAAAGCTGCAGGATGCCATGGAAAAATACATGCTGAGCGACAGGGCTAAGCATGCCGTTCTTCCAATTTCAAAGTTTGGGCTAATGCAGATAACCCGCCAGCGTATGCGGCCCGAGGTTAATATTAACACAGCAGAAATTTGCCCAAGTTGCAACGGCACCGGCAAAATAACGTCTACTTTCCTTTTGGAGGATGAAATTGAAAAACGTTTGCACTACCTGGTTACCCACAAGCACGAAAACCTTACCATATTGGTACACCCCATTGTATACTCGCATTTAACCAAAGGGTTTTTTAGCAACATCAGGCGCACATGGCAGCGTAAACTTAAAACACCGATTAAAATAAAAGCCAATTCAGACTATTATTTTACCGAGTTTAAGTTTTTTGATGCCAATGATGAGGAAATAAAGTTTTAAGCTAAGCACAAACATTTGGGAATAAAAGCAGGCTGCCGTGTAGTAACGTGCAGCCTTTTTTTATTTTGTAAATTAGGCAAACATTGTTTTAGCCAATGTAGCGCATAAAAAAACGGATAGCTTTTACACTATCCGTTTTGAGTATTTCATTAATTTTTACTGGCCCTGTGCCAAACTGTAGGCTCGCTTGTCGCCCCACAGCAACAATAATTCTGAAGAGCATATTTTAAAGTTGCCACTTAAGCTTATGTATAAACCCAGCACATCCTGCTGCGTAAGCGGAAAATCGTCAATGCTTTCAAAACGCACATTGTATTGGTTTACCAAGTTAGTGTAAACGCTGCCTGTAGGCCACACCTGGGTGCCGCGGTTACTTATGTTTATAAGCTTAAACTTTACACCAGCGTGTCGCATACACTTGTTGGCAATGGCAATTGGCTGCTCGTTGCTTTCAATAAAAAAGTCAACGCCAACAATTTTTTCCAACTCAGCGCCGGCAGATTCCATCATCTCATTCTTGTCAAGCTTAAAATGCGTTTGCGTAGTTTGCATGTCTGCCTGGTAAGGCTTGGCACCTTTTTCTGGGCTTTTGCCAAAATTGGCAATAATGGCTTCCACAAACTGGGTGGTGTTTACGGATGTTTTGCCTTTATCCCCAAAATCGCCGGTATGTACGCCCTGCTCAAGCGTGTACAGCAAGGCGTTTTCAACAATAACTGCTTTTTCCATAATACCCAAGTGGCGCAGCATGGCAATACCGCTTAGCAGCAACGCTGTTGGGTTGGCTATATTTTTACCGGCAATGTCTGGTGCGGTGCCGTGTACAGCTTCAAAAATACAAATATGGTCGCCAATGTTGGCACTGGGGGCAAACCCCAAACCACCAACTAAGCCTGCGCAAAGGTCGCTCACAATATCGCCCTGTAGGTTAGTAAGCACCACCACATCAAACAAATCGGGGCGGGTTACCAGTTTCATACATAGGTCGTCAACAATAACATCATCGGCCTTTAGGTCGGGGTATTCTTTGGCAACCTCGTAAAAAACCTGTAAAAATAACCCGTCGGTTATTTTCATAATGTTTGCTTTATGTCCACAGGTAATACGGCGGGCATTTTTTTTCTTAGCCATTTCAAAAGCGTATTTTATTACCTGCAGGCTGCCAGGGCGGGTAATAAAACGGCGGCTCAATGCCACATCGCGGGTAAGCATGTGCTCAACACCTCCGTATGTATCTTCAATGTTTTCACGTACTATGGTAATATCTATTGGTATACCGGCACGGCTAAAAACAGTGTCAACGCCAGACAGCGTTTGAAAAACCCTTTTATTAGCATAGGTATTCCATGTTTTACGGGCGGTAACGTTTACACTTTTTACCCCTTTGCCCTTGGGTGTTTCCATGGGGCCTTTAAACAAAATACCCAGTGTTTCAATGGTTTGCTGCGCCTCGGGTGTCATACCATTGCTGTAACCTTTGTCAAAAACCCATTTGCCCATGTCAACAACCTGGTATTCCAATGGCACATTGGCTGCCTTAAATACCTCCAGCACGGCATCCATAATTTCGGGCCCTATTCCATCGCCTTTGGCTACAGCAACTTTTGTCATACGGTAAAATTTTGCGGTTAATATTTTAAGTGTTTCAACAAAATTAAGGGCTGGCAACCGTGAAACCTGAAACCATGCCAAGGAAGGCAAAAATTAATTACAGGTGCAACGTGGTGCCAGCCCAACAATACCGTTTGGAAAGCTTTTTAACCCAATACGTTCTTTTTCCGCATGTCTTTTACAATTATTCTGCTATAGTCAGCCGCAAACGCCTCCGGCTTGCCGGGGTAAACCACCTGAGATTGGCCAGAATACAACATCTTTTTATTATTCACGTCGTAAAAATTGGCCTCAAAAGAGTAATGCATATCGGTTTTGTAGTAGCCGGGGCTGTACGATGTGTAAAACGGGCCATAAAAAGGCCTATAAAAGCCATAGTAAGAGTATGGGCTGTAATAGCCAGGCACGTAGCTTTTTGTGCTGTTCTTATCCACTATACTTACAAAAATCACCCCGTCGTAGGCACCAGCATAGCTGCTGTCGATTAAATGCATCGCCTGTTCCTCTGTTATGTTTACAAACATTTTGGGGCCATACTCCGGAAACGACGTAAATGTGGTATAACCCAGTTTACCAACATCAGCAGCCATCTGCTCTTCGGTGTGCTGGCGCAAAACCCTGCTTTTCTCCCCAAAAAGCCCCACCACCAATATCCTCTTTACCGATGCCGTGTTTTTAGTGGAGTTGCCATCTTTCCAACTGCTGGTCATTTTAATACCGGTGCCGCAACCGGCTAATATGAGCGTACCAATTGCAAGGCACGCAATAAAATACTTCTTCATAGTCATCCTCCTTTTTGTTATATATCATCATTAACGAACATTGGACTATGAATAATATTGATATTTTACTGCGCAGGGCAGACTTAACAAAGCATTTTTAAGGAAAAGTAAAAATAAGGTACTGGTTGCAGGCTGCCAGTCTCTGGGATTCAACTAGGATGATAATGTAGAAACTCAATTGGAGACAATTGTACCCCTAATAGTGTGATAATTATTGGGGGGATGAAATAAAAATTGATCAAACACAACATCCTTACCAGTAACCAGAAACTGGTAACCAGTAACTTATTCAACTACAATTGTTTGGCACAACTCAACCAACACACCGTTGGTGGTTTTGGGGTGTAAAAAACATACAAGCTTATTATCGGCACCTTTTTTGGCAACGGGGTTAAGTATTTTAAAGCCTGCTTCAGCCAGCCTTTTAATTTCATCTGCAATATTGGTAACCTCAAATGCAATATGGTGAATGCCTTCGCCTTTTGCTGCAATAAATTTGGCTATCACACCGTCGGCATCCGTGCCTTCCAGCAATTCAATTTTGGTGGTACCTTGTTTAAGAAAGGCGGTTTTTACTTTTTCAGATTCCACCATTTCAGTTTTATAACAGGGGGTATTCAACAATTGCTCAAACAGCGGTATGGAAACTGTTAGGTCCTTAACGGCAATGCCAATGTGTTCTACGTTTTGCATATGCATCAATATTCGCTAGCTGCCGGTAAAAAGTTTTACCTGTTCAATAATATATCAATATAAAACGACGGCCGCAGAAGCTTTTTTCGGATGTCTACCTCATGAAACATACAAGTGAATACTTCCTTCAGCCGCTTATTATTGGCCGTTATTTTTAGGAACGTATCAAAAAGGATGGGGTATTTGATGAATTTTTGCAGCTTATGGCTCAGCCGCAGCTCAGCACCCATTACCCTTTCAATTTCGGAATCATACCTCGCCATGGCTGCTGCAGAAAAATCACTGTTTTGTAAGGATAATGCAGCTTGTTGCGCGGCAAGCCTGCCGGAATAAAATGCGTTGCCTATGCCTTCGCCGGTAAAGGGGTCAATCAAATATGCGGCATCGCCAATAAGCATATACCGCTCCCCAGATATTTTTCTTTTCTTACTGCCCAATGGCAACCCATACCCATCAATCGTGCCTTCTAACTGGGCGTCTTTAAAACGCTCTTTTATCACAGGGTCGTTTTGCACAATGTTTAGCAGCTCCTTTTTTAGGTTTATTTTTTTGCGGCGCACGGCCTCACTTAACATACCCACCCCAACGTTGGCACCGCCATCTGGTAGCGGGAATATCCAAAAATAACCCGGCAGAAGCGACTTTAAAAAATGCAGCTCAATAAAATTATCTGCGTTGGTACCGGTTACGTTTTTATAATAAGCCCGTATGCCCGCCACATAATGTTTTGGCTCCATGTGTATGCCAGCCACCTCTTTGGTAAAGGAGGAATAGGCACCGTTGGCTACGATAATAAGTTGGGCCTTTATCTCAAAACCATCAACGCCGCTAACCAAATAGCCATCGCTTTCTAACGTATACTTATTAATGTTCACCCCTTCAAACAACTGTACATGTGGGCAGCGTTTTAGCTCCTCCACCAAAAAATTATCAAAATCAAGGCGTTTGCACACATACCCAATAGGCACTTGTTTATGGGCTGCATTGTCTTTGTCAAAATCGGGGCGGTAGCCAATATCCAATTGCCTGCGGCCGGGGGCTACAAACCGCACACCCCAACTGTTTAGCTTAAAGCCTGCATTCTCCAAACGTGCAACAATTTCAGGGTCTATCCTTTTAAGGGAGGTTATAACTTTTCCGCTCAGCCCATCACCGCAAATTTTATCCCGGGGAAAAACCGCTTTGTCAACTATCACACAATCAATACCAGCTTTATTCAAATTAAGCGCGGCGGCCGCCCCGCCCGGCCCTGCGCCAATAATGCACACTTTTGTAAAAATCATGGGTGTTTACCGTTTATAAAAAGTTGAAGTTAGGGCAAAATCGTTTACGGGCTAACCATGGCTTACCTCGTTGTTTGTTAAATAAACGTGTACAAAAGCCAAACCTGCACGATTGTTCACCTATGCTTATTTTGTAAGGGCCATAATATCTTTATCGTCAGAGATATTGCGCATTTGCTTTAGTATCCATTGGGTTTTCCAAGCCACAAAATGGCTTTCGGGCACCACAGTAAATTTTTTAGGGTTGGGCAGGCAGGCAATTATCATGGCCGCCTCAGTTTGTGTTAGGTTTTTTGCATGCTTATGAAAGTATGCTTGGCTAGCTGCCTCTATGCCATAAATGCCTTTGCCCATTTCAATAACATTTAAGTACACTTCCAGTATGCGTTTTTTACCCCATATCCATTCTATTAATTGGGTAAAATAAAACTCCGGCACTTTGCGCAAATAGCGCGTAAGCCCTTCGCCTTGCCATAAAAACACATTTTTGGCCACTTGCTGGCTAATGGTGCTGGCCGCCCCTCCCCGAATTTTATGCTTCTTTTTTGGGTTGTCTTTCAAACTTTTTTCCAGCGCCTCCCAGTCGAAACCACCATGGTCAGCAAACAACTGGTCTTCGCTGGCCATGGCTGCCCATTTTACATTGGGCGAAATACTGTCCCATTCCACATAATGTCGCTGCATACCGTATCCTTGCAGCATACTGCCAAGCTGGGTGGTGGTTATGGGGGGCATAACCCACCGGCAAACAATTATATATAAAAGGGAGGAAACAAACATGGTTAGAAATAGGCGTTTAATAAAACGCCAAAACCTTTTGCCTGTTGAACCCTTTGCCTTGGGTGCGGTAGCTTTTGTTTTACTTGTTGGAACCTTTGCTTTTTTTGCCATGCAGCCGCAAATTAAGGCGAAGTTGGTTTTAGCGGTACATAATGCAGATGGTATTTTTTACCAAAATTAATATACAGGCGGCCTTTAAAAAAGGGTTGCGGCCCAGCATGCTTTTTGTACAAGCTATGCAACCGGTGTGTGGGCAAAGCGGTTGGCAGCAATTGCCATCCAACACCAACAGGTTTAGTTTAGGTGTAGGCAAATTACTAAAACTGGCCCTTTTAAAATGTGTATTAACATTTGTATAAATACCTGTTAATGACTGGCCGGCACACCAAACACAATGCCCCAAAGCAAGGCAATGCCAAAACCTATAAATATTAGCCCGGAAATTCGGTTGATGATATGTATGTTATGCGGGGTAAGCTTTGTGCGTATTTTATTGGCCATTAAAACTTTTGCAACATCTGTACATAGTACAAAAAGCAGGCAGGTGGTAAAAAATACAATACGGTATTGCACAGGGTGCACAGCAGTTTTGGCGTCTGCAAGTATTGCGGTGGTGGTGCCCAGCCAAAATATAAAAACACTTGGGTTTAGTGTGTTCATTAAAAAACCCGAAACAGAAATAGCTGCCAGTTCGCGTTTTTTAAAAATCTTAAGCTCGGTGGTTCCGGTATCGGCTAGTTGTACTTTTTTAAAGAACATGTTGTAAACCCCCATTATAACCAAGAAGATGCTACCAATGCCGCCAATAATCTTCTCGTGGCTTATCAACGATTGAAAAAGGCTGCTAAAAAGGTTACAAACAAGTACCACCATAATATCGCTTGCCGAAACACCTGCTATAAATGAATAACCCCCTTTGTGTCCATGGGTAAGGCTTTGCTTGATGATAGAAAATATAACCGGCCCCACGCCTATAGCCAATAAAACCCCAAAGCTTAATCCTTTAATAATAGCTGGAAGCATCCGTTAAAATTAATAAGTCATAAAGCCGGGTTAGCCCGGAAAACTAAAAAGTAAAAAGGTAATTATTACGGTTAGCCCGCGTTTTCACTTCTACCTTGTCATTTAATCATGCCCCTGCCTTTCGGTCTTCCGGGCTATCCGCGTTTTATTTAGTAATTCACCACTTGCTCAACAATGGCCTCGGGTATTTCGCGCCATTCGTATTGCTGGTTACGTAATTGGGGCGTAAACCCTGCATCGCGTATGGCCTGCTGTATGGTTTTATAGGTAAAACGGTGGGGTGCGCCTGCGGCACTTACCACGTTTTCTTCAATCATAATACTCCCAAAATCGTTGGCCCCTGCATTCAGGCACAGTTGCGCAGTTTGCTTGCCCACGGTTAGCCAGCTTGCCTGTATATTTTTTACGTTGGGCAGCATTATACGGCTAAGGGCTATTACACGCAAATATTCCTCCGGCGTGGTAAGGTTTTGCACACCCCGTATGCGGGCCAGCAATGTATCAACATCCTGGAACGTCCAAGGTATAAATGCCAGAAAGCCTTTCGCATGCTCCGGCTTTTTTGCCTGTACTTCCCTAATTCGTGCTAAGTGTATAAACCTTTCTTCTATCGTTTCCACGTGGCCGAACATCATGGTGGCACTGGTGGTTATATTAAGCTTATGGGCTTCCTCCATAATGGCCAGCCATTCGTCGGCACCGCATTTGCCTTTGCTTATCAGCCTGCGCACCCGGTCAATCAAAATTTCGGCACCA
Source organism: uncultured Parafilimonas sp. (assembly GCA_903882935.1). Lineage (GTDB taxonomy): Bacteria > Bacteroidota > Bacteroidia > Chitinophagales > Chitinophagaceae > JABDFW01. The sequence goes on along the minus strand of CAIRZB010000029.1, from coordinate 60,251 downwards.
GCACCGGGCAAACTATCCAACCCAGCAGCCTGTAACTCCTTTAGCACATCGTGGTGGCTCATTTTTTCCAGTTTGGCAATATGTGCCACCTCTGGCGGCCCAAGGGCATGCAGCTTTAGGCGCGGGTATTCTTGCTTTATTTGCTTAAACGTTTTGGCATAAAAATCAAGCCCTAAATCTGGGTGGTGGCCGCCTTGCAACAACAACTGGTCACCCCCGTATTTAAAGGTTTCCTCAATTTTACGGCGGTAAGTGGGCATATCTGTAATATATCCATCGGCATGGCCGGGTATACGGTAAAAATTACAAAACTTGCAGTTGGCTATGCAAACATTGGTAGTGTTTACATTACGGTCAATCTGCCAGGTTACCCTGCCATGGGGTACCTGTTTCTTTCTCAGTTCGTCCGCAACGTACATAAGGTCTGTAATTGGCGCATGCTCAAAAAGATGCACACCTTCCTCAACGGTCAAAAACTCAAAATCCAACGCCTTTTGGTACAATGTAGCTAAGTTCATCAGGTTGTGCGGTTTAAATTGTTGTTGGCAAAGTTGCCTGCACGCCATTTGCCCCATTTACGTAAAAATGGGCGGTATTATGCCAAATAAACGGCCAAAATTACACAAGTAACGGCATATTAGTAGGGTAAAAATATACGTGGCTAAATACTTATGCAAAAGGTTTGGTGCGATGCCGCATAGGTTGTATTTTTAGATGCACCTTGCTTTAACGTTCAAAATGCTTCGCCTTGAAACCAACACACCGCTTCTCACATTGTATTGTTACCCTATGTATTGTAACACTTATGCAGCTAAATTGTTTTAGCGTAAGTGGCCAGGAGGAGTTTGTGCAGCCGCAGGCCAAATACATAACCACCATACCTTTTCAACAACTGTCGGGCGGCATTGTAATATTAAAACTTACGTTAGACGAGTTTAAAGACACCTTAAATTTTGTTTTTGACACAGGCAGCGGCGGCATTTCGCTCGATTCAACCACCTGCGAACGGTACCAGCTAAAAAAAGTGTTGAGCGATAAAATTGTGCGGGGTATTGCGGGTATAAAAAACGTTGAATTTTCTTATGGCCATTCTATCCACCTAAAGGGGCTAACCGTTAATAACCTGGATTTTCACATGAATGACTATGAATTACTTACGAGTGCCTATGGGCTTAAAATTGATGGTATAGTCGGCTACAGTTTTTTACGCAGGTATATTGTTAGTTTAGACTATGATACGCTGGCCATGCAAGTATACACACCTGGCAGGATGAAATACCCAAAGTGGGGCCACTTGTTAAAGCCACAATTTAGCACCTTGCCTATGCAGCAGGTATATGTGCGGGATAATACCGCAGTAAACGGACGCTATTATTTTGATACCGGCGCGGGGCTTTGTATGTTGTTGAATGATGAACTGGTGCAAGACAGCTCGTTATTAAAAAAAAGTCGTAAAATTTTTCCCACACAGGCAGAGGGCCTTGGAGGCAAAAAAGATATGTATGTGACTGTTGTTAAGGAAGTTAAGATAGGGCCTTACCGCTTTAGAAACGTACCTGCTTTTATTTTTAATGATGAGTTTGGTGTAACGTCGTACCCGGCGTTGGACGGCCTGATTGGAAATGACATTTTACGCCGCTTTAACATCACCTTGAATTACCCACAGCAAGAGATATTTATAAAACCCAATAAACACTTTACTGATTCATTTGATTATTCATACACCGGCTTGGGCATGTATTTGATAGACGGGGCTGTTACTGTTACTGATATTATGAAAAAATCGCCTGCCGAAGATGCCGGTTTTAAAGATGGAGATGTTATTTTGGCTGTAGACAATAACATATCAAACAATATCCAAACCTACAAGGCTCTTTTGCAAACTCCCCATAACCGCGTTAAAATTTTGGTATTGCGCAATGGTTCTCCAATGATATTATATATGCGTATTAAGAGCATTTGGTGACGATGGCGGCCGTGCTATGCAAAATAATTGCGTTGAAACACTAATATTTTGAGGCCCGGCCGCAGAAAAAGACTTTTCCCAATTACTCAAATGCTTCGCTATTCATAAACCTTCACTAAAATCTTTACCTGTTCCAACGTAATGTCGCTAATCATATGAAACTGGTCGGTAATCGTTTTTAGGTCTGAGAGTGTTTTTCTAACCGACATTATATTTTCACCGGTACCGGCAATCAGCTCCTTCTTTCGCTGCCTAAGTAAATTTTGTACCCTTTCGTTAATAGCCGAGGCATGCGCTGGGTTGTCGACAGAAATATTTTTTTGTTGCTCGGTAACCGATGATGCATTCATAAAATGTTCGTGTATGTCTTCAATCAGTGGCTCAAATTCCTTTGAGGCGTACTCTTGTTTGGTACGTTGTGCATAATAAGAAAGGGATGCAATATTCGAGGTTACCATATGGGCGGTTACCACAAACTGATGGTATAACTCTAACTTGGGTTGTTTGGTTTTAGGCTCCGACACCATGCGCTGAAAATTATCGCTCAGGTTAGCCAATTTTACAAAAGCAGCCTTTCGGGCTAGCTTAAACGCTTCCACATCGGTTTTTTTACCAAGAAAATTTGCGGCGACAGCCTTAAAATAATTACTGTTAGCTGCCAATGACTCCTTAATGTACTCATTTATTTGTTCATGCTCCCAAGCGGGCAACACAAAAGCCGAAACCACATAAGCTATTAATGAGCCGATTACGGTATCAATACACCTATCTACCAAAGCCACCCTAATAGTGCCGGGGCTTAAAAAGCTAAGGCTTACCAACACATAAATGGTTATACCCGCAACACCAATAAAATAATTGATGCGTAAAAAACTATAAGCCAGTACCATGGCAAGCACCATAATGGCAAACAAAACGGCTGTATCATTAATACAATAAATAACCAAAAATCCAATAGCACCCCCTGTTAGCGTGCCAAGCAAACGGTGTATGTTTCGGTGGCGGGTAATGCTGTAGGCGGGTTTCATAATGGTTATAATGGTAAGCAATATCCAATACCCATGCCCAATGGTTAAAAACATACTGATGGTATAACCAGCCAGCAAGGCCAATGTAATACGCACAGCGTGCCTAAAATGGCTCGATTTAAAGCTGAGGTTTTCAATAATTATCCGGGGGTCCAGTTCTTGGTGGCTGATGAATTTGTCAAGGTCAACTTCCTTTTTATACTGTTTGCTCACCTTACGGTCGTAGGTGGTGTAAATGTGCATGCGTTTAATACGCTCTGCAATATCTTGTATGCTGTACAAAATCTGCCTAAGTAATATAAACTGTTCAACGGTTTCTGGGCCTATTTTTTCCTTGCGTAGTATGGAATAGTCTTTAGATAAGTGTTCCATCAACGCATCAATATCATGTTGTGGTTTGGAAGGGAAGCCTGCCTGTACGGCCAGCCCAATCTCGTGCAGCTCGGCCGCCAAAGCAGCTATCGATTTGTTAATTTTCTCCAATATCCCGGTGCCGTCAAAAGCTTCGTGCAGGTGTACATAATCCTGCTGTGAAGTTATGATGCGTTCAAAAAGGTCAATCAGGTCTAGGAACATCAGCATCAGCACCCTGCCTTTGCGGGTTGATTCTGTAACAATTTGCCGGGTTTTAAACAATAGTTCCCTTAAATCGGCATGTTGCTGGTGAATTTTTACTTGGTAATGTATCAGGGTGTCGTACAAGGTGCTCATGTCTGGCGCAGGCTTGTAAAAATCTGCTTTGGCCTGCAAATAGCCCGAGGTTTCAATAATACATTCGCCCATTAACTGCTGAATCAGCTTGTACGGCCTCAAGGTGCTTTGCAATAAGGCAAGCAAAACATAAAAAGCACCGCCGGCTGAAAACAATAGCGCGGTTTCAATAATATTTTGCCCGCGGGTGTGTTTGTCAATATTAAATATAAACACCAGCAACGCAATTAACCCAAGGGAGTTTATGCGGCTGCCATATACACCTATGAGCGAAAAAAACATACCGAACACTGCAATTTCGGCAACAATAAGCCCGGGGTACATGCGGGAGTAACCTGCTACCAGTACCATTACAAAATTAAACCCCAAAGATGCATACAGCGTGTTGCGCCGGTGCATAACCGGCCCCGGGCTGTCAGTTAACCCACAGCAAAGCGCGCCCAAGGGCAGGGCCGTGCTGGTGAGTAATACATCATAATGGTATAACACAACGGCAGGCAATACCACACTAACCGTTAATATAATACCCATGGTTAAGTATTGCCCTGAAAGAAATTTTCGGATGGCCCTGGTGTAATCCATACTGCAAGATAAAAAAGCCCGGCAACTAAATACCGGTTTGGGCATATTGATATTTCGCCAATCCGCTAGCAACAGCCTTTTGTTGTAAAAATTTAGCGCTGCTAAAACTTTTTATCTACCGTTGCGTTCAAACTACGCAGCCAGTTTACGGGCCGCCCATAAAACAAAGCCTGTGTAAATGCAAAAAGGCTGCCCTTGGTTGGGCAGCCCTTTAAGCAATACTTTTAAAACTATTATTGTGCCACGGGTATGTTGAACGCGCCAACCGCTTCATCGGCCTGTTTTTTTACACCCAGGTAGTTCCATTTTATGCCCGTAATGTATTTGCGAAATGCATTCGTCATTTGGGTTTGCGTAGTATTATTTATTATCACAGGCAGGCTTTCTGCTATTTTCCAATTGCCCAAGGTTTCGGCCGTGCCAAGGCTTGCGGCAATGGCATTGGTGCTTTCATCCTTCATATAATTACTGGTAATAAATAATGCCTTTGAATTTTTTAGGTCTTTTTCGGTAAAGCCCAAGGTTTTAAGGCTGTCAATTTCATTAGCCATCACTTCAACGGCCGCTTTGGGATTGGTGGTGGTTACATATACTGCACTGTAGGGTATGGCACCGCCCCTGGCATAGGCTTGCGGCGCATACGACAGGTTGCGCTTGGTGCGTATCTCTGTAAAAAGCTTTTCGCTCAACGAGGCGAAAGCCAGCCGGTAAGGCACATAGTCGGCCGAGGTATAGGCGGGGCCGTTCATAATACCGGTAATATAATTGGTGGCCAGCTGGCGTTCCTCAATATTAACAGTGTTGCCCTTAAATAAAGGTAATTGCAGTGCCTCTGCCTGGTAAGGTTTTAATGGCACCGCTGCAAAGGCTGCAGCTATTTTAGCTGTAATATCAGCCTTACTAATATTACCCACCACCACAATAAACATTCTTGCCTTGTTAAGCAATGTGTTATAGTAGTAGTCTTTTGCCTCTGCTGCTTTAATACCGCCCGCTGTTTCTTCTGTACCTGTTGGGTTTATGGCGTAAGGTGTTGCTGCAAAGGCGTTTTGCATGGCCATGTCGCTAAGCCTTGCGTCGGGGCTACTGGCAGACTGTTTTATGCCGGATATTATTTTTTGTTTAAGCTTATTAAACTCCGTTTCCTCAAAAGTGGGGGTTGTAACGGCCTGGGCAAGTAAATCCCACCCAGTATTAAAATATTGGCTTATGCAGTTAAGGCCAATCAGGGCATTGTCGCGCCCAGCGCTTCCATACACGGCAATGCCGTAGCTGTCGGCTTTGTCTTTAAAAGCATCCTTGCTGTATTTTGCCGTTCCGCATTCTGATACAGAGGCTATGGCCAGGTTTTCAATGCCGGCCTTGCTGGCGGGGTAATTGCTTACACCGCCCCTAAAATACACGCTTACATTAATAATTTGCTTTTGCGTTGGCTTGTAAATAACGGTAATGCCGGATGCAGTAAAAGTTGTTGTGGCCGTTTGGGCGGTAACCGCTATAACTGCCGCAAATAATATGGTGATGGTTATTGTTATCTTTTTCATGTTGTATACCTGTTAAGTTTAGTCAGCTTTAAAAAATTCCGCGGGTTTTACTTTTGCCACCATTCCTGTATTTATCAGCAAGCCGGCCACATAAGGCTTTCCTTTTATGTACTTGCGAACGTAGTTCTGCAGGTCGGCACGGCTAAGCTTCTTTATGTTCTCCAAATAATTTGCATAATAATTAAGCGTGGCCGAGCACCACCAATACGAAACCGTGTGTACATAGCTGGATGTTGCTTCCTGCTCTTTCGTACGGTCAATCTCCAGTTGGCGTTTAGCCGTGGCTATTTGCTCATCCGTAAAGTAATCGGCGGCATCCATCATGTCTATCTGCCTTTTTACTTCCGCAACACATTCTTTTACTTTGGCGGGGTTAGGCACTGCAAACAATTGTATAGGGCCGGTATGTTTGGAGGTAACATCGCTCAAGCCCGCTTGGTAGGCCAGGCCTGAGTCAACCAAAGCCTTATTGAATTTAGAGGCGTTTTGGCTTAAGATGGTAGAAAACAAATCTGCCGCGTAGGTACTGGCAACATCATTGCGGGTGTCGGGACCCAGCCAGCTAAACGCCGCTATAGGTACCCTGGCAATTTTTGACTCCACAATAATATAATCGTTTTTCACCAGCGGCTTAAATTCTGGTACGGGCCATTTTTTAAATGGGTCAAAGCCAGAGGGTTCCCAACTGCCCAATATTTTTTCCACTTGCGCAAAAACATCCTCATGCTTCACGTCGCCAGCAACGCTTAACAATGAGTTGTTGGGCCAGTAATATTTGTTTTTAATCGTTTGCATTTTGGCAGGCGTGGCAGAGCGGATGATGCCATGGTCGCCTATGCCGTTCTTTCGGCTGTACAGATCTCCCCACAAATGGTGGTTTACAGAGTCAGACAGGGCAAAGAAAGGGTTTGATTCCTGGCGCTGAAACTCCCCATCCACCACAATATTTTCCTTTTTCATCTCGGTGGAATCGAATTTTGGGTACCGTATGGCGGAGTTCATAAACTGCAAACCAGCGGTGAGGTTAAATTTTGGCAACGTAAAAAAGTAATTTACCCTTTCATTGCTGGTGGTGCCGTTAAAAACAATACCCAACTCCTGCACCCTTTCCAAAAAAGCTTCTTGGCTGGGGTAATCCTTATTGGCTTTAAAAAACATGTGTTCGTATAAATGGCTAAGGCCGTTGTATTCGGGGCTTTCTGTGTAAGCACCATTTTTTGCCGCAATTTCAATAGTGGCCAACGGCACGGTATTGTCTTCTATCACCAATATTTCAAGCCCATTCGGAAGCTTTTTAAGAAAGAAATTTTGGGGTAGGCTTTTTTGGGCGTAGCCCTGCATAAGCAAAACGCAGGCTGCCGTAAAGGCTGCAACTTTTTTAATCATCTGTCAACTTGTTTTAAGCTGGTAAAATACAATAAATTTTTAAACGGGTTTTAGGGCAAATAGTTTTATGCACATTTTTAATGATAAGTGGCTTAAACCAATACCTTGTGGCCACCAAGCTGGGCAGTTTTCGTCACCTTGGCAACAGGCTGTTTACGGTATTTGTGGCACTAAAGGCTGTAATTTATGTACTTTAACACCCAGCGGTATGTAGGTTTTTAATGATTACTTTTGCCCCATGTTATATGTGAATGACGATTTACAACAACGTTGGTGGGCTTTGGAAGCCAAATTGGTGGAACGCTTTGGAAAAAAGCCGGATTTGGAAGCGGTGCTGTTTTTAATAGGCATGCAAGAAACTGGGTTTATGCACAGCAAAATAACAAAAGAGCAAAAGCAAGACCTTATGCATGTGGCCGTATGCACCGTGCTTTGCCTGAGCGGCTATTACGAACTGGCATTACATGATGAAGACGGATGGCCACACTTTAGGCAATTAAAGGATATGCCCGCAACAGGGCTTATTGAGCAAGAAAATTTTTTAAAAGACCATATATTGTTATACTTTAATTTACAAGGCATTTAATACACCCATTTATTTACTATGAAACATTTTGTAACTATTGCGTTTACTTTTTTAATGGTTAGCATGGCTGCCGCCCAAGCACCTAAAAAAACAATTGCCGTAAAACCAACCCACACAGGCACTACCACCGGAATAAAAACCAAAGAACGGCTGGTACAGCTGATGACAGATTATGGCAACTTGACCATAAAACTTTATGACAGCACGCCGCTGCACCGAGACAATTTTGTGAAGCTGGTGAAACAGGGTTTTTATGACAGCCTGCTTTTTCACCGTATTATTGCCGGCTTTATGATTCAAGGCGGCGACCCAGACAGCAAGCTTGCCGACAGCACCGCCATGTTGGGCGCAGGCAGTGCCCCCGGCGAGCGGATACCTGCAGAGTTTATGCCCCACCTGTTACACAAAAAAGGAGCGTTGGCAATGGCCAGGGATAATAACCCAGCCAAAGCCAGCAGCAACTGCCAATTTTATATTGTACAAGGCCAACCTTTTAACGACGTTAACCTTAACAAAGTATTGTGTGAAAACATTGTACCGGCTAACCCTGCGTTTTACTATACTGACGCCGAGCGGAAAATGTACGGTACAGTAGGTGGTGCCCCCTTTCTTGACCAAAATTACACCGTATTTGGGGAGGTAATTAAAGGCATAGAAGTAATTGATAAAATTGCCACCTTGCCAAAAGACGGCAACGACAGGCCGCTTAAAAACGTACGCATGAAAATGAAAATGCTGAATTAACCCCCATTTGTTGCTGGTTATAACAGAATATACAATATTTGTACCTTAAAATTAATTATCATGAGTTTTCCTACTGACGTTAAATATACCAAAGACCACGAATGGATAAAATTAGTGGATGGCAATACCGCCCTAATAGGAATTACCGATTTTGCACAGGGCGAATTGGGCGATATTGTTTATGTAGATATTGCCACCGTTGGCAAATCGTTAAACGCTGAGGAAATTTTTGGCACAGTGGAAGCCGTTAAAACGGTAAGCGACCTTTTTCTGCCTGTTTCCGCAACCATTTTGGAGGTAAACAGCGAGCTTGAGAATGAGCCGGAACTGGTAAACAGCGACCCTTATGGCAACGGCTGGATGGTTAAAGTTGCCGTAAACAACCCTGCCGACCTTGATACTTTATTAAGTGCTGAAGGGTACCAAAAACTGGTAGGCTAAAATAAATTATCTTAATAAAGATTATAATTTCTCTGAAAAATGCCGGAAAACGCCGTTAAATATACTGAAGCCGAGCTTGTAGCGTTTCTGAAGCAGCGGCAACAGAGTGCCTTCGGCTACCTATACGATAATTATTCGGGTTCACTTTACAGTGTGATTTTATCCATTATATCAGACCGGGAACTGGCAAATGATGTTTTGCAAGAGGTTTTTGTAAAAATTTGGCGGCAGATTGAAACCTACGATGCCACCAAGGGCAGGTTATTTACCTGGATGATGAATATTACCCGCAACGCCTCCATTGACACATTAAGAAGCAAAGGGTACCAAAACAATCAGCAAAACCGTGAGCTTACAGATACCGTATATGAATCTGTTGGCAGCGTATCTACAAACACCGATAAAATAGGTTTGCGAAAACTGGTGTACACCTTAAAGCCAGATTATAAGGTGCTTGTTGAGCTTGCTTATTTTCAAGGTTATACACAAGACGAAATATCAAAATTGCTTGATATACCGCTGGGTACCGTTAAAACTAGGCTAAGGGCTGCGCTGATACAATTAAGAGAAATAGTAAAACCGTAACGTGAAAAGTGGATATTAAAGCATACATAGAAAGTGGGGTAGTGGAAAGCTACGTGCTTGGTTTAGCCAGCCCAGAGGAGGTTGCCGAACTGGAAGCACTAAGCGTGCAGCATAGCGAGGTTAGGGCTGCAGTTGATGCATTTGCCGAGTCAATCCAGCAGCAGGCCATGGGCACCAATATAGCTCCCCCGCCTGAAATTAAGCAGCAGCTAATGGAAAGGTTGGCAGGTGATTTTAAAGAAGGTGCAATTGCCGCTGCCCCGGCCGCACCAAAATTATCTGCACTGCCGGGTGGTTCCGCCAACGGCAAAGTGGTAAGGATGGTATCATTTAAAATATGGAGAAATGTTGCAGCAGCCGCAGTTGTATTGTTGGTTGTAAGTGCCACTTTAAATGTTTACTATTATAAAAACTACACACAAACCACCAACAAATACCAAGCTTTGCTTGCTGAACGCAATACCTTGCAGGCAGCAAATGACGATTACCACCAAACGCTAAACGTTATACACGACAGCACAATACAAATGGTGCGTATGCAGGGTGTGCCAGGCAAGCAGAACAATATGGCCACTGTTTATTGGGATGCCAAAACAAAGGCCGTCTATGTGTACGCCAATAATTTACAACAAATCCCTGAAGGTAAGCAGTACCAGTTGTGGGCATTGGTTGATGGCAAGCCAGTTGATGCGGGTGTTATAACCGATTGCAGGGGTGTTTGCAAAATGAAAAACATTGCGCGTGCCCAAGCATTTGCCATTACATTAGAAAAGCAAGGCGGCAGTGCCACCCCTACTTTAACGGCCATGTATGTACTCGGTAAGGTTTAAATGAATCGGTATTCACCTTTAAGTACATCTTACTTTTATTCGCCAACATTTAGGGTAGAATGCCGTGGTTTTTGGGAGAATGGATGGTCTCCAAATACAAAAGGCTTTGCTTAAACAGCAAAGCCTTTTGTATTTAAAAAAACACGCTGTTATTCATGTATTACCATTAACGGCACATGGCTGTGGAAAGCCAGCTGCTTTGTATGGCTCTCGCTAAATATTTTTTCAAAAAAATTGTGCTTTTTGGGTATGGTTATAACAAGGTCTGCTTCGTTATCTTCGGCAAAACTGTTTACGGCGTCCACAAAGTTCGGGCTGTCCACAAAGTGGTATTCAGGGTCGTAGCCGTCAAGCAAATTATCCAGCATCAGGCCCTCAAAGGGTAATTCCTGCGAAAAATGCTTATGGTTATGGTCAATATTCAACACCAATAATTTAGCTTTTGTTTCATTTAGCAAATGCTTTATTGCACCAACAGGTGTTGTTTCAACCACATCTTTAAAATCGCAGGCAAATACAACTTTATTAATGGGGGTAAATTTTGTACCCGGTGGTGCTACAATCACTGGCACTGTGGCTTGTTTTGCAACATTTACTGCATTACTGCCTAGCAAGGTTTCGTCAAATTTACCGCCGCCGGTAACGCCCATTACTATAATATCAACCTTGTGTTCGCGGCAAACTGCATTAATGCCGTCCGTTAAAATATCATATTCGCCTATGGTTTCAATGTCAATCCCGTCAGTACCTAAACTTTCCACTTCTTTCTTAAAATTGTTTAAGCCAATGGTACTGGTATCCTTAACTAAACTAATATCAACCAACTCTACAGGCACCATGTTTGCATCTGATATTATCGGCTGCTGGTATGCATTGTATAAAATTATTTTTTTGCTGCCCAGCTGTTTGGCCAAGCTAACCGCATATGCGGCGGCATTTTTTGCGACCAGCGAAAAATCGGTTGGAACAAGAATTGTATGCATAAATGTTGAATTGTGGTGTAAAATTAGCCAACGGAATGGCGGCATATATGACCAAAGTCATTCGTGGAACTGATAAAGTACAAACCCCCGCCGACCCCTCCAACGGAGTCCTTTGAACTACATGGAAAACTTATAGCAGGTTTCGTTCTGCTATTCATTTTTTAAACAAATTACCTTTTCCGGGCGTTACTCACAGCCACACCATTCGGTGTAAGAACTACGGTAAATCAACCATAGCGCTAAATATTTTCAATAATCCCTGCTATACCCTGCCCCCCACCAACACAAGCAGTAACCATGCCATATTTTTTGTTAAGCCGCTTCATGTCATTCAGCACTTGCACGGTTAATTTACAACCGGTGCAACCAAGCGGATGGCCCAATGCAATGGCACCGCCGTTTATGTTTACAATATCTGGGTTTAGCCCCAATTCCCTTATTACCGCAATTGACTGCGATGCAAAGGCCTCATTCAATTCAATCAGGTCAATATCGCCTAACGTCATATTTGCCTGTTTAAGCACTTTTGGTATGGCCGCCACAGGGCCAATACCCATAATACGGGGGTGTACACCCGCACTGGCGCAATTTACCAGCCTGCCTATGGGTGTTAACCCCAGTTCGTTCACCATCCGCTCACTCATCACAATTACAAAGGCCGCGCCGTCGCTCGTTTGGGATGAGTTGCCTGCCGTAACACTGCCCCCTAGAGCGAATGCGGGCTTTAACTTGGCCAATGCCTCAACAGTGGTATCAGCACGCACGCCTTCATCAGTATCAACAACATACGTTTTCGTTTTCTTTTTGCCCTTATCATCCACGTACACCTGCTCAACAGTAATAGGCAAAATGCCCTTTTTAAAATACCCGTTTTGTATAGCCTGTATAGCTTTTACATGGCTGTTTAGGGCAAACTGGTCCTGGTCGTCACGGCTAACCTTAAATTCCTTGGCAACAGCTTCGGCAGTTAAACCCATGCTCAGGTAGTAATCTGGTTCGTCTATCGCCACGCTGTACGCAGGCACTGTTTTCCAACCAGCAGTAGGTACCAGGCTCATGCTTTCGGTGCCACCAGCTATAATACATTCAGCCATGCCCGAGCGTATTTTTGCGGTGGCCGTGGCTATGCTTTCTAACCCACTGGCGCAATAACGGTTTATAGTAATACCGGCCACCTCAATGCCCAAGGCGCGGGCGGCAATGGTACGGCCAAACTGCAGGCCCTGCTCTGCCTCAGGCACTGCGTTGCCCACAATAACATCATCTACTCGCTTTACATCCAACTGGGGAATGGAGGCAGTTAACCCCTTTATCACTTCAACCGCAAGGTCATCTGGGCGAAAAAACCTAAAACCGCCTTTTTTACTTTTGGCCACCGCTGTACGGTAACCCGCTACTATGTAAGCTTCCTGCATGGCAAACGATTTTTTATTTAGTAAAAATAATAATAAAGTTGTTTATGCAACTAAAATTAGGTGTTAAGATTTTGGGCGGGAAACGGCGATCGGGAATCGTGAAACGGCAAACGTGAATCGGAAATCGTGAATTGTGAAACGGCAAACGTGAATCGTGCGTAGTGAGTTGTGAAAGGCAAGTATAGCAGCCAGATAAATACAGCGGGCCGGGCCCGACAAACATCCTTCAATCAAGATTGCGCGTTCTATTAGCGATGGGCAATGGGGCATTGTCTATGGACATTTTAACTATTTGCGATTGCCGCTTCACGATATTCACCATTCACATTTGACATTCCACGAAATTCACGCCACATTCATCCACACAACCCATCCAAATCTGCCGCAATTTTAAGTTCTTTGCACCATGTTTTACCCATTGATACGCAATATTCTGTTTGGCTTTGACGCCGAGGCGGTACACTATTTTGCCATGAACAGCTTTAAAAAGGGCTGCGCTATTAAGCCAGTAAAAAAACTGTTGCAGTCAGCTTACCAGTACAACAGCCCATTATTGCAGAAAAACGTTTTTGGCCTGCCTTTTAAAAACCCTGTGGGGCTGGGCGCGGGGTTTGATAAGAATGCCCTTTTTTTGGATGAATTGGAAGTGCTTGGCTTTGGCTTTGTAGAAATAGGCACCGTTACACCCAAACCACAGGCCGGCAACGATAAACCAAGGCTCTTCCGCCTAAAAGAAGACAAAGCCCTGATAAACCGTATGGGTTTTAATAACGATGGCGTCGAAATAATAGCGGAGAGGCTGCGGAAAAGGCAATCGTCAATCGTCAATCGTCAATCGCCAATAAGAAAAACATCCCCAGCCTTAATGACCGATGACTCACTGACGAATGACCAGAAAATGATTATCGGCGGCAACATTGGCAAAAACAAGGTTACCCCCAACGAGGATGCCTGGAAGGACTATGAAATATGTTTTAACGGATTGTTTGATTGCGTGGATTATTTTGTGGTAAACGTAAGCAGCCCCAATACGCCAGGTTTAAGGGAACTGCAGGAGAAAGACTCGCTGCGCAAAATATTATCGCAACTGCAAAACATTAATTACGGCAAGCCCTTTAAAAAACCCTTGTTACTAAAAATAGCCCCTGACCTAACACCTGAGCAATTAGACGATATAATCAGCCTTGCTTTTGAAGTAAAACTTGATGGGCTGGTGGCAACCAACACTACCATAAACAGGCAACAATTAAGCGCGGCCGGTAAGGCAAAAAGCGATGATATTGGTGCGGGCGGCTTAAGTGGCCGGCCTTTGAAAGAACGGGCAACAGAAGTTGTGCAATACTTAGCCAATGGAACAAAGGGGCAAATACCCATTATTGCCAGCGGCGGCATTTTTACCGGCGCCGATGCACAGGAAAAATTAGCCGTGGGTGCGTCGCTGGTACAGGTTTGGACGGGTTTTATTTATGAGGGGCCGGCCATCGTAAAAAAAATAAATCAAGTTTTAGCCGGCAGGGTTTGATACGAACATGTTGCAGAAAATTTAACTATTGCCGGTAACGTAGGATTAACCCCAATATTTTGACGTACAAACTTATAAACACTAACATACCATTATGAGCCAACTGTTTACGATAGACGCACTGGTTAGTTTATTAACATTAACGGTACTTGAAATTGTGCTGGGGATAGACAATGTAATATTTGTTTCCATCATTATGAATAAGATGGATGGTGCTAAACAAAGGCTTTTAGCACGCCGTATATGGATGTTTGGCGGCATAAGCATACGCATTGGGCTGTTGGCGCTGCTAACCACGTTGGTTACCCATGGCAGTAAAGAATTATTTGGGGTTAATTTTAGTGGCAGGCATATTGGCTTTTCGCTGCGTAACATCATCATGTTTGCAGGCGGCCTGTTTTTATTGTATAAAACGGCCTCCGAAATACACGAAAAATTTGATGAGCCAGACGAAACAGCAGGCGGAAAGCCAAAAAGCAGTTCATTTGCTGCCTTAATAGTGCAGATTATTTTAGTGGATACCGTTTTTTCGTTCGATAGCATCATTACCGCTGTTGGCCTCGCCAACCATGTGGAAGTGATGATGACAGCGGTAATCATTGCCATGATACTCATGTTTTTCTTTTCAGAGAAAATATCGGCATTCATCCACAAATACCCCTCCCTTAAAATGCTTGCCCTCTCGTTTTTGTTGATGGTAGGCTTCAGCCTGTTTTTTGAGGGGCTAGAACCTATACATGGTAGCCATATTGACAAAGCCTATATATATTTTGCCATGGCATTCTCGTTTGGGGTGGAACTACTGAACATACGCTTGCGAAAAAAAACAACAAAGGCTGAATAGGTGGCAAATTTTCGAAAACTTGTTTTTTGGTGTGATGACCATGACTGCGTAACGAAAGTACCGACATCGCAGCGTCATCAAATCTCACAGCAGTAAGTCCGAATAAAGTTTGGGGGCACACTTGCCAAAAAATAGACAGGAACGATAAAATACATCACGCAGCGGGGTTGCAGAAAGAGTACGTCGAGGCGCCCTGGGTAGGCGTGGGCCTGGCAAAGACGCGCGGAGCGTTCTTTCTTTGCCTTGATTTTTCTTTGTTTCTTTCTTTGCATCAAGGCAAAGAAAGAAAATGATAATAATTAGCAACTTTGACTGCCCGGAGAATATAGCACCAAAAAAGAATGAGCCTGCTTTTTGTACTTATCGTTCCAAAATAACAAAGCTTTTACATTGCTGTGACAGCCAACCCTTGCGGTTGTGCTAGGATACCCTAATTTTGCAGCTGTAATGTTACAAGTACTAGATATATTGAAAGTAGCGCACCGCAACGCGGTAGAGCCAAGCATGAACTTGCTGCACATGAAAGAGCAGCACATACCAGGCTCGATACAATACGTTGTGCGCAGGTATTACCCGCAGCAAACATGGAACAGCGACGACACGGGTATGCTGGTATACCATTACAATGAAAAAACAGCCAGTGAAAATTTTCTAGAACTGCGCTTTTGCATAAGCGGCAATAAGTATTGTTTTGAGAGAACCTGCTCGCAGTGTAAGGAACTACCCACGCAAAATTGCAGTGGCAAACACGAAACGGTAGATGTGTTCTCCTTTCATTTCTCATCAACTTTCTTGCACCAGTTTGTGCACAATGTAAAACTAAGTAACCGTAAAGATGAGGTACTTGCATTTAAGCACCCCAACTCATTTACAAAAATTTTCCCGGTTTGCAGCCGCAAACGCATTGCACTGGACTCGCTGTTGAACCACAGCTACAATGGTGCGATGGAAAACATTTATACCAATGCCAAGGTACACGAGTTGCTGTTGTACAGCCTTGAATGCTTGGTGGATGAAAAGGAAGAAGGTTTTGCCTGCAAGTTTTTGGATGATGCATTTGGCCGCGAGCGGATATACCAAGCCCGCGAAATTTTGCTACAGCATATTGGCGACCCCATTACCATAAAGGAGCTGAGCCGTAAGGTGGCCATGAACGAATGCTACCTGAAAAAAGGCTTTAAGGAAATATTCGGTACCACCATATTTGATTTTTACCAGCAGCAGCGTATGGAACATGCCAAATACCTGCTGTACGAAAAAGGCCTAAGCGTTACCGACGTATCGGCACTATTGGGGTATTCCTCCATCTCGCATTTTTCGGCCGCTTTTAAAAAGCATACAGGTTTAAAACCTTGTGAATTGTTGCGGTAATTGGTGGTTTATTTTTACAAGACTGCAACGTCATCCCTGCTAAGGCAGGCATCTCCTAGATAATTTACGAGTACATCCAACCTTTTGTTAGTTCCGGTTCAAGGCGGTGTTAAGCTAAGTGCGTCTGGTTTAGTTTTATAGGATACCTGCCTCCGCAGGTATGACGGCCTGAACCTTTAGGCTACATAAGTGACTTCGAACATTTTATTAATCAGCTGACCTAATCAGTGCTGTTTTTTAATAACAATTCTTCCATTTTTTTCTGTTTACTTTTGCCCCAAAATACTCAAACAATGAAGAAGGTTTTACTGCTTGCAGCAGCATTTGTTGCCATTACCGTTTTAAGCCATGCCCAAATTAGCACCCCCGCACCAAGCCCCACACAAACCATACACCAACAGTTTGGGCTGGCCGCGATTGACATTTCCTACTCCCGCCCGGGTGTAAAAGGCCGCAAAATATTTGGCGACCTTGTACCTTTTGGCAAAGTTTGGCGCACAGGTGCCAACAGTGCTACCACGATTACTTTTGGGGATGATGTTACCATTGGCCAAACACACATAGCCGCCGGCAAATATGGCTTGGTAACCATACCAGGTAAAGACAACTGGACTGTTATTATTACCAAACAGCTTGACATTACCAACCCTGCGGCCTACAAGCCAGAAAACGATGTGGTAAAAGTAGAGGTAAAACCTGCCACCATTGGCCATTCGGTTGAAACATTTACCATGCAGATTGACGATGTGCTGCCTACCAGTTGCACATTATGGATGACTTGGGAAAATACTGCCGTTCCCCTGCGTATTAAAACTGATATAGACACCAAGGTAATGGCACAAATTGACACTGCCATAATTGGCGCCAACCCGCCTTATTTTGCCGCGGCTGGTTATTATTTTAACAACGGCAAAGACCTTACCAAGGCAAAAGCCTGGGCACAAAAAGCCACCGAAGCCAACCCCGATGCATATTATATGTTTTACCTGCTAGCACAAATACAAGAGAAACTGGGCGATAAAGCAGGTGCCATTGCCACTGCCAAAAAATCAATAGAACTTGCCCAAAAAGCACCCAATGTTGATTATGTGACACTGAACGAGAAGTTGATAAAGCGTTTACAATAGCCTGTTTCGGCACTTAAAAACTGAAGGCCTGTAAGCATAAAAACTTACAGGCCTTTGCATTTATACACGGGCAATAAAACAGCCTCCGCGTCCCATTCACGTTTCACGATTGCCCTTTCAGGTCAATCATTCCCCCTCCATCACGCTGTCTTCTTTCAGGCGTTTGTGGTTCATGTGTGTTTTAGGCTTGTCTCCGCACATACGCACAATTTTGGGTGTAAATTTACCAACAATATCCACCAGGTTTTGCTGCGCCTGCATCACCACGTCAATATCCTTGTAGGCAAAAGGTGCTTCGTCAAGGCCGCCGCCAATAAGCTTTACATCATGTTTTTGCAGTATGTCCTTCAACGCCTTGTGCGTGATGGAGTTTAACGCGGCGGTACGGCTCATTTTACGCCCGGCACCGTGCGATGCCGAGTTTACCGAAGCCACCTCGCCTTTACCCTTAACGATAAAGCCGGGTGCCGTCATGCTGCCGGGTATAATACCCAATACATCCTTACCGGCTGGTGTGGCGCCTTTACGGTGCACAATAACCTCGCGGCCGTTGTACATTTCCTTCCAGGCAAAGTTGTGGTGGTTTTCCACCATTTTCAAAGGCTGGCGACCCAGCTGCTTGGCAATTTTTGCATGAATAATGTGGTGGCATGCCGAAGCATAATCACCGGCAAGGTTCATGGCAATCCAGTATTCCATACCGGCTTCTTCATCCAGGTTAAGCCAGGCAAGGTTAGCCGCCTCCTGCGGAAGCCTACGCTTATCCTTGGCTATTTTGGTGTAGTGCACGGCAATATTGGCACCCAAGGCACGGCTGCCGCTGTGTGTTAACAACCCAAGGTATGTACCCGCCTCAACACCCATTACGGCATCTTTTTCGGCAATCTCAACCACCCCAAACTCCGCAAAATGGTTACCGCTACCGCTGGTACCCAACTGCCGCCATGCACGGCCATGCAGGCCTTTCAGCAGCTCAATTTCGTTAAAGGCCTTGTGTTCCATCACGGCGTCGTCTTCCGGCTCTTTAAACTGCACGCCGCTGCCAAACAGGGTGGCTTCAATCAGTTCCCGGGTAAAGAATTTCTCTTTTCCATCCAGGTCTTTCACATCTATGTCAAACACACTTAGGCACATACGGCAGCCAATATCCACCCCTACCCCGTAGGGTATAACCGCGTTTTCCGTTGCCAGCACGCCACCAATAGGCAGTCCGTACCCAGCGTGTGCATCGGGCATTAATGCCCCAGCCACCGCCACGGGCAGTTTGGCCGCGGCATTCATTTGGTGCATGGCTCCCTGCTCAATATGCGCGGCGCCAAACACGTTGTAATCTATACCGCTGACATTTAGCTCCACCTGACTTGCCTCTTTTTCTTCTTTCTCCATCAACAAGTCTGCTATTTTACCCAACACTTCATCGGTTTGGTAAGTGGCAGGGCTTTCAAGCACCTGCTTTAAAACCTCCAGCGCTTCCTCTAATGTGGAGTGCTTATAATGCTTCTCCATTATGTTCATTGCCACGCTAATAACCGGCGCTTCCGGATATCCTATCGCGCGAATGTCTTTTCCTCGTATTTGTAGTTTCATAAACCCCAAGTCGCGCCCCCATCCCCTAAAGGGGGGCATTGTTTTTTACTTTAATTTCTTTTTGAGCCACACAGTTGGGGTTCTATGAGGCTTTTGTTGCCCGCCCGGCTGGCCGTTCGGACGGGCGTCGCACTCGTGTGCTGTCGGAATGTTTTTCAGCTATGCCGAATGCCAATCATAAAAGCAAAACCTGCATTGCTTTGCCAAAGGTGTTCTTGCTATTTTACCGCATTTGGGGCAAAGGTTAAGTGAAAGTTCGTTCTTATGTTCGTTGTATATGCGGTTCACTACTCTATTTTTAAAAGCATCGAATCCATCTGCCAACATTGCTTTTATATTTTCATCTTCGCTTACCCAACCTCTATGTAGCATCATCGTCAACATTCCAGAATAAATGAGGGACTAATACAATCCTCGTAATCTTTATAATCTGCCCTCCAGAGGAGTCCCTCGGACAAATCGTGGTTCAGAAATTTTCTCGTATAAAAAAGCATCATACCCACCGATTTCTTTTCTACAACCTGCTAAATTTCTCATCTTAATACCTCCTTTTTTTAAAAAGCATCCCTGTAGAAACAGGGTCGCTTATTCCTCCTTTTCTGCATCTAATATTTTTTACATCCACCTAAATATGTATATACCGCCACTACATCCCATTGGCAAAATGGGACATAAAAAAAATTATGTTTTTACCAACTGTTACAAAGTTTTCGCTAGGGCCATCCATTAAATATTGCCCTCTTCAACACGTGCAACATCATTCAACATGTTGCACCACATAACTAAACTTATCCGTTCAAACGTCCATACATTACCACAAACAAAAAGCCCCGCGGCATCTACATACCGCGGGGCTTACACCTGCTGAAACATTTGTGTATATTACGTTTCAGCACACCACGGTATTATGTTTATATTTTGTTTGGGCATACCACTGCCTGCGCGGGTATTTAAGCCCGAATGCCATTGCTGTTTGTTGCTTGTATGTTTTTTAAACAGTGCTATATCCATGTTTATCTCTCCACTTGCCGCAAACAAAAAGCCCCGCTGTTGTGCGGGGCTTTTGTGTTATAGTAAGTTTTTAGTTTTACTTTTCTACAGCATGGTATGCCCCGCGAATGGTATAGTCCTGTATTGAACTAAAGCATCCTTTTGTTGCGATATGTATGTTGCGCATTTGCATACTGTTTATAATTTTGTTTTCGTTGCAAAAATAGAATTCTTTTTATTGTATCAACAAGTTTTTTTACAATTATTTTAAAAAATATTTTTAGGTAATTGTTTCAGTGCTAAAAAAATGCACTTTTGGGTTTGTAAGTTTACATTGTAACTAAAGTGTATTGTTGTTATAACGGCAACAATAGTTTTTTACGTGTTTACTATATTTTGTGTAGGTAAGTTAAAATAAAAAACCGTTCCATTTCCGTCTTCACTTTCAAACCAAATTTTTCCGTTAAAGCTTTCTATAATTTGTTTACAAATTGATAGGCCGATGCCAAATGGTTTTTCTCCGTTAGTACCCGGCCTTTTGGCTTGGCTATATGCATCAAATATGTATAGTTTTATGTGGTCGGGTATACCGATGCCCTCATCTTTAACAGTAACCTGCACTTCATTTCCAACAATCTGTGTGCTTATGTATATTTTGCTGCCAGCCGGGCTAAATTTAACTGCATTGGTAATTAGGTTACTTAATACGCGCCAAAGTTTGGCGGGGTCTCCCAAAACAATGGCGGGCATTTGCGTAATACTTAACAGTATTTTCTGTTTTTTCCCCTGGGCCTTAAACTGCATCAGTTTAACACAGTTGGCGGCCACCATGTTTACGTTAAATAGCTGCGCCGGTGCGTTTTGCGCATCGGTTTTATGGGTTGCAAACTCAAGTGTTTCGTTCACTAAGGCCAGGCTGCTGGTGCAAGCATTTTGTATTAGGCCAAAAATTGGGTCCAGTTGGTCTTTACCGTAAAACTGCTCTGCCATAACCAATTCTATTAAACTGTTTATGCCAGCTATAGGGTTACGCAAATCGTGCGCCATCACCCCTAAAATTCGGTCTTTGTCGTTATTCTGGTTTTCCAATTCGGCAAATGCATCTTGCAATTCGTTGTTTTGTTGCTGTACTTTGTTGTTTAGGCTTGTTAATACGGCAGTATTATTTTTTTCCCAGCGCCAATTACGCAATAATAGCACCATTATTATTGCGGCCAACACAATACCTAACAAAGCGGCCGCCAAGTAAACCTGTTTTAGTTTATTTTCCTCGGTAAGCAAGTTTAACTGGTATTCAGCTTCCAAATGCTTCATTTTCTCCATAACGTCTGTTTTGTTTAGGCGCATGCTGTCGGCATCTGCTTGTTTAAGCTTATCGTATCGCATTAATTGGGTATAGGCCATCGTGGTGTTGTTCGCCGCATCGTAATACTCCCATTCAAGCTGGGCCAGCTGGGTGCTTAACGAGGTATTTTTAAGCGTGTCCAAACCCATTTTAATGCGTTTTATGGTAAGTAACATTGCTGGCAAGTTCTTTTTTTGGTAGTATAACCTTGCCAGCCCCATCTGGTTTTGCAGGGCATCGTTTGCATCGTAGCCCGGCTGGCTGTTTGTGTCTATGCTTTTGTTATACAGTGCTTCGGCTTTGGCATAGTTGGTACCAGTCAATGCTTTTGCCATGCTGCCGTAGGTTAAGGCCACGGCGGCATTAATTTTAATACGTTGTTTGGGGTTGGTATATTGTTGCTGGTTAGCGGCCATGTAGTTCAACGCTTTGGCACAGTAGGCTAATGCACTGTCTGGCATACCCGTGTTATTGTAGCATAGGGCGGTATAATTTAGCATATTCTGCCTTTTATAAAAGTAGCCAAAGTTTTCGCCGCAACCGGCCATTTGGCCGAATGCCTGCTTAAAATACTGCGTCGCATCAGCAAAATGGTTGCTTTTATACATAACCATACCAAGCCTGTAGCTAAGCAACGAGTAGGCGCAGGGGTCTAGGCTTTTTTCTGCAGCCACTTTGGCTTGAAACAGGTATTCGGTGGCACCTTCATAATCACCGGTATTAAATAGTATATCGGCTTTACTTATGTAAGCATCCGAATACATTTTGTAATAATTGCCTATGTGGGGGTTGCCGCGTAACAACAGCAATTGGCTGTCGGTGTACCGCATGGCCATCGGGTAATTCTTTTTTAAAAAGTAGTACACATATATGGCATCGCCATAAAATTCAAACTTACAATCAACACCGGCATTTGGGTAAACCCGGAATAACGAGTCAACCACTTTTATGGAACCCTCAGCATTTTTGGTGTCCTTAAACACACTGTCCATAAATGCAAAAAAATACTGCGGTGGGGGTTGTTTTTTATTTGGCTTACACCCCTGCGTCAAAGTTGTTATGCCCCAAATTGCCAATACAGCGTAAAAAACACGGTGTAGTACTTTCATAAACGGGTTTAGTTTGACAGGCCAATTTCAAAGGTATCTATATTTTATGCTTCTGTTACCCTATAAATTAGGGATTTCTTTGATTTATTAACCGCTACCTTAGCAGGTACAAATTTGTTGGCTCCATGCAATTTAATAAAAAAGGGCTTGCCACCATAGAACTGCTTTCTATATACAAAAAGCTTCTGTTACCAAGGTTGATAGAAGAAAAAATGCTGGTTTTGCTGCGGCAAGGCAAAATAAGCAAGTGGTTTAGCGGCATTGGGCAAGAGGCCATTGCCGTGGGTGCTGCCATTGCCCTGCAAGACGACGAATGGATTATGCCCCTGCACCGCAACTTGGGTGTTTTTACCACCCGTAACATGCCTTTGCACAAGCTTTTTATGCAGTGGCAGGGCAACCTCGAGGGCTATAGCAAGGGCAGGGAGCGCAGCTTTCATTTTGGCAGCCGCGAACACCACATTTGCGGCATGATAAGCCATCTTGGCCCCCAGTTGGCCCTAGCCGACGGTGTGGCCTTGGCATATAAACTAAGGCAAGAAAACAAGGTGTCCCTGGCATTTAGCGGAGAGGGCGGCACCAGCGAGGGCGATTTTCATGAGGCGTTGAATGTGGCTGCTGTTTGGGACCTTCCAGTGATTTTTTTGATAGAAAACAATGGGTACAGCCTAAGCACACCCGTTAGCGAACAATACCGCTGCGAAAACCTGGTTGACAAGGCAAAAGGCTATGGTATGGCCGGCGTTAAGATTGACGGCAACAACATATTAACGGTAATAGACACACTTGCTGGCGTACGCGAGTTTTGCATACGGGAGCAAAAACCGTTTTTGGTGGAAT
Source organism: uncultured Parafilimonas sp. (assembly GCA_903882935.1). Classification (GTDB taxonomy): domain Bacteria; phylum Bacteroidota; class Bacteroidia; order Chitinophagales; family Chitinophagaceae; genus JABDFW01. Next base: position 36,715 of record CAIRZB010000029.1, on the reverse strand, counting down.
GCACCACCTTTAGGATGCGGGGGCATGAGGAAGCCAGCGGCACCAAATATGTGCCTAAGGAACTGCTTGACGCATGGGCAGAGAAAGACCCGATTAAGAATTTTGAAGAATACCTTATCCGAATAAATGTACTGAACGAGGTTTCGATAGAAATCATCCGCAATGATGTTAAGCAGCTGATTGAAAAAGAGCTGGAGCTGGCCAATAAAACAACCGCTATCCATCCGGATACTGATGAGGAACTGAGGGATGTGTACGCGCGGGACGTGAAATATGAAACGGGAAACGTCAATGAGGAAACGGGAAACGTCAATCGTCAATCGTCAATCGTCATTGAGGAAACGGGAAACGTCAATCGTGAATCGTCAATCGTCAATGATGAAACGGGAAACGTCAATCGTGAATCGTCAATCGTCATTGAGGAAAGGGCAAACATGAATGGTGAAACAGTAAATTTACCACATCTTCACGATTCACGTTTCACGACTCACGATTCACGATTGCCGTTTCACGATTCACGCCGTAAAAACCTCCGCTACATCGACGCCATTAAGGAGGGGCTTTGGCAATGCATGCAGCAGCATGACAACCTAATTTTAATGGGGCAAGATATTGCCGAGTACGGCGGCGCCTTTAAAATTACAGAGGGCTTTGTGGAGCAATTTGGCAAAAGCCGTGTGCGCAACACCCCCCTTTGCGAAAGCGCGATCGTAGGCACTGCGCTCGGCCTTAGCCTGGAGGGTTTTAAAAGCATGATGGAAATGCAGTTTGCCGACTTTGCCACCGTTGGCTTTAACCAAATAATAAACAACCTGGCCAAAATACACTACCGATGGGGGCAGCATGCCGATGTAGTAATTCGCATGCCCACTGGCGGCGGCGTGGGGGCTGGCCCCTTTCATTCCCAAAGCAATGAGGCTTGGTTTGTACATACGCCCGGTTTAAAGGTGGTGTACCCATCCACACCCGAAGATGCAAAAGGGCTGCTAATTGCAGCCATAAACGACCCCAACCCAGTTATTTATTTTGAGCACAAGGCGTTATACCGCAGCGTGAGCGGCGATGTGCCCGAAGCCTTTTATGCCGTGGAAATTGGCAAAGCTAGGGAAGTAAGCCGGGGTACCGACATAAGCATTATTACCTACGGTGCAGGGGTGCATTGGGCCACGGAATACGCCGAACAGCATCAGGAAATTAGCTTTGACATACTAGACCTGCGCACGCTGTTGCCGCTTGACTACGAGGCTGTCAGGGCTTGTGTGGCACGCACAGGCAAGGTATTGCTATTGCACGAAGACAGCCTTACTGGCGGCATTGGCGGCGAGGTGGCAGCTTGGATAGGCGAGCATTGTTTTGCCTTGCTGGACGCGCCTGTAATGCGCTGTGCTTCGTTAGACACACCGATACCTTTTAATATTGAACTGGAAAAAAATTATATGGCAAAAGGGCGGCTGGGTGACTATGTGCAGAAACTGATGCATTATTAGCACCATTTACAACTGGTATTGTATTGCACTTATACTATGAAACGGTATTACCTTATTTGCATAGCTTACCTTACCGCTGCCTGTGGCCAACAGGCAACCACGGCTAATTTTGCTGTATTGCAAAAGGCTGGGTTAAAACCTTCCATCGTGTTGCAGCCCATGTGTTACAACGGTAAATTTCTTTCTGCATTAAAAGACTCTATAGAAAAATATTACCCAGTTTTGGTAACAATATCAAACAGCGTTAACCTGCCTGCAAATGCTTGGTACCCGCCACGCAAAAGGTATAAAGCTGACGCTATATTGGGGGTTTTGCAATCCATAAAACCTGACCAAGTAAGGTGCATTGTAGCCATAACAGACAAAGATATTTCCACCAAAAAAGGCAATAATGCAGATTATGGTGTAATGGGTTTGGGCCTGCAACCGGGCAAAGTATGTGTGGTATCAACATACAGGTTGCAAAAAGGCAACCCGAGCTCGGCATTGCTTTTTCAGAGGCTTCTCAAAACAGTGCTGCACGAAATGGGCCATAATTTCGGCCTGCCGCACTGCCCAAACAAACATTGTATTATGGCTGATGCGAAAGGCAGTTTAAACCAAGATAAGGAAACCGGCTTATGCGAAGTATGCCGAAAAAGACTTAGCCTTCAGTAGGCGGCCCTTGTAATTTTGCGTTATTAACTTAAAAAACAATGGTGTCGGGGAAATGTGGGCCATAACCAAATACTTGGAATAGCGTATTTTCTTCATGAAATCCATAACCAATATATCAACAATGGAACCAACCAAAAGTGAAAACAAATCTAACGAAGCACCGCAAACCCCTTTTTCCCAAACATACTTCCACGGCACAAAGGCTGACTTAATGATCGGTGATTATATAATAACTGGCATTCAGTCAAACTATGGGCAAAAGAAATCAGCGAAATATATCTACCTAACTGCCACGCTAGACGCTGCTTTTTGGGGTGCAGAACTTGCCTTAGGCGAAGGGCGTGGGAGAATATATTTAGTGGAGCCAATTGGCCCGATTGAAGACGACCCCAATTTAACAGACAAGAAATTTCCAGGTAACCCAACAAAGTCTTACCGGTCAAAACACCCGTTTAAGGTTGTTGGAGAGGTTACTGTATGGCAGGCGCACCCACCCGAACAAGTTAAAGCAATGAAAGACGGAATTGAAAAAGCCAGGCAACTGGGGATTGAGGCCATAGAAGATTAACCAAAGTACCCGCCAGCTCTATAGCTTTGGCTGGCCTACTTTCAAGTATTCTTGCAATGCCTTAACGTATTCCTCAAAGGCTTTTATGCCAACGGGCGTGATATGGCATTTGGTATTGGGGTAATTGTCTTTAAATTCTTTTACCACGTCAATGTAGCCGGCTTCTTTTAATTTTTGTACTTGCACGCTAAGGTTACCTGCTGTGGCATTCGTTTTTTCCCTGATAAAGGTAAACTCAGCTTCCTTCACGCTTAAAAGCAGGCTCATTACCGCAAGCCGCAACTGTGAGTGTAATATGGGGTCTAATTCTTTAAACATTTCCTTTTTTTGCATTCAGGTATCGCCGTCTTAAAATTAGGCCCGGTATAAACCATGCCAGCTGTGCAGATGCACTGCTGTACAACAAAATATAGGGGGGTGGGGTATACATGCTGGCTATGGCAAACACCCAGCAGGCCAAACCACCCCAAAGCATAGGCCTAAACCTGCGTGTATAACCCGTTGCAAAGGTAGGTATGCCGTATGCTATTAGAAAGATTGTGTTAGCCGAGGGAACGTTAAAAATACTGGTGTAGTAAGAAAACATAAACATAGCTGCGCCAAAACTTATCCATATACCACCCATGGCACTGTCTTCATGCATGGTAAACTTTTTACGGCGGCGCTCCCTTATAGCAATAAATACCTGCACCACAACCGCCACATAGGTTAACAGCCAAATATTGCCCGTGCCATTTATTTTTAACTGAATGCCTGCAAAATTAACCAAGCTGCATATAGTAATCACACCGCCCCATAACAGGGTACTCATGCCAGTATCTTCATAATCGCATTTAGCCTTGTTAATCATCGCCGTAATAAGCGCGAGGCTTTCACTTTCCGACATTGGCTTATCTTCTTCCTGCATCTTTTTGTTTTTGAGTTAACATCCAATACATACCATTATTTTATTATTGCCGTTTGGCCTCACTGCGTTTATATTCACTACGTTTTAAAATAACCTACCCATGCCGTTTCCAACTAGTTCACTTTTTATTACTTACACCTTACTCTTAACAAAGCCTAATGCCCCAAAAAACTCATTTTGTCTTCTCCTGCTTAAATTTTGCCCGCAATAAATAACCCGGTATTAACCAAGCCACCACCATGGCCACAGACAACATAAGCATTTGGTAATCGTACGGCAAAAATGTGGCAATAACAGACAGCACCCAGCAGCAAATGCCACCAATCACCAGCGGCCTAAAACGAATAATTACGCCCGATAAAAATACAGGCATGCCATACAAAGCCAAAAGCAATGGGAATATGTGATAGAAATACCTGCTATCGCCACTTAAACGGCCGTTGAGAAACCCAATAAGAAAAGCAAGTATCACAAATGTTAACCATACGTAGCCAATAATATGCGCTGTGTAGGTGCGTACTTTTTGCCTGCGGTATTTTGCCACAAGATAATATATCTGGTATGCCAACAATACCCAAGATACCGACCAAACGAGGTAATGTTTTTCGTATTGGAAATAATGAAATAAAACAAATTCAGTAACGCTGCCTATTAGCACTAGCCACCCCCATAGTATATACAGATGGCCATCTTCCCCAAAGCGGTCCTTGGCTTTGTTTATCATGCTTTCAATCAAAAGCAGGCTTTCTTCTGGAGAGAACCCTTTTTCATTTTTTTCCATACAACATAGTAATTGTAAAATTAGCCCGGCAAAGCCGGGCCTAATTTTTATTTGCAATGCATTATTGGCAAAGTGCAAGTTGTGCAGCGGCTCTTTCCTTGCCCCACCTTGGGCTAAAACCATCAGGTTGCTCCGCATTAAATAAGCTTATCGCTTTTTCAAAAAGCGGCTTTGCTTTGTCTTTTCCGCCACCAAACTGTGTTGGTGTGCCAAACAGGCTCATGCCTTGCAGGTAATACAACCTGGGGTTATTGGCGTTTAGCTGTAGCCCTTTTTTCAATGCTGCTGTTGCTTGCTGGCCACTTGTTTGCCAGCGCGTTTGTGGGTCAACCAACATTTGTTGGGTGGCACTCATGTTACGAAGTGCATATACTTCCGATTTTTCGGCATCAGTGGTTGCCAGTGCCTCGGCCTTATCGCAAAGCGTATTTATTTTAGGCGAGTTTACATCTGCATCTACATCCTTTTGCCACCCAGCGGTAGACAAAGCAAGGCCTGCAAAATAGTATGGCTGCCACTGTGTTTTTTCAGCATCACCAATCCTTACAAATGCATCGGAAACGGCTTGTAGCTGTGCGGTGGTTTTTGCTGAATCGAACATGGCGAGGTTTTTCTGCATGGCCCCTGCGTACCGGCCGCTTTGTGCAATAGCACTCAGTAACACTGGGCAAAATAAAATAGAAAGTAGGAGACGTTTCATGTGATTGTTGTTTTATGTTTTAATATAGTTTGCTAAATTAAAATGCTTCAAGTTTCCGGGTTAAAGTCGTTCGATAGTTTACGAGTTCATCTATCCAAACCTGTTTATAGTTGTCTGGCTCGCTAATTCGAGTCTACAAATTTTCTACTACCAACTAATGAACACTAGAACTGGTAAACTTTGAAACTATTTATTCACCTTTCATTCTTTTATATTCGTCTTCGGCTGAGAATATGGCATTGCCCTGATAGGCATCAAAGTATTGTACTGCCAAGCCGAACGCCATGCCCAACATGGGCCATTTTGGCCAGAAATAACCATACGGCCCTGTAGAAAAAAACCAGATGCCTACTAAAAATGCATTAACAAAAAAATAAACAGTACAGGCTTGTTTAAAGGCTGCTCTTTTTTTGGCAATACGCCACAGCAGCGCATCCCTTTGTTCTTCGGTGGTCATTTGAATGTTGTTAATTGGTGAATACATTACTTTAAAATTTATGTTTGTTTTTGTTGAATGCCGGCCAGTGCTGGTAGCCTTAATCTCATTACTTTTCACCTGTACCTCGCCTTGTTTTCTTTTTTAGTTTTTCAAATTCCCTTTCTTCAGAAAAAAGACCATTGGTCATATAGGCATCAACAAATTGAAAAACTACACCCAACCCCCAGCCCAGCATAGGCCAAGCGGGCCAAAAATAACTGGTAGGCCCTGTGGTAAAATACCATAAGCCCACCAAAAAAGCGTTAATTACAATAAAAATCACCAGCGTAATTTTAAAAGTCGACCGCTTTTTGGCTACTTTCCACAAGGCATCATCCTGCACTTTATCAAGCATTTTTGTAATCAGCTTTAGGCTGTCCTGCGGTGTTAGCTCTTCTTCTTCGTGTTGGTTATCCATATTGGTTGGGAGATTTTAAATTTCAATGTTCAAGCGTTTAAGTGTCCAAAAGTTCGAATGTTCACAAGTTTCCAAGTTCCATATATCTATTTTAATGCACCGCCAAAACTTGAACAAAGTAACTCGTGCACTTTTAAACCCGTGCTAAAGATTATTATTAATTGCATCCTGCGATCTGTCAACACCCCAGCTTATAAAACAGCCTATAAAGAAGAATCTTTTGGCTGGTGGTTCAACCGCTTGTTTATATGCCCCGCTGTACGAATAATTATAGCTGTACACCGCATTATAACCAAGCACATTAGAGATACTGGCAAACAATACTATAAATGATTTTGCATTGGTTTTGCCTATACTCGGTACATACTCGGCACTAAAGTTAAGGCTGTTGTAGGGCTTAGTTTTACCTTGGTCGCTCAAAAAATATTTTCCGGTATTGTTAATTAAAAAATTGTAATAGGGTCGGCCGGTTGCAAAGGTGTAGGTTGCATTAAAGCCGCATTTTAACTCCGTAAAAAAACGTTTCATTACCAGTGATGCTGTATGGGTAGCAGCATAGTCGGGCTGCAACTGGGCAGTATAGTTAAGGTAATTGCGCTTGGTATCCACATATGAATAGCTTACCCAATAGTCAAAGTTTTTAAAGGTTTTCTTATCCCTAAAAAACACATCCACCCCTTTTGCATAGCCCGAGCCACTGTTGTTATAGTTATTAAAATTGTACCCCACCGGTACCGTTTTTATCAAGTCGTCATATGTTTTGTAATATGCCTCCACCCTAAAAATGCGTTCTGCGTTCATCTTTTGGTAGTTGATAATATAGTGTGTTGCTTTTGTAAAGCCAACGTTGGTAGTATAGAATAGCTGCGTATTTTCGGGCTTTTGGTAAAATTGCCCATATGCCACCGATACTTGGGCACCCTTGCCTGTTTTGTAGGCCAACGATAAACGTGGGGCAATATCTGCTTTATGTATAACCGATGAATACTCAAAACGGGTACCTATTTGGGCCGCAAGGTCGTTGGTAAGAAAAATATTTGCTTCTACAAATGTGCCGCTTAAATGGTCCACCAATCGGCGGGCGGTATCGTTGTACGTAAATTTATTGGCACTATACCAATACTCACTGCCAAAACGTATCGAGCTAATGCCCGCCAGCTTTTTATCGAAAACAGCTTTTAATTGAGTAAGGTCTTGCCTGTTGCCAATAGCGAAATTTTTATAGTTCATCCAATATACTGAGGGGTCAAACTGTTTGGGCTGGTTCAGCTGGTTTTGAACCTGTTGGGTAAAGTCGTCTTTATTGGTGCTGTAGCTGGCACCCAATTTCATGCGCCAGCCACCGCCTAAATTTTCGCGCCAACTAATATTATTATACCAGTTAATGTTTTTTAAGGAGAATGCGTCTTTCAGGTCAAGGCTGTCCACATCGGATCTGCGTAAGCCCAGGTTACTGTAGCCAAAAGTAGTGTAGTATTTTATAATGCCGCCGCTTTTTGTTTTTATGCGGAAGTTAGCGTCGCCACTGTGAAATTGGGGCATCTTAAAGTAGTCGGGCGTTTGCTTTACCAAACCAAAATACAGGCCCACGTTTACATAATTATAACTTGCGCCCCAAGATGATTTTTTGTTTTTTGCAAGCTGCTGTGTGCCAGCACCCAACACCAAGGGGGAAACAGAGGCATCTATCTCGCTGCGTTCTGGTAAATCGATTGACTCCAACAGCACCACAGACGACAACGCCTGTCCATACTCAGCCGAATACCCGCCGGTGCTAAACACCGTGCCTTTAAACAAGAACGGTGAAAAGCGGCCCCGGCTTGAAATATCGGGCACGCTTGAACTATAAGGGTTGTTTACCAGCGTGCCGTCAATGTATTGCTTGGCTTCATATCCCGCGCCGCCCCGCACAAACAAGCCCTCTTTTTCGCCCACCTGTTGGGTGCCCGGCAGTGTTTTTAGGGCAGCCGTTATATCTGCATTGCTGCCTGCCGTGGTGGCAACATCGAGAGAGCTTAAAACCGTACCCCTTTTGTTATCGCCCGCAGCAAATGAACCGGCGGTAACAGTTACTGCACGCAACTCGTCCAATTGCTCTTTCAGTGAAATTTCAAGCACAATAGGGTCTTTGCCAATATTGATGGTTTGCTCAAAAGGTTTGTAGCCTACATTGGTAACCGAGATCGTTTGGGTACCTGTTTCATTAGTTGTAAAACTAAAATTACCCAGGGAGTCGGCGGTGGCCCCGTCGTAGGTATCCTTCAGCGTTACGCTGGCACTTGGCAAGGGCCTTCCCCTGTTATCTTTCACCTTGCCTTTTATAATTACCTGGGCGTGTAAAAAATACTGTGATATTAAAATGATGGAGAGTAGTGTAATTAGCTTTTTCATAATTCCGTTGCTTTGATTACACAAACGTAGAGTAGTTTATGTTATAAACCAAATTAGAAAATGAATTTAATAAGCAAAAATTGAGGAACGGTAAAAAACGGCGGTGAATACCCTAATTGGGAAGGTGGGGAAGCAGCGGGCCAAGCCAACGTACCAAATAACGCGAAAACGAAGCTATGGTGATATTGCTGCGTCGAATGATAGAAGGCTGCCCTTGCGGAGCAGCCTTCTATATAAACACTGGTATTATAAAACTATTTATACTGTGGTATCAAGCCTTTGGCAAGCTCAACCATCTTTTTGATGCCTTCATCAGGCAAGGCACCTTTTTTAAAGTCAGCCAGCACTTCAGGCAGTTTGTTGGCCATTTCCAGTAGAAAATGTTCTTCAAACGCCTTAACCTTTTTAACGGCTACTTCACGTAAAAGGCCTTGGGTACCTAGGTATATGATGGCCACCTGCTTTTCAACCGAAAACGGTGTGTATTGTGCCTGTTTCAAAATCTCTACGTTACGGGCACCTTTGTCAATAACTACTTTGGTTGCCGCGTCAAGGTCGCCGCCAAATTTTGAGAAGGCTTCCATCTCCCGGTAAAGTGCTTGGTCAAGCTTAAGGGTACCGGAAACTTTTTTCATTGATTTTATCTGCGCGTTACCACCCACACGGCTTACAGAGATACCCACGTTAATGGCTGGGCGGATACCAGCGTTAAACAGGTTACCTTCCAAAAATATCTGTCCGTCGGTAATAGAAATCACGTTTGTGGGAATGTAAGCAGATACGTCACCAGCCTGCGTTTCGATGATTGGCAATGCCGTTAACGAACCGCCGCCTTTTGCAAGGTGCTTTATTGACTCTGGTAAATCATTCATGCTCCTAGCCACTTCATCATTGTTGATAATTTTGGCAGCCCTTTCCAGCAAGCGGCTGTGTAGGTAAAACACGTCACCTGGGTATGCTTCGCGTCCTGGAGGCCTTCTTAACAACAGAGACACCTCACGGTAAGCCACGGCCTGTTTTGAAAGGTCATCATAAATAATCAAAGCAGGGCGACCGGTATCACGGAAAAACTCACCCAATGCAGCACCCGCAAACGGGGCGTAAAACTGTAATGGGGCTGGGTCGCTGGCAGAAGCCGCAACAATTGTTGTATAAGCCAAAGCACCGTTGTCGTTTAGTGTTTTCATAACACCCGCAACAGTAGACGCTTTTTGGCCAATGGCAACATATATACAATATACAGGCTTGCCTGCATCAAAAAACTCTTTTTGGTTAATGATGGTATCCACGCAAATGGCAGTTTTGCCTGTTTGGCGGTCACCGATCACCAACTCACGCTGGCCGCGGCCGATAGGTATCATCGCGTCAATAGCCTTAATACCAGTTTGCAAAGGTTCCTTAACTGGTTCGCGGTAAATAACACCTGGGGCTTTACGCTCCAAAGGCATCTCATACAACTCGCCGGTTATAGGGCCTTTACCATCAATAGGGTTACCGAGTGTGTTAATAACACGCCCAATTAAGCCTTCACCCACCTTAATGGAGGCAATTTGGCGTGTGCGGGTTACTTTAGCACCTTCTTTAATGTCGCCGCTTTCGCCCATAAGTACCACGCCCACATTGTCTTCCTCTAAGTTTAGCGCGATAGCTTTGGTGCCGTTTTCAAAAACAACCAGCTCGCCCGAGCGAACGTTGTTTAGGCCATACACGCGGGCAATACCATCACCCACCTGTAGTACGGTGCCAACTTCTTCCAGTTCGGCCGACGAATTAAAGTTGCTCAGTTGCTCCCTTAATATCGCCGAAATTTCATCGGGTTTTATTTCTACCATATTGCTTTTTTTTTACCACCGCGCCCCATTCCCTACAGGGGTATTGTGGAGTTTTACAATTTATTATAAAAAGTAGACTTCTATAAATAACAAATTCTTTATAACCTCTTCAGGGGCCAGGATTACAAAGTTTTCTTCTATCGTATGTTATGTACGTATTCGTTATCGGTAAACTGCTTTTTAATATCTTTCAAATCTCGCAAAACACTTGCGTCAATAAGATTGTTATTAAACTCCAGCTTAAAGCCGCCAATAAGGCTCTCGTCTGTTTCCACTTCCAACTCAATATTTGCCAACCCGGCTTCACCTTTAACTTTGGCAGCTATACTGTTTTTTAAATCATCCCCCACAAAACTGGCCGTGGTAAGCTTAACCTTATGTATGCCGTTAATGGTATTATATTGCTCAACAAACGCATGCACAATTTCTGGCAAGTCGCTCTCGCGGCCTTTCAACACCAATAGCCTGCTAAAACCTGCAGTTAAATCGTTTATTTTACCAGCAGTAACAGCCGTTAAAATATTGTTTTTTTTATCGGCTTTAATAACTGGGCTGCGTAACATACGCACAAAATCGGGGTTGCTTTTGCATACTGCCTGTAAAAACCGCATATCTGCATATACTGCTTCCAATTGGTCTTTTTCGGTGGAAAGGTCAATCAAACTTTTTGCGTAACGTGCAGCTAACCTTGGATTGGGCATAATATTCTAATTTGAAAATCTAAAAATTTGAAAATTTGAAAACACCCATCGTATGCAGGTCAGTATTTTCACATTTTCAACTCTTCAAATTAACACTTTCTCAAATTGTTTAGTTTAATGTAACGTCGTCGGTTAATTGCTTTATGTAGCTTTCTTGCGCGGCCCTGTCGCTCAATTCCCTGCGTAAAATTTTCTCAGCTACTTCAATTATCAAGTTGCCCGCTTGGTTTTTAACATCGGTTAAAGCCGCATTCTTTTGTTGCTGTATGGCCATTTGTGCATCTGCTACAATACGGTCGTACTCGCTTTTAGCCTTTTCCTTAGCATTGGCCAGCATTTTGTCTGATGCTTCTTTGGCTTCCTTTATCATGGCAGCCCTTTCTTCTCTGGCTTTTGCCATCAAAGCTTCGTTCTCACTTTTCAACAACACCATTTCGGCCTTTACCTTTTCGGCAGTGGCAATGGCATCGGCAATGCCTTCCTCACGGTCTTTTAATGAAGAAAGGATGGGTTTCCATGCAAATTTCTTCAATATAAAAAACACTATCAAAAACGCAATCAGCGTCCAAATGAGTAAACCAAAACTGGGGTTGAGCAAATCCATATGAGTCTATTGAAATTTTTTAATCAATTTGTTTAAACACGTTTGGCCAAACAGCCAAATGTAATTGCTGCACCCTTTGCCCTGTGCATTAAGTGCAGCAATAATTTGCATAAATTAATGCACGAAGATAGCTAGTACCGCAGCGATAACGGCAAACAGCGCAACACCTTCCACGAAAGCCGCGGTAAGGATCATGCTTGCACGGATGTCGTTTGTTGCTTCAGGCTGGCGTGCGATGCTTTCAACGGCACCTTTACCAATTTGGCCGATACCTATACCGGCACCTATTGCGGCTAAACCAGCACCTACTGCGGCACCTGCATTAGCTAATCCATCTAACAATACAGTCATAGTATTGGGTTTTTGTTTTATGAAAAAAGGTTAAATTATAATGGTGAAACTATTTCATCATGCCCGTGGCCGTGGTCTTCATCATGGTCATGGCCGCCCTCAAACGCCTGGCTGATGAAAACTGCGGTTAAATTGGTAAAGATGAAAGCTTGTATAAAAGCTACTAGTATTTCAATAAGGTATATAAATATGGCAAAAGCGAGCGACACCGGCGAAAACCCGTAACCTGCCCCAACGCTTAATGTACCAAATATAAATATTAAGAAGATTAAACAAGTAATAATCATGTGGCCGGCTACCATGTTGGCAAAAAGACGGATGATTAAGGCTATTGGCTTGGTAAATATGCCCAGAAACTCAACAACCACCAAAATAGGCTTTACAAAGCCCGGTGCAGGTGGGTTAAAGATATGTTTCCAAAAATGGCCGTTTGTATTGAAGATGATAACGAAGAACGAAATTACACCCAATACCACGGTAAAAGCGATGTTACCTGTTACGTTGGCCGAACCCGGTATTAAGCCAAACAAATTATTAATAAGGATAAAGAAGAAAACTGTTAGCAGATAAGGCATGTATTTCTCGTACTTTTTGCCCAAGTTGCTTTTACCCACCTCATCGCGAATAAAGGTAATTACGGGTTCAACCGCATTTTGAAAGCCAGATGGGGCCTTCATTGAACCGTTTTTGGTGTATTTATTGGCAACGGATATTAGTAACCAAACCAAAACGATAAGCCCGAGGAACATTTGGGCAACGTTGCGGGTAATAGAAAGGTCGTATAGTTTTACAGAAGCATCTTCGGCAATAATTTTACCTTCTTCCAGTTTGTAGCCATCAACCACCGCACCGTGTTCAAAACCGGAAGACATAAATACATCCAAGCCTTTTTGCGGGGAATATATAATAATAGGTAGTGGCAGCACTATGTCTTTATCGCCCACTGTAAGAAAATGAAATTCATGGGCATCTAAAATATGCTCCATTAACACTTTTCCAGGCTCAAATGGTGCCTTTTCCGTTTTGTTTTGGGTACTGTCGCCTGCAAAAACAGGAGAATAGAAACCAAGTAGAAACAAGCTGAAACCCGTTACCAGTAAAGATTTTAGGTTTTTTGATACCATACCCATCCTCAAAATTTGCCGCAAAGGTAAGGGTTTGGGGAACTAAAAGTTGAATTTGCCAATTGGAATTTTAAGAAAAAGTTAAAGGGTGGGCGGGGGTTTATTTGCCTCGTCTTGAAGTTTTTTAATTTTCTCAAGGTTTATTACATCCAGTTTATCTTTATCCCTATTTACTGCTTTTTTATTGGCTATGAGGTGGTTGATGTGTAGAAAATTAACTGTTACGCCATCAATTTCGGCAATTTGAACCACTTGCAGGCACTCATCAAAGGTATACATCTCCAGCCCTTTCATCCCAACCATTATGTTAAGTGTCATCCCATTATTTAACCACAGGTTTGAAAAACCGGGTACAAATTGCATCGTTTCTATCATACAAAAATCTGTACCTGTATATATATGGTAGGCTCGCCTAAAATTTTTCCTGTTCTCCGGCGTATCTTCCAGCCAAATATCCATGTCTCCTGTATAAAGCTGGTACCCGTGTAAATTGGCTGCATAACCACCCACCACTATATATTTAACAACATTATCCTGTAATGTTTTCCAAAACAATATTATCTCCTCATCAAAAATGTCCATACCCCTGTTATTTGTTAAGTGTATAAGGCTGGCGTATAATCTTTGCCCTCTTCATTGTTTGTTGAATCTTGTACAGCCGGGTAGCCATCAAAAACCGTTCTTTGTAACTGCGCTTCAGGGCTTCACGCAGCAAGTCAGTCTCCGCTTTTTCGTAGTCGGCATCAGTTATCTCGCGCCACTGGCTTTTGTCTATTTGTTGTGTTTCAAGCGTTTCCATATTATACCGCAGCTTTCTTTTTTTCAAACTGCATGTTATACAATTTACTATAAAATCCGCCAAGTGCAAGCAACTCTTCGTGGGTACCGGTTTCCTGTATTTCGCCCTTGTCTAGCACAATTATCTTATTTGCCTTACGGATGGTGGAAAGCCGGTGTGCTATCACAATAGACGTTCGGCCAGCAATCAGTGTGTCAATGGCATGCTGGATGAGCATTTCGCTCTCCGTGTCAATTGACGAGGTAGCTTCATCCAGCACCAGCACCGAGGGGTTGTATAACAAAGCCCTAATAAATGATATTAGCTGGCGCTGCCCCATACTTAAGGTGTTGCCACGTTCCATTACATTATAATCGTAACCGCCCGGCAAACGCATAATAAAATCATGCACGCCTATTATTTTGGCAGCTTGCACAACCTGCTCCTTGGTGATGGCGGGGTTGCGAAGGGTAATATTATCCATCACAGATCCAGAGAAAAGGAATACATCCTGCAAAACAACTCCTATGCTGCTGCGCAGTTTATCCAAATCGTACTCGTCAATATTCAGCCCGTCAACCTTTATGGCCCCTTTTTGTATGCGGTATAGCCTGTTGAGTAGGCTTATGATAGATGTTTTGCCGCTGCCGGTGTGGCCAACCAAAGCCACCGTTTCACCTGCCTTAATGGTAAAATTGATGTTTTTCAATACATAATTATCGTCCACATAAGCAAACCACACATGGTCAAACTCAATTTCGCCACGAATAGCCGCTGAGCCATCTACGCCCCCATTCCCTAAAGGGGGGCAAGGCAGTGCGGAGTTTTCAGGCCCCCCTTTAGGCGATGGGGGCGTGACTGTGGTGGTTGTGACATCCTCATTATCCAATACCTTAAACACCCTTTCGGCTGCTATCATCCCCATTTGCAGCACGTTAAATTTGTCGGCAATTACCCGCAACGGCCTAAAAATTAGGTTAAGGTATAATATAAAGGCTACCAGCTCGCCGGCCAGGTTTTCGTCTTTGCCTTGGTTTAAACCCGCTTTTCGCGCCAGCCACCATACCAACAAACCCATAGATATCGCCAACACAATCTCCACAATGGGAAAGAATACGGAGTAGGCAAATATGGATTTTATATTGGCATTTCGGTGTTCCTTATTAATCTTTTTAAACTTCTCAAATTCGCGTTCTTCTGCGGCAAAAGCCTGCACCACCTGCATGCCGGTTAAATGCTCCTGCACAAAGGCGTTAAGGGCAGCCACCGCGTTACGCACCTTTATAAAGCTTTTGTTTACACTTTCCTTAAAATAATAGGTGGCTATCAACAGCAGGGGTATCGGTATAAAACTGATGAGTGTAAGCTGCCAGTTGGTCCAAAACATCACCACAAAAATTACCACTATGCTCAGCATGTCTGCAATAATGGGAATCAGCCCGTCGGAGAAAATATCATTAATACTTTCAATGTCGTTAATGGTGCGGGTGGTAAGGGTGCCTATGGGTGTAGTATCAAACTGGCGCAGGTTTAGGCTCATTATTTTGCTATACACCGTAACGCGCATATCCTTAACCACGCTTTGCCCCAACCAGGAGGTTAGAAACGTGAATAAAAAACGCACCGCGGTTTCCAACAGCAGCAGTAGTATTTGCATTACGGTAATAGCATATATAAACTGCCCAGCAGTTGTAATATTGGTGCTACCCAACAACCATTGCAACAAACCGGGCACCGTACTGCCTTTGTGTGTGGCTTTGTTAACCGTTAACTGTATAAGGTAAGGCCTTAGCGGTGTTAGTGCCGCAAGCAATATTGCCAACACCAGGCTTAACAAAAAACGCAACCTGTATGGCTTAACAAATTTAAATACCCGCCGCAAAACCGAAAACCCGAATATTTTTTTATTAGTGTTGGTGGTAACGCTCATAATCGGAGGCAAAGGTAAATGTATGAACCTTGATTTGTGGAGATTTTAGGGATTCGTTGATAACGTTGTGCATATACTTGCAAATGCCTATTGTTGGGTGCCCATTTTAGTATTCTTTTAATGCCAATAATATACCCGAATCAAGTTGTAGACGATTTTTTATGTAAATTCGTTACCCCATGGATGCAACGCAACAAATAGCAGCGGTGGACGCATTGCCACCCAAGTATAACCTTACCGAGGAACAGGAACGAAAGGAAATCCTCCGGCAATACCGCCAATTGCTGCGCAGCCTACGTTCAAATTTTAAAAGCGGCGACAAAGGCTTGGTGAGAACGGCGTTTGAAATGGCAGTGAACGCACACAAAACCATGCGCCGCAAAAGTGGCGAACCTTATATTTTACACCCTATAGCCGTGGCCAGGATATGTACCGAAGAAATTGGGCTGGGCATCCGTTCTACCATTTGCGCGCTCTTACATGACACTGTGGAAGACACGGATATTACGTTGGAGGATATTGAAAGAGAATTTGGGAGTGAGATTGCCAAAATAGTGGACGGGCTTACTAAAATATCCAACGTAATTGACCCCAATACCAGTGCGCAGGCAGAAAATTTTAAAAAGATACTGCTTACCCTTACAGATGACCCCCGTGTTATATTGATTAAGCTGGCCGACCGCCTGCACAACATGCGTACGCTGGATTACATGAAAAAGGAAAAGCAATTAAAAATTGCCAGCGAAACCATTTGGGTATATGCCCCATTAGCCCACCGCATGGGGTTGTATAACATTAAAACCGAGTTGGAAGACCTGGCCATGAAATACATGGAGCCAGAGGCCTATAAGGACATAGCCCGCAAGCTGGCCGACACCAAGCGCGAACGAAGTAGGTATATAAACGAATTTATAAAACCCCTGAAAGAAAAACTGTCAACACTGGGATTTGATTTTGATATTTATGGCAGGCCCAAAAGCATACACTCCATTTGGAACAAGATAAAGAAGAAAGGGGTGGCATTTGAGGAAGTGTACGACCTTTTTGCCATCCGTATTATATTAAACTCGCCGCAGGAGAAGGAAAAGGCCGATTGCTGGAGCGTTTATTCCATCATAACCGACCAATACCTACCCTCGCCGGAACGTATGCGCGACTGGCTAAGCAACCCCAAAAGCAATGGTTACGAAGCATTGCACACCACGGTTATGGGGCCGCAGGGCCGCTGGGTAGAGGTACAAATACGCAGCAAACGCATGAACGAAATTGCCGAAAAAGGCCTTGCCGCGCATTTTAAATACAAGGAGGGCAGCAGCGACGAAGATCGGTTTGACAAATGGTTTATGCAGATAAGGGAGGTGATAGGTAACCAAGAGGCAGACAGCATTGACTTTTTGCAGGATTTTAAAACAAGTTTTTTAGCCGAAGAAATTTATGTGTACACGCCCAAAGGCGACATAAAAATGATGCCGGTAAACTCCAGCGCGCTGGATTTTGCCTATTCCATCCACTCGGCCATTGGCAATAAATGTATTGGTGCCAAAATAAACCACAAGCTAGTACCCATAAGCCATAAGCTTAAAAGCGGGGACCAGATTGAAATAATAACGAGCCAAAAACAAAAACCCACTGAGGACTGGCTGAATTTTGCTGTTACTGCCAAAGCAAAAAGCAAAATAAAAGATGCCCTGCGCGAGGAAAAAAGGAAAGTAGCCGACGATGGCAAATACATTTTACAACGCAAGTTGGAGGGCATGGGCGCTGCCTTTAGCCAGTACAATATTGACGAACTGGTTAGTTACTACAAAGTACAGTCGCAACTAGACCTTTTTTACAACATTGCCGTAAAGCTGAACGACCTAAAGGAACTGAAGGAGTTTAACGTGCTGGGCGACAAGTTAGAACACCCGAAGCCGGTACAAAAACCCCTTACTGAGGTTAAAGCTGATATTGACGCTAAACAACAATATTCTAAAAAAGACAGCGAGCTGATAATTTTTGGCGAGAGCAGCGATAAAATTATGTACACGCTGGCCAAATGCTGCAACCCCATACCTGGCGACGATGTGTTTGGCTTTATTCGCCCCGGCAAAGGGTTGATTATACACCGCATAAGCTGCCCCAATGCCCCGCAAATGATGGCTAACTACGGCGAGCGCATCGTAAAAACAAAATGGGCCAAAAACAAGGAAATATCCTTTCTCACAGGGCTTAAAATTGTTGGGTTGGATGATGTGGGGGTAATAAACAAAATAACCAATGTTATTAGCGGCGAAATGCGGGTAAACATATCGGCCCTTACCATTGAAAGTGGGGAAGGCCTTTTTAAGGGCACCATAAAAGTGTTTGTACACGACAAAGAGGAGCTGAACGAATTGGTTGATCGCCTAAAGAAACTAAACGGAATACATACTGTTGAGCGATTTGATGCGGAGGAGGTTAAGTAAAAAAGTAACCATCGGCTTGCCAGCACTGTGAGAAATAATAAATTTGTGATATAACAATAGATGATGACTGCGGAAACTATTGACGATGAAGTGTTTGGCTATTTTACCCCGTTAAACGAGACAGAAAACAATCGGTTTAACAATAACTTCAAAAACCGTATTTGTCATTAAAATATTTTTTCAATGCATCTATACTCACACCCTCTGTTGGGTTTGCCTCATGCATTTTAAGTCTTTGCTCAGCAAAGACAAGCTCATCGTTGGTAGCAACTATTTCTTCCTCCACACTACTCCATAACTCTTCTGCGAGTGCCACCCTTTCCATTGCCGGTAAGGAAAGCAACTCCTTTTTACTATAGCCCATATTGCTGCTTTTAATAAAGTTATAAAAAATTTAGCATCGAGAAAGGCGCAGCTATAATTTTTTTGAAAAGATGCTTAACCAAAACAGCCCACCGCATTAGGGATGAGTTTCACGGCACAGGGTCATACCCGCTACCACCGCCGGGGTGGCATCTTGAAATGCGCCTTATGGCCAGCCAGCTGCCTTTAACCAAACCGTATTTCTTTAATGCCTCCAACGCATACTGCGAACAGGTAGGCGTAAACCTGCATTTTGGGCCAAGCATGGGTGATATACCAAACTGGTATAGCTTTATTAACCCTATAAAAGGGTAACTAAGTATTTTTAACAGCCTTTGCATGCAGCTCCTTTATTAAACGGTTTAATAAAACAGGCATTTTTTCTTTTACCAGTATATAAGTGGGCAGCGTTTTGTCTACATACAATATAAAAATAGCTACCTCCATGGCATGCTCTTGCAAAAACTTATGCAAGGGTAGTTTTTCGGTGCGGTAGGCTTCGCGCAACAGCCTTTTTATCCGGTTGCGGTCAACAGCCTTTTTAAAATTCCTGCCGCTGGCCCCTACGCCGGTTTTAATTGGGTAATCAAGTTTTTGGGCCGGTAACAGGTAAAAAACCTTCAAAGGAAAAACAGTAAATGTTTTACCCTTGGCAAAAAGCTCCTCGGTAAGCTTCCTGCTTTTAAGTTTTTCTATTTTTCCGTACGAAAAATTGTTGCCCATACGCTTAACGTAAAAAGCCCTCCCGAAACCATCGGGAAGGCTTTAGCTATTTATGCATCACGCTTGCGCGGATTTATATTATTTCAACTTCCTCTCGTCAGAAACAGTCAGTTTATGACGGCCTTTCGCCCTGCGGCTGGCCAACACCTTACGGCCATTAGCTGTTTCCATGCGCTGGCGGAAACCATGTACTGATTTACGGCGCCTGTTATGTGGTTGGAATGTACGTTTCATGTTTACTAATTTTTACTAACCCAAATATTGTTTTCAGCCAACAAGGTGCAGCCACCATCACTGCCTCCCGGTGAAAGGTTTGCAAAGGTAAGGGATAATTGTTTTATTTTAGCAACAGGGGTAAAGTTTTTATTTTGGCGCGGGTTAGCTTGTAGCTAGCAGCTCTCCAAAAACAAGCTTTATATTACTGTTGGCGACATTCCCTTGCATTATTGTTCAATATAATTCAAATCCTTATGAATAGTCTCTTCCGTTAGAAAAACGGATACCAAGCCAATAACCAACACAATAATACCCGTAATCCATGCTGCTTTTATGTAATCGCCTGCTTGTACCTGTAACCAAACGAACAGCATGCTTACCAAGTTTAACGAACCACGAACCATGTTGGGTACTGTTGTGGCCACCGTGGCCCTTATGTTTGTACCAAACTGTTCGGCGGCCATCGTTACAAAAATAGCCCAATAGCCGGTGCCAAAACCTAACAAAGCACATGCCGCATAAACCATGCCCGCAGTAGCACCGGTAAGGTTAAAAAACCAAACCATGGCCGCAACTACAATAGCATAGTATACATACAAAGCTCTTTTACGGCTTTGCAGCTTTTGGCTAATGAAGCCGGCCAGCACATCGCCCACGGAAATAGCTGCATAAGCAAACATTACCGATTGGCCTGGGTCTACAATGCCCTGAACCCCCATTTTTACGGCAAACTCCTTTGAAAATGTAATGAGTATACCGATTACATACCAAGTGGGCAGGCCGATTAAGATGGCCAACAAATATTTTTTAAACCGTACGCCGTTATTAAACAACATAAAAAAATTACCCTTACGAACATCTTTGCTTTCAATGCTTTTAAACATGCCCGATTCAAGCACACCAACCCTGAGTGACAACAGCAAAATACCTAACCCACCGCCGATAAAATAGCAGGTTTGCCAGCCGCTGTTATCAGCTTTTACAAAATATTGTTTTAGGAAAAAAGCGAACACTGCACCGGTAAGCCCAAGCCCGGCCACCAGTGAAGTGCCGATACCCCTTTTTTCTTTTGGCAATAACTCGCTTACCAAGGTAATACCCGCGCCAAGCTCCCCTGCCAAACCTAGGCCGGTAATAAAACGGATCCAAGCGTATTGGTCAACAGTATGCACAAAACCGTTGGCTATATTGCCCAAAGAATAAAGTATGATGGACGCAAACAATACTTTAAGGCGGCCCAACTTATCCCCCAAAATGCCCCAAAAAATACCGCCCACTAACAGGCCCATCATCTGCAAATTAATTATATGCAAGCCGTCTTTGGCAATTTGGGCATCGTTAAGGCCCATGGATTTTAACGAAGGCACACGGATGATGCTAAACAACAGCAAATCGTAAATATCAACAAAATAGCCCAGGGCGGCCACAATAACAGGCAGCGAAAGAATACCGAATTTCTTTTCGTTCATAGCAATCTATATGGTTGTTAATATCGTGAAATGGCAAAACGTGAATCGTTAAGTTTAGCAAGTACCATCATATTGTATACAACGTACCTGCCGCTAAACCGTTTTCTGGCTTTTGCCAAACACTATCTTATAAATAACTGGTAAGGTTGTTATTAATATAATTACAATGGCAATCACCTCAATATGGTCCTTAAGGCTGTAACCATATTTTGCCTGTACCCAGGCCTGCAGGTAATGGCCGCCCAGCATCATGCTGCCCACCCAGCAAATACTGCCGAGTATGTTATAAAAATGGAATGTTTTTTTGTCCATTTTTACCACACCGGCCACTATGGGGGCAAATGTGCGCACAATGGGTAAAAATTTGGCAAGAAAAATGGTACCCTTTCCGTACTGTTCATAAAAATCGTGCGCGCGCACCAGGTACTTGCGCTTAAACAACCAGTTTTCCTTTCGCTCGTACAACAGCGGACCGGTTTTGTTGCCAAACCAAAAACCGGCCATGTTGCCGAGTATAGAGGCTAGGATAACCAGTATAATTATTACGCTGTAATGCACGTCAAAGAAAGATTTTGCAAGTTCGGTGGTATAAATGCCTGCGGCAAACAACAGGCTGTCGCCAGGGAAAAAAAAGCCTATCAACAGCCCTGTTTCGGCAAAAATAACCAGCAGCAGCACGTACAGGCCGCCGTTGTAAATTATCCACTCAATAAACTGCTGTACGATCCCTTTGTGGTCCATTGTTTAAGTTTAAGCTGTTTTTATCGTTTTTTCCGGCCCCAGGGCCTTTTCCCACTTGCTAACCACGGTGGTGGCAAGGGCATTGCCCAGCACATTGGTACTGGTACGCAACATATCACAAAAATGGTCAATCGGCAAAATTAAAGCAACACCCTCAGGCGGTATTTTAAACATACCGCAGGTGGCCAGCACCACCACTAAACTTGCCCTGGGTACACCGGCTATGCCTTTGCTGGTTACCATTAGCACCAGCAACATGGTTAGTTGGGTGCCAATATCTAAAGGTATATGGTAGGCCTGCGCTATGGCCAGGCTGGCAAAAGTCATGTACATCATGCTGCCGTCCAGGTTAAACGAGTAACCCAGCGGCAAAATAAATGAAACAATTTTATCTTGGCAGCCAAAGCCTTCCAATTCCTCTGTAAGTTTTGGAAAAACGGCCTCGCTGCTGGTGGTTGTAAATGCCACCAGTATGGGGTTGGCGATACGCTTAAACAAACGGGGCATCCTTTCTTTTAAAATAATAAAACCCATAGTGCTTAAAACAATCCACAGCAACACTATACCACCTAAAAACTCCAAGTAGTAAATCAAATAAAAATTAAAAATACCTAATCCCTTTGCGGCCACAACGGCGCACAAAGCCCCAAAAACGCCCACCGGCGCAAAATTCATTACGTACCCCACCATTTTAAGCACTATGTGGGATGCTACGTCCAATGCCTTTATCAAAGGCTTGGCATAATCCCCCAAAGCGGCAGATGCCACGCCAAAAAAAACGGAGAAAACCACTATTTGCAAAATGGAGTTGTCAGTCAAGGCCCTAAAAATGCTCTCAGGTATCACGTGTTCAATAAAGCCTGCCAACGAAAAAGCCTGTGTTTTACCGGCAAGGTCCTTCAAGCCGTTGGTGTCTGCGTGGGACAGGTCAATATGGCTGCCAGGCTGAAACAGGTTTACAAGCACCATACCCAGCAGCAATGATATGAGTGAGGCCGAAACAAACCACAGCATTGCTTTGCCGCCTACCCTGCCAACAGTTTTAAGGTCGCCCAATTTGGCAATACCCACCACCAGCGTGCAAAAAACCAACGGGGCAATAATCATTTGCACCAAGCGTATAAAAATGGTACCCAATAACTTAATATTGGTTGCAAAAGCCGTGGTAAAGGCGGGTGTGGTGTATTCGTGTACACCGTCGCCTATTATCAGGCCTAATAGCATGGCAACCAATATAAAAGCAGTTAGCCTGTTTTTTTGCATGTTGTAAAATGGGGTTTAATTCGGGTGATTGCCTTTTAAACATAAATTGGCTAAAATGGCTTTTTCAACATTGTAGTACAACCTGAAACCATTGCCGCTGAATGCTTAAAAAACAAAAACCAACAAATTGTATTGCACCCGCAATATAGTATTAAAATGTTCTTGATGCACAATCGAAACAAACCCAGAATTAGGGAAACGTTAGCCTAATCTAAAACAAACTCTTCTGCTGCCCGTCGTTCCTCACGGCCATTTTTAAATGCTCGTAGGCTTTATGGGTGGCTTCCCGGCCGCGCGGGGTACGTTGTAAAAAGCCCTCCTGTATTAAAAAAGGCTCATACACTTCCTCAATGGTGCCCGATTCCTCACCTACGGCCGTGGCAATGGTGGTAAGACCCACGGGCCCGCCCTTAAATTTTTCAATAATGGCTAGCAATATCCGGTTATCCATCTCATCAAGCCCATGCTCATCCACATTCAATGCCCGCAAGGCGTGCTGGGTAATGCCCATGTCAATAATACCGTCGTTCAGTACCTGGGCAAAATCGCGCACACGGCGCAAAAGTCCGTTTGCAATACGGGGCGTGCCGCGGCTGCGCCGTGCAATTTCCCCGGCGGCATCGCTTGAAATAGTGGTGTTTAATATGGCCGAGCTGCGCTCGATAATCTTTTTCAACACCTCCGCCGTATAATATTCTAACCGCGATTTTATGCCAAACCTTGATAGCAGCGGTGCCGTTAGCAATCCGCTGCGGGTGGTGGCACCTATTAATGTAAACGGGTTAAGCGTAAGTTGTATGCTGCGGGCATTAGGGCCGCTGTCAATCATAATGTCAATGCGGTAATCTTCCATGGCGGCATACAGGTACTCCTCCACCACATTGCTAAGCCGGTGTATTTCGTCAATAAACAGCACGTCGTTGGGCTGCAGGTTGGTCAGCAGCCCGGCAAGGTCGCCCGGCTTTTCAATCACGGGGCCGCTGGTTTCCTTAATATTCACCCCCAGTTCGTTGGCAACAATGCGCGATAGTGTGGTTTTACCCAAACCCGGCGGGCCGTGGAACAACACGTGGTCCAATGCCTCGCCCCGTATTTTGGCGGCCTTAATAAAAATCACCAGGTTTTCAATCAACTGCGGCTGGCCGGCAAAATCTAAAATCTCCTTGGGCCTTATGCTGTTTTCAAACTCCTTTTCGGCCGCGCTTAAAGGCTTCTCTTCAGTATGTACATTGGTATTTGCCATGCGTTATATCTACCGCAAATCTATGGCTTTTAAGGGTTCAAGGGTATCTAAGTTCCTGCGTTCAAAAGTTCCAACGTTCACAGGTTACGGGCTCAATAGTTTTATTGTTTTTAGGAACGCTCTAAAACCTTAAACCCATAAACATTTAAACCTGTGAACATCCAACTTCCGCAACCCTGCGAACATGTAAACTTTTCTTACCTTGCCCCGGCTATGCGTATACACTTTATCCAACATGTGGCATTTGAGTACCCCGGTTCCATCGTAGACTGGGCGGCAAACCATAATTTTTCCACCAGCTATACCATGGTTTTTGAGGCTGTTGCGTTTCCGCCCCTGCCATCCTTTGATGTGTTGGTGATACTCGGCGGGCCGATGGGGGTGTATGAAGAAAACGTGCTGCCTTGGATAACCGCGGAAAAAGCGTTTATTCAGCAGGCTATTGCGGCAGGCAAAAAGGTATTCGGCATTTGCCTAGGGGCGCAGCTGGTTGCCAGCGTACTTGGGGCGGCGGTATACCCACACACCGAAAAAGAAATTGGCTGGTGGCCTGTGCAAAAAGTTACCGCCCACGCGCTAACCAACCTTCTGCCTAGCGAGTTTACTACCTTCCACTGGCATGGCGATACGTACGATTTGCCAGCGGGTGCCGAGTGCCTGTTTAGCAGCACCGCCTGCGCCCAACAAGGTTTTGTGTATGGCAAAAATGTGGTTGGCTTGCAGTTTCACATGGAGGTGAAAGAAGACCTGCTGAACGGCATGACCGAACACGAGCGCAGCGAGCTTACCGGCCAGGGGTATGTGCAAAGCGAGGCTACTATCAACAGTTTTATACAAGCCGAAGTACCCAAGCAAAGCAGCTACCTACAAACCGTGCTTGACGCATTTTTGCTTTTATAAAAAATATATTTGCATATACAAATGAAATGCATTTACCTTTGTCAAAACTTTTAAAGCAGTAGGGCAGGCATACAATGAAGACTTCAGAAAGCAGGTACCGGCAGTGCATGTATTTTGCATCAAACGCGTTGGCACGTAAGATGGAAAAACTTGCCAGTGAAAACTGGGCAAAAGTTGATTTGTCGCCCAGCCACGCCTACTTGTTGATGATTGCCATTGAGGAGCCGGGGGTGCAGCCGGGCAAACTTGCTGGGGAATTACAGCTAAAGCCCAGCACAGTTACGCGTTTATTGGAGAAATTGGAAGACAAAAAGCTGGTTGTGCGGATTACGGAGGGCAAAAATACCAACGTGTATGCCACCCCGAAAGGGCAGGAACTTTTGCCTGTACTTAAAAGATGTGTGGATGATTTTTACCAAGGCTATGCGCACATATTGGGGCCAAACGAAGGTGCCAATATGCTTAGCAGCATGAACAAACTGTCGGATGCCTTGCCTGAGTAAATTTTTTTATGTTTAAATTTGTATATACAAATACAATGTTTTATTAATCACCTTCATCCTGGGTTACCACAAAAACAAACAAGGTAACCGGATGTTTTAAAACCATCAATTATGAAATACGTTGTAACAGGCGGGGCGGGAAATATTTCAAAACCGCTTACACTACAGTTATTAGCAGCAGGCCATGCCGTTACGGTTGTAGGCCGCAACCCAGGCAACCTGGCAGCCCTTGTTGAGGCTGGCGCAAAAACCGCTATCGGGTCGGTGGATGATGTTGAATTTCTTACCAAAACTTTTGCCGGTGCCGATGCCGTGTACACCATGGTGCCGCCAAATTTTGGTGCAGCCGACTGGAAGGGATACATTGAACAAATTGGCAAGAATTACGCCGCCGCCATTAAAGCAGCAGGTGTACAATATGTGGTTAACCTTAGCAGCATAGGCGCGCATTTGTACGATGGGGTGGGCCCCGTTAGCGGCCTGCACCGTGCCGAACTGGCCCTAAACACGCTTACAAACGTGCATATTAAACACCTGCGCCCGGCATATTTTTACGAAAACCTGTTTGCCAACATTGGCTTAATAAAACAAGCCGGCATTATTGGCGCCAATTACAGTACTACAGAAAAAACATTTGTTATTGTAGAGCCTACCGATATAGCCGCCGCCGCTGCCGAAGAACTGCTTGGCTTGGGTTTTGCAGGCCACTCAGAGCGTTATATTGCCAGTGACGAAGTAAGCACTGCCGACATTGCCAAAGCATTGGGCGAAGCCATAGGCAAACCCGGGCTGCCTTGGGTTGAATTTACCGATGAGCAAAGTTTACAGGGCATGTTGGGTGCCGGCCTGCCGTTAGAGGTGGCCAAAAACTATGTGGAGATGGGTACTGCCCTAAGAACAGGCATTATGGGGGAGGATTATTGGAAACACCGGCCAACCACATTGGGCAAAGTAAAACTGGCTGATTTTGCAAAAGTGTTTGCAGCGGCGTTTAATGCGTAAATGCACGACTACATTTGAGATAAACTAAATAAAAGCACCCTGCGGGTAAAAGAACGGATATGAAAGCAATACTGTTAAGAGAAAAAGGTGCTATCGGCAATGTGTTGGTGGAAGAAATACCAAAACCATTGCCACAGCCAAACGAGGTGTTGGTAAAAGTGTATGCCGCAGGGGTAAACCCGGTGGATTGGAAGGCTGCCGTATATGGCTATTTTGAGCTGCCACATATTGTGGGTACCGACATAGCCGGTGTTATTGAGGCGGTGGGCAGAGAGGTGGTTGATTTTAAACCCGGTGACGAAATAATAGGCTCCATAGAATGGACGAAGCAGGGTGCTTTTACTGAGTATGTGGCCACGAAAACGCAATACATAACCCGCAAGCCCAACAATGTTAATTGGGTAGAGGCTGCGGCCATACCCTTGGCAGCCTTAACGGCTTGGCAGGCACTTTTTGACCACGGGCATATACAGCCGGGCCAAAAAGTGGTGATACAAGCTGCGGCAGGCGGTGTTGGACTGTTTGCCGTGCAGTTTGCGAAGTGGAAAGGCGCTTACGTGGTTGGCACGGCCTCGGAAGTAAATGATGCCTTTGTAAAATCGTTCGGGGCAGACGAAGTAGTGGATTACCATACCACCAAACTTACCGACAGGGTAATGGGTGCCGACATGGTGCTGGACAGCATTGCCACGCCCGAAGTGCAGGAGGAATGTTTTGAGGCGTTGAAGAATGGCGGGCATTATGTCTCCATCACGGCCGGGCCAAGGGAGGAACTGCAAAAAGGCTATGATATACATGCCACAAGGTTTTTATTTGTATCGCACCAAGCACAACTGCAACAAATTGTTGGGTTGATTGAGCAGGGCATTGTGAAGGTGCATGTTGATAAGACTTTTCCATTGGCAGAGGCAAAAGACGCGTTGGAATATGTGCACAAGGGCAGAACTAGGGGCAAAGTGGTGCTTACGGTGGTGTAGCTAAACTGTTTGTAGCTGTTGCGTTACTAATTATTAGAGGATGTGAAAGGAATGCTTGAAACATAAACGGCCCGCCAATCGGCAGGCCGTTTTATTAAAGCCGTAGTAGTTTTAGAAAGCAGGCCAGCTTCGTCAAACCTGCGGAGTCAGGTATCTCCCGAATTATTACCAAGCCAGTTGAGCTTTAGGAGTTGCCTGCCTCCCTAGGCATCACGGATAACAATAGCGGTAACAGCATTTGTATTACTAACAGCATTCCTAAGCGGGTATAAATAGCAAGTTTTCAGAAAGTCGTTTTTATAATATTTACTACGATAAAACCAACCCTTAGTCCAACACAATAACACCACACATTTATTACCCCTGTAATGGGTACCGGGGAAAACTCTTCGTCCCCTAGAATTAATCAATTCCCGCTTTGCAGTAGGCCCAAAGTACTTTATATCATTTACAGTAAGTTGTTTAGCCCATTCAAAACATGCGCTTTTTACATTATCAGCGTACACTTGGCTTATATAAGTGCCGCCTCTAAACGCCATTATAAAAGTGTATAAATCCATCATTTAACCAATATAACCCATTTTTTGTCCTTAACCCGGAATTCCAATTTGTTTAGTACCTCATTATCTTCTTTGATTTTATTCAGTTTACCATAAAATGGCGCATCCATCACCATAAAGTTATCAAAATACCACACCGCCTTGCACCAATTGTAAAAAATAAACCTCCGCTCACATAAACAGCACAACCCAAAAACAAAAACGCCCCACCAAGCGGCGGGGCGTTATAATAAACATAAATCAGTTTATTGTATCGCTCCCAAAAAAACAGCCAGTTTGTTAACGGTATCGGCCAGTAAAACAATTTGCTCCTGGGCTTCTTTCCAGTTGCGTTGCTCAATGGCTTCGCGTATGCCGGGCATGGTTTTTACCCCGTAGCCGGTATAAAAGCCGGGGGCATATAAAGCGTGCTTGTACCAGCCCCTGCGTGGCAAACCGTTTACCAACAACAATTGCTGCTCTGCGGCATACAGCTTTTTGTTTAAAGCATCATGGTCGCCAGCTATGTTTACGGCTTTTGCCGACAGGGCTGATAGTGAATCTGCACTTTTCTGCAACGCAGCCACCGCATTTTGCAGGGGCGAAAAATCAAGGTAGGGCACGGCCTCTTTGGTAGCAGGCACGATGAATGTTTTAAGCGGGTCGGCGGCCAGTTTGTAATCGCCAGACTTAATTAATTGGTTTTCCAATTCTGTACTTTCTCGGGTTTGGTCTTGCAGGCCAATCAGTTCGGTTACGTAACCGCTTATTTGTTTGGATAGGTCTTTATATTCAAACGGCAACACATCGGCACCAGCCAAGCGCAAAGCGGTATGGCCCGCTGTTTGCGAAAGGGCAACGCCGTAGTTGAAACCGGAATCTTTAAAACGCCTATAATCGTCATAAGAGTCATAAATGGAATGGTATTCGCCGCCTGGGTCTTCGCCGCCGTAACCCATATTCAACGCGGGTATGCCAAGGTGTTGAAGGAAAGCGGAGAAATCAGAACCCGAGCCAAGCGCACCCAATTCAAGCCTGCTTTTACCAAGCGCCTCTTTTTTTGCCCTGGCTGAGCCAGCGTGAACGGCCTCCTCGGCTTTTGCCCTGGTAAATACGCTTACACCCGTTTGCGGGTCAGTTACGCCTTTGGCTACCTCATCTACCAAAACAGTCAACGCCGCAGAACCACCGGCACCTAAAAATCCACGGCCATTACCATCGGAGTTTATATAGGCCACACATTTTTGTTGTAGTTCATCGGCATGTTGCTCTGCCCATTCTGTCGAACCCAACAGGCCCGGTTCTTCACCATCCCATGCGCAGTACACAAGGGTACGTTTGGGTTTCCAGCCGTCTTTTACCAGTACGCCTATGGCTTTCGCTTCTTCCAACATGGCGGCCTGCCCACTAATAGGGTCGCCCGCACCGTTAACCCAACCGTCGTGGTGGTTACCGCGTATTACCCATTCGTCTGGGTAGTCAGCCCCCTTTATCATGCCAACAACATCGCTGCAAGGCACCAATTTCCAATCAAACTCCAATTTCAAATGCACCATGGCTTTGCCTGGCCCAACATGGTACGTAATAGGCAACGAACCGGCCCAGCCAGCCGGTGCCACCTGACCGTCCAAAGCCGCCAAAAGCGGTTGTGCATCATGATAGCTTATCGGTAGCACGGGTATTTTTAATATGGTGGTGGCATCTGTTCTGTCCAAGCGTTTGGCACTTTCAGTGGCACCCACGCCGGGTGTCAACGGGTCGCCGGGGTAAATTACCATGTCCATCACCGATCCGCGTTGTACCCCATATTCATTTTTAAATGCCCCTTTTGGGTACACATCGCCTTCGGTGTAACCGTCATCTGCCGGGTCTGAATAAATAATACAGCCAATCGCGCCGTGTTCATAGGCTACTTTTGGCTTTATGCCACGCCAGCTGCGGCCATATTTGGCTATCACTATTTTACCCTTTACATCTATACCAATTTTTGCCAGTTGTTCATAATCATCGGGCAGGCCGTAGTTTACAAATACCAACTGGCCGGTTACATCGCCATCAGCGCTCCAGGCGTTGTAGGTAGGCAGTTGCCCTTCCTGGCCTGAGGTGGCATCTTCTTTCAATGCCGGTTCTTTCAATAACGCCTTATACATGTTTGGGGCTGTAAGTTCCAGCACCCGCGTTTTGGGGGAGGGGAACAATACTTGAAAGGTTTCAATATGCGCATCAAAACCATAGCTTTTTAATTTTGCGAGTATTTCTTCTGCAACCTCTTTACCCCCGGGCGAGCCTACATGGTGCGGCTTGGCTGCCAGCAATTTAATGGTGCTGCCTATGTTGGCGGCATTAAGTTGTGCATCAAATTTTTGCTCGGTGGCCGTTTGTTGCTTGGCGGATTCCGCCGTAAACCCTGAAATGGATTTTTGTGCCGTGGCAGCATGCACGCAAAATACACCTGCCAGTAAAAGGCAGTTGGCTGTTGTTTTTCTCATGTTGTATGTATGTGTACTGTTATTGATTGCCGCTTTTTACCCACACCAGGCAATTAACCGGCATGTGTTCAATACGTTAATGCTGGGTAAATATACAGGGTAATTGCGAGCAAAACATGCAGGAAAATGCTTCAGTTTTTATAAAAATGGGCATAAAAGAGTGTTGGCTAGGGTTTTGTTGGCACCATGTTGGTTATACCACCACAGTGAAAAACAGTAATGGGCGCGCAAAGTCGCCACGCGGTAAGTTAAACCAGTTATTGTTGGGTACGATGCAATAGCCCCAAACGGCCTATTACAACATGCGGGCGCACCCCCAATTTTCGAAGTAGGTAGTATCCCGTCGGGGCTACCTTTTTGTAGAAAATTGAACAAGCGGAATACCCAACCACCAGGTTTAATTTATGTTGTAATTTTACAGCCAAATGTTGGTTATGGAGGATATGATTGTAAACAAAGTGGCGGACAGCGGATTGATGACCATTGACCTTGAGGATTACTACCCAAAAGGCAACATAAAAATATTTGACCTGAAGGACTACCTTTTTATGGGGTTGATTTTGAAGGAGAAAGATTTTAGGGCCGCACTACAAAATATGGCTTGGGAAGAATACCAAGAAGCCTACGTTGGCATAACCTGCAGCGCAGATGCCATAATACCCGCGTGGGCATATATGCTGGTAGCCAGCTACTTGCAACCAATAGCCAAGGAGGTAAGTGTTGGGGATGAAAAAACGTTGGTGAACAATATTTTTATTAAGAGAATCGGTGCCATAAACGGTGCGGATTTTGCCGATAAGCGGGTGATTGTAAAAGGCTGCGGCGATGTGCAGGTACCCGAAACGGCGTATTTGGAAATAACCAACACCCTAAGGCCACACGTAAAAAGCATTATGTACGGCGAAGCTTGTAGCAATGTGCCGGTTTACAAAAGGAAATAACCCTAACCCGCCCCATCCCCTAAAGGGGGCTTTAAGCTTCTTGCTAAAATGTGGCATGTATAAATTTTACCCCCTTTCGACTTAGCGAATGTTTTGCACGAAAAAACATGGGGAGTAAAATACAAGCTGTGCTATTCGTAGCGTAAAGCGTCGATAGGATCCAGCCGTGAGGCTTTCAATGCCGGATAATAACCAAAAAACACACCCGTTAGCGCACATACCATAAAGGACAATACCACGGATGATTGCGAAACCAGCGTAGGCCAAGAAAGAAAAATACGGATAAGACTTGATGCAGCCACACCCAAAATAACGCCGATAACGCCACCGGTAATGCTTATTAAAATGGCTTCAATTAAAAACTGGTACAGTATATCAATGCCCCTTGCGCCAAGTGCCATGCGTAGCCCAATTTCCTTGGTGCGTTCCGTAACCGACACATACATAATGTTCATGATGCCAATACCACCGACCACCAGCGAAATGGCCGCAATGGCTGTTAACAGAATGGTGAGCAGTTTGCTAGTGGAGCTGAAAGTATTGATAAGCTCGGCTTGGGTGCGAACGGTAAAATCATCCGCATCAGTTGGCTTTAGCCGGTGCGAGGCCCTTAAAATAGTGGAAATTTCACCAGAGGCAGAGTCGGTAACGGTCTCATTGCGGGCGGATGCATAAATATTTTGCAAATAAACAGTCGCCATTATCCGCTTCATCACAGTGGTGTAGGGCGCTATAATAACGTCATCCTGGTCTTGCCCAAAAGCATTTTCGCCTTTCTTCCCCAATACCCCAATTATTTTAAACGGTATATGGCTAAAGCGTATTACCTGGCCAACAGGGTCTTCCCCATTGATAAAAATATTATCCACCACGGTTTGCCCTATCAAACAAACTTTTGCAGCCGAGCTTACATCTTTGTCGGTAAATACAACCCCGCTTTTCAATGGCCAATCCCTAATGTCGAGGAAAGCCGGACTTACCCCTTGCAGCGTGGTAGACCAGTTAAGCGATCCGTTAATTACTTGCCCTTTACTAGACACTCCTGGTGATACCGCGCTCATATATTGCCCCTGCTTTAGCAGTGCCTGCACATCGTCCAACGAAAGAGACTGTACGGAAGTAGCATCCAGCCGCACTCCGCCAGCCACGTTGCTATTAGGCCGCACGGTAACCATGTTAGAACCCATGGCCGATATTTGTGCTTGTATACTGGCTTTGCTGCCTTCGCCAATGGCCACCATGGCTATAACGGCACCCACCCCTATAATTATACCCAGCATGGTTAAAAAAGCACGCATCATGTTATGTTGCAAGGCCCTAAAGGCAATCCGTAAAAGGTTTGATACGTTCATAACTGCTGCTTAAATTTTATCGTCTTCGTTAACAGGCAGGGCCTTCAACACCTCAGTAGCCGATCGCTTGTTATCGTTCTTAAAGTCTTTAATTATCCGCCCGTCTCTTAACGTTATGGTACGCGTGCTAAAAGTGGCAATATCAGGCTCATGGGTAACAAACACAATGGTTTTGCCTTTGTCGTTCAATTCTTGAAAAACGGTCATAATCTCGTACGAGGTGCGCGAGTCTAAGTTGCCGGTAGCTTCATCGGCCAGTATCATCACGGGGTCATTCACCAATGCCCTAGCTATGGCCACGCGTTGTTGTTGCCCGCCCGACAGTTGGTTGGGCATGTGCCCCATCCTGTCGGCCAGTTTTACCTGCTCCAACGCATGGGTGGCTTTCTCCTTTCTTTGTTTGCTGGAAATGGCACCGTTGTACATCATCGGCAGCTCTACGTTTTCCAAAGCCGATGTTCGAGGCAGCAAATTATACGACTGAAAAACGAAGCCTATTTTTTGGTTACGCAGCCTTGCCAGCTCGTTGCGGGATAGCTTTTCTATGTCTACCCCGTCCAGCAGGTAAGTGCCGCTGCTCGGCTTGTCAAGGCAGCCAATTATATTAAGTAACGTGGTTTTGCCCGACCCGCTACTACCCATAATGGTCATAAACTCGCCGGCCAAAACCGTAAACGTAATGCCTTTCAATGCACTTACTGTTTCCTCGCCCATTAAAAAATCGCGTTTCAGGTCTTTTATTTCAAGTGTCTTTTTTTCCATCTGTGGTGTCATTTACTTTGCAGCCGGTTTTTTACCCCGTCCCATTTGTGGCATAAAAGGGCTTTTAACCGCGGCGGCATCTGCCATTTTACCATCTGTTGCATTTTCAAGACCGGTTACTACATCGTCGTATTCCGTCAACCCACTCAATACTTCCACATTGGTGTCATCGTTCATGCCCGTTTTAATTTTCTTCTGCGCCAGCGTATCGCCATATTTCACCCATACCGAGGCAGTTGTGCCATGCCTTACCGTGCCTGTTTTTTTAGTGGCAGTGTCTTTTGCAGTGTCAGTCTTCGCTTTTGTATTGAAGGAGGCGGTCCGGATAGATGTGTCTGGCAAAATCACATAATTCTTCAAAACAGTTGCATCGGGCGTAAACTTTAAAGCCCGCACCGGCAGCAGCAGTGCGTTGCTGTCTTCCTTAGTATAAATGGTAATGTTCGCCGTCATCCCCGGTTTAAGCTTTAAATCGTTGTTGGAGGTGTTGATGATGGTGGTATATGTAACTACATTGGATGAAACTGCGGGCTGCAGCCTAACTTCCGCCACCGTTCCACTGAATACGTCTTTGGCAAACGCATCAACTGTAAACGATACCCGCAAACCATTTTTTACATTGCCAATATCTGCCTCATCAACTGCCGCTTGCACCTGCATTTTGGTAAGGTCGTTGGCTATGGTAAAAAGGGTGGGCGTGTTGAACGAGGAGGCAATGGTTTGCCCAACACTTATGCTACGCGTTAACACCGTACCTGCTATGGGGGAGTATATACTGGCCAGTGAAAGATTTTTTTGTGCGCCCGCCAATTGTGCTGCTATGCTTTTAACATTGTTTTGGGCTGTGTTGCGCTGGTATAGCGCCGTTTCATAGTCAGCCTTGCTTATGGCGCCGGCTGTGTACAGGGTATTTTGCCTAACATAGTTACTTTCAGCGTATACCAATTGGTTTTTCGCAGCCTGTAGGTTAGCACTGTATTGGTCCACTTGCGCTTGCAACAACGTTTTGTCAAGCTCTGCAATCAGCTGGCCTTTCTTCACCACTGCGTTAAAATCGGCATACAGGTATTTGATGGTACCCGACACCTGTGAACCTACAGCCACCGTGTCAACTGGCTCAACCTTACCGGTGGAAGTGATGGTGTTGGCAATATCCCCATAATATGGTTTTTCGGTGGCAACGGTAACCGGTACCTCCTTTTTATAAAAAAACCAGTACCAAATGCCCAGCCCTGCCAATGCAACCACCACCAATATTATAAGCCATTTGTATTTTTTCATTCGAGAGTATTTTAAAGTGTTACGGGGTCGCCCATGTAAAAAGTGTAAATTTTAATATACAGCACGGTGTTATATTTTGCCTGTGTATATGCTTGCAACGCCTGCAGATACACATTTTTCTCCAGTAGCAATTGCACGGTATTAACGGCCCCGGCTTTCAGTTGCTCATTGGCAATGCGGTAACCTTCCTGGGCCGCCTTTAAGGTTTCCACCGCCGCATCGTACTGGCTTTCTGCGTTTTGCACGTTTATATAGGCCTGTTCAACCTGCTGCGATAACACGGTTTTTGTATTTTGTAGGGTGAGACCTGATTGTGCGATGGCGATTTTGCTTTTCTCCACCGCCGTTCTTGGCACACGGCGGCTGAATATGGGAACAGTAAGACTAAGACCCAATTGCTGGAAAAAGTTATTATCCAGCTGCCTGAAATATTCCCCCGACTGGCTTGAATACCCGCTGGAAGCCGAGCCGCTGCCCGTAACTGTTGGCAGAAGGCCGGCCCTTGCTTTTTCAAGATCTAGCCGCGCCACTTGCAAACCTAACTGGCTATTTTTTACTTCAGGCCTACTTTGCAAGGCCGTATTTACGGCTATATCCAAGGCCGGATACATGCGTTGTACATCCATTGAATCAGGTGCTGAAACATCAAACGAAGTATCAAACGGAATTAACAATAGTTGCTTTAAGGTGAGTACGTTTTGGCGGTATATGTTTTGTTCGGTAACCAGGTTATAATTATCGGTGGCATTTTGGGCCTGCATTTGCACCAGGTCGTTTTTGGCAATACTGCCGGCATTATACAGCAACACCTCCTGCCTTACCTGCGCGTTTGAGGTGTTTACTAGGTCCTTTAAGTACACAATGTTTTCTTTTGCCAGCAGAATACTAAGGAACGCCTCTGTTACCTGCAGTGTTATATCATTCTCACCCTGCAGTATATTTAGGTTTGCACTTTGCACCAACAGGCCTTTTTGCTTAATATCATTGTTTAAATATAAGCCATTGTACAGGGTTACGGACGAACTAACAGCATAGCTGCCAGTAAGATAGGTTTGGTTTTGTACGTTGGCGGTGAAGGAGTTTACGCTTTTGCCGTTGCTGGCCGATTGCCCCGCCGTACCCGTAAGGTTGGGCAGCTTAGAGGCCTTGGAGGCCAGTAAGTCTTGCTGGGCGGACTGTTGGCTTAAGCGCAATGTATTGATGGAAATATTGCGCAGTTTTGCCTGTTCAATGCATTGCAGCAAAGTAAATTTAACGCCCCCAGTGGGTGCAACATCCTGCGCTTGTAAGCCGTCAATGGCAAACACGCAGGCGAGTACCCACCCTATTAATATTTTTGTGATAGCCATTTAGTAACATTGGTGTTATTGTAGTAAATAGCCTTTAAGGAATGCAAACCGTTTTTTTGTTACAAGTGTTTGCAAAAGGTTTAACAAGCCAAAGTAATGCACTTATGATGCCACGTTTTATGACAGGGGTTAGTATATGGGCTGATTTAGGCAAGGCTGAATCTTTCGCTGACGGCAAAAGAAAACTGCCAAGCATTTTTGTTGCTTGGCAGTTTGTTAAAAAAGATGTCTCGTAAAGCGCTATTTCAACTTATCGTGGAAAAACGACATGGTAAGTGCCCACGCCTCAGTTGAGGCATCTGCATTGTAGCTCGCGC
This sequence comes from uncultured Parafilimonas sp., assembly GCA_903882935.1. GTDB lineage: Bacteria > Bacteroidota > Bacteroidia > Chitinophagales > Chitinophagaceae > JABDFW01. Next base: position 131 of record CAIRZB010000029.1, on the reverse strand, counting down.
GTTCATCGTTGTTAAACGCATGCCCTGCGATGGAGAACACTACACTTGTATACGGTTTATTGTGCTGTTGCATGGCGTTGGTAACCGCATCTATTTGTTCGGTGGGTATACTTTTGTCTACCCCGCCCCAA
>CAIRZB010000028.1 GCA_903882935.1 uncultured Parafilimonas sp. | reverse complement strand
TCACAATTTGCTGATTTCCAGCAAATTACAACTTTAAAAACTCCCAAAAAATCAAATCGTCTTAGGCTCAAAATCGGCTGTAACTCAATATTGACAATACTTTCAAAGAACTATTTTTCTCAACGACGCAATGCTAATGAATTTGCTGTTATTTTTTAAAAAAGCCCTTACTCACCTTTTGCGTGTAGCTAGCAAGAGCAGTTAACGGTAGCCAAAGCCCCGCTAATCCAAATGTTCGGAAGAGGCATCTGGATTTCCTGCTTAAACCCCTTCTGTGAAGGGTATTTGAAAAGCCAAAGACAAAACTACGCTGATAAAGCCGCCATAAAAACGGAACCATCAACCGAGCGTGGCAACAGCCGATCCCATGAAAAACTTCAGCCGACTACCAAAAGCTTTATTTCGCCTGGTCGCACCCGTTAATCCAGATGTTCCGAAGGGTCATGTGGATTTTCTAATTAAACCCCTTCTGTGAAGGGTATTTGAAAAACCAAAGACAAAACAACGCTTATAAAGCCGCCATAAAAACGGAACTTCCAGGAGTGCGACGCAAGAGCCGATACCATGAAAAACTTCAGCCGACTACCAAAAGCTTTATTTCCCCGTTAATCCAGATGTTCCGAACGGGCATCTGGATTTGCTTTTGCCACTGTAATGGTGCGAGTAGCCATCACCTTTAGTATTACAATTTGGCAGTTTTTCTATTATTTCAGCTTCGCTATTTATTGTCCGCCAAAGGCGGGCTTTTTATGTTGAATCCGTAGCTGCAAGCCATGGATGGCGGGGGTAAGTTAACAGAACAATGTGAATGACACCCTACCCCGGAGTGTTCATTGAACGACTTTAAGAAAGCAGGTCATTAAAGGTAAGATGTTCTACGCCCTCCAGCGCACAAAGAGAAGGGATGCGAACTTTTTTATCGCTTGCCTGGAATGAAATTGATTCCATACTTACAACAGGCAGGCCTAAGCATTTAGCAAGAGCAACAATTGAAACATCGATAAGGCCAACGGTTCCTTTTCTGTTACCGTTATATTCAGAGATAACATCTTTATATTTTACTCGCCATGATTCAACAATTGCCAAATAACTGCGCCAATCCCACGCCTCGCCTACTTCTAAAAGCATGTTACCTTCATTTGCCGTAATATGTTCACCAATACTTCCAGGCAAGCGACACAATTCTTCGTAAATCTCCGCATTGACTGCAAAAACACCGCTTACAATCAGTGATTTTATGTGATTCCAAATAGGCTGATATATTGCCTTAGTTTCTGGCATCAAATCTAAGGGGTTACTCAATCCAGAAGTATCTAAACAATATTTTTTCTTTTCAATCATTGAAGTGCTTTCTAATGTCGAAAAGGTGCGCTATATTTTTTATCCCCATGAACTCAGCGGCGTTGTGGTTTGTAATTCTGTTATTGCTCCATGCTTCAAGCACAAGCCCCGTATATAGGTCACCATTCTTGTTTCTGTATCGTGAGCCATAATAGATATTTCGTCCACCGGACTTCTGATTCCTTTCTTCTTCAAGGAATTGTGGGCGCTTAGTCTGCCAATAATAGTCAGCATCTACCATATTGAGCTGAACAAGCCGGACAAGCATAGCATGCCTGCTAACTGAAAACCTGCTTGCAAGCTTTGCAAGGTCGTCATCGCTTATTTCTGGAAGCTTTCTGTTTGGATTGATGAATTTTTTCAAAGTGATTTCTGGAACAAGAAAAGCACCCGCGAAACGATTGCACCATGCTTCTATTGCATTAACCTCTATGCGTTTCTGTATGCCATCGCTAACCGCGCTTTGCCCAAGTATGATGTGGGCAAACTCATGACACAAAGTAAATGTTGAGCCGTTTTGAGCTTCATTGCCCAATATGATAATTGGAAGCAATTCGTTATAAATACACAGGCCCCTTGCATTGCACTTTCCAAGATCTGAATTTTTAAGTATTAGAATGCCAATATCTTCAAATTTTGATCGTATCTTTCTAACAAGATTTGCCTTTTCTGGGCCTCGCAAACTAAGCTGCCTGTCTATTGGAAAATCCAAAATTTCCCTTACGATTGCAGCAATTGCCTCAGGATTATCTTTAATGGTTGCTTTTAGTCTCGCCGGAAGCGTTGGAGGTATATCTCCATTAATTTCGTAAAGGTCAATTGTGTTTAGCCTTTGCATTTCACCCCACGCCTGAACCTCTTTCAAAATCCTATTTTCGTGGTCAACAACCGTGTTGTGTTGTGTTCGAAAATCAGGGACAAGATTAGTTTCCACAACCTCAGGAATTTCCTTGGCAAAAAACTCAAGGAATGGCCTGCCATAAAGGTCGGCAAGCTGCCTCGCCTGGTTGACCGTGGGGGCGGCAATCAGGCTTTCCCATGCAATTATCTTTTGAATAGAAACTTTCAAGCTTTGGGCAACTTCCCCTTGGGAATAATCAGCACGATTCCTTGCCCACACAAAAACAGCGGGATTATAAGGCAACGGCGATATTATTCTTTTACTCGGCATTTTTTAAAAACATTATAATGGGGTAGTGCTATTATTGCAAGTATACGAAGTTTTTATAAGCTGTTAAGTTAATCTGTAGAATACTAATAGCAAAAGAAAAAGCAGCTACCAAGAAGTCGTGTATTTGCACGATGACTTTGATTTACTGGCGATAACTAAGGCAATTTATGACCGGGCCCCGGCTCGCCTTAGGGTAAAGCTCCGGTTAATCCAGATGCCCCGTTAATCCAGATGTTCCGAAGGGGCATCTGGATTTCCTGATTAAACCCTCCCCCTGGGGCGGGATGAAGGGTATTTGAAAAACCAAAGGCAAAACTAAACTTACTAAGGCGCCATAAAACGGAACCATCAACTGAGCCCCGAAACAAATCGGGGCAGGCTGTGCCTCCAAAAAGGAGTAAGATGGGCAACAGGTGATGGCACCCCGCCTATAGCGGCACTTACGCCGGTAGCATATCCACCCAACGGCCCACGCACCATCACGAACTAAGCAGCCACACCTACATTGGCACAATCAATCCGCCCAATCCCCAAAATCCACTTTCCACCGGAGTCCTGTGGACAAATCGTGGTCTGCAATCGTAACTTACCATCGCCCCCAACCGCCCAAAATAGCCGATATTAGTGGGAAAAAATTAATCAATAATGGCGGTAAACGTTCGTAGCATTATAACAGGCAGTGCGTTAAAAGCAGGGGTGCTACATACCATGTGGGCTGCCCCATGCACGTATATGCCGCTAATATACTTATGGGCTACAGCCCTGGTAAAAACTTCGGTAAAAATGCGGCTAACCATTTGTAAGGTGTTAGGCGTTTTTGCCTGTATCGTTTTTAGCCCCAAACCCATTGTGGAAAAGGGTTTCAGCCATATCGGCAAGGGTATGGTAATTTCATCCATTTGTAAAAACCCCCGTTTGCTGAAACCCTTTACCAACGCCTATTTGGCGGTTTCCCAATTTGGGGCGGTACAGGTGTTTTGGGTGTCACATGTTGTCTCATTTTTGGCCTCAAACGCAATGGGTATCTGGGCTTCAGCACTTTCCCAAATCTGGAAAGCGGTACAGGTGTTTTGGGTGTCGCAAACTGTCTCATTTTTTAAACGGTTTTATACACCGGCTGTTTTTACCTCCGCAGTTTCCTGCCATGGATGAGGGGCCATGGACGATGGACAATTTGCCCGGTTTAATTGCCCCATCTTGCCTATATTCGGCCAGCGTTTGTAAAGGCTCAGGGAAAGTGCGTTTAGATGGCCGGTTTTGCGCCCTAACAAACCAACGGCGGAAAACAATTGGCCATTGCCCAACACAACAACTAATAACGATTACCAACAATACACATATGAAATACAACTTCGTTTTAACCGCAACGCTACTATGCTTATCGCCTGTTGCTTTTGGCCAAACCACCGCGGCAACTATTAAACAGGCCAACCTTAGCTCCTCTAACCCAACAAATGCCGAAGTTTTTACGCCGGTGCCAAATGTTGTAACTCCGGCTAAAATAACAGGCGCCGCACCTAGTGACGCGATTGTTTTATTCGACGGCAAAAACCTTGACGAGTGGCAGTCTGCCAAAGACCACCAGTCTGCCGCCGGTTGGAAGGTTGCCAATGACATTATTACGGTTGACAAAACGAAAGGCGACATAGAGACCAAAAGAAAATTTACCAGCTTTCAACTGCATATTGAATGGAAAGTGCCTGCCGACATAACCGGCCAGGGGCAGAGCAGGGGTAACAGCGGGGTGTTTTTACAGGGCAAGTACGAAATACAGGTGCTGGATAATTACAACAACGATAATAAAACATACACCAACGGCATGGCCGGCAGCGTATACCGCGAATCTATTCCGCTGGCAAACCCGGCAAAAAAGCCCGGCGAATGGAACGTATACGATATTGCTTACAGCGCCCCGGAGTTTAACGACGACAGCACGGTAAAAACGCCGGCCCGCGTAACCATCTTTTTTAATGGCGTAATGGTTCAAAACAACCAAGCCATCCAAGGTTTTACCTCAACAGGGGAAAAGCACTTTTATGTGGCGCATGGCCCCGCACCGCTAAGGTTACAGGCCCATGGCGATGCCAGTGCACCGATAAGCTACCGCAATATTTGGATAAGGGAATAAACCTGCACGGTTAACCCTTTTATTGGCGAACCAAAAATCTCTACCCACCGTGCCAAATATGCGGTTCCAATTTGTTTATAGTAGTATCTTGCCTGCAATTAACATATACCCTTGCCGCTTGTAGTTGGCGTGGGCCGCAGGCTAAACTATTTTTAGCTTGCCATAAAACAAAAACAAAACGATGCAATTTACTGCCGCACAAATAGCCGCCTTGCTGAAGGGCCAGGTAGAAGGTAACCCCGATGTTGTTGTAACAAAGTTGAGTAAAATTGAAGAGGGGGTGCCGGGTTCCATATCCTTTTTGGCCAACCCGCTGTACACGCAATACCTGTATGGCACACAGGCATCGTTGGTAATCATCAATGCCGATTTTGTGTTAACCGCACCGGTTACGGCCACCCTAATAAGGGTAGCCAGCGCCGCAGATGCGTTTGCGCAACTGCTGGAAATGTACAACCAAGTAAAGCTTAATAAAAAGGGCATCTCCAAATTGTCGTTCATAGCAGAAAGCGCCACGGTGGGCAACGATATTTACGCGGGCGAATTTGCCTACGTGGGCGAAAATGCCACCATTGGCAACAATGTAAAAATATACCCACAGGTGTATATTGGCGACAATGCGGTTATCGGCGACAACACCACGCTGTTTGCCGGGGTAAAAATTTACTCGGAAACGGTAATTGGTAAAAACTGCATCATACACTCGGGCACGGTTATCGGCAGCGACGGCTTTAGGTTTAACCCGGAAAACGACCACAAAAAGGTGCCACAGATTGGCAATGTGGTTATTGAGGATGATGTGGAGATTGGTGCCAACTGTGCGATCGACAGAGCTACCCTAGGTTCCACTATTTTGCGCAAAGGTGTTAAATTTGACAACCTGATACATATCGCCCACAATGTTGAAATTGGCGAGAATACCTATTTTGCCGCGCACGGCGTGGTGGCGGGCAGTACTAAGATTGGCAAAAACTGTATGTTCAGCGGGCAGGTAGGTATTGTGGGGCATTTAACGGTGGCTGATAATACCATCATCACGGCGCAGAGCGGTATTTCAAAAAGCATTACCAAAAAAGGCGAGGTGTACATGGGTTCACCGGCGTTTGATGCCAACAAATACCGCAAGGCCTATATCCATTTCCGTAACCTTGATGCGCTGGTGCAAAGGGTTGACAAACTGGAAAAGCAACAAAAGGAAGCGGCTAAATAGTAAGGCACATTTTTTCGTTTCGGGAAAACAAAGCATATCAACATGCTTAAAACAGCTACCATTTTTAGACTGGCTAAAATTATGGCGGTAGGGTCTGTGGCATTGATGGCCGCCCTTACCGCCGTGGGCAACATAACGGACTATTATACCAACTACCATTTTGTGGAGCATGTTTTAAAAATGGATACCGTTTTTAAAGACAGCAACGTACACTACCGGCATATTGACAACCCTTTGTTATACCATGTTTTTTATATCGGCATTATTTTGGGTGAAACCCTGATGGCTTACTGCTGCACGCGGGGCTGCCTGCAGATGATAAAAAACTTTAAGGGCAATGCCGCCGCCTTTCATGCGGCAAAAAACTGGGCCGTAGCAGGCATTACTATCGGCCTGCTTATTTGGTTTGTAGGTTTTGAGGTGGTTGGCGGCGAATGGTTTGCCATGTGGCAGAGCAACACCTGGAACGGACTGGGCAGTGCGGAGCGAATCGTAAGCTTTTTATTACCCGCCCTTATTTTTCTGCATATGAAGGAGGAGGATTGAGGGGTTAAGGCAATTGTGTTGATTTTTGGTGATGTTTGGTGATTGTTGGAGAAGTTTGGTGAGGAGAGGGAATGCCACCCTCACGATAACCACGTATGCGGTAGTTATAGCTACAAACTTTACCGCTAACAGCCAACGCCGTCGCTACAAGCGACATAATACTCATACGGAACTGTAAGTTCCGCAGAGCGGGGATTAATGCCAATAAACTTTACCGCTAACAGCCATCGCCGTCGCTACAAGCGACATAATAACCCTACGGGCCTGAAAGTTCCGCAGAGCGGGGATCAAAGCCACAAACTTTATTGCTAGCCGCCAAAGCCGTCGCTATAAGCGACAGAATAATACTACGGAACTAGAAGTTCCGCAGAGCGGGGAGCGCGAAGTAAACCTACTCCCCCGGTTTGTATAGCTTCTCCACATGTTTCAACACATCTTCCTTATAAAATAGCACGTCTTTAAATTGGCCTTGGGTGTACATGTGTGCTTGGTCGGTAAAATGTGGGGAGTTTATGTCGCCGCTTTCGCCGCCGGCCAGCAGGCTTTTGGCCTGTATTTTTTTGCCAAATTCAACCGCGCAAATAAAACTGTTGCCCGTTACGCCGTACCGCTTTTTGGTGCCGGCAAAATAACGCCCCGCATAGGAGGGTAGTTGCCCCCACTGTGAGGAGGCAAAGCCATCTGGCAGGCTGGGTTGGTTATCATCGTAATGGGAGTCGATGTCGTCATTCAGCCGCTGAAAACGGTTAATATCGCCCCAGGGTACCTGCCATGTGCCGTGGGCAACTGCCAGTTCTTTAATGGTGGCTGCCAGCGGCGGCAGCAAATCTGAAAATGTTGCCTGTGTGGCAAAACGCCGTGTTTTTTCCACAATGTCGGCATCATCATCTTCCTCCCTGGTATGTAGTATTTTGGGCAGTAGCTTGGTGGCCCATTCAATGGCCAGCGTAGTGGCTACGGAGGCTTCCCCCGCATTATAATCCCAGGCCCTTAAAACACCTATAGGGGCTTGCAAGGTTGGCTTTAGCGTATCGTTTTGGGGCAGTGCGTCGTATGCTTTTAACAGCGTAGGTACCATTTTCTCGAAAAACGACAAACACTTGTCCCACCCAGCGGCAATAACCTTGTCCAAGGTATAATGGCTGCCACTACCCAATACCCTTACTGCATTTATGCCCCTGAAGTTTTCGCCGTCGGGGGCCATGTAGGCGGGGTAGTCTTGCTTTTTGGGGCTTTCGCTGCCCGCCACCGTAAAAGGGGTGGCATTGCAGTTTTGCAGCCAGCCGTTTTTAGGGTTGTACACGTGTACCAGTTGGTCAACTGTGTGCAGCCCTTTCCAGTTGGTGGCTGCAACAGTACCGTCAACGGGTCGGTTGTAATTGTATTTTGGGTCGCGGATGGGTACGTGGTTGCCATGCCAGTAGGCTATATTGCCCTCAACATCGGCGTACAGGGTGTTGTTACTGGTGTTGGCGCGTAAATCGAGCACTTTTTTAAACGCTGCAAAACTAGTGGCCTTGGTGCGCAGCCAGCTTTGCTCAAGGCTTACTATGCTGCGGTTGAAGGACTGCACACTAAGCCATTGCCCATTGCGTTTGGCCATTACCGGGCCGTGTTTGGTAAAAAGGGCATGTATGGTTTTTGATTGCAGCAGGCCGCCGTCTTTATACGAAATGGCTATGTTTTTTATGGTAACGGGGTGAGTTGCATGCTCGTACTCATACACCAATTTGTTATGCTGCTTCGATATTTTTTCTATATAGCTGTCACTTACATCCACCGCGCTGCTGGTGTGCATCCAGCCGCAGTGTTCGTTAAAGCCCTGGTAAACAAAAAACTGCCCCCAGGTAACCGCGCCGTACGCGTGCAGGCCTTCTTCGCTTTCCATCTCTACTTCGGGCCTAAAATAAAAAGTAACATGCGGGTTAATGTATAATATAGAGTGCCCATTGGCCGTAATGGATGGCGAAAAGGCAAATCCGTTGCTGCCGCTCAGGTTTTCCTCATCGTATTTTTTATCCGCCATGGCAACAGGGGCCTCTGCGCCCCCATACAGGTTTTCAAGGTCGGTTTCGCTAAGCCCGGCGGTGCTTATGGCGCCAATGCTGCCATCCGTCCAAAGTAGCGGGTACCAAGGTTCAAAATGTTGTAACAGCGCGGGTTTTGTTTGGGGGTGGGTGTGCAGGTAAAAATTTATGCCGTCTGCAAAGGCATTGCACAGCCTTTTTAGCCAAATTGGGGCTGTTGCATAGTCTTTTTTGGCATCGGCTGTGTCAATTACCAAGCGTACCAGCAGGTCGCTGTATACATCTTTTTTACCGTTCAACTCGGCCAGGCGGCCTAGTTTTTCCACATAATTCATTTCCACGCGGTTAAAATCATCCTCGCATTGCGCATACAACAGCCCAAACACGGCATCGGCATCGGTTTTGCCGTACACATGCGGTATGCCCCAATTGTCGCGGATGATGGTTACTTGTTTGGCCTGTTGTTGGTAACGCTGTACATCGGTTTTGCTAAACTGTGCGGCAAGTTGGAACGGGATGAGTAGGACGAGGATACTATATTTTCTCATGGAAGGCATTTGTTGCTTTTTCTCAAATAATCTTAACTAGGCAAAATTCTTCCACAATTTACGCAACGATTGTTTGTGCTGCGGCAGAATGTTAATCAAACAATCATTAGCTACCACATTGCAGTTTTTAGCCTATCCATGCTGGTGCGGTTTTTTTCTTTTTTGTATGCTTCCAACCCATCGGCACCCTTTTTTTCTGCCCATTTTTGGGCATGATCCCGCTCGCCGGTATAGTCATACAGCGGTACGCTAAACCCGCAAGATGTTTGCACTTTGCTAATTTCCGCAACTATAATTTGCCTGGTGCCAAGGGTAATGGTAAAGTGCGGTGCCAGTACCGCCCATTCGGCATCACCCGGCAAAACGGTGTAACCTCGGCCGTACAGGCGCAAGATATTGGGCGGACCGTCAAAGGCGCAGAACATAAATGTAATGCGGCCGTTTTCAAGCAGGTGCGCGGATGTTTCGTTTCCGCTGCCTACCAAATCCATATAACCTACCTTGTTGGTTGAAAGTACCTTAAAACTGTCCAGCCCTTTGGGTGAAAGGTTTACGTGGTGTTCGCTGCCCATGGGCGCGGTGGCGGTAAAAAACATTTTCTGGTTTTCAATAAATGCCTGGTGGTTAGGCTGTATACTGTCGAAAAATTTACCCATAATGTGTGGTTGAGGTTGTGGAAGCGTTTACCAAAGGTAACAATGTAAAGATAAGAATGGCCTTTTGTAGCCTGCATTAAAATGGCCGCCAATGTTGAAGGGATTAACAAATGGCATATCTTTCAGGCTAAATTCTCCCATATGAACAATAATCTTATTTCAAAGATTGGCGCCATTCTTTACTCCCTTGTAATGATAATGTTTGGTATTAACCATTTAAAAGCCGGTGCGGCAATGGCGGGTTATGTGCCCGCGTTTATTCCGGCAGGCGCACACACTTTTTTTGTGTATTTCACGGGTATTGCCCTTATTTTGGCAGGCATTGCTATTATCCTTAACGTAAAATCCCAGCTTGCGGCGTATTTGTTGGCGGTACTGCTGTTGCTGGTTGCGCTTACCGTTCAACTGCCGCCGGTGTTGAACGGTACTGATACCAGTGGCTCATTTTTTGCCAGCCTTTTAAAAGATATTGCACTTACAGGTGCTGCTTTATTTATTGGTAGCAAGGGTAAGTAATTATGTAATCAACGATTTTTAAAAAGCAGGCAAGCAGCCTGCTTTTTTTTACCCCTATCACTTGGTTGTTGTTGGCAAAGCATGCCGCGCGGTACCTATTTTTCCAACGATACAAATAACTAGGCTTGGGTTTTCCAAACTCCATTGGTTTTGCGCCATTGTGCCGAGTATTTTCCGCCGCCGCTGTAGCTGTGTATGGCTGTCCATCGGCCGGTTTCCCAAGCCAATGTGTCGTTTTTGCTGATTGTTATTTGTAAAGGGGTACGCATGTACACAACGCCTTGCATTTGGGTAAATGTTTGCTGCCAAAATGCCGCCACGCTGTCTTTGCCAGCAACATGTTTGCCGCGGCCGGTAACAATACTGTAATCATCCAGCATGTTTAACACAACGCCTGCAACATTATGGTTGGCTATGGCTTGGTTGCTGGCGGCCCGGGCTGCCCGTATGGCTGCTTCGTCTTTTTGTGGGGTGGTTTGCGCGTATATTTTTTGGCCAAAGAACAACAGGAGAAAAAAAATATTTTTTCATGGAGTTTTTTTGGGATTGGAAAGATAACAAATTTTCGGGTTTTGTTACCGTGTTCTAACCCCAATTCCGCCGGTTTTGGCTAGTTGCCTTTTTGCCATAATATGCGGCGCATCAGTATGGCCATTTTGGTGGTGGATGCAATATTTCGCCAAAAGCGTAGGTTCTTTTATTGCTGCTATACTATAATGTGGCGGCCAGCCGCACGCCCTAGGCTACGGGCTTAGCCGTAAACATGCCACTGTAATATTTGCGGTAGCCATACCCCAGCAGAAGGTTAGGTAATAACAGCGTAACGCCCATTAACCAGCCAGACGGTACCAAAAATGTATGGAACAGCAGCACATTTAAGCTGATAGGAAACAATACCACTGCCGAGAATGCCGGATACCTGTTTAACAGTAAAGAAAGGCCACCAACAATTTGTATAACTTTTTGTATAGGGTAAAAATAGCCAGTGCCTTTAAGCCCCGCTATAAATGCCCCAGCCGCGCCTGTGTGCAAGGGTTGGTAGGGTATAAAATGCAAAAAGAAATCTAAACCAAACACTAGGTAAAGAAACCCCAGCAGTATGCGCGACACTAGTACCGTTTTCTTCATTGTTAATGGTTGTGGGTATGAAAGTAGAAAAAACCGTTTGGTTAACAGCAAATTTATTGTTGGCATTGTAACTGGGGCATGCGCCGCCTGTTGTTGCCAACCTTGCGCCTACGTGTATTACACCTGTGTTACAGCTCCTTAATTTTAATATTCCTAAAATATATGGGTGCACCCGCATGTTTGCCTTGAAAGCCAATGTACCCATGCAGCGGAAGGGTTGCCATGGGGTTGCTCAGCCAGCTTGGCACGGGTGTGCCGTCGGGGTTGGTTTTGGCGGAAGTAAATTTAGCCATATCACATTCGTTTACCAATTCTCCGTTCAGCACTATCCATATTTTTTGCCCTATGCAGGTAATGGTGTAATGGTTCCATTCACCCGCTGGTTTAACGGTGCGCTTGGTGGCTGGTTGGTGGCCAAAAATAGCTGCGCATTGCCAATCGGGGGCGGCTTTGCTCCATTCCTTGGAGTAATCATCGGCTATTTGCAACTCAACGGAGTGCGGTATCCATTCCGCAGTGTCGGTGGCATGCACTATAACGCCGCTGTTGGTGCCTTCTGCATTTTTAAATTCAAGGTCAAGCACAAAATTATCATATTGTTTGGCACTCCAAATAGCCTCGTCTTTAGTGGCAGTGATAACACCGTCGGCAATACTCCAAACCCCTTTAGGGAAGCCGGCATTGGACAGGTCGTTATTAAAAACACTACTCCAGCCTTTGCCGGAAGTATCTGGGTGTGTGGTATAGCCATTTTTGGTGGAAGCGCAGCCAGATAGTATAATTATTGTGGTAAGAAAAATGCAGTAAAACCTCGTCATTCGTTAAAATTTAATGGGTAAAGGTAAGCAGCAAAAAACCCAAGTGAGGGTGGCTTATTTGCAAAACGTACAAATTTATTAACCAAATTATCCAGGTATGCTTTAAAATCTGGTTCTGCCACACCTGAAAGCCAAACATCGTTTTAAGGTGCAAATAGCCAACTAAGAGGCAATATTTCTGCCGTTGCCACTTTTAACCCATCAGTATTGTTGTACAGATAGGGCGCTTTGATGGCTTTATCTTTACATGTGTTCCCATGCAACCGGTACTGGGCTTATCTTTTTAAGGGATTACCTAGCGTAAGTGCGGGATTATACGTCATTTTTGCACAGTTTGACGTTCGGAAAATTTTTTATTAAGTCATACACTTAATTTTACCGCTATAACAAATTTGTGACGCATGTTATCCGCCGTTCTTCAGCCATTTAATTTTATTGAGAATACCTATACGGTGGCCCCTTTCGGCAGTGGGCTCATCAACAATACTTGGCTTGCGGAGCGGGCGGGTAAAAAATACATCGTGCAACGTATTAACCAGCATGTTTTTAAAACGCCTTGGGATATTGACACGAACATACGCCAAATAGCTGCCTACTTGCAAATACATTACCCCGGTTACTTGTTTACTGTGCCCTTACACACCCATAGCGGAGAAACGTTGTTGCAATACGACGGCCACGCATACCGTATGTTTACTTTTATTGAGGGCAGCCATACCTACGATGCGTTGCAGCAACCGGGCCAGGCTTACGAAGCGGCCAAACAGTTTGGCAGGTTTACCAAGTTGTTGGGTGGTTTTAACGCATCGCAGCTAAAAGTAACGTTACCCAATTTTCACGACCTTTCACTCCGTTATCAACAATTTGAAACGGCAATTGCACAAGGTGGCAAAGAGCTGCTAACGTATGCGGCAGAACTGATAAGCACCCTGCAAAAGCATGCAGGCATTGTACACCAGTTTGAGGGGCTTAAAACCAACCCCGCCTTTAAAAAAAGGGTTACCCACCACGATACCAAAATAAGCAATGTGCTGTTTGATGAAAAGGATAAAGGCATTTGCGTAATTGATTTGGATACGGTTATGCCCGGCTTTTTTATAAGCGACATTGGCGATATGATGCGCACTTACCTGGCCAGTGCCAGTGAGGATGAAACGGATTTTTCGAAAATTGCGATACGGGATGAATATTTTGACGCCATAGTAGAGGGTTACCTCGGCGAAATGCAGTTTGAGCTTTCTGCACCTGAGTTGGATGCATTTGTTTACTCCGGCAAGTTTATGATATACATGCAGGCTTTGCGCTTTTTAGCAGATTTTCTCAATAACGATGTTTATTATGGGGCAAAGTACCCCCTGCATAATTATAACAGGGCCGCTAACCAAATGGTATTGCTGAAGTCACTGGTTGATAAGGAGGAACTGTTTAACCAGAAAGTTAAGGCTTTTATTAGTAGGCACAGCGGAAATTAATACACCCAAACGGAAAGGGTTATATTTAATTCTCCCAGCTTTTTTATTTCCATAATTCTACAACTTTTCTGTGATGGATGATTTGATGAAGGCTTTAATAAAGCGGCCCGATTTACATCGCATTGTACAAAACTTGTAGGCACAACTGGAAGATGAAAACCGCTTGCGGCAGCGATTTTATGATGCCATTACAGAAGGCGATAAAGATGAGTTTATAAATGGTGAAATAATTAAGCAGTTACCAGTAAGGATGGAACATGCCGAATGCAGTGCCCGGTTGGTAAGCCTTTTGTTATATTACACAATGATAAATGGCATAGGAAACCTCTACCTGGGTCAGCTTATGATTGAACTTAGCCGTAACAGTTATCAGCCGGATATTATCTATTTCGATAAACAAAAATCAAAAGCCTTTCATAAAGAACAAATGCTTTTTCCTGCCCCCGATTTTGTTGTGGAGATACTTTCACCTTCTACCGAAAAAAATGACCGGGGCATTAAGTTCGAAGACTATGCGCTGCACGGCGTGGCTGAATATTGGATAGTTGACCCCGCAACAAAGAGCATTGAATGTATCTGTTGCACCAAGGTAAATACCAGTTAGAGTTTAAAGGCAAAAACGGTATTATTACCAGCAAGGCCATTAAGGGCTTTGCAGTTAACGCCAAAGCAGTATTTAACAAAGCCGAGAATATTAAAGCTTTGCAGGAACTGACAGCGTAAATCCACGGGGTCTTATAAATCAAACCCGCCCAGCTCTTTAAAATGCCCGTTCAACTGTATGCGTTCCTTTAAGTTCTCTGTACCGGTAATGATGGGTATTATCTTTTTAAGGTGTCGTTTTAAATATTCCAGCCGCTGGCTTTCATGGGGTAAGCCCAATAATTCATATTCTTCTTCCAGTGACAAGCCCGCATGGTGCGCAATATCGTAGCTCAGCAACTCTTCATCTGGCTTTTTAAAATCCTTGCTAACTTTAAGCAACTTATGCAACTCCCGCACGGCCGCAACAACCCGTTGCATAGCCAATACATTTTTGGCATCCGTTGTTGGTGGGTAGTCCACAATCGCACCGCTGTACAGCCTTTCTGGCACCGATTTAATAATTTCCAAAATATTAAAAATATTCAGTCCTTGCGCCCGCACATCCATCCGGCCATCATCATAGCGTTTGGCTATTTCAGTTATGGTAACAACAGTGCCAGTTTCTGCAACTTTGTCGTTCATTACCACTGGTATGCCAAACGGTTTTTTGTCGGCAAAGCTTATGTTTATCAGTTGCTTATAGCGTTCCTCAAAAATATGCAGGTTTAATTTTTCGCCGGGGTAAACCACAATGCCCAAGGGAAAAATAGGTATAAAGTTTATCATACAGTATAAAACTGCAATGTACTATTTTAGGTTTTACGGCGGCTTGCGTAATGCTATTTTTGCCCCATTAATTTGCCGGTAAGTATGTTTTGGGGCTAACAATAAGCCGGTAGCTTATTGCAAACCACACTACAATACAAGGCACGGCTTTAACCACATAGGGTACAAAAAACCGGTCTTTAACAAAGTGGGGGAATATATCAGTAGGCGAAAGCATGGTAAAAATAAATACTGCCACCAACAGTGCAACATCAACCAGCCGCCTTTTGCTGTTGCAAAACCAAATGGCCACCCCGGCCACGGCTATGATAAACGTTGGCGACTCAGATTTATGGTTAAACACTATTACCCACAATAGGGTAGATGCCAGAATGCAGTACCTAAAGGCAATATTTTTATACAGGCTAAACCGTGCAAAAGGTATAAAATAAACCAACAGCCCGGCGGCCAGCACCCGTACCCTTGGCACAGCCAATTTAAACCATGTTTGCAGCCAGCCGAAAATGGAGAGGCCTAGGGATGCATCATTGTCCTGCCTTAATAAACCGCCCCAGCTTTTGTATAAAAAAAGTAATTGTTTAAAGGGTACCACTGCCAATGGTAGTATAAAAAATACCGCTGTAATAACAATACATGCAATGGCATTTTTTAGCTTTTGTGGGTAAAATATAAATATGGCAAAACCGGCCAACCCAAACAGTTTTATATACACGCTGCAAATAACCAATACCAGTGCAAAAATAAACCGTTGCTTTTCGGCCATGGCAAAAGCACCTATCATCAAACCCGCCATCAACGCGTTTGATTGTGAGTTTTGTAGGGAGCCTACCAGTTCAACCAACACATACAACAATATAAATGCCTTTTTTTTATCGCTTAACGCCGGTAATGCCCTAATGGCCCATACCAATACCCCTGCGTTTAGCAGGTTCCATAAAATAAGGCCCACAACATTGGGCAGCCATGCAAACAACCCAAAAAACAATGCAAACGTGGGCGAGTACTTATATAAGTCCCACTGCAGTTGGGGGTATAGTTGGTAGAGATCCTTTTGCTGAACAAGGTTAAAAAAAGAGGTTTTAAAAATAACATAGTTGTTATAATGCGTGTAGGCATTGCCGGTGTTGCCCGCGTCTAACAAAAAAGACTGTACACTGCATAACACCGCCACCAGCAATATAATAATAGCGGCAGGCCCAGACGAGTTGATTATTTTTCGCATAAGCAAAAGCATTGGTAATTTTTGCGCTTTCTGTTTACATTTTTTGGCCAAACAGCCTACCCATTGGCGGGCTAAAATACTGGTTTTAGTTAACAGTACAGGGTTGTTGCCTAATTTATAACAACTTGTAAAGGGCTTTAATTGTTTTAACGGGGCGGCAGAAGCATTCTGTAATGGATGGCAGGGCTAAGTAAGCCTATATATTGTTGTTGCATTTATTGTTGGCTGCGACTAAATAGCAGGGTAACCAAAAGATTTTATTTCTTTGCAAAAATTACAGCATGAAAATATCTGGCTTTACCATCATTAAAAATGCCATTATTAATGATTACCCAATTGTTGAAGCCATAACATCGATACTGCCGGTTGTTGACGAAATGATTGTTTTATGCGGTGATTCAGCAGATGCCACCAACGATTTAATAGCAGCCATCAACAGCCCCAAAATAAAAATACACCATTCCACTTGGGACCACTCCCTAAGAAAAGGCGGTGAGGTACTGGCCGTTGAAACCAATAAAGCCTTTACCCTGATTGACCCCGCCAGTGACTGGGCCTTTTATATTCAAGGTGATGAGGTAATGCACGAAAAATATTGCGGGGAAGTAATAAACGCCTGCAAACAATACAAAGATGACAAGCGTGTTGAAGGACTGGTGTTTAAATACTTACATTTTTATGGCACCTACGACTATGTGGGCGATAGCAGGCGTTGGTACAGCCATGAGGTTAGGGTAATACGAAACGATAAGGCAATTTCTGCGTACAGGGATGCCCAAGGGTTTAGAAAGGGTGACAAAAAATTGCTTGTTAAACCTGTTGAGGCATATATATACCACTATGGCTGGGTAAAAAGCCCTGTGCAAATGAAAAAGAAAATGAAGGAAGTAAGCCAGTATTGGCATGAGGATTCGGAGGACTGGCGCAAATCCCTGCAGGCGGAAGATATTTTTAATTTTGATGATTATGATTCCCTGCAAAATTTTACCGGCACCCATCCCGAGGTAATGCGGCAACGTGTAGCAAACCAGCAATGGAACGTTGCCATTGATGTTACCAAAAAACACTTTAGCCTAAAGAACAGGTTTTTGTATTGGTTTGAAGGCAAAACAGGCATTCGCCCTTTTGATTTTAGAAACTACAAGGTAATTTAAACCCACATCTTAGTATTTACTATTTCGGCCGCCGCAACCATAAAATTTTATTGCAATGAGAATTTTAATAGTAAACAACACTAAAATACCGGCAATAAAATACGGCGGCACCGAAAGGGTAATTTGGGGTTTGGGCAAGGCCCTGCACGCTATGGGGCATCAGGTGCATTACCTTGTTGCAGCGGGTTCTGTTTGCCCTTTTGCAACCGTGCATATTTATGACCCCATTAAAACGCTTGCTGAGCAAGTGCCAGCGAATATTGATGTAGTGCATCTTAACTTTCAACCCAACGGCCCTTTGGGCAAACCATATATAACTACTTTTCACGGCAATGTAAACAACGTGTTTACGTTTGATAAAAACACGGTATTTATTTCGGCCAACCAGGCCAGCCGCTATAACGGCAGCCAATATGTGTACAACGGGTTAGATTGGGATGAGTACGTAAAGCCTATACTCGACAACAACCGACACTATTTTCATTTTCTGGGGGATGCAGCATGGAGTATTAAAAATGTAAAAGGAGCCATTGCCTTAACCCAAAAAGCAAAAGAAAAATTATACGTGCTGGGTGGCAAAAGGGTTAGTTTTAACATGGGGTTTAAATTTTTCCCACAATTAAATGCCCGCTTCAAAGGCATGGTGGGCGGGGCTGAGAAAGCCCAATGTCTGCAAGGCTCCAAAGGCATGGTATTCCCAGTATTATGGCACGAGCCTTTTGGGTTGGCCATTATTGAAAGCATGTATTATGGTTGCCCGGTTTTTGGTACCTCCTACGGCTCCCTACCCGAATTGATACCGCCCGGGGTAGGCGTTACCAGCAACAGCATATCTGCACTGGTGGAGGCCGTAAAAAACAGCGACAGCTACAGCAGGGCCTACTGCCATAATTATGCCGCCAACCTATTTAACGCACGCGCCATGGCCGAAAAATATATAGTGATGTATGAAAAAGTGCTGAATGGGCAAACGATACATGCCACCGCCCCTTTTTTAGATATTTCTGGTATTCAACAGGATAGAAAACTGCCCCTGTATGCATGAGACCAGTTTTTTAAAATAGGTGAAGTGGATATTGGTACTGCTTACCGTGTGGGTTATACGCTAAAAAGGGTAGGGCGTAACAAAAAAAGGCAGCGGCTGTTATACAACCGCTACCTTTTTTTTATTGCAAACAATGTATGTTGCTTATTTAATTACTATCGGCAATTTGGTTTAGCTGATTTTTTTGAAAATAGCCAAGGTTGTATGGTCAAGCCCATAATACGGTCGTGGGTACACAACCGGTGGCGTTCGCCCGGGTTTGTGTACCCAAAAATCCAGTAAACGGGAATTTGTTTACGTTTAAACCAAATTGGGGATAGCAATTGCTTATTTCTTTTGCGCCATTTTTACGTGCAGCAAATCAGCACCATTCCTAATTTCATCCGACCCTGTTAATACCAGGGTATCGCCGGGGTTAAGGTTACCATACACCTCAATCCTACCTGCAGCTTCACGGCCGGGCTTTACATCCACCCATTCAGCTTTGCTGTTGTTCACCCTTATCACAAACACTTTTTCTGTTGAGTTTACCAAGGCGGTTTTAGGTATAATTAGCGTGCTGTCTTTTGCAGGGGTAGGCAAAGTAACTTCACCCACCATGCCGGGTAACAGCTTTTTATTGTCATTGTATACATCCATTTCAACACGTTCAGACCGTAGCTTGCTGTCCAGCGCACCGGCAAGGCGGCTTACCGTGGCCGTAAACTTTTCATTTGGCAAAGCCCGCACCGTAAAGTTAACCTTGCTGCCACTGGTTAAAAAACTCGTAAAGTCTTCCGGAACAGATACCACCAGCCTTAACCTGCTCTGCTGTTGCAGGGTGAACATGGGCAGTTCGGACCCTTTGCCTGAGGGGCCTACATACGCGCCCACATTAATGTTACGTGCAGATATAACCCCGCCAAAAGGTGCTTTTATGGCTAAATAATCCTTCGTGGCTGAAACTTCATTGAGGGCCTGTTTTACAGATTCTAATTGTGCAAAATCCGAATTTTTCTTTGCCAAGGCCTGGTCTAAGTCATTTTGCGACACCGTTCCGGGGGTTTGGCTTGTTTCGTACAGGCGGTCGTAGTTGGCCTTGCTGGCAATATAAATAGCCTCCTGCGATTTTAACCGCGATTGCGCCCCTGCCAGTTGCGAGTTTAACTCCGGTGCCTCCATTTGTGCCAGTAACTGCCCGGTGCTAACCTGCGAGCCCACATCGGCATACAGGGCCTTTACAAAGCTGCTGTTTTTGGCATAAATATCCACTTGCTGGTAGGCCACCAGTTCGCCAGGCAACGTAAAACTAGCAGCCAGTTTGCCTTTTTGCAACAGAAAAACTTCCCGTGCAGGTGTTACTTCCTCGGCCGGTTTGCGCTCGGTTTTGTTGGCCGGCGTGGAGCAGCCATTTAAAAAACTTACTGCTAAAAAGGCACAGCAACACGCCGCGCCTGCATATAATTTACTTGCTATCATCTTCATACAACGATGGGATAAAATGTTTACTTTCTTTATCTTCAGGGTCAAGTGAAACCGACTCGGTGGATGTTTTTGCCTGTACCCACGAAAACACCAGCGGCAATATGAACAATGCCGCAAATGTGGAGGCTATAAGCCCGCCTATCACCGCACGGCCAAGGGGGGCTGCTTGGTCCGACCCTGCCTCTATGCCCAAGGCCATGGGCACCATGCCCACCACCATGGCAACAGTGGTCATCAATATGGGGCGCAGGCGCAACGCTGCAGCCTCCCTGGCAGACTCTCGGGCATTGCCGTTGTGCATACGCAAATGCTCGGCATTGGTTATCAGCAGCACTGCATTGGCGATGGATACACCCACTGACATGATCATGCCCATGTAAGACTGCAAGTTAAGTGTGGAGCCGGTTATTTTTAACAACAGCAACGAGCCTAACAACACCGCAGGCACGGTTGACAATACCACCAACGAAACTTTAAACGACTGAAAATTGGCTGCCAGCATTAAGAAAATTACGATAATGGCTGTTAATAGGCCGGTTTGTAAACTTTCCAACGTGGCACTAAGCGTTTTTGTAAGCCCGCGGGTTTCAATGTTTAATCCGCGCGGCAGCTCGCCGATTGATTTGATGGCTTTTTCAACATCACCAGATGCCGTGCCCAAGTCGGTTTTGTAAAGGTTTGCCGTAACTGAAAGTACGGGTATGGCCCCAAGGTTATCGTTCTGCCCGTACGTGGTGTCTGTTGTTATCGACGCAACATCACTCAATACAGGCCGTGCAGCATTGCTCAAAACGGGTATTTCGCCCATGTCGTTAATGCTGTTCATTTCATTTTCCGGCACCTCAACCTGCACATTATAGCTCAGCCCTGCTTTTTCATCCAGCCAAATGTTTTTCTCTGTAAAGCGGGAGGATGAAGTGGCCGCAGTTAACGACCGAGTTATGTCGCTGGCATTTAGGCCCAGCTGTGCAGCCCGCACCCTGTCTATTTTAATATGGATCGCAGGATAGTTAATGGCTTCGTCTATCTGAATATCGCGTAGGTAACTTATTTGTTTTAGCTTATCAATCACTTTGTGGGCGTACACCTCATTTTGCTTCTTGTTTTTTCCAAAAACCTTCACCTCAATAGGGGTAGGCGAGCCTTGGCTCAACACCTTATCTGTTAGTTCAATAGGTTCAAACGACAACTTTACATCTGGTGCCTGCGCCTTCATCTTTGCCCTAAAGCTTTCCTTTAAATCATCCAAATCAACCTTAAAGTCGGCCTTTAAGGCTACCTGTAACACGCTCTCTTGGGGGCCACTTAAAAACAGGTACAAAGGGCTGGTAGAAAATTGGCCCGGGTGCTGGCCAATCATGGCGGAGGTAACCGAAATATTTTCCTTGCCCACTAGTTCATTCAACACCTTTAGGGCGATTAACATTTTTTCTTCGGTGCGCTCAAGCCGTGTGCCTTCGGGTGCGCGCAGCCTTACTTGAAACTGGCCCGAGTTAACTTTAGGTAACACATCCCTGCCAGAAGTTTTTAGCAGCCAAAACACAGCCCCGACGGTTACCACAATATATACCGGCACAATAATGCTGCGCAGGGGTATTGTACGGTCAATAAAACGCAGAAACCTGTTTCTAAATTTATCAAACCGGGTTAGCTTTATGCCAGGGGCGCCTTCAATCAATATTTTTTTCTGGTCCCAGGTGTCTTTTTCACCGTGGGTAGCGGCTGCTGCCGAGGCCGCAAACTCCTGCGCATCTGTTTTTTCGTTGCCGTGGTGGCTTTTCATCAGCCAGTTGGCCATTACAGGCACAAAGGTTTGCGCCAGTAAATACGATGTGATCATGGAAAAACCAATGGCCAGCGCCAACGGCAAAAACAGTGCGCCGGGTATGCCCTGCATGGTAAATGCCGGTGCAAACACGGCGAGTATACAAAATAATATCAGCAGTTTTGGAAAAGCAATCTCCTTACAGGCATCCCATATGGCCAAGGCCTTTGGCTTGCCCATGGCCAAATGCTGGTGGATGTTTTCAATGGTAACCGTTGACTCGTCAACCAAAATGCCTATAGCCAGCGATAGCCCGCTCAAGGTCATGATATTGATGGTTTGGTTAAACAGGTATAAAAACAACACACCCGAGATAATGGAAGTGGGGATGGTTAAAATTACTATTAAAGCACCGCGAGCGTCACCTAAAAATAACAGTACCATAAGGCCCGTAAGCACAGCGCCTATGGCACCTTCTTTAATAAGGCTCTCCACTGAATTGATAACATATACCGATTGGTCAAACTCGTACGAAAGTTTCACGTCGTCGGGTAACAGGCTTTGAAAACGGGGGATGGCTTTTTTTAAGTTCTGTACCACCTCCCAAGTGGAGGCATCGGCCGATTTTGTAATGGGCAGGTAAATGGAGCGTTTGCCATTTACCAAGGCATAGCTAACTGTAATATCCGCCCCGTCTTCCACGGTGGCTACATCTTTTAAATAGAGGTTTTGCACCCCGCCCGTGTACAAGGGTATGTCGCCAAATTCTTTTATGGTGGTTATATTGGCATTGCTGGGGGTTACATAGTTAATATCACCAATGCGTACGTTGCCGGCTGGCACGGCTTGGTTGTTCACGCGTATGGCTGCCACAATTTGGTCGGGCGTAAGGTTGTGTGCCCGCAAAAGGTTGGGGTTTACTTTTACTACAACCGTGCGTACGTTACCGCCAAATGGTGCAGGGGCAATAAGGCCGGGTATAGAGGTGAACGAAGAGCGCACGTATACATTTGCAAGGTCCAACAGTTCGTTGTTGCTGCGTTTGTTGCTGCTTACCACCAATTGGCCTATGGGCAGGGTAGATGCATCGAACCGGATAATAAAAGGCGGGTTGCTGCCCGGCGGAAAGATGGCCTGCGCACGGTTACTAAAGGCAGTAACTTCGGCAGCGGCCTGTGCCATGTTGGTACCTTCGTAAAACGTTAGTTTTATTAACGTAAGGCCTTGGATGTTTTTGGTTTCAATATTCTTAACGCCTGATACAAACAACAACAGGTTTACATATTGTTTGCCAAAATAAGCCTCCATTTGGTTGGGTGTAAAACCGCCGTATGGGTGCGATAGATATATTACCGGGAGGTTAAGGTTTGGAAAAATGTCAATCTTAATATTACGTACGGCATTAATACCAAAGAAAAACAAGCCTGCCACCAGAACAAGTATCGAGATTGGTTTTCGTAAAGCGTTTCTTATTAATCCCATAATGTTTTATTGTCAAATTAATTGGTGTGCCATTGGCAAGTACGTGAAAAGGGCGGTAAAGTTGGCTAGGATTACCTGGTTTTAGCGCAATTATGGTTTTAAACGTACTGTACAGGTAACCACTTGCCTGCCCATTGTTTTGCCCGCGCTAAAATTCGTTAATAAAAAGCCCAAAATCTCCCGCTGAAGCAGCCTTTAAAAGCAGTGCCTGCCAAACATTGTTTTCCGCAATGTCTTTATCGGTCTCAGCTAGGTTAAGCGCGTACAATGCTTGTGTTACATCCACAATATTGCTTAAGCCGTTTTTATATAGTACCGTTTTTTGCAAAAACGCATCGGCTGCGGCCTTCACTTGTACCGGTGCTTCCTCAAGGGCCGCCAACGCATTGTGCATTTTTGATTCCGCCAAGGCGTATTGGTTTTTAAGTTGCTCATCCACCAAACCGTATTCATTTTTTAACCCTTGGGAGGTGAGTTGTTGCGCCAATACCTGTTGCTGCACCCGTAGGGGGGAGGTAAGGTTCCAAATAACGCCTACCCCCAGCAGGTAGTTGCCGGTAGCTGGTTTAATGCCATCCCAATAGTTTTGGGTAAAAGCTTTGGGGTTTGCCGCACTGTAGTTATATTCAAAGCCCGATCCGCGGGCTTGTGCAATACCAAATGCAGAAAAAGTGGGGTAAAGCGTGGTATGGTAATACTTGGCTTTTTGCTCGCTAACGTCAATCCTGTTTTGGTAATATTGCAATAACGGGTGTTTTGGTAAAGTGGCTAAGCCGCTGTCTTGTGTGGCTGCTGGTATACGTGTTATAAAAAAAGTATCCAGCAAAAATTCGTGCTGCTGTGTGTTTAATAATATAGCCAGTTGGTTGGCCTGCTGCTGCTCATAATCTTTTGACCGCAACAATGCTATTTTGGCATTGGAAACGCCAGCGTTTACCAGCGATGAATCAACGCCCGCGTTCAAGCCATTTTTAACCCTTGGTACTACGGCGTTGCGGAGCGTGATGGCACGGTTAAGGTTATCCTGCTGCGATTTTGTAAGGCGTTGTGCCGCCAGCAGGCTAAGGTAAGCCCCAGCCACTTTAACTTGAAGCTGAAATTTTTCCTGGGCAAGGTCGCTTTCATCCAGCGTCAACTGAGAGGCTGACACCTTAACCCGTTGCTTGGCTTTGCCAAATGAATAAAAATCCCAGTTGAGGTTAGTGAGGTATAAGCCGCCAAAAGCAGCGTTCCAGTTAGGGGAAGACATGGCTGGCCCGGAAGAAGCTGTTCCAAGCCCCTTAAAACCATACAGCGGACCGTTTTGGCCGTTGATGGTGCCATAGTCCTGCTGGGCAGAAATGTTTAAGTCGGGCAGTGCCTCCCTTTCGCTTTCTTTAAGCAATGCCTTGGAAGCGTTAACATAACTGGTTTTTGCTTTAATGCTGCCGTAGTTGTTTAGTGCTGTTTGCACCGCCTGTTTTAGCGTTAGCACCTGTGCGCTTGCAACCAAGTTAGTGCCAGTTAATAAGAAAACAAAAATTGTAAAAACAATGGTTTTATTAAACATGCTAAATAAATATGCCGCGTAAAGTAAAATTAGCTGCTGGTAAACAAAGTATGCATCTATTACAATGCAAATCTACATTTGCATTTTGTATGAATAAAATGAATTAATTTTATAAAAAGCATTACATATATTAATAGTGTATGAATATAGCATTGCATCATTTTAGGCTGGTAGACACGATTGTGGAGGAAGGTACACTAACCAAAGCCGCCGAGGCTTTGCACCTTACGCAATCGGCCCTCAGCCACCAACTTAAAGAACTTGAAAGGGAACTTGGCATACCCATATTTTACCGTAAAGGCAAAAAGTTGCTATTGTCAAATGAAGGTAGCCGCTTTTTGGTGAGTGCTAAAAAAATACTTGGTGAACTACATTTGTTAGAAGCCGACATGCGCCATTTTAGGCAGGGCGAAACCGGCAGCCTTAAAATTAGTGCCCAATGTTATACCGCCTACCACTGGCTGCCCCGCATAATAAAATATTATAAACAAGTAAGCCCCGGCATAGACATACATGTGGTATCGGGTGCCACTTATTTGCCTTTGGAGTATTTGCTAAGAGGTGAATTGGATGTGGCCATTATACGAAACAAGCTTGAAAACCCTAACATACATTATGAACCGCTTTTTAAAGACCAACTGTTTGCCATCGTGTCAAGCGACCACCCCTTGGCACGGAAACGGACGATAAAGATTGCCGATTTTGAAGGGGAGGAACTGTTTTTTCCGTTTAACGACCCCGCCTCAGGCAACGTACCTATTATTGAAAACATGATGAAGCAGCAACAGGTTACCCCCAAACATATACACCGCATACATTATACAGATGCCATTATAGAGATGGTAAATGCCAACTTAGGCATAAGTGTGCTGGCTGATTGGATTGTGCAACCTTATTTGGAAACCAAGTGTATACAGGCCAAGCCGTTGCCGCCCGAAGTGGCGCAACGTATATGGTACGCCGCCACTTGCAGGCAATCGCCTGCCATTAATAATTTTAGGGACTGTTTAAAACTGCATTTTGGGGATATGCAAAAATCCTTAAACGGCGGCCAGAACACCGCATTGCCGTTACATGAAACAAGGCCAGTGTTGGCGGCGGTGTAACAGTTATTTGTCAATAAGTCATTAGGTTATTGGGCCCATAGTAATTGCAATTGTGGTGATTGGTTGGTATACGTAGTTTTTGGGGGAGAGGTGTGGAACATTAAAAAGGTAACCCGTGCGTTTTATGGTAACCGTAGATTCCAAATGCCCTGGTTTTCGCGTCAACTGTAATCAAGTTTAAACAAATAAGATTTCTTCGCCATGAGCTATGGAATATCGACTTTTCACGATAAACGTTTCTCATCAAAATATCAGCACCAACGTACCCGCGATGATAAGCAGCGCGCCAGTGGCAATTTTCCAAGTAATTACTTCCCCAAGAAAAATAACTGAAAGCGTAATGGTTAACGCCACACTTAATTTATCAACCGGTGCTACCTGCGACACTTTGCCTATTTGCAGTGCCTTAAAATAAAACAGCCAAGACAAACCGGTGGCGCAGCCCGACAATAATAAAAATAACCAAGTTTGTTTTTGCAGGTTTTGTATGGCAGGCACAGTGCCTTTAAACAAGGCAATGCCCCAAACCAATATAAATATCACGGTGGTGCGTATGGCGGTAGCCAAGTCGGAGTCGATATTTTTTACGCCAACCTTCGCAAAAATTGCGGTAAGGGAGGCGAAAAATGCAGATAGCAAGGCGTAAATCCACCACATAACAAATGATTTTTATAAAGGTACATGGTTTAAAAAGGGTAAGGCTAGGCTTTCGGGTTGAAAAAATATTTTGGCGCAACCCAACCCCAGCACATTTGGTGGTGTATATGCTTTTAACCAAAGGAGTAAAAATTTATGAAAAGAAGCAATATGCTAATGGGGGCCGTAGGCATAACGGCCATTTGTGTTTTTTTGTACGCGTGCCAAAAAGGGCTTAGCGGCGTTTCCGCAGCCAAGGCGTCCATCACGGCCTCATCCACCAACGTGGCAGTTGGGCAGGCTGTTAACCTTGCTGTGCTTAACGCGCCGTGGGGTACGCATAATGTTTGGTCTAGCACCGGGGGCCGCGCAGCTTTGTTTAACTTGGCCAATGTACAAGGCGCAGCCAATGTGTCTTTTTCCAAGCCGGGTACTTATGTAGTTACTGTTTGGTTTGAAAGTGGTGCCGGTGCTGATAGCCTGGCAAATTTTGACACCACCCAAGTACCGCATGACTCTGTAATTTACTACCCGCCGCCGCCGGATAGCACCGGCTACTACCATGGCGATACTACCGGCTACCATGGCGACACTACCGGCTATCATGGCGACACCACCGGTTACCATGTTGACACCACCGGCTACCATGGAGACACCACAAGCTACTATGGCGACACGACGCATTACTATGGCGATTCCACTCACCACGGTGGCGACAGCACTATAAACCACCACCCAAAACCGGTGATAGGCAGTGCCAGCATTGTTATTGTTGTGCACTAAGCATGCTTCAATTTTTTTTTAAAAAACACCCCTGGCATACAGCAGGGGTATTTTATTTTCGCTTGTATTTGGGGCCTAGGAACACATCGGCCGTACAGTGTTATTACGGGCGGAATAGCGCTGGGTATGCTAGCAAAAGTGGTTTGTTGGATACCGGAAGGCCGTTATTATTTGCCTATCTAAAAACGGCTTAGTAGCGCGAGATGTAAATTTACCAACGATTGTTGTTTATTGCGTCTACTTTTGCAGTATGGCAAACAGCGTAGACCCTCTGGTAAACATTTTAGCAAAGCGCAAACAGCTTTTTCATAAAGTTGTGCCTTTTGACGGCTTTAACGATAAGCTGTTGGTGATGGACTTTACCGACGCCTCGCCTTACCAACTTGCCGACGTTGTAAACGATACCCAACAATTCAGCGGCTTCATCCAAAGCCTTTTGCAACAGCATAACAGCAGGTACGGTATAGGCGGTTACGCGGAAAATCGTACGATATATAGTAGAAGCGATATTTTTAACACGGATAAACATAAAGCTGCCACCATAAAAACCGAGGAGCCGCGCAGGCTGCACCTTGGCATTGACATTTGGGGGCTTGCCGGAACGCCGGTATATGTGCCGATGGGTGGTGTTATTCACAGTTTTGCATATAACGATAATTTTGGCGACTATGGCGCCACCATTATTTTGCAGCACCAGTTAGATACTATTGTGTTTCACACATTGTATGGCCACCTGTCGTTAGCAGACTTGCAAGGGTTGAAAGAGGGCAAATTTGTAAGCCAAGGCGAAACCCTTGGCCATTTTGGCGAACCCCACGAAAATGGGCAATGGCCGCCACACCTGCATTTTCAAATCGTGAAAGATATGCGTGTGATGAAGGGTGATTATCCCGGTGTATGTAAATTTTCAGAAAGCGAACAATACCTGCGCAATTGCCCCAACCCTGATTTAATACTGCAAATGATGCAGTATGCGGTAACGGCCTAAAGTAAAGTTGTTTTAATGACTTTCCTCAATTTGGTTTAAGCGTAAAAGATTCACGTTTTCTGGATTTGTGGAGACACAAATCTGGGCGAACGCCCCGGTTGTGTCTCCACAACCGTATTATGTGCTTGACGATACAGCCTTGTTTTTTTTCAAAAAAATCAGCTAAAGCAAATTGCGGATAGTCATTGTTATTTTAATACAATTTTGCTGGCAGGTTGTCGGGGTTTTCAACATATTCCTCTATAAATTTCAATATTTCGTCACGGCCTTGCTTGGTGTTGGCGCTGGTTACAAAAGCTTGTGGTAAAAACTGCCATGTTTTTAGCATCTCATCAAAAAAAGCTCTCACATTGCGTTGCACCGCACCTGGCTTTTCTTTATCGGCCTTGGTAAAAACAAGGGTAAAAGGAACTTTCCAACCAGCAAGGTCGTTTACAAATTCCAAGTCAATTTTTTGTGGCTCATGTCGGCTGTCTATCAATACAAACACATTCACCAAGGTCTCCCGTTTGCGCAGGTAATCCTCAATCATTTTTGTCCATCCTTTGCGTGTTGTTTGTGCAGTTTTTGCATAACCATACCCGGGTAAGTCAACCAAGTACCATTTGGTAATTTTTTTTGCACCAGCTTTATGCAGGCTTTCAATATCAAAATGATTTATGTTTTGCGTTTTGCCGGGTGTTACCGATATTTTGGCCAGCCTATTATTGTTGCACAGCATGTTTATTAGAGAAGATTTGCCCACGTTGCTGCGGCCAATAAAAGCGTATTCAGGCCTGTCTGGTTTGGGGCAGCTCTCAATGGTGGGGCTTGAAATTACGTATTCTGCCTTTTTAATAATCATGTTGCAAAGTAACAGTAAAGCCAGTTATTATGCTGTTTGTGTTTTTTGGTACAGCTTTAAACCAATAAATATTGCGCACTTTTTCAATAAAGCGCCGCAAAAAGGCAGGTGTTTTTTGTGGCGTAATTCAATGCTGTATCAATGTCATTTAGTTAAGGGATTTGTGAAGACACAAATACGGGCGGGTGCCTTCGGTTGTGTCTCCACTCCAACGGAGTACTTTGGACAACCGAAAATATGGGCTTAACTAAACGGCATTGAATGCTGTGAGGTAAAAAACTATGTCGCTAAGGCTTGGATGGTTTAAAGGCTACCACTGCCTTTTACATAGAAATTATTGATACGATTGGACACTAAAAGTTTAGTTTTAACCAGTTACAGCATCGTGTTGCACAAAAAAAACCGCCATGTAAACACATGGCGGCAATACTTACTAATCCCCCTGGAAAAATGTTTATTCTTTGTCGCCGCCAGTGGTAGCAGCTTCCAATATTTTGGCCCTTATTTTGGCTTCAATTTCATTAGAAAGCTCTGGGTTGTCGTGCAGCAGGTTTTTCACGGCATCACGGCCCTGCCCAAGCTTGCTGGCCTCGTAGCTAAACCAACTGCCGCTTTTGTTAACCACGCCCAGCTCAACGCCCATATCCAAAATTTCGCCCGTTTTGCTAATGCCTTCCCCAAAAATAATGTCAAACTCCGCACTGCGAAAAGGCGGTGCCACTTTGTTTTTTACCACTTTTACCTTAACCCTGTTGCCCACGGCTTCGTCACCATCTTTAATTTGTGCCAAGCGGCGTATATCTAAGCGCACGGAAGCATAAAATTTTAAGGCATTACCGCCGGTGGTGGTTTCGGGGTTGCCAAACATCACCCCTATTTTTTCACGCAACTGGTTAATAAATATACATACGGTATTGGTTTTGCTTATGGTGGCAGTAAGCTTGCGCAATGCCTGGCTCATCAACCTGGCCTGTAGGCCCATTTTGCTGTCGCCCATTTCGCCTTCCAGTTCACCTTTGGGTACCAATGCCGCAACTGAGTCAATCACCACAACATCAACCGCACCCGACAATATCAGCCTGTCCGCAATTTCTAAACCTTGTTCGCCATAGTCGGGCTGGGATATAAGCAGGTTGTCAACATCCACTCCCAATTTTTGGGCGTAAGCACTGTCAAAAGCATGTTCCGCATCTATAATAGCGCAAATGCCGCCTTTTTTCTGTGCCTCCGCAATAACGTGTATCGCGATGGTTGTTTTACCGGATGATTCCGGGCCATATATTTCCACAATCCTCCCTTTGGGCAGGCCGCCAATACCTAGGGCAACATCCAACCCAATGGATCCTGTTGAGATTACTTCTTGGAGTCTTTCGGCACGTTCGTTCATCATCATCACACTGCCTTTGCCAAAATCCTTGTCAATTTTATCTATGGTAAGTTTAAGGGCTTTGAGTTTTTCTGCGTTAACCATAATCGTTATTTTTTGTCAAATGTAATCAGGCCGTAAAAATAATGCAATAATTTATATAAACTAATTTATTTAGTATTTAATTGTTAAAATATTTGGCATGACTCGCACGCTAAATTGCCTTGGCTGCTAAAAAGTAGCTATCACTCCGTACGTGCATTGGTTATAAATACATCTTTTACCTGGCTGGGGTCATTTATGAAGTCGAAAAAGCCATCCAGATAATCGGTCATTTGCTTTTTTGAATACTGGGCAAGCAGATTGAAATTTGTTATAGTGCTATAAATATCGTCTTTCCGCTGCCTAAAAATATCCAGTACTTCATTTATTTCACCAATATTTCTAGGGAAGCCCCTGTACAACCGCTGCTGCACTGTTTCAATGTTTAGCTGCTCATTGGGGGCAGAATAATTGGTGCTTACCAAACCGCTAAAATCAAAATCGTATGGCACCACATAGGGGTTTGACAGAGTGTCTTTTTTGGAGACAATCAATTTTATATTGTGTTCGTTGGAAACACTCCAGTCAGTATTGCCGATCATATATTCAAAAATAGCCACTATGGTCATTTGGCGGCGGTCGGTAGATTCGGTAGGCAGTCTGGCCTTTTTCCATTCCTTACAATCATTTCTTTTGGCCACTTCTTTTGCATCTTCTAACAAAAAAGCATGTTCGGTAATGGTTTTTTTGCTACCACTACTGTCTTGGTAGCTTAAATCCAACAGCCGCACCCTGAAACTTTTATCCGTAATTAGGTTGTATATTTTATAAATCAAATATTCCTTTAGCAAATATTGTTCGTACATGCCAACCGGGCGGCAGGCACTTACCAACTTAAGGCCTTTAAGGGAGTTTAATGTAGCACCGGGAACTGCATTGAATAGTAATTTAAGTGGCGGTAAATAACAATAGTCGCGCCTAAAGTGTCCGCGTACTTCAACAGCCATCTGGTCATTAATCGCCATACTATCCCCCAGTTTGCAGGTGAATGAAGCGGGGAAAACAGTACCCTCTTTATACTTTTGCCGCAACAGTTTGCCAAAATTTGCATTTAACGTTGCCTGTATAACCGAGGTATCGCTAAAAAACTTCACTTTGTCAACCAAGGGCTGCGCATTAGCAACCTGGGCCACGCTAACAGCGTACATAAAAAAGATTGCAAAAAACGGTTTCATACAGTATTTTATTGAGTTAAATGGCTAATTAGGCCAACGGGTAATTTAATTTGCTATTACTTACAAGCCCTAAGGCGATACTTCCTTAATTACATGCCCCGTTGAACCGCTTGGCATCTGTATGTGCAGCAGGTTTGCAACGGTAGGGGCAATATCGGTCATATAAATTTCCCTGCTTGTTTCGCCTTGGGGTATTTTCCAGCCATACCAAAGCAGTGGTATGTGTGCGTCGTACGGGTTCCACGAACCGTGCGTTGTGCCCCCGTTTAAAAAGCCTGCTATCCACTGCGGCTTAAACAACACTTGTATGTCGCCACTTCGTGGCGGGTAATAACTGTTGGCCACTGATGTTTTTATGGTTTCGTTTAACGTTGTTTCATAAAGTTTGTCCAAGGCAAATGCACGGTAAACGCCTGCTTGGTTTAACAGGTAATCAATTACAACGTCATTTACCAAATCCTTGTTAAGGCTATTTTTTTTAATGGCCTCCCGGTCAAGGTAAACCTGAAAGTTTAATAGGCCTGCCACCAGTTTATCCACACCAAATTTATCTTTCAGCAATTTGTTGATGGCAATGGTAAAATCTGCGTCATTGGCGTTGCCGGTGGGTATTTTGTGCTGGGTTAAAAACAGGGGAACCTGGGGTGCGCCGTGGTCGGCGGTAAGAAATACCAAATACTCGCCTTTGCCAATTTTTTCATCCAGATAGTTTAGAAACGCACCTAGGTCTTTATCAAGCCTTAAAAAAACATCCTCAGCTTCTACCGAGTTGGGGCCGAAGGTATGGCCGATATAATCGGGGGTGGATAGGCTTATAGCCAGCATATCAGTAACTGGGCCGCTGCCTAATTGCTCGCCTTCAATGGTAGCCTTTGCCATGTCTAACGTAAAACTGTTGCCATAAGGGGTAACTGGCAGTAGATTATAACTTTTACCGGCAAACTGTTTTAGGTCGTACGGAAAGCCTTTTGCAGCCCGTCCAAAAGGCCTGTGTTCGTACACTTGCTCGTCTGGCGTGCTTTGCAAATAGGTGTCTAATGGGTAAAGCGTATTCCAATTAAGGCCAAAATACTGGTCGGCTAATTTTTTAGCGTTTAGGTCCTTCACCCATTTAGGTAATTCTTTAAGGTAATAGCTAGAGGATATCCAATTACCGGTAGCTTCTTCATACCAGTACGCAGCGTTGGCACTATGCCCGGCAGGTAAAATTGCGGCCCTGTCTTTAAGTGCAATGCCAATTACCTTGCTGCGGAAGTTTGTTGCCAGCCGTAGCTCGTCGCCTATGGTGGTAACCAGCAGGTTTCTGGGGCTCATTTGCCCTTCGTTGGTGTTGCCCCCAGTGGTGGTTACGGCATCATCCCCCGCGCAGTAGGTAAGTGTGCCGGTATCATAATCCCACCATTCGTTGCCCGTTATGCCGTTAACTGCGGGCACTGCGCCAGTATAAATGCAGGTGTGCCCACAGGCAGTAATGGTTGGTGTATAAGGAACCATCGTGTTTTCGCAGGCGTAACCCCCGCTGAGCATCCTTTTAAATCCGCCGTCTGCCGCGTAGCGGTCAAAGTACCGGTAAAGATAATCCCACCGCATTTGGTCAACCACAATGCCTACCACCAGTTTGGGCCTTTTAAGGGTTGCCGGGGCGATGGTTTGTTTATCAGGCGTGTTTTGCGCAATGGCTGGTAAGCCCAGCCAAGCCAAAATGAAAATAATCAGTAGCTTAGGCATGCAACTAGTTTTTTTGTGAAATAAAAAACCATCCCCTCACCATCTTTACTTCTTGTGTTTACTAAAGAAAAGGATAATACAGCCGCCATACATTGGCACATGCCTAGCGTTGGCCGTTTGGCGTATTACTTTTTATGCTTTTTGTGTTCTTTATGGTGCTTTTTCTTCTCATGTGTATTTAGGATAAGTTTTTCCGAGCCGCCCTCGCCGCGGTTTTCCAAATCGTCGAAAAGGCCGTCGTCCGAAAGGTCGAGTGTGTGTGAATTCTTCCAGTCGTGGTGGGCTATTTCGGCCAGCCGCTCTATCACATCCGCATCGTGTACCTCAATGGCCAGTTCCCGGCGGTGGTCAAAGCTGCCGGGTGATAGGTTAATGGAGCCAACGATAGCCCTGCAATTATCAGCCAGCAACATTTTACCGTGCAGTTTAAGGTGTTTAAGCTTGTGTATTTTTATACCTACATCGTCCATTATGCGCAAGCCACCTACGCCTTCAACAATTTTGTCTTTTTTAAGGGTATGCGGGGGCCGGGCCATCACGTGTACTTTTACGCCCCGGCTTGCCGCACGTACAATACGTTCTATAATCACCAAGTCTTGGAAACGCTCGTTCTGTACAAAAAGAGTATGCTTGGCCTCGTCAATAAACCGTGCTATGCGCGCCCGGCCATTAACGCTGCACCAAATAAGGTGCGAAGTTTCACCAGGTTCAAAGGCCTTGCGGTGCCAGTCAGCTTCAAAACACAGTATAATTTCGTCTACTTCTTTTTGGTGGGAGGTTACAATGGCATAATCGCGTGTTTCGGTAAGGTTTTTTGTTTCCCAGTTGAGAGATTTTACAAAGGCCAATTTACCGTCGATCACCATTGATTTTTCGTGGGTTATCACAAAATTTGGGCTGCTGTCTTTTACTTGGATGCCGGCCCCCTCAAGCATTGCACGGGTATCTTCGTTTTCCTCCTCCCCATTGCGCCGGGCTGGGTTTAGCATTACTTTTACTTTAACACCCCTATGTTTGGCACCAATTACGGCATTGATAAGGCTGGGGTCGGAAAATAAAAACATTTTTATGAGGATGGATTTTTGTGCCGCCTCAATGGCATCTATAATGGACTTTCCTGTATCATCCGGAAGAATTATAATTGAACGATGCGACATTCTTTATTATTTTTTTTGACACTGTTTTTAAATACAAGTTGTTAAATAAATATCAGCAGTCGCCTAAACAACCATTTTGCGCAGTGCATGTACCGGCCCTGACTGAAGTTGATATAAATCTGAATAAATTCCCCGTTGGGCCACCAGCTCTTCGTGGGTGCCTTCTTCGGCTACCCGCCCGTCTTGCAAAACAAATATTTTATCTGCATCATAAATGGTACACAAGCGGTGGGCGATGGTTATAACGGTGCGGCCTTCCATCAGCTGCTCAAGTGCATCCATTACCAACTCTTCTGCCTCCGCATCCAATGCAGCGGTGGGTTCATCCAAAATCAGGATGGGTGAGTTGCGTACCACGGCCCTTGCAATACCAATACGCTGCCGCTGGCCGCCCGATAAAGTAACACCTCGCTCGCCTACCAACGTATCATACCCATGGGGCATTTTTGAAATAAATTCGTGTGCGTTTGCCAGCTTGGCCGCTTGTATAATTTCTTCGTTGGTGGCGTTACTCCGGCCATAGGCGATATTATCACGTATGGATCCATAAAACAGTACGGTGTCCTGCAAAACAAATCCAACCTGGGCCCGCAAGCCGTCCAGCGTAAAGTCGGTAATGTCCTGTCCATCAATCAACACCCGGCCGCCGGTTGGGTCGTAAAAGCGGGCAATAAGGCTAACCACGGTTGATTTGCCGCATCCCGTTGGGCCGCAAATGCCAATGCGCTGCCCACACTTTATTTTCAGGTTAATATCATTCAAAACCGGGTTGCCAGCATCGTATGAAAAATGGATGTTTTCAAAAACAATATTGCCGGTTAGCCTGCCCGGGTCAATGGCCGTTGGCTTTTGATGGATAATTAAGTTTGTGTCCAGTATGGACTGTATCCGCTCCAGTGCCACTGTTGCCTGCGCTATCGTGCTCGTCATTTTTGCCAAGTCTTGCACAGGTGCGAAAAAACGGTTTAGGTACCAGATAAAAACGGTTAGGGTACCCACCGTCATAACACCTGTTAATAGCAGGTTTGCCCCCTGCCATAACACCAATGCTGAACAAACCGACACCATGATGGTAACCACAGGCGACAACACCGATTTTACCCGCCTTGCCTTTAAGGCAGCAGTTACTGTTTCAAGGCTCACTTTTTCCAAACGGTCTTCTTCCAGCTGTTGGCGGCCAAAAGCGTTTACCGCGCGTATTGACTCAAGCCCCTGCTGTAGCACTGCAAGCATATTGCTTTGGTCTTTACGCACCTCGTGTGTAGCTTTTTTCATTACTTTTTTAAACCGCATCACAAAAAATAGGAGGAATGGGGTGATGCAAACTGCAATTAACGTAAACGCCGGGTTAATGTATAGCATAAGGCCCAGCATGCCAAAAATGGTCAACAGATCAACAAAAATATTCATGAGTGTTGAAGCTGCGAAGTCTTGTATGGTTGATACGTCAGAAGTAATAGTGCTGAGTAATTTTCCGGTCTGGTGGGTATCATAATAGGTAAGGGCCAGGCGCTGCAGGTGGTGGTAAATGCGCTGCCTTAAGTCTTTGGCCACAAATTGTGCCACGCTTTCAGTATAATAGTTTTCCAAATACCCTGCAAATGAGCCAACTGCGGCAATTAACACCACCCCAATGGCTGCCACCATAGCCAGTTTCATATTGGTGGTATCGCCGAATACATAATCCATCCAGCGTATGGGGCCTGTAAACTTGTGGTGGCCCAACACATTGTCAATAATTATTTTTAATGGCCAAGGTGCGGCCAAGCCCATGCCTGTTTCTACTAGCATGGCTAAAAAGATAATTAACAGCCATTTTTTGTACGGCTTTACCAGCCCCCAAACCATTTTGCCCAGGCTTTTTGACGAAAGCTTGGGTGCTTGTGCATTTTCTGCCTGGTCGTTTACATCCACAAAGCTTGTTTTCATGAAAGTAAAAATATTTTGCCGTATACCTCGCCTGGGTACAGTTGCCTGTAACGGTTACTACGGTATAGAATTAGTTTTAGTATACATGTATTGTAGCACGGCAATCAATTATCCAATGCCGAAGCCTTTGCCGTCACTCCAAAGTTAAGGCTTATAATTTCTTAATTCTTAATATTCTATCCAATTTAAGGCAATGCCAAGCATGTGTAAAGCGGGGGATATTGGATTGTGCACTGTTTTTTTTTGGGGTAAATTAATTATGCCGAAACCTTATAAACTGTTTAGGTTGTTAATTAATGTAATCAGGCTGTCTTCGCTAAGCCGCTGGTTAGGTTTTTGCCCAAGAACGTTGTTAACGTTGTTTCCAAAATCACCGATGGCTTTTTTAACTGAAGCTGGTTTTAGCGTTGAATAGCGCAATCGGTTATTTTTTACGTCATATATGTACCAATTGGCCGATTTTGAATATTCCTTGGCGTAGGCATCGCCATAGTTGTATATCTCCCTTTCTACTTTTGCCCAATATTTAAGCAAGTGAAACTTGGCACCGCTGGCCACCACTTGGTAAAAAGATGTTTTTGATTGCAGGCCAATGGCAGGGTAACCGTTGCGAAGATCTGCCGCTAGGCGGTTTGCCCCGGTATCAAACAAAATGAATTCATCTACTGAATCTACAAAAATGCAGGCTTTGCCGTTATGCCTAAAGTGGAGTTCGTTTTTCACCCAATCAAATTGAAGGTCGCCAGTGTTGTATTGCTTTCCGTTTTTAAAATAAACCACCCCTTTAAGCCATTCTGCCATAAAAAATGGGCTGCCCTTCATATTGGCAACATCATTAAAATTGGTTACCATGCCGGTAAAATTGTCATGCGGTTTGCCGTCTGGGCTGTAAAACGACGATTGGGCGGGGTCGGGTGTATTGAGGTGTGTGTTTAGGGCGTATTGGCTGTAGCCATTGTTTAAACACACAAAAGATAATAAAAATGCCAAAATGCCGGCTTTTTGATTAAATGGGATTTTCATGGCAAGAAAATTTGTTTTGAAAGTAGCATATTTTCTTTGCATCGTACCAAAACGTACATGCGGTGTAGTTTCGGTGTTGATCTTTCGTATAAAATTTCGTTTGATTTTTTTTTGCTTATCCACAATAATTTAACCCATTAAATACTACGATGAAAACAAACAGGCTTTAAATACGCTGTCCAGTACCAGTATAGTAATTTGAAAATTATTGACTTATTTTTACTACCCTCACAATTTGGCAACGTTTATTCGGTAAGGCAGCACGGTAAGTTGTTTGTAAGCGAAATCTTTAGTGTTTTCAGTTAGCAGCGGCAGCTTATTTGCTATGGCAATGCAGGCAATTAAAAAATCTTTGCTATGCTTGGAACCGACACGGTATTTCATGGCTAGGGTATTGCCGACTGCAGCGGACTTTGCGTCAAATTCTAAAATATCAAATTTAGTAAGCCCTTTTCTTATATGTATCTTGGCATTTTCACTCGCACCAGCCAATATTTCCAAATAGTTTATGCGGGTAATCAAAGGTTCTGTGATTCCGTATTCTGTTATAATACGTTTCATTTCAGTTTCATGTTACTCATAGTGAAATATTACAGTACTATCTATTAGAGCCCTCATGGTTTTAGGTAACTAAGGTCAATATTATGTTTACGAACAGTTTTTACAAAATGGTCAATAGCCGCTAACCCACCTTTGGGTTTTGCTTTTTTTGCAACTGCTTTTCTGGGCCTGCTGGTTTCTTTTTTGGGTGTTTTTACAACAGCCATGGTGTTTGTTTTTACAAATGTAAAAAATAGTAGGGAATACCCACGCTATAGCAAACGCCCAAAATACTAGTGTTTGTTTTGCAATCTTATTGCCCTACATTAGCCTTACCAAACTGTTATTGTGCCATGAAAAGAATAGCTACGTTGCTTGTTTTAGTTGCATTGTTTAATGCTGCCCACGCCCAGCAAAAAACGTACTGTAACCCCATTAATATAGATTACGGCTTTTGCCCCATACCCAACTTTGTTGAACAGGGCAAGCACCGCGCCACGGCTGACCCGACCATTACCTTGTTTAAAGGTGATTACTATCTCTTCAGTACCAACCAATGGGGCTATTGGTGGAGCAGCGATATGCTGCACTGGAAATTTGTGCCACGCAAGTTTTTAAAACCCTACCAAACGGCCAAACCGATATATGATGAACTGTGTGCACCTGCCACATTGGTGTTGCATGATACATTGTTGGTGATAGGCAGCACTTATTCCCAGGACTTCCCCTTGTGGATGAGTACCAACCCCCATGTGGACGATTGGAAAGAGGCGGTGGACTCCTTTAAGGTGGGCGCTTGGGACCCCGGCTTGTTTTTAGATGACGACAACCG
The DNA here is from genome assembly GCA_903882935.1 of uncultured Parafilimonas sp. Lineage (GTDB taxonomy): Bacteria > Bacteroidota > Bacteroidia > Chitinophagales > Chitinophagaceae > JABDFW01. Next base: position 126,370 of record CAIRZB010000028.1, on the reverse strand, counting down.
CTTGTACATCTATTTTGGCAGCAGTAATTTTTACCCCACCTATGGCCAGGAAATTGACCGCAAAACATTTGCGCCGATTGGCGAACGAAAGGAATTGTTGCGCCTTAACGACAGCATACACGGCTGGGAGCGTTTTGGCGAATACTACGACAATACTTTTTTAAAGCCTTTTATTGAAGGCAGCTGGATGAACAAGCACAATGGCAAATACTACCTGCAATACGGGGCACCCGGTACCGAGTTTAGTGGCTATGGGGATGGCGTGTATGTGGCCAATAAAGCCATGGGGCCTTTTACTTACCAAAGCCATAACCCATTCAGTTATAAACCCGGCGGCTATGCACGGGGTGCGGGGCATGGTGCAACATACCAAGACAAATACGGCAACTGGTGGCATGTATCAACCATTGTTATCAACACCAAAAACAATTTTGAAAGAAGGATAGGCATTTGGCCGGCAGGTTTTGACAAGGATGATATTTTATATGCCAACACCGCCTATGGCGATTACCCCACCTTATTGGCGCAGGGCCCTGAAGACCATTTGCAGGGGCGATTTGCAGGTTGGATGCTGTTAAACTATAATAAACCCGTGCGGGTTTCCACCACCCTTGGCGGGCATAGTGCCAACCAAGCGGTGGATGAAAGTATTAAAACCTATTGGAGTGCCACATCGGCAAACAAGGGCGAATGGGTTGAGACCGACCTTGGCAACATAAGCACCGTACATGCCATACAAATTAATTATGCCGACCAGGATGCAACAGTTATGGGTAAGGTGCCCGGGCTATACCACCAGTACAAAATATATTCATCTGTCGACGGTAAAACATGGGTAACACTGGTGGATAAAAGCCAGAACCAAACCGATGTGCCGCACGACTATATTGAACTGGAAAAGCCGGTGCAAACACGTTACCTGAAAATGGAAAATATTCACATGGCCACGGGCAAATTCGCCATCAGTGGTTTTAGGGTGTTTGGCAATGGCAACGGAGCCAAGCCGGATACCGTTAAAAACTTTGTGGTCCTGCGGGGCGAAACGGATACCCGCAACGCTTGGCTAAAATGGCAGGCCGCTGATGATGCCACGGGTTATGTTATTTACAGCGGAATAGCCCCGGATAAATTATACACCAATGTTATGGTGTACGGCAGTAACGAATACTATTTTAAAGCCATGGACAAAGGTAAAACCTACTATTTTACTATTGAAGCCTTTAACGAAAACGGCATTTCAAAAAGAGTGCAGGTGGTGAAGTCGGAATAGATTTAATTTGAATCCCTCATTACTAGAAAATAGAACAGATAAACTACAAACTGGGTAGGGGCGTCAAATAAATCGCACCTACCCAGCAGTGTTGAATGAAAGGGCTATTCTGGTTACTAACAACCGTCGCATTGCAGCTTAATTCGCTAAAAAACTCTGTGTAACTCTGTTAAAAAACTCCTTTAACTCTGTGGTCAATTTCTTCACCCCCGTTTAGTCCGTTAGGACTCCTTCGTTGGGGATTTAGATAAACTTCTTTATCTCATCCACCAATTCCATTTTGGTAATGGGTATTCCCATTATTTTGTTGTAGCCTTTGGCATCAACAAAGTATTGGTCACGTATAATTTTAATCAACTGGCCATTGTTTATTTCTGGTATCAACACAGTGTCAAAATTGCGGAGTATTTCGCCCAAATTCATAGGGAACGGCCGTATATACCGCAGGTGGGCATGGCTTACGGCATGGCCTTGGGCCTGAAGCTCAAGCACGCTGCTTTTAATAACCCCATACGTGCTGCCCCACCCGAGTACCAGCACCTTGCCGGTGGCAGGGCCGCTGTCTAACGTTTGTTCGGGTATGTAGTTGGCAATCATGTCAACCTTTGCCTGCCGGGTTTTAACCATGTGCTGGTGGTTGTCAGCATCGTAACTAACATTACCGGTAACATCCTGTTTTTCCAATCCGCCAACGCGGTTTTCTAAATCTGGCGTACCGGGTATGGCCCAAGGGCGTACCAATTTTTCATCCCTTAAATAGGGTAAAAACTTGTCGCCACTGTTTTTCTCTTGAATAAATTCAACCTTTATTTCCGGTAGGTCGGCACTTGTGGGGAATTTCCAAGGTTCGGCACCATTGGCAATATAACCGTCGCTCAAAAATATAACCGGAGTCATATGCTGTACAGCAATCCTAACCGCCTCATACACTGCGCTAAAACAGTCACTTGGTGTAGATGATGCAATCACCGGCATCGGGCATTCGCCATTGCGGCCATAGTATGCTTGTAATAGGTCGCTTTGCTCCGTCTTGGTGGGCAACCCTGTGGAAGGGCCGCCACGTTGTACATTTATGATTAGCAACGGTATTTCCATCATCACCGCCAAACCCATGGCTTCGGCCTTTAATGCCATGCCGGGGCCAGAGGTGGTAGTAATGCCAATGCTGCCCCCGTATGAGGCACCGATGGCCGACGTAATGGCTGCAATTTCATCCTCTGCCTGAAAAGTACGCACCCCGAATGTTTTGTATTTGCTAAGGTCGTGCAATATGTCTGAGGCCGGTGTAATGGGGTAAGAGCCTAAAAATAACGGCAGCCCGCTTTTTTGCGATGCAGCTACCAAGCCGTAGGATAGGGCCTGGTTGCCCATTATACTGCGGTATTTGCCTGGTGGCAACTTGGCTTTGGCCACCTTGTAGCGCGCACTAAACGTTTCCGTAGTATCGCCATAGTGGTAGCCTGCTTTTAGCACTTTTATGTTGCTTTGCAGTATAACGTCTTTTTTGCCGAATTTTTCGGTTAAAAAGTTAATAGTATTGTCAAGCGTGCGGTTGTACATCCAGTAAATAAAGCCCAGTACAAACATGTTTTTTGCACGGTCTTTTTCCTTCATGCCCAGCTCAGGAAACTCCTTCAATGCCTCGCGCGTCATCTTGGTAACGTCCATCTTAATTACCTCGTAACTGTCAAGGCTGCCGTCTTCAAGCGGGTGTACCCCTTCGGGGTAGTTGGCCAAGCGCAGGTTTTTGGCATCAAAACCGTCGATGTTTACAATTATTTTGCCGGCCGGCTTAAGGCCTTTTAGGTTAACTTTTAATGCGGCGGCGTTCATGGCCACTAGCACATCGCAACTATCACCGGGGGTGTATACTTTGGCCGACGAAAAATGCACTTGAAAACCGCTAACACCAGGCACGGTGCCCTGCGGTGCGCGTATTTCGGCAGGAAAATCGGGAAAGGTGGCCAAGTCAATGCCAAGCATGGCAGTATTGTTGGTAAACTGCTGGCCCGTAAGTTGCATGCCGTCGCCACTGTCGCCTGCAAACTTTATTACTACGTCCTGCAGCAATATTTCTTTGGTATCCATGTACAAACAATTGAAGATGGTGCCGTTCCGCAAAATACGGAACGAAAAAAACTGAACAAAGGTAATAGAAGCCGTAATGGATTTTGTGTGTTTTTTTAGAAAAAAAAGGGTATTATTTTCATGTTTATTGAATTGGAGTACCGTTACTTTTTTGCCCTTAAGATGCTTTTTTGTGCGATTTGGAAAATTATGGTATGAAAATTATATTTGCATAAAGGATTAGTGATGGAATACAGAAAGTCAGAAATAAAGGATAAGCCCGCGAAAAAGACTGCAAAGAAATCTACCAAGCCAAAAAAGGGAAGCCCGGAAGCTATCTTTAAAGCTTTTGATGAGTTGCACAAAGCAGGCTTTGATTTAAGTTATCTAAAGCCATGATAGTGTTGGCGGATAGTACCGTTTTTATCCATCTCGATTCAAATAAATCGAAGATGGAGAAAATATTATTGAACCTCGGTATAAAGCAGCTGTACATCAGTCAAATTGGATACTTGGAGATATTGTCTGGTGCCAGCGAGAACTCCAAAGTATATGTTAGAAAAATTCTAAATTCATTTCAGCTATTAGAGTTTAATGCCAAAGCCGCAAAAGTTGCATCAAAGCTTGCCATGCAGTACCGGGTCGGCTCAAAACAACACAAAGATTTTTTGATTGCATCCATAGCCGTAGCCAATAAAATACCTCTGCTAACCGAAAACACCAAGGACTTTACGTATAAAGAATTAGAGGTTATTCCGTACAGCATCCAACAGAAATACGATTCTTAGCCCGAAATGGTGTGCTTGCCAAAAATATCAAGACTACATTCCTTCATCAACATCTATTTTCACTACCCCCGCATCTTCCAGCCAAACCCACTAATATTGTAAAAAATTTACCCATGGCAGGATTGATTATTTGCCCTAAATGCAGCAACCAGTTTGAACCGACGGACGCTTTTAGGGAAGAGGTGCAACTGGAACTGCGGAATGAGGCCAAAAAATGGCAGGCGCGCAAAGAAGAGGAATACAAACAAAAAGAAGCACAGTTTTTACAACAGATACAGGCCAAAGACACAGAATTGAATAAACGGCTGGCGGAGGAAAAACAACGCTTGCAGTTGGAGTTGAAGGAGTCAATTACCAAGAGCATTGCCACCGATTTTGAGAATAGGGTGAAGATGCTGCAGCAGTCTGTTGCAGACAATGAGGAAAAACTAAAAGAAGCGCGCCGGAAAGAACTGGCATTTCTGCAACAGGAGCAGGCACTGCAACAAAAGGAACAGGAACTGGAGCTAACCATCCAGCGCAAGGAAGCCATGTTTCTTCAACAGGCACAGGCAAAGGACCTTGAAATGAACAGGCAATTTGCCGAGGAAAAGCAAAAGCTGCAACTGGAGCTTAGAGAGTCCATCAGCAAAAGCATGGGAGCCGATTTTGACAACAGGCTGAAATTGCTGCAAGACTCCCTGGCCGACAACGAAGAAAAGTTGAAGGAGGCCCGCCGTAAGGAACTGGAATTTTTGCAACAGGAACAAGCTTTTAAAATAAAGGAGCAGGAACTGGAGCTGAGCATACAGCGCAGGCTGATGGAAGAACGAGAGAAAATGAAAGACCAGGTTTGGCAGGAGGAAACCGAGCGCCTGCAGTTGAAGGAAACCCAGCATTTGCTAGAGAAAAAAGAACTGCAAAAACAGCTGGACGACCAAAAGAAATTAGTGGATGAGTTGAAGCGCAAACAGGAGCAGGGCAGTATGCAATTACAGGGTGAGGTGCAAGAGTTGTTGCTGGAAGAAATACTGCGCAGCACCTTTCCGTTTGATGTGGTGAGTCCCGTTGACAAAGGTATAAAAGGCGCGGACTGCATACAAACTGTGCGCAACCAATTTGGCAACGAGACGGGCAAAATTATTTACGAGAGCAAACGCACTAAAGATTTTACCCTAGACTGGATTGAGAAACTGAAAAAAGACATGCGGTTTATGACGGCCGATGTGGCGGTGATAGTTACCCAAACCCTGCCCAAAGACATGGACCGGTTTGGCGAGAAGGACGGCGTGTACATTTGCACATTTGGTGAAGTACGCAGTGTTGCCCTGCTGTTGCGCAACAGCATTTTAAAAATTGCAGATGCCAAAAAAAGCCAGGTGAACAGGGGCGAAAAGATGGTGATGCTGTACGATTACCTGACCGGCAACGAGTTTAGCGAGCAGTGGAAGGCTATTCGTGAAGGCTTTATGAGTATGAAGATAAGCATACAGAAAGAACGTGACACGATGGAGAAATTGTGGAAGGCCCGCGAAAAACAGTTGGAAAAAGTGCTGCTGAACGCATCGCACATTCGGGGCTCCATCGAAGGCATTGCCGGTGCGGATGCCGTAAATTTGAACTTGCTGGATGATGCGGTTGGGCTGCTTGATTAAACCCCCATCCCCTAAAGGGGGGGGGTAAATATGCTACGTGAGTTGACGGGTGCCTTTTGTTTTCGGTTTCTTTTATGCAGTAGAAAAGATTACTGGAGCGGGTGAGTATGGACTATCCTACACAAAAGTAAGAATCCGAAACGCCAAAACCATGGCGAAATGAGTCATTTTAATCCGACTAAGTTTAAATAACAATTTTAGGTTAATGGCTAGTTTTAGTTAATCTACTTCAGTGTCATATCAATTTATCCTGTTTCTTCCTATTTTCACATGCCATGTACGCAGCATCACCATCAGAGAATAACAAGCCGAGCAAAAAAAAGCCGGGCTACCCCATAAATGCCGACCTGCGCAAATACCTTACAAAGTACGGACGGGAGGTTACGCTGCCAGTAAGCTACCAGGACCTATTGCATTTTAGGTACACTTTTCCGCTAAAGGATAAAAAAGGCAATATTACCGCTTGGCAGCAGGCCAGCTACGACATGCGCGAATGGGATTACCTGCGCGACGGCTTAGTGAAGATTTACGCCATTTTAAAAACCGAGGGTGACTTTAATTTTGTAAGCCAGCTTGATGTGGCCCGCATTGATTTTTGCAGTTTTGGCAACAGCCAGCCCTTTAGAATAAGGATTGTAAACCGGTATAACGACAATTATGACCATTATTATATAAAGCTGGCCGACGCAAGCCGTATTTATGGGCTGGAGTTAGAGCATATTTTAAGCCCCAACCGCATTACTTATTTTACCAGCCAACAAACCCTAATTGAGGAGCATATACCCGGCATACCTGGCGACGAGTTTATTAATAACTACTTGGATGCACCCGGCACCAACCAAGTGCGTTTTAGCAAGGAGTTTGTAAAGTTTAACGAGCGTTGTTTTATTTGCCTGCTGGGCGATATGCGCAGCTATAATTTTATAGTGGACATAACCCCTGATATTGAGGACGTGCAATACCGCATACGCGCCATTGATTTTGACCAAGAGTGTTATGAGGGCAGAAAAAATATGTACCTGCCGCAGTTTTTTAAAGAAAACTACCCCATGGTGCAAACCGTGCTGAAGCACCTGAACAAAGAGTCAATTGAACAGTACCAAGCCGAGGAGCGGACTAAAATAGTGTTTAGGCTGGCTGCATCCCGCCACCAAATAAAGGAACTGATAGACATAATGGGGCAGGACAATATATCCAAGCCAGAAAAAATAGACCAGTTGCGGTTGGAGCTTGCAAGCCATTTTAACCAAGTGGCCTTTTTGCAAGCCAAAACCATGGGGCAAATATTAAAAACGCATTTAAAACAAACCCTGCGCAAAAGCCTGAAACTTGTGCCTAAAAAGCCGGTGATTAGATAAATACAGTTTTCAAAATAGCGCCAGCGATTTGCTGGGTTTAACCGCTGTGCCTGCGAAAGCAGGCACAGCGCCGTCGCCTCCTCTTCAATTAAAGGGTTTTATCTTATCTCTTCGGCCCCAAAGTATTTCCACAACACTTCGGGTATGGTTATGCCGTGTTCGGTTTGGTTATTTTCCAGCAGGCTGCCCAATATACGGGGCAGTGCCAACGAGCTGCCGTTTAAGCTATGGGCCAGTTGTGTTTTGCCGTTGGCATCTTTAAACCGGCATTTAAGGCGGTTTGTTTGGTAGTTTTCAAAATTGCTCACGCTGCTCACTTCCAGCCAGCGCCCTTGGGCTGCGCTAAACACCTCAAAATCGTAGGTTAAGGCACTGGTAAAACCCATGTCGCCGCCGCAAAGGCGCAATATGCGGTAAGGCAGGCCAAGGTTTTGCAGCAGGTTTTCCACATGGGCAACCATGGCATCAAGCGTTTCATAGCTGTTTTCGGGTTTGGTAACTTGTACAATTTCCACTTTTTCAAACTGGTGCAGCCGGTTTAGCCCACGCACATCTTTGCCGTAGCTGCCAGCCTCCCTTCTAAAACAGGGTGAATAGGCCGTCATTTTTATGGGCAAGTCATCCTCCTTTAAAATTACGTCGCGCCAAATATTGGTAAGCGGTACTTCGCTGGTGGGTATCAGGTAAAATTTGTCTTCTGTTACAAAATACATTTGTCCTTCTTTGTCGGGCAGCTGGCCGGTGCCGTAGGCGCTGTCCTCATTTACTACAAAAGGCGGTATATATTCTGTATATCCAGCAGCGGTATTAAAGTCAAGAAAGTACTGTATTAGCGACCGTTGCAAACGGGCCCCTTTGCCAATATATACGGGAAAGCCGCTGCCGGTTATTTTAACACCCAACTCAAAGTCAATCAGGTTATATTTTTTTGCAAGGTCCCAATGGGGCAACGGGTTGGTGCCGAGGGTGGGCGTGTTGCCGCCTTGCCGCACCACAACATTGTCCTCGGGTGTTTTACCCGGCGGCACAAGGCCGCTTGGCAGGTTGGGCAACAGCACCAATGCGTCCTGCAATTGCTTTTCGGCAAACTGCATTGCTTCCTTAATGGGTTCCAATGCTGTTTTTAGTTGCGGTATCTCGGCTTTCAATGCGTCGGCCTCTTCTTTTTTGCCTTGCCCCATCAGCTTGCCAATGTCTTTTGACGAGCAGTTTATTTTGGCCTGTATCGTATCAAATTCTAACTGTAATTTTTTGCGTTTGTCATCCAAAGCCACAATTTCATCCACTAGTTCCAACTGCTTAAAATTCCGTATTGCCAGCCGTTCCTTCGCCCATGCAGTATTTTGCCTTAAAACATTCACCTGTAACATGTAGAAAATTTTTGCAAATATAATTGTATAAGGCAAGGGGCGGTTAGGCCGGGGAAAATGATTGCCTTTTTTTAGTCTGTTGGTTGTTATTACTTGCTACGCGGGTATAAATGCACAAAGCAACAAACCTTCAGCAGCAGTGCAAACCCGTTAATGCAGCCACCTATTGTGCGTATGGTTTTATGCACCCTATACTAATTTAACCAGCCTCATCAACAACCGCTTAAAAAGCGTAATTTTGCATCCGCTTGAGAATTTGGGAAGGCCAATAAACGTTGTACACTGTGAACTACAAATCTTTCCAAACGGCTGAAGCAAACAAACTACACAAGCAATGTTAGACCAGTTAGAAGCCATAAAAGCGCGATTTGAGCAGGTAGGCGTGGCGCTTACCAACCCTGCAGTCATCAATAACCAAAAGGAGTTTGGCAAGATGAGCAAGGAGTACCGCGATTTGGAAAAAATAATAAAACCTTTTGAGGAATACAAAAAGGTGAGTGCCGATTATGATTACGCCAAAGAGGGGCTTAACGGCAATGACGAAGAAATGCGCGAACTGGCAAAAATGGAGTTGCCAGAATTGGAAGAAAAGAAAGAGCACCTTGAAAAGTACCTGACCAAATTGCTGATACCGAAGGACCCCCAGGACGATAAAAATGCCGTGCTGGAAATTAGGGCGGGCACCGGCGGTGACGAAGCCAGCCTTTTTGCGGGCGATTTACTAAATATGTACTTGCGTTATTGCAACAAAAAAGGCTGGAAAACAGCTATTGTTAGCGAAAGCGAGGGTACGGTGGGTGGTTATAAGGAGGTGGTTGTGGAAGTGCAGGGCGAAGATGTGTATGGCACCCTTAAGTTTGAAAGTGGGGTACACCGCGTACAGCGGGTGCCGAATACAGAAACGCAGGGCCGTGTGCATACATCCGCAGCCACGGTGGCAGTAATGCCCGAGGCCGAGGAAGTGGATTTTGAACTAAACCCTGCCGATGTTAAAATGGAAACAGCACGCAGCGGCGGTGCCGGCGGCCAAAACGTAAATAAGGTAGAAACAAAGGTTATGTTAACCCATATACCCACGGGTGTGGTGGTTATTTGCCAAACGGAACGCAGCCAGTTGGGCAACAGGGAAAAAGCCATGACCATGCTGCGCACCAGGCTGTACGAGGAAGAGGTGCGCAAACATGAAGAAGAAATTAGCCGCCACCGTAAAACACTGGTAAGCACAGGTGACCGGAGTGCCAAAATACGCACCTACAACTGGCCCCAGGGCCGCGTGACTGACCATAGGATAGGATTAACCTCGTACAATTTGGATGCCGTTATAAACGGAGAGATTGAGGATTTTATTGAAGCACTGCAGGTGGCCGAAAATGCAGAGAAAATGGCAAAGCAGAACTAGGATTGCGGTAGTGTATGCCGAAAGGCAAGAAGACCTAAAGTTAGCGTTGGTGGCAGCCACAAAGGTGTGGCAACGTTGGGCTTAACTTGTACCTTAGGATTTGGATTTTTATATTTGTATTTAAGCGTTTGCACAACTTAGTAATTATATGCGTATAGCAGTTATTCACCATACCATTGCGCTGGAAAATGACTACGGCTTTTATGTGTCCGACATGCTGTCGGGCTATGCGGCATGGCTTGGCTACGAGGTTGAACTGGCAGACGATTTTATCTTTAAAAATAAGGGTTCCTTGCCTGAAAACGCGGTTATCGGCATAGATGCCAAGGCGACAGGCGGCTTTGGCCTCCGCTGGTGGTACAGTGCCAAATTACCGTCTATATTGGCAAAAATTGGGGCCGATGTGGTTATAAACCTCAATGGCATACTCAGCACGGCTGTTAAGCAGCCCCAATTGCTTGCCGTGCCCGATATTGGTTTATTGCAGAACCCTGAAGCTGCGGTGGCACCCTGGCAAAAACTTGCACGCAAAAATAGCGTGGCTTATGCCAATGCATCAGCAGCCATTATTACCTATTCAACCCATGCGGCAAATATTGTAGGCCAAACCACTGGCAAGCCCAAAGAGGCACTGCATGTGGTACCCTACACGGCCAACAGCGAGTACCGGGTGTGGCAATGGCATGAAAAAGTTACCGTTAAAGACAATTTTGCCGACAATAAGGAGTTTTTTGTGGCTGTTTTAGATGACAGCAAGCCCGATTTATGGCTTGACACACTGAAAGCGTTTTCAAAATTTAAAAAATGGCAACAAAGCAACATGCAGTTGCTGTTGATACCCAAAAACGAACATGCGCCCATTTATGTGCTGGATAAAATAACCACCTATAAATATAAAGACGATGTGCAAGTGCTGGATGGGTTGACGCTTAAAGAAAAAGCATCGCTGGTGGCCAGTGCCTACGGATTAATTCATTTGCCGGCCAACGATGCCGACTTGCTGCCACTTGCGGAGGCATTGCAATGCGCCACACCTTTTGTAAGCGTAGGCACCGAAAACATAGAGGAGTTTTTTGCCGGCGGGGGAATATTAACCGCCACGGGTGGCCCTGAAGAACTGGGAGATGGCTTGATTACTTTGTACAAAAACGAAGAGCAGCGCAGTGAAATGGTTGAAAATGCCAATGCCAAAGCGGTAACCATGCAGCGGGATGCCATAGCCAAACCTTTTTGGGACTTGATAGAAAGCTTGGCTAAGTAACAAAATGCTGCCACGTAACCCTGTTTCACCAATTCCGCTTAATTTTACAGCCTTATAAAATATAACATGAGTACATCAACGATAACGATAGACGTACATTTGGATAAAGACAAGGTACCCGAGCAAATAACTTGGAAGGCCGACAACAGCACGGCCGACGAGGCACAAAAAGCAAGGGCCATGATGTTGGCCTTTTGGGATGCTGAAGATAAGAGCGCACTGCGTATAGATTTATGGACCAAAGACATGATGGTAGACGAAATGGCCGATTTTTTTTACCAAACCATGATGACCATGGCCGATACTTATGACCGTGCCACCCACCACCACGAGTTGGTTGCCGACATGAAAACTTTTGCAAAGAGCTTTTTCCAAAAATTTAGGGAAAGCCAATTGCAAGAAAACGCCAAGTAGTCGGTGGCAGTATGGCAGAATCAATATTACAATTCAGAAAACAGTGCTTTTCAGAATTGCAAGGGTTCCTCCTACATGAATGAACTACAAACAGAAAACTGAAAACTATAAACCTTTTTATATATGAGCTTAGAAACACAAGTGATGGAACTGATGAAGGGTGCCATGAAGGCTAAAGATGAAGCTGCTTTGCGTGGCCTAAGGGCTATTAAGGCTGAAATAATAAAGGCCAAAACCGAACCCGGTGCCAATGGCGAAATATCAGCAGAGACCGAAATAAAGCTTTTGCAGAAGATGGTAAAACAGAGGAGGGATTCCTTGGAGATTTATAACCAGCAAAAAAGGGAAGACCTTGCACAAAAGGAAAACGAGGAAATTGCCATAATTGAACAATTTTTGCCAAAACAGCTAACCGAGGCAGAGTTGGCTGAGGAAGTGGCCAAAATAATTGCCGAACTCGGCGCGTCTTCCCCTGCCGACATGGGTAAGGTTATGGGTGTGGCGTCAAAAAAACTGGCCGGTTTAGCCGAGGGCAAAGCAGTTTCCGCAACGGTAAAAGCATTGCTGAATAAGGCTTAAGTAATAAGGCGGGGTAAGGCATAGTTGAAATGTACCATGATTTGCCTTTTATGCAATGGTGCCAGCCCTATTACGCTATCGTATACCATACCAGTGATATTTTTTTAGAAAAAACCGCATCGTGCGGTTTTTTTTATTTACCCCCTATTGTTTACCCCTTAATTTTACAAGGCTATGGTTATTGATATTATTTTATTGGTGTTACTTGCTTTGGCTATTTTTAAAGGCTTAAGCCGTGGCCTTATTGTAGCCGTATTTTCTTTTTTTGGGGTATTCATCGGTTTGGCAGCGGCCATAAAGCTATCCGTTGTGGTGGCAAACTGGCTTCAAAAAAACACCTCCATAAACAACCAATGGCTGCCCGTTCTTTCCTTTATTGTTGTACTGATATGTGTTGCCCTGTTGGTACGGTGGGTGGCGGCCATCATCCAAAAATCGATGGAGTATATAATGATGGGCTGGGTTAACCGGCTTGGCGGTGTTGTTTTTTATGCCCTTTTATACATTGCGGTATATAGCATTGTTTTATTTTATGCCGCCCAACTGGCGTTGCTTAAGCCAGAGACCATATTGGCATCCAAAACGTACAGCCTAATTGCACCCTTGGGGCCAAAGGCCATTGACGGGTTGGGCTACTTGCTGCCTGTGTTTAAAAACCTTTTTGGCCAACTGGAAGGCTTTTTTGCTTCGTTTGGAGGCAAAAAATAAATATGCTAAGGCCTTGTTTGGGGCTATTCATTATAAATTAACACGTATAATTGCACCTTGCACAGAGGCTTGCTGCAAATTTTGTAGCCGAAATGCGGTATTTTTGCAGTTAAACTAGGGTAGGCGTTACATACAACCTTTAAACATTAAGGTTTTATCAATGCAATTACGTTTATTTGTAAGTAATTGCATAGGGGTGTTTTTAAGAATGTTTTTACAATGGAGTATACTATTAAACAAACTGACAAATTCAGGTACATTGAGGAAGGCGAGGGCGAACCCCTGGTGCTGCTGCATGGTTTGTTTGGTGCTTTGAGTAATTTCAAAGACCTGATTGACCACTTTAGTGGCCATTATAAAGTAGTGGTGCCTTTGCTGCCATTGTTTGAGCTTGACTTGTTTCATACTACCGTTGGTGGTTTGCAAAAACACGTACATAAGTTTATTGAGCTAAAAGGGTACGAAAATATACATCTGCTTGGCAACTCATTAGGCGGGCACGTGGCGTTGGTGCATATACTAAAACACCCTGAACGCATAAAATCGCTTACGTTAACCGGTAGTTCAGGCTTGTTTGAAAACGGCATGGGCGACAGTTACCCCAAACGCGGCGATTACGAATATATTAGAAAAAAGACCGAACTGACTTTTTTTGACCCTGCCATGGCAACAAAGGAGTTGGTTGACGAAGTGTACTCCATAACCAACAACAGGCTTACCGTTATTAAGATAATCGCTCTGGCCAAAAGTGCCATCCGTAACAACTTGGAGGAAGAGTTAAACCAAATTAAGCAACCTACATTGCTTATTTGGGGGCAGAACGACACGATAACACCGCCATTTGTTGCGCAGGAGTTTAACAAGCTTATACCTAACAGCGAGTTGCATTTTATAAACAATTGCGGCCATGCACCCATGATGGAAGTGCCGGCTGAGTTTAACAGGATACTGGAAGAGTTTTTATTAAAACTTAAGGCACCGCTTGCAGCAACAGTATAGTTATAATTGTCTTCATGTACGGCAAAGGAGGTAAATATGCTAGTATCACAAATTATTGAGGATAATTTTCCGCATGTATATACTACTGATAAAGTATCCTTTGCGCTGCAGATGATGGACGATTATAACGTGCAGCACCTAGCGATAGAAACTGATGAAAAATTTGCTGGCCTCATTAGCAAAGATATTTTACATGAGTTTGACGAAGATGCCCTAATATCCACGCTCGAAGACCATTTTATAATTGCAGGGATATTGGCCCACGAGCATTTTCTTACAGCCATAAAAATGATGGCGGGTTTGGGTGACATTTCACTTTTACCTGTGGTAAATGAAACCAAGGAACTGTTAGGGGTTATAACGGCAAAAAAGCTCATCCACGCAACAAGTACTTTTAACGCGGTTGACGAGCCGGGTGGTATGATTGTGCTTGAAATGGAAAAGCGCAATTTTTCTTTTGGGGAATTGAGCCGCCTGGTAGAGACGAACGATGCCTATATTACCCAGCTAAATACCTATACTGATGCTGCCACTGGCATTTTACAGGTTACCTTTAAGATAAACAAGCTAGAAATATCAGATATTATTGCTACCCTGCAACGGTACGATTACACTATTTTAAACTATTTTGGTGAGGAATTATATGAAAATGAGTTGAAGGAAAACCTAGATTTACTTATGGCATATTTGAATATATAGCGTTGGGTCTAGTGCTATTTGGCTGATTTGTTTTGCCTTCACAACACTTTTAATAAAAAGCCTCGAAAAAATGTTTCTATTAGCAACATCTTTTCGAGGCTTTGAGTTATATGATGTCATAGCTAAGCTATTTGCTTAAATACATGCTCTTTTCCCTGTACAAAGTTCTAAAATAGGGGTCGCGCAGGTCTTTAATAAAACGTATCGCTTCGCCGGTGCTCTTCATTTCGGGGCCAAGTTCCTTGTTTACATTCGGAAACTTATTGAAGCTAAACACAGGTTCCTTAATGGCAAAGCCTTCCAGCTTTTTCTCAATGGTAAAGTCTTTCAATTTGGCGGCGCCAATCATCACCTTGGTGGCGATATTTAAATAAGGTATCTGGTATGCTTTAGCAATAAATGGTGTGGTGCGGCTGGCGCGGGGGTTGGCTTCAATTACATATACTTTGCCGTTTTTAATGGCAAACTGTATGTTAATCAACCCGCGTATGTCTAATGCACGGGCAATTTTTTCCGCGTAAAACTCCATCGTCGTAACTACCAGTGGGGTAAGGTTAAAAGCAGGCAATACCGCGTTGCTGTCGCCACTGTGTATACCCGCTGGCTCAATATGCTCCATTACACCCATCACGTGAAAATCCTCGCCGTCGAAAATACCGTCAATCTCAGCTTCCTGGCAACGGTCAAGAAAATGGTCAATCAGTATCTTATTGTTGGGTATGTGCTTTAACAGGCTTACCACCGCTTTCTCCAATTCCTCGTCGTTAATCACTATGCGCATCCTTTGGCCGCCCAATACGTAGCTGGGGCGCACCAACACAGGAAAGCCAACCGTTTTGGCCACTTCAATGGCTTCATCGGCGGTATAAGCGGTGCCGTATTCTGGGTAAGGTATCTTCAATTCCTTTAGCAGGTCGCTAAAACGGCCGCGGTCTTCGGCAATGTCCATATTGTCAAAACTGGTGCCTATAATCGGTATGCCTTTTGCTTCCAGTTTGCGGGCTAGCTTCAGGGCTGTTTGGCCGCCTAGTTGCACAATCACGCCTTCGGGTTTTTCCAGTTCAATAATTTCCCATAGGTGTTCCCAATAAACAGGTTCAAAGTACAGCTTGTCGGCCATGTCAAAATCTGTACTCACTGTTTCAGGGTTGCAATTAACCATAATTGCCTCGTACCCGCATTCTTTTATTGCTAACAAACCATGTACGCAACAATAGTCAAACTCAATACCCTGCCCTATACGGTTGGGGCCGCTGCCAAGTACTATGATCTTTTTTTTCGCCGAAGGAATTGACTCGTTGGAGGAAAGTGTTGTATAGCTCATTATGTTACAAAATTCGGCAAAATTAACATCTAATAATGTTTAATCAAAACTAAATACAGGGTTATTGTGATAATTTTGGCATTCCAGTTGTAATCTATTTTGCCATATGATGCGTTTTGTTTCTAATAACGTTAATTGTGATTATGAAGAGAGTATGCAAATTAGGATTGGTATGGGCAATGGTATTAATGAATTTTTGTAATGCTGGCGCGCAGTATAAAGTTTTGAGAGGTGTTATTTTGGATAAGCAAAGCGATGAACCCATCCCTTTTTCATCGGCCGTATTTAAATTAAACGGCAGGGGTGCGCTAACCGACTCCCTTGGCAGGCTAACCATTCAGTTGCCTGAATGGCCGGTAGGTGACACACTGGAAGTGAGTAGTGTGGGCTACAAAGTGCTTGATATACCATTTACTTTCAACAAAGATTCTGTGCTGCTTACCTTTCGTTTGGAGGTTTTGCCCCCACAACACGAGGCAGTGGTGAAGGCCAAATACAACCGTGCATTATGGTTTTGGAGGAGGATAATGCTGCATAAGCCCCAGCACGACAGGCATAACTGGAATAACTACTCCTACGAAATTTATAACAAGCTGGAGCTAGATATTGATAATATTAATAAACAGAAAATAGCCAAAGTTGGGTTGCTGAAGCCATTAAATTTTGCCTTGGATTTTGTTGACACCACATCGGAGAAAGAGCCTTTTTTGCCAGTTTACCTTATTGAAACACTATCTGACTATTATTACCAGAAAAACCCCGTGCGCACCAGGGAGGTAATTAAGGCAACTATTACCAATGGTATTGACAACGAGAGTGTGATGAAGCAATTGGGGGGTACCTACCAAAACGTAAATGTGTACCATAATTTTATACCGGTGTTCGACAAGGAATTTATAAGCCCCTTTAACGACAACGGGGATAATTTTTACAAATTCAAGCTGTTAGACACACAATATTTAAATAAAAAGCGCCTGGTACACTTTAGCTTTACGGCAAAACATAAAGGGCAAAGTACATTTGAAGGCGATGCTTGGGTACACGATACCACTTTTGCCATACAAAAAATTACCCTTCGGCCCTCGCTGGATGCCAATATTAACTTTATCACCGGCCTAACGATAATACAGGAGTACAAACTTTTGCACGATACCGACTGGTTTTTGTACAAAGACAAATTTGTGGCTGATATATCGCCCCTCGGCAGATCTAAAATAAGCTTCAAAGGGCGAAAAACTGCCACGTATAAAAACATAGTGGTGAATGACTCATCGGTTACAAACCAGCTTGCCAAAAGCAAATCGCCAGAGGATATTGTTGTGCTGCCCCAGGCTACAAACCTGCCAGACTCAGTTTGGCAAAAAAGCAGGCACGAACCCTTAAATAAGGACGAGCTAGGGGTGTACAAGTTGCTAGACACGCTGGAAAAAAACCGCACGTATATTTTTTACCGGGGCCTGCTGAATTTTTCCTTTACCGGCGTGAAGGATATTGGCAATTTTAGGATTGGGCCTTGGTACAACTGGGTTTCGGCCAATTATTGGGAAGGCATCCGCACCCGTTTTGACCTTTCCACCAACAGAGACTTTAGCAAGCACTGGTATTTACACAGCTATTTGGCCTATGGCACAAAAGACGGGGCCTTTAAAGGAAAGGGCGAGGTGCAATACGAGTTTGCCCGTGCGCCTTGGAGTTACATAAACTTCTCCTACAAGCACGACCTTGACAATGGACAGCTGTATACGGGCCAATTAGGTTCGGACAACTTATTGGCCTACCTTTTCCGTAAGAGTGGCGTGCCATATAAGTTTCAACGGGTGGATGAAAAAAAGCTGGATTATTATGCGGAGAACCATACGGGTTTTGGGCTTGGTGTAACAATGGCCAGCCGTCAATACACCCCATTGTTAAACCTGCCAGGAAAGGAGTATTATCCTGTTGACGGCGGCGGAAAACCCTTGAACAGTTTTGAAACCAGTGTTCGCTTACGGTATGCCTACAAGGAACGCACTTTTGCGGAAAACTTTAGCCGCACAAGCCTTGGCAGCGACTATCCTATTGTGGAGGTTAAATACACCCATGGTATAAAAGGGGTGCTTAACAGCAGTTACACCTATAACAAGGCCGATGTGGTAATTAGCGACTTTATAAATATTTCGCCGTACGGCACGCTTAACTATAATGTGTTTGCGGGTAAAGTGTTTGGCAATGCCGCCCTGCCTTACCAAGTGCTTGACATACAGCCGGGCAATGAGTTTAATTACTACAGCCAATACTCGTTTAACCTACTAAACCGCTACGAATATATCACCGACCAGTACGCCGGTTTTAACATTGAACACAATATAGGCAGCGGCTTGTTCCGTTTTATACCCCTTACACGTAAACTAAAGCTACGGCAGTTGTGGGAAGCCAAAGGCGTGGTTGGCAACTTAAGCGATGCCAATAAGCAGCTTAATTTTGTGGGTAACAGCCCATTTAATTCGCTTGACGGCAAACTGTACTTGGAGGTTGGCACGGGCATTGACAATATTTTTAAATTGTTCAGGATTGATTTTGTTTGGCGTGTGTTGCCAAAACCTTTGCCTTTGGCTGCCCAACAACGTTTTGGCATATTTTTTGGCTTCAGAGTTTCGCTGTAGCACATAAAATATTAATAACTTTGGCTTTAAATGAAGAAACTGCTGATTTTTATATGTTATTGTTTTCCCATCGGGGCATTTTGCCAAAGCAGTGGCTTAGTAGATTCGGTGAACTATGCTATTGGCCCCCGATATTTTTTTGAAGCAGATACAGTTGAAGGCTCATACCATAAATTTAACTTGATAGCTGAGGCTGGCATTAAACGTGGTAGGGGTAAGTTGCTTGTTGTTGTGGCTGGCAATACTGACAGCACTGTTGAACTAAACAAGATATTTGTGCTTTGCAGAAATAATGATGGGTTGGTGATAATAGATTCTTCGGCCGCATTTACCGTGGGAGACCTTGGGCCACGCGTGGAAGTTAGGGGCAACAAGATTTTGGTAACCCACGATTTTGAGAAGGGGCTTGACCGCCTTACATACGTTTATAACAATAATTTGAGTAGGTTTAGTTTGCAAAAAGTGTACTACAGTAATGTGGTACCTGGATACGCAGATGATGACCATGCTGTTAATATGGTGCAAGAATATTCGGTAGCAGGCCAGGCCCTAACAATAAAAAGTACGTTCCGTAACTTTACCACAGGCCAGGTTGATAAAATAAAAAAACGGGAAATTAACCAAAAATTGCCGCCGGGTACAACCCTAAGCCTGCGCAAAATGAGCGATCCATACGACTATGATGTTTTTTTAACTGAGGGGCACTTATATGAACAGATGGTTAAATATTAACCTGTTACGCCACCGCAAGGGTACTTTGATTTGGGTTTCGCCATAAAAACCGGTAAAATATTAAACATTTTTATTATGCGGCATCAATTGCATTAATATTGTTGCTCGGGTATCAGTTTTTGTGTCAGCAAACCTTACAGTAAATTATGATTCCAGCGCAAGTGCCTGCCGATGAACAGCAAAGGCTGCGAGAGCTTTACAACCTTGAATTGTTGGACACGCCTTACGAACAGGAATTTGATGATATTGTGCGGATTGCATCAAAAATCTGCGGCACACCAATTTCCACCATAACACTTATCGATTCTAACAGGCAGTGGTTTAAAGCAAAAATAGGCACCGACGATAACGGCGATGCCCGCAGCATTACTTTTTGCGGGCATGCCATTATGGATGAAAAACTGATGGTAGTGCCAGATGCGCTTAAAGACGAGCGTTTTTTTGATAACCCCCTTGTAAAAGGCGACCCACCAAACATTAGGTATTACGCGGGTATGCCGCTAATAACCCAAAGCGGCTACAAAATCGGCTCACTTTGCGTAATTGACCGGGTTCCACGTACCCTTGATGAGGACCAGTTGCAAACACTTGAGATACTAGCAAGGCAAGTGATGAAGCTTATTGAATTGAGGGTGAAAAACAAGGAACTCAGACAACTGTCGGAAGTTAAGAACAGGATAATATCCATTATTGGCCATGATGTAAGAAACCCGCTGAGTGGCATTAAGGGAACGTTGGATTTAAGAGAGATGGGCTTGATTAGTGTTGAGGAAGAGGATGGGCTATTTGGCAGGCTATCTGGCCAGATTGACCATACGATGAGTATGCTTACCAACCTTGCAGAATGGGGAAAGCTTGATGTGTTGCCCCAAAATGGAAAGGTTCGCCCATTGCCGCTTAAAAACATGGTTGACGTTTGCCTGAATGAGCTTGGTTTGAATTTTGTGGCAAAAGGCAATACGGCCAACAACCTAACCGCTGCATTGCTGTATACCAGTATGGATGAAAATTCGTTGCATTTTATACTGCGTAATTTAATAACCAATGCCACAAAATTTACTGAACATGGGGTAATAACCATTACCAACACTGCCAACACCATAACAGTTAGCGATACCGGCCGGGGCATGGACACCGAACAGGTAACGGCCCTTTTGAATGGAACTGATATAGGTTCAACCAGTGGAACCAAAAATGAACCTGGTACCGGGCTGGGTTTAGCATTGGTGAAAGATTTTTTACGAAAGGTTAACGGCCGCCTGTCAATTGAAAGTGTTGTGGGAAAAGGCAGCCGCATAAGCATAGTGTTTTAAATTGCATTTTTTAGTAATTGGGTAAATTGTGCCAACCTCATCGGCTGCCATGGATGTAAAAACACTTAATACAATACATGGTAAGGCGGCAAAAAAGCAATTATACCGCTAAAGCAGGCGGATAAGTTGATTTAAGGCAACGTAATTGGGCTTAATTTTGCCGCAAGAACGAATAATTGAGGGATTTTAGGTTTTTTTGAAAATTCTTTTAAATATTTCTTGCCCAATTCAATTCAACCTATTACCTTTGCGCTCCCAATCACAAAATTGGGTTAGGCTATGTCTCAAAGAATAAGGATAAAATTACAATCGTACGATCACAATCTGGTAGATAAATCTGCCGATAAAATCGTTAAAACCGTACGCAGCACAGGCGCAGTTGTTACAGGGCCAATACCTTTGCCTACCCGCAAAAGGATATTTACCGTCCTGCGTTCACCACACGTAAATAAGAAGAGCCGTGAGCAGTTCCAACTTTGCACGCACAAGCGTTTGTTGGATATATACACTTCTTCTTCAAGAACCGTGGATGCGCTGAGCAAATTAGATCTTCCTTCTGGTGTTGAGGTTGAAATTAAAGCGTAATAGCGGTTGTATCTACCCTTTTCAACAAGAGGGCAAACTAACAAGTTCTTTAAATAACATTAATCATCTCTCAATCGGTTTTAGTAAAACTGAAAAAAGAGCTCTGAGAATACATTTAGAATCCTCAGTCTTCTTTTAAAAAAGAAGTTTGAGGGCACATATAAACAAGCCCTTCGAGGTTTGTTTACTACCGGTACTTCCTCTCCCGCAACATCGGGAAACAACGGAAAAGGTCGGTGGCAAACAGGGATTGAAGACTCCGAACATCATCGGGTCTGTCCTCTACACCTTGCGGGGCAAAAACCGCAAAAACGATGAAAGGTATTATTGGTAAAAAAATTGGGATGACCAGCATCTTCACTCCTGATGGCAAACAGACATCTGTTACCATTATCGAAGCTGGTCCCTGCGTTGTAACGCAGGTTAAGACAAAAGAAACAGACGGCTACAGTGCATTGCAGTTAGCGTTTGGCGACAAAAAAGAAAAACATTCCGTTAAGGCCGAAATCAATCACTTCTCCAAGGCCTCCACTGCTCCAAAGAAATTTGTAAAAGAATTCCGCGATTATTTTCAGGATAAAACTATTGGTGAAACTATTGGCGTTGAAATTTTTGCCGAAGGCGAAAAAGTTGACGTGGTAGGTACTACCAAGGGTAAAGGTTTTCAGGGTGTTGTAAAACGCCATGGCTTTAGTGGTGTGGGTGAAGCCAGCCACGGCCAGCATGACCGTTCACGTGCCCCAGGTTCTATCGGTGGTTCTTCTTATCCCGCCCGTGTATTTAAAGGCATGAGAATGGGTGGCCGTATGGGCTGTGACCGTGTAAAATTGCAAGGTCTGAAAGTGGTAAAGATATTTCCTGAAAAGAATTATATATTGGTAAGTGGTTCTGTACCTGGCCATATTGGTTCCATCGTTTTAATCCAGAAGTAAACTTTAATCTGAACAAAGATGCAAGTAGAAGTTATTAATACAAAAGGTGAAAAAACCGGCAGGCAGGTAGAATTACCTGATGATGTATTCGGTGCTGAACCAAATGACCATGTAATTTATTTGGCCGTTAAACAATACCGTGCTGCACAACACCATGGTACGCATAAAGTTAAAACCCGTGCTGAAGTTAAGGGTGCAAGCCGTAAGCTACACAAGCAAAAGGGTACCGGTGGCGCACGTAAAGGTAACATTCGTAACCCGTTGTATAAAGGTGGTGGTACGGTGTTTGGGCCTAAACCACATGGTTATGATTTTAAGTTGAACAGGAAAGTGAAAGACCTTGCCAAAGTAAGTGCACTATCGTACAAGGCAAAAGAAAACGCTATAGTTGTACTGGAAGACCTACAGTTTGAAACACCTAAAACCAAGCAGTTTAATGATGTGTTGAAGAACATAAACGCTGCTGGTAAAAAAGTTCTGTTTGTTTTGCCGGAATACAACGACAATGTTTACCTAAGCTTGCGCAATTTGCCAACTGTTGGCAGCACATTGCTTACTGACATTAACACATACGATATTATAAACGCTGATGTGTTGGTGCTTACAGAAAATGCGGTAAAAATATTTACTGAGGGTGATGCCGAGGCTGTTGCATAACATGTGCTGATGCATAAGTTTGAAAAAATGAAAAGTAGGCTATAACCTAGTACATTTTCAAATTTTCAAATTCACAAATTTTCAAATTGAATTGATATGAGACTTACAGATGTTTTAATAAAGCCAGTGTTAACCGAAAAGGCTAACAACCAGCAAGAAAAGCTTAGGAGGTACACTTTTAAAGTTGGCCGCAAAGCAAACAAGCTGGATATTAAAAAGGCTATTGAAGAGTTTTATGGTGTATCAGTTGTTGACGTAAACACAGTGGTTGTGCCTGGCAAAAACAAAACTCGCTTTACAAAAGCAGGTTTTTTGAAAGGGGTTAAACCAGCGTATAAAAAAGCTTACGTTACCGTTGCTGAAGGCAGCACCATAGACCTATACGCAAATATTTAGTAGCACAAGCCCCGTTAGGGCGCGGTAGCAACAAAGTATAGTAATGGCAGTCAACTGCCGCAAAAGTTGAAATAAAATTTAAAACTATTTAAAGTCCTTCTAAGGATTTAGGGTATGGCACTAAGAAAATATAAACCAGTTACGGCGGGTACCAGGTGGAGGATAGGAAATGCCTATGCTGAAATTACTACCGACAAACCAGAAAAGAGTTTGTTAGAGCCAATAAGCAGCACAGGTGGGCGTAATGCACAAGGCCGTAGGGCAATGCGATACATTGGTGGCGGTCACAAAAAGCACTACCGTATTATCGATTTTAAGCGTGATAAGGCTGGTGTTGAAGCAAAAGTAGCTTCAATTGAATATGATCCAAACCGTTCGGCTTTTATAGCATTGTTGCATTATGCTGACGGGGAAAAAAGATACATTATTGCCCCGCAAGGTTTGCAAGTAGGTACCACTGTAATTTCTGGCGATGCAGTTGCTCCTGAAATAGGGCACGCGTTACAAATGAAGAACATCCCTTTGGGTACAATGGTGCACAACATTGAAATGCAACCAGGCCAAGGTGGTAAACTTGCACGCAGCGCAGGCTCGTCTGCACAGCTTACCAACAAGGAAGAAAAATATGCCGTATTAAAAATGCCTTCTGGTGAATTGAGAAAAGTGCTGGTGAATTGCTATGCCACTGTTGGTGTAGTATCTAACAGCGACCATAACTTGGAAACCAGGGGTAAAGCGGGTGTAAGCCGTTGGAAGGGTGTTAGGCCACGTGTACGTGGTGTTGCGATGAACCCAGTAGATCACCCGATGGGTGGTGGTGAAGGTAAAGCTTCAGGTGGGCACCCACGTAGCAGAACAGGCAAGTATGCCAAGGGTGAAAAAACCAGGCAGAGAGGCAAAGGCAGTGACAAGCTGATCATCCAAAGGAGAGATGGTAAGAAAATATCAAATAAATAATTATTGATTTGAGAATGAAGGAGTTTGAAAAGGTGTTTGTGTTATAAGAAGTGGTCAAAAATTTTCAAATCCTCAAGTTTTCAAATTAAGCAATTCCCAAATTTTCAAATTAGTTTATATGGGTCGTTCGATTAAAAAAGGTCCTTACGTAGATGTAAAACTTGAAGAAAAGGTTCTTACCATCAACGAAGGAAAATCAAAGAAAGCCGTTCTGAAAACTTGGAGCCGCCGTTCAACCATAACGCCTGATTTTGTTGGGCACACATTTGCGGTACACAACGGTAACAAGTTTATACCGGTGTATGTAACTGAGTTTATGGTTGGCCATAAGCTGGGTGAATTTGCACCTACCAGAAACTTTAAAGGACATTCAGGACAGAAAAAATAGAAGTTAATAGTTCTTTGTTTGGTGTGCTACGTTTTATGTTTCGTTTAAAGAACCTTAAAACATAGAACGGCAGAACATAGAACCCAAAACATAGCATAAAATGGAAGCTGTAGCTAAACTTAATAATTATCCTACTGGGCCGCGTAAAGTACGTTTACTGGCTGATGTGGTGCGTGGAATGCAGGTTGAAAAAGCATTGGCCATACTGGAACACCATCCGCAGCATGCTGCAGTTCCCCTAGGTAAATTGCTGAAGAGCGCTATTAACAACTGGGAACAGAAAAACAGTGGCCAAAGCGCAGCAGATGCAGGCCTAGTGGTTAAGACTGTGTTTGTAGACGGTGGCCGAGTGCTTAAGCGGATGCGTCCGGCACCACAAGGGCGTGGCTACAGGGTTCGTAAACGCAGCAACCACGTAACTATTATTGTTGACACAAAGGCGTAAGTAGTTAATGTGCAAATTTGAAAATTTGAAAATGGATTTGCGCATTATAAAGAATATTAAAAAATAACAAAGACACGAAAGTTGATAACATTTTCAAATTATCAAATTTTCACATTCTCAAATTAACAATATGGGTCAAAAAGCAAATCCTATTGGTAACAGGTTAGGCATCATCCGCGGTTGGGAGAGTAACTGGTACGGCAGCAAGAGTGACTACGCCGGCAAACTGATTGAAGACCATAAAATCAGAACCTACCTAAATGCGCGTATCAATAAAGGTGGCATAGCCAAGATTGTTATTGAGCGCACACTGGGCAAGCTTATCATAACCATACATACCTCTAAGCCTGGTATTATCATAGGCAAGGGTGGTAATGAGGTTGACCGTATAAAGGAAGAGCTGAAGAAGTTAACCAGCAAAGACGACGTTCAGATAAACATTCTTGAAATACGTCGGCCTGAACTGGATGCTAATATAGTAGGCGACACTATCGCACGCCAAATTGAAAACCGTATTAACTACAAGCGTGCCATTAAAATGGCTATTGCATCCACATTGCGGATGGGCGCCGAGGGTATTAAAATAAAGATTGCAGGTCGTTTGGGTGGAGCTGAAATAGCCCGTACTGAAGAGTTGAAGCAAGGCCGTGTTCCATTGCACACCTTCCGTATGGATATAGATTACGCTTCTGTATTTGCTTTGACTGTGTATGGTAAAATAGGTATCAAAGTTTGGATTTGTAAAGGTGAAGTACTTGGCCAACGTGAACTTAACCCGAATTTTACTGGCGGCAAGAGCGATTTGAGCGACAGGAGAGAAAGAAGGGATGATGACAGGTTTGATAACCGTAGGCCAGGTGGCGACAGAAGGGATGACAGAGGTGCTGGTGGCGACCGCAGGGGCGGCGGCGGAAGGGATAACCGTGGTGGTGGCGCAGGCATGCCAGGCGGCGGTGCAGGCAGAGGCGGAAGGCGATAGTAGTTTGTGTGCCCATGGGGTATTACAATAAATAGAAAATAAGTAATAACAATAATCGTATTTAAAGCTTCCCTTTTAGGGAGGTTGGAGGGTATAAACAATGTTACAGCCAAAAAGAACAAAGCACAGGAAGGGGCAAAAGGGCCGTATAAGGGAAGTAGCTAAACGTGGTACGTCCATTGCATTCGGATCCTATGCGTTAAAATCTCTTGATGCTATATGGTTAACTAACCGCCAGCTTGAAGCAGCCAGGCAAGCCATGACACGTGCTATGAAACGTGAGGGTAATGTTTGGATACGTATTTTCCCAGATAAGCCCATTACTAAGAAGCCTCAGGAAGTGAGGATGGGTAAGGGTAAGGGTAACCTTGAATACTACGCGGCGGTTATTGAACCAGGGCGTATAATATTTGAGATTGACGGTGTTAGCGAAGCTGTTGCCAAAGAAGCAATGGGTTTGGCAGCGCAGAAGTTACCGGTACAAACCCGTTTTGTAATACGTAGGGACTTACAGTCGTAGGTAAATTTGGAAATTAGGTAATTTGAAAATTTGAAAATTGGTTTCGAATATTCAAATACTGGAGGTAATATTTTCAAATTTTCAAATTTTCAAATTAATAAATTATAAGATAATGGCTAAGCATATTGAATTTAATAAGACCCTGAAAGATTTAAACGAGGGCGATTTGGCAGCTCGTATTAAAGAAGATGAGATCAGGTTAAAAAAGTTGGAGTTTGCGCATGCAATTTCTCCGCTTGAAAACCCAATGAGCATCCGTAGCCTCCGCAAGGATGTTGCGCGCCTTAAAACTGAAGTAAGGAAAAGGGAACTGGCAAAATAAAAATGCTGTAGGCTGTAAGCAAAACGCTACAGGCTGTAAGCTGTTAAATATTTCTTCTCCAAGTTAATAGCTTGGAGCTAAAAGCTAAAAGCTAAAAAAATGGTTGAAAGAAATTTGCGCAAAACAAGAATAGGGGTGGTTAGCAGTAACAAAATGACCAAGACTATAACTGTTGCCGTTGAAAGAAAGGTAAAGCACCCGATTTATGGTAAGTTTGTAAAGAAAACTACCAAGTTCCACGCTCACGACGAGAAAAATGAGTGTACAATCGGTGATGTAGTTAAGATAATGGAAACCCGCCCGCTTAGCAAAACTAAGCGTTGGAGACTGGTTGAAGTTGTAGAAAAAGCGAAATAAGTAAAATGCTGCACGCTGCAAGCTGTAGGCTGCAAGTGGTAGTTTAAGTATATTTTTTTCTCCAAGCGTTCAGCATGGAGCTAAAAGCTAAAAGCTAAATAAAATGATTCAGCAGGAAAGCAGGCTAAATGTAGCTGATAACAGTGGCGCCAAAGAGGTGCTTTGCATAAGGGTTCTTGGTAACTCCGGTCAGGATTATGCCAAGATTGGCGACAAGATTGTTGTAACAGTTAAAGACGCAATACCCGCAGGCGGCATCAAAAAAGGCACCGTTAGTAAAGCAGTTATTGTTCGCACTAAAAATAAATTGCGCCGTAAAGACGGTACTTACATACGCTTTGATGATAATGCAGTGGTGCTGCTTAACAACTCAGACGAGCCAAGGGGTACACGTATTTTTGGGCCGGTTGCCAGGGAGCTTAGGGATAAAGGTTACATGAAAATCATTTCCCTTGCGCCTGAGGTATTATAATGTATCTTTGCAGCCCTTTTGAAAAAAAGGCTCAATAATAATAAAAGAAATTCTGATAATTCAACAGCGATGAGCAACAGATTTAAACCTAAATACAATATCAAAAAAGGCGACTCAGTTGTGGTGATAGCCGGCGATGATAAAGACAGCAAAAAACCACGTACGGTTTTAGAAGTAATCATTGAAAAAGGCCGTGTGGTGGTTGAGGGTGTTAATATCATCACCAAGCACACCAAGCCTTCAGCCCGCAATACCAAGGGCGGTATTGTAAAGAAGGAAGCGCCTATACACATCAGCAATATAATGCTGTGGGATGCTAAAATTGGCGGACCTGCCAAAATTAAGCGTAGCCGTGAAGAAGGTAAATTAGTTCGTATATCCAAAAAATCTGGGGAGGTTATTAAGTAATGAGCACAGATAAATATACTCCGAGATTAGAAAGCAAATACCAACAAGAAGTGGTACCCGCTTTAATGAAGAAATTCAGCTACAAAAGCGTGATGCAGGCACCACGTTTAGAAAAAATTTGTGTAAACCGCGGTGTTAATGGCGCGGTTACTGATAAAAAAGCGGTTGACGTTGCCGTTGATGAACTGGGCAACATCACTGGCCAAAAAGCTGTGCCTACCATCAGTAAAAAAGACATTTCTAACTTCAAGTTGCGTAAGGGTATGCCAATTGGTGCCCGTGTTACGCTTCGTGGCGAAAGAATGTATGAATTTTTGGACCGTTTGATTGCGGTGGCTCTGCCCCGTGTGCGTGATTTCAAAGGTATTAGCGACAAGGCTTTTGATGGCCGTGGTAACTATACCTTGGGTGTTACCGAGCAAATCATTTTCCCGGAAATTGATATTGATAAGGTAACAAAGATTACAGGCATGGATATAACCTTTGTAACGACAGCCAATACGAATGAAGAAGCGTACGAACTGTTGAAGGAAATGGGCTTGCCTTTTAAAAATGCTAAAAAAGACAATCAGTAATAAATTCCAAGAAGTAAAGCATAACATCTAGAACCTAGTTTAAAACTGGTTTCTTGGTTACGGTGCTTGAATATTGGGTTTGAAATTTTAATAATTATGGCAAAAGAATCAGTTAAAGCCAGGCAGAGGAAACGGGAAGCAACGGTAGCTAAGTACGCTGACAGGCGTGCTGCATTAAAAGCTGCAGGTGATTATGCCGGTCTTGATGCACTACCGCGCAACGCTTCACCCGTAAGGTTGAAAAACCGTTGCCAGTTAACAGGCCGCCCTAGGGGTTACATCCGGTACTTTGGTATTTCCAGGGTTACCTTCCGCGACATGGCACTTGATGGTAAAATACCAGGTGTTACAAAAGCTAGCTGGTAGTTAAATGCTAGCAAAAAATTGGGATTAAGACATTTTGAATTGTATAAAATTATAGATAAGCCCTTTGTTAAACAGGGCCGGAGGCAAAAATATGGTAACTGATCCTATAGCAGACTTCCTTACAAGGGTTCGTAATGCACAGTTGGCCGGTCATAGGCTGGTTGAAATTCCTGCTTCGAACTTAAAGAAGCGTATCACTGAGATTTTGTATGAGCAAGGCTATATATTGAAGTACAAATTTGAGGACGATACAAAACAAGGCGTTATTAAGATAGCGTTGAAATACGATGCTGCCACTAAGCAACCAGCTATACGCTCTCTCGAAAGGGTTAGCCGTCCTGGTTTGCGTCAGTATTCAAAACCAGCTGACTTCAAGAGGGTTATTAATGGCTTGGGTATTGCCATCATCAGCACTTCAAAAGGTGTTATGACTGATAAGCAGGCCAAGAGCGAGAAAGTGGGCGGCGAAGTACTTTGCTACATTTACTAGTATAATAGCCCCGCAAAGCGGGGCTTAGCAATATATTTTTTGGTACATTAAGCTGCACATACACGGCTGATCGGCCAAAAAATGAGAGGAATATTTAACTTTTAAAACATTATTGTATGTCTCGTATTGGTAAACAACCGGTTATCCTTCCTAAAGGTGTAACCATAACAGTTGGCAACGACAATGTTGTAACTGTAAAAGGGCCGAAAGGCGAATTAAAGCAAGCTATTGACAGGGATATTAAGATTGAAATAGCTGACGGCCATTTGAACTTATTGCGTCCTACTGACCAAATTAGGCACAAAGCGATGCATGGTTTGTACCGTGCGTTGATTGCTAACTTAGTAAAGGGCGTAACTGATGGGTACAGAAGGGATCTGGAACTTGTGGGTGTAGGTTACAAAGCTTCTAACACTGGCAATATACTTGATTTAGCACTGGGATATTCACACAACATTATCATCGAAATTCCAAAGGAACTTAAGGTAGCTACCGCTACTGAAAAGGGTCAAAACCCTAAAATTGTTCTGGAAGGTATTGACAAGCAGTTGCTTGGTCAGGTGGCGGCTAAAATACGCGGCTTACGTAAACCTGAGCCTTACAAAGGCAAGGGTGTTAAATATAAGGATGAAGTTGTTCGCCGTAAAGCTGGTAAGGCTGCTGGTAAATAATTTTAAAAATTTGGAAATGTGCAGATTTGAAATGTATAATCTGCACATGCTTTTTCAGATTTTTAAATTGTCAAATCAAATAATTCATTCCCGGCAGTATCGGGAAACTAAATAAAAAGAGATGGACCTTAAAGTTACGAGAAGGCAGAAAATACGCCACAGGATACGCAGAAAAATATCTGGTACCGCTGAAAAACCAAGGTTGTCAGTATTCCGCAGTAACACAGATACGTACGTGCAGTTGATTGATGATGATAATGCTGTTACATTGGCTTCTGCAAGCACCAAAGAAAAGGATATTGTTGCACAGAAAGTACCTAAACTTGAAAAAGCTAAATTGGTTGGCGAGGTACTAGCCCGCAAAGCCGTAGCACTTGGTTTAACCAAAGCGGTTTTTGACCGTAGCGGTTATTTGTACCACGGGCGTATAAAGGCAGTAGCCGACGGCGCAAGGGAAGGCGGATTGAAATTTTAAAATAAAGCAAGTTTGAAAGTTTAAGAAGCGGCTCGTTGTTTTAATTTTCAAATTTTCAAATTCACAAATTTTCAAATTATTATAATGTCACGAGTAAGTGTAAATAAAGTAAAAGCCGGCGGGGAAATAGAACTGAAGGAGAAAGTTGTAGCCATTAACCGTGTTGTTAAAACTACAAAAGGTGGCCGTACGTTTAGTTTTTCTGCTTTGGTTGTAGTGGGTAACGAAAATGGTGTCGTAGGCCAGGGCCTTGGTAAAGCCAAGGAAGTTCAGGAAGCGATTACCAAGGGGATTGAAGATGCAAAAAAGAATTTGGTGAAGGTGCCTGTTATGCACGGTACAATACCCCACGACCAACTTGCAAGGGAAGGCGCGGCGAAAGTACTTATAAAGCCAGCAGCACATGGTACCGGTGTAATTGCCGGAGGCAGTATGCGTGCGGTGCTTGAAAGCGCAGGTATTACTGACGTGCTTGCCAAAAGTTTGGGCAGTGCTAACCCACACAACGTGGTTAAGGCAACATTGAAGGCATTGAGCCTTTTGCGTGAGCCCTTGGCAGTGTCTAGAACACGTAGCCTATCAATGAAAAAGGTATTTAACGGTTAAAATCAGTTTAATTGTACAATAGCCGAGGATTATACATTTTGTAACCTTGGTGTTTAAACAGTTACTAACAACTACATTTTATGGCGAAGATTAAAATAACCCAAGTTAAAAGTGGCATTGACAGGTCTGAGCGCCAAAAGCTTACCTTGAAAGCACTGGGCTTAAACAAGATGAACGCTTCTAAGGAAGTTGAAGCTACCCCTCAGATTCTTGGTATGGTACGTAAAGTGAACCATCTTGTTACTGTGGAAGAGTTAGCTTAATTTGAAAATTGGACAATTTGAAAGTTTGAGAATGTCCCAAATGGGATGTAGCCAATCTTCAAAAAAAACAGTTCTTCGAATAGAAAAAAATTTTAAAAATTGCAAGGGAACGATTTCCCGCTGAGTTAAAATCGAAAAAATGAAACTGCACAATTTAAAGCCAGCCGAAGGCTCGGTACATAAAGAGAAACGTTTAGGCCGCGGTGAGGCAAGTGGTAAAGGTGGTACATCTACAAAAGGTAATAAAGGTGGCCAAAGCCGTACTGGTTACCAACGTAAAATGGCCCATGAAGGTGGCCAGATGCCTATTCAACGTAGGATACCAAAACGTGGCTTCAAAAACTTTGGTAGGGTTGAATATACCGTATTTAATGTTGGTCAGGTAGATCATCTGGTTGAGAAATACTCACTGACTGAATTTTCCGTTGAAAGCTTGTACATCAATGGCTTGGTTAGCAAAACTGATAAAGTTAAAATACTCGGTAACGGGGAGTTAACTGCAAAGATTGCTTTTAAAGTGAATGCTGTGAGCGACAAGGCAAAAGCTGCGATTGAAGCAGCAGGTGGAAATATTGAGGTTTTGAAATAAAAAACCCGATATTTGCCCGACGCATCCCCGAGGTGCGTCTTTTTGGTTTAAAGACTATCACACAAACAAACTGTAATTGTGAAAAAGTTTCTCAGCACTTTAAAAAATATCTGGAGCATTGAAGAACTGCGTAGCAAGATTATTGTAACGCTTACCCTGATATTGGTTTACCGCTTTGGTACGCATATTGTTCTTCCGGGCATCAATCCTAGTGAGTTGGGCAAATTGAAAGACAGCACGAACAGCAACGGTATGTTGGGTTTGCTTGATGCTTTTGCAGGGGGGGCGTTTTCTCGTGCCTCCATTCTTACGTTGGGTGTAATGCCGTATATATCGGCCTCTATCTTTATGCAGTTGGTTACCATATTGGTACCCCAAATGGCTAAAATTCAGAAAGAAGGCGAAAGTGGCCGTAAGAAGATTAATCAATGGACCCGTTACGTAACTGTTATTGTAACCATATTCCAAGCTGGTGCCTATGTAACCTTCTTAAAAACAAGTTACGGAACTGCGATATTGGATGCATATGCTCCTTACTTCTTGGTGTCTACCGTTATCGTATTAACCGCAGGTACCTTGTTTGTAATGTGGTTGGGCGAAAAAATACAGGATAAAGGTTTGGGTAATGGTACTTCCATCATCATCATGGTGGGTATATTAGGCCGCTTGCCTGAATCGTTTATGCAAGAAATTGCCGCCAAGAGCAACAAAGGTGGCGGTGGCTTGTTGATACTGTTGGTTGAAATGGCGTTTTTGATAGCAGTTGTTATGGGCCTTATAATTTTGGTGCAAGGCGTTAGAAAGATACCCGTTAACTATGCCAAACAAATTGTTGGCAACAGGCAGTTTGGTGGTGCCAGGCAGTTTTTGCCCTTGAAGGTTAACAGTGCCGGTGTAATGCCCATCATTTTTGCGCAGGCAATCATGTTTTTGCCAACATTATTTTCTTTTAATGTTGCCACACAGGGGATAGGGAAGGTTTTTTCTAACCACAGCAATCCTTGGTACATGTTGGTATATTCTGTAATGGTTATTGCCTTTACTTTCTTGTATACGGCTTTGATTTTTAACCCAAAGCAAATGAGCGAGGATTTGAAACGCAATAATGGATTCATCCCCGGTGTAAAGCCAGGGCAGCCCACTGCCGATTATATCGGTGCCATTATGGATAGGATTACCCTGCCGGGTGCTGTGTTCTTGGCCTTTGTAGGTATTTTACCGGGTTTTGCACAATTGTTGGGTGTAACGCAACAGTTTAGCACGTTCTTCGGTGGTACATCGTTGCTGATTATGGTAGGTGTAATACTAGATACATTGCAACAGATTGAAACGCATTTGTTGATGCGCCAATACGATGGTTTAATGAAGGGTGGGCGTTTGCAAGGCAGGCAAGCTACTACACCGGCTAGCTATTAGTACAAAAACCTCAATATAATTTAACTAACCTGTTGGGCTTACCCGGCAGGTTAGTTTTTATAATAAACCCTTCCGCCAGTATTGGAGGGCTGTATGTAAAGTATATTTCAATAGCATCTCGCTTTTGGGAACATGGATGGAATCGAAGTTTTGTCCGTTAACAGGGATTACGTACAACGTTGGGCAGTTGAAAATATACTTTTGAACGGAGCGTCGCAACAAGGGTTTAATCAGGGATATAGTGCCGGTGTCAACAAAATCAGCATAAAGTTTTGGGTGTGATAATGGATATTTTTTTAACAATCAATAAATGACCCACGTAACCCAAATTCAGCAAAGCGTTGAATTTGTTTATTCGGGTTGTAGTGCCCCTGTTAGGGGGCGGAGGGGTGCCATGATAATTTATAAAACAGAAGCAGAGATTGCTATAATGAAGCAGAACGCAACACTGGTAAGTACCATACTCGCCGAGGTTGCAAAGGTGCTAAAGCCCGGAATGACCACCTTGCAGTTGGATCAGTTGTGTAAGAAGATGATTTTTGACAATAAGGCTATTCCTTCTTTTTATAATTACCGAGGATACCCCTACAACATATGTGCATCAACCAACGATGTAGTAGTGCATGGCTTTCCTAATAACCGTGCTTTAAAAGAAGGTGATATACTGGCAATTGATTTGGGTGTTACGAAGAATGGTTTTGTTGGTGAACATGCCTACACGTTTGTTTTGGGTGACCCGGGCCCCGAAGTATTGCAATTGGTGCGGGTAACCAAAGACAGCCTGTACAAAGGCATAGAAAAGGCCATTGTAGGCAACAGGGTTGGGGATATTGCTTTTGCCGTACAGGATTACACCGATAGAAAACATGGCTATGGCGTGGTGAGGGAGTTGGTGGGCCATGGTTTGGGGCGCACCATGCATGAAGACCCCCAAGTACCCAACTTTGGTAAACGCGGTACGGGGCCAAAGTTGAAGGAGAACATGACTTTGGCTATTGAACCGATGATTAACATGGGTAAAAAAGAGGTTTACACCGAAGCTGATGGTTGGACAGTTAGAACGAAAGACGGAAAGCCTTCGGTGCATTTTGAACATAATGTATGTGTAAAGAAGAACAAGCCCCTTCTTTTGTCAGACTTTAGTATTATTGAAACTGCGGAAAAAACCAACCCCCATTTAAATACGAGTTACTAATACTTTCAACTTCATTAACCACCCGTTTTATGGGTCAGCAGCATTTGATAGTGGTTGGCGGCGGCGCGGCAGGTTTTTTCTGCGCAGTTAATGCGGCAAGGCTTAATCCCAACCTTAGCGTTACTATAGTTGAGAAAAATAATAAGGTGCTCTCTAAAGTTAAAGTGAGCGGTGGCGGCAGGTGCAATGTTACCCATGCCTGTTTTGAGATTGGGGAGTTGGTAAAATACTATCCCCGGGGCGTTAATTTTCTTAAAAAAGCATTCCATTGGTTCAATACCAACCATACCGTGCAATGGTTTAGTGATAGGGGCGTGCAACTAAAACGCGAGGATGATGGCAGGATGTTTCCTGTAACGGATAGTTCCCAAACCATCATTGACTGTCTGCTACGCGAGGCAAATAAATACAAAGTTGAGGTACTGTTTCAAACTGATATAAAAAGTATTACTTCTAAAGATGGATGCTTCGTGCTTAATACTGCGGATTCGTTGGTTTTAACCGCCGATTATTTATGTATTGCTTGTGGCGGCTACCCAAAAGCCAGCCAATTTGAATGGTTAACGCAGATTGGCCACACGATAGATGCACCTGTTCCTTCGCTGTTTACGTTTAATATGCCGGGCAACAATATTACCCAATTAATGGGTGTAAGTGTTGAAAATGCAACAGTAAAAATTGTAGGCACCAAATTACAGCAAACCGGGCCGGTATTAATTACACACTGGGGGCTTAGCGGGCCTGCGGTGTTAAAGCTTTCTGCATGGGCGGCAAGAGAATTGTCATCATGCGATTATAAGTTTTCTATTTTAATAAATTGGCTGCCATCGTTTAACGAGCATAGCTTAAAGGATGAAATGTTGTTTGTACGAAGCCGGGATGCCTCTCACAAAATAAGTGGCAGAAATGTGTTTGGGTTGCCTACCAGGTTATGGCAGTATTTTATTGAATTATGCGAAATAAAGCCAGAATGGCGTTGGGCAGATTTGCCAGGACGGCACCAACAAAAACTAATACAAGCCCTTACCGCGCAGCAATTTATAGTAAGTGGCAAAACAATTTTTAAAGAAGAATTTGTTACTAGCGGCGGCATAAACCTGCAGGAGATAGATGCCAATACCATGCAAAGCAGGTTGGTGCCACATTTGTATTTTGCAGGGGAAATTATGAATGTTGACGGCGTAACGGGCGGGTTTAACTTTCAACATGCATGGACAAGCGGGTTTATTGCCGCGAAAAGTATTGCTGCAATAAACCCGCTGCCTTAGTAATTTTGGTAATTTTTTTGCTGCCTTTATAACTGCTTTGTTTTTTTAGCCACATTAAATGCCCTAGATACATTAAAGCCAAAATAAATATTGCCTGCGCCCCAGCTGCCTGTTGTTTGGGCAATAAATACAGGATCAACCATGCCTTGTGAGTTGGTTACGTGCAATTGGAAAACATGCCCCCCGGTTTCAATGTCAACCCCTGCTGAAAAAGAGTTATACACTTTAAATGAATTTACCTGGCCGCTGGGTAAATAGTTGTATTCGGCGGTTAGGCTAAGCCGTCGGGTTATTTTTAACCTGCCAGCCATGCCCAATGCAAACAGATTGTTCTTATCTGCGGTGGTTGCAACAAGGTTATTGTGAATCCACACTGGCGTTAGCTGTAACGAAAGGTTCCTGCTGAATTTCCGTGCGATTATCAATTCCGCTGTGTAGGTTGTACGGTACTTGCTGGTTAAGTAGGGCTTACTATCGTACTTAAGGGAGTTGTAATACAAGCCCCCAAAAATATCTACAGTAACGGGTAAGGCATTGTCTTCGGTTTGTTTTATTAGTTTATACTTTAGGTATCCGTCAAACATTTTTTCAAAAGTACTTCTACCTACGCCAACAGATAAAGTATTGGTTATCCCGTAGTCAAACCCAAAGCGCATCGTTGCATTGTCTAGCCCAAAAAGGTTATAGGCGCCTTGGTTTATGGTGCCAAACCTGTGCTGTATCATAAAGTTTAAAACATTTTTGGCTGGGGCCTCCACGCTTTGCAGGTCAATAATTTTGGTACCCTTAAATGTTCCGGTTACAGGCACAGATTTTTTTACAGCAGCAATTGAATCATCCAACATTTTCAGCAGCGAAGAGTCTTGTGCTTTTACTTGCCCGAGCGATATAAAGAAGATTAGAATAAAGAATGTTTTTAAAATCCGCATAGCCTATTTGTTTCTTGGTTTACAGTTTATAGTAATATGTACGTCAATTTTTGAGGCAATTTTTTCTTTTACCAAACCCGGTATGGCAATATTAAAATCAGCTGGCACCAACTGTAAACTGGCAGTGCCGGTTAGCACACCACCGGTTAAATGTAAGGTTGCCGTGGTAGCAACAGGTTTTGACACGCCGTGCAGGGTAAGGGTGCCATTTACATGTAAGGTTACCTCTTGGCCTTTGCCGAGGTCAACATCATCGGTATAAGCACCAGTAAAAGTTGCCTTAGGGTACTTATCGCTTTCAACGTAATTCTCGTTAAAGTGTTCCTGCATAAGCTCTTTTGGAAACACAAAGCCATTAAGCAACATAGAAAATGCCAACGATTTTTTGGCAACATCCACCACGGCAAAAACTTGGTTGTTCTCGGCCTTAATATCTTCAAGTGGCGTTTTGGAGTAAAAACCCGCAAAGCCGTTGGTAGTAATGTACAATTGTGTGCGCCCTGCATTACAAATAACAAGCAAAGCCAAGGCTAGTAGAGTGTTTTTTAGCATAAAATGTTTTTAGCAATTAGTTATTGGGTGCGCCTGTGTTTATCCAGGCTTGTATTATGGCAATTTCGCAATCAGAAAGCTTTCCCCCATCAAAAGGCATGTTAACATGGCCAGGTGCATGGGTAATATCGCCAATCAGGTTGCCATTGTTTACCTGGGCCAATAAGCTGCTGTAAACGTCTAGGCTAACGCCACCAGTAACAACGCCGTTGCCATGGCACCTGTAACAGTTGGCCTTAAATATTGGCATTACATTTACCGATAATTTAATATTTGTGGTATCGCAGGTAACAGGATGCTGCTGGGCAATAAGCACATCCTCGCTTTGCTTTGAGCAAGAATCGATCGCCACTGCGGTTGAAAGACCGATTATGGAATAAAGCAGCCATGTGCGCCTCTTAAAAAACCTTTTCATCTATATATATTATTTAATTACACAATCAACCAGGTTAACATCCATTAAAAACCCACTGCATTTGCCCTTTATTACCACTGTGCTATTCTTTTGTACAGTGGAAAATATAGTAGCACTGTCTGCTGCCATTAAGCAGTTAACTATGCCTGCGCCTCGGGTTTGCAGCAATAACACCGGCTTTCTGTCGCTGGTGGTCATGTCTTGTACTGTTCCTTTTACTTCAAGCACTTTGTTCATAAAAGTTTTATCAGCAACCGGCTCATTGCCGGAAAATGCCGCATATAGCGAGTCTGCCGAAATAATAAACTCCGTAGGTTTATCCAGTGCGCTGGCATGGGGCCTGCTGTATTGGTAAAACCCCCATGCTACTGCTATCAATAGGCACAAAGCGGTGGCTGACAAAATGATTTGCCTTTTTCTTTTCATTGTAATTGTTGTTAAAAACTGTTAGAGTATTTTTTTGGTAAGTGTCACATACAACCCAGTGCTGGCTATTTTTAAACTGCCTGCACCAAGCCCCGCCAAAGGCACCTTCATATAGGGCTCAAAACGTATATTAGTGTTACGGCCTAATTTTTTCTCGTACCCTATGCCCAAGTTTACCACAGAAAAAGGATATACGGCCACCTTATCGCTCCGGTATATTTTGCTGTAGTAGTTGGTATTCCAAGTATAACCGTATTCATAAAACTGGTTACCCATTATGTAAGATGAAAGCCCTGCAATGCCATAAAAACTGTTTGTGGCTTTAGTATTAAATGTGTAACGGATGTTAATAGGTATTTCGGCCATTTTGCAGTACCCTTCCACATCTTTAAGGTTTATGTTGTTGCCATATGGTAATTTGCTTTTATCAAAATATTTACCATCGGTAAAATAATTCTTCTTGTCAAGCATCAGCCCGGTTTCTACACTTAGTTTGTTGTTAATGTGGTAACCTAACACTACGCCTGCACCCAAACCCAATACGGACGTTTTTTGAAAATGGATGAAACTAACATCAGGCGCAACCGATAACCCTACGTAAAAGTAGCGGCTGTTTTTAGGCTTTATGTTATGGTTTTGGTTGCCATTAGTATTGCTATCATTGCCAGCTAAACTGCTTGTTTTGTTGTATGCGCTACCAGTTACTGCGGTATCTTGGGCCATCGTTTTAGCCGAGGCAGTAGGCTCAATGGCCTGTGCAGCGTTGCCGGTGTTTTGATGCCCACCTTGTGTAATTTGGGCTTGCAATTCCACATCACTTTTTACTTCAGCCGCTTTGTTGCTTTGCAGTGTGCCATTTAACAAACCAAGCCCCGGCAGTTTGCTGCCTGGCTTGGTGTTAAAATTGTTGTCTGTAGCTACGCTGGCTTGCTTTACCCGCATAAAATTTATGCCTTGCTTAACAGCGGGTTTGTAGCCATGTTGGGCGGCAAGTGGGTGTTTTTCATCGTTGGTGTTTCTGTTCAGCTTGGTTGCGGCAACGGCCGATTGTGTATTTTCAGATTGTGTATTGCTTACTGTTGGTTTATCGTCTGTTGTTATCTGCGGCGGCACGCTACTGGTATCAAAGTTTGGTGCTGCGTTTGTTTTTGTTGTTTGGGCCGTTTTTTGGTCATTTTGCCTCGGTTCGCTTAGTGCAGTCCATATATTGTGTGAAAACCAGCCAAGAGGGATAAGCAAAAACCACAGAAAAACAAACCATCGCCGTTTGCGCTTTTGTTCAGGGGGTGGTGGTGGGGGCATGTCATCCGCGTGCACTGCTGCCTCCACATCCGCCCAAGCCTCGGCGCCCGCTGTATCAATATGATACTTTTCGGCCGCCTCGCGGAATAATTCTTCTATATTGTCACTTTTTATGTAAAACATAAAACATTGCCATTATCGTCTTTCACTAGATGTTTTTGTAAGAATGCCTTGGCTTTAGCCAAGTTGGATTTTGAAGTGCCTACCGATATACCCAACATTTTTGCTATTTCAGGGTGCGAGTAACCGTCAATAACATGCAGGTTAAACACCACCCGGTAAGCCGGGCTTAATTTACGTACTAGGCCTATCAGTTCTTTGTACACCATCGTTTGTTCGCCTGTTGGTGCCCCGTCTTTTTTGTTAAATGCGTGGTCGGGTAGCTCAATATGTTCAGGTACCAAGCTCTCCCGCAACATAAAATCAATGGAAGTGTTTATCACAATCCGTTTCATCCATCCCATCAGCATCGGCTCCACATTGTTTCTGTCCCTTATTTCAAAATTTTTAAATGCCTTAAATATCTTAATAAAGGCATCGTTGGCGGCATGGGCCGCATTATCATAAGAATGCACATACCTGAACGCTGTTTTTAATGCAAAACCAAGATAGCGGTCATAAATTAATTTTTGACTCCGCGCATTGTTTTCGGCGCACTCGCGTATTATGGCTGTCAGGTCTGTCAATCTTACCTATTCTTTGGTTGTTTAGCAAGGGAAACACGGTTTGGTGGTAAAGGGTTGCTTTTGGTTAAATTTTTTTTAATACTTAAAGGTAATGCATACGTTTTATATGCCATTTTAATGCTCGGCCAGATAAATTATAGTAAAGCTTAACCTAAAATGCGGTGCCATGTGTAGCAGAAATAAGCTTTTGGGCAAGCCAGGTATTTTTGCTAATTAGGTGTAGGAACAGCGCTGTGGAAGTATCGCCACCAAAGGCGCTTTGCACCAGCCTGCCGGTAAACAAACGGCTGCTAAAGTGCTTGCGCCATTCGGCGGCATACCGTTGCTCCATGAATGACCTGCTTATTTTGCCTTGCAAAAAAAGGTGCATATTATTAAAAGCAAGCTTGCCTGCATGCATGGCCATGCTCATGCCGTTGCCACACAAGGGTGTTATAAGGCCAGCTGCGTCACCGGCCATAAGCAGGTGGTTTTCCACTTGGCTTTTTTGGGCAAAGCTTACTTGGGATATTGCCAAGGGGGCCTGATACAAAAAATCTGCCGTTGACAGTATTTGCTGCAAACGCGGGTTTTTAAACAATACGTTCTCCTCCATTTGTTTAATGGAGTTACCGTTTTGCTGTAGGTTTTGCGCGGTGGTTAAATAGCATAAGCAGGTTTTGCCATCCTCAATGTTAGATATGCCGCAGTACCCGTTTGAAAAATTATGCAAGGCTATAAGCGTTGGGTCATGCGGGTACCGTATGTGGTATTTAACGCCAATATAATTGTTTAGCCCGCTGGTTTTTGAGGCAATGAAAGGCCGTTTCCATTTTACATCCAGGTTGCTTCGCTTGCCAAAGCTGCCAACGGCACATTTGGCGGTAAACCCATGTTGGTTGGTAGTGAAGGTAAACAAATCATTATTAAACGTAATATCGGCTATTTTGGTTTGCGTAAGTACGGTTACGCCTTTTGACAGGGCAATGTTA
The DNA here is from genome assembly GCA_903882935.1 of uncultured Parafilimonas sp. Lineage (GTDB taxonomy): Bacteria > Bacteroidota > Bacteroidia > Chitinophagales > Chitinophagaceae > JABDFW01. The sequence goes on along the minus strand of CAIRZB010000028.1, from coordinate 85,200 downwards.
TACAAGGCATGGTCTAAAGTGTGGCGGCTAATGCCAAAGCCGCCAAGGGGCAGGTTAAAACCGTACGCCTTGCCTTTACAGTTGGAAATTTGCAGGCTTTTTATTTGGGGCAGTTGCAGTTTTTGTAAAGGCATGCCTACACGCTGCAAAAAAGCGGCACTTTCGTTGCTTATGTATTCGCCACAAACCTTGTGGAAGGGGTATTGTTCCTTTTCAACCAGCAACGTTTTATAGCCTGCATCCGCGCTTTGTATGGCTAGCGTTAACCCAGCAAGGCCACCGCCTGCAATGGCAATATCATAAAAGGTATCAACCATGCTTAAAGATGATTAAATGGCGGAACGCCCACCGCCAGCTTATTTGGTAGGGCTTAATATAGGCTTGTTTAAAAATGCTGTGCCATTCCTGTTTTACAAAACCCCGTGCAACGCTCAAAGGGGCATCGTTTTTTACTAAATACGAGGATGAAAAAAGCGCCGTGAGTATTTTTATGGCATGGTAGGCAATGCTATTGCGGTGCAGGTCGTTTATAAAAAAGCCAGTGCCGCTGTTAAACTCCATCCATTGCAATTGGTAAACCAATTCTTCCTCGGTAAAATGGTGGCAAAACAAACTGGAAAATATAATGTCGGGCTTTTCGGTAAAAAACACCTCCTTGTAATCGCTGGTAAGCCAGGTGGAGGAATCTGGCAAATGCTTATTGGTTTGGGCCACGCCTACGCATTCTTTTTTAATGTCAATACCTATGCAATGTAATTTGATGCCCTTTTTGTTACACCATTTTGCTATGGCTGCAAGGTTATCGCCACCGCCGCAGCCCACTTCGCATACTGTAACCTGCCTTTTTTTACCCAATAACGTTTTAAAGCCTTTTATGGTTATAGCATGGCCACCCAGCTGCGTATTTATGAAATCCAGCTCCCGCATATTTTTTTCAATAGCGGGTAAGGGTATGTCTTCGCCGTCAAGCAGTTCTTTTTTATATGAGCGTTCTTTCAAATTCATGGCCTGCAAGCAATAAAAGTTTCCATGGTTAATCCGGGGCCAAAAGCCAGGCCAAATATGTTTGTGTTTGGCTTTGGGGGTGCCAGCATATACTGCTGCAGCACAAATAATATAGTGGGAGACGACATATTGCCGTACTCCGAAAGTATTTTCCGGGGTATTTGCAACGCATCCTTACCCAGTTGCAATTTCTTTTCAATCACGTCAAGAATTTTTTTACCACCGGGGTGTATACACCAGTTGGTAATATCATCCATCCCTAACCCGTAATATCGCAGGGCGTTATATACCAAGTTGTTGATGTCTTCTTCCACCAAGTGTGGAATATACCCGCTCAATGTCATCAAAAAGCCCTTGCTGCTCAGTTCCCAAGCCATGTCTTTTTTTCCTTTGTACTGCACGTGGCTGTAAAAACCTTTCAGGGCAAGGCTATTGCCGCTTGTTACGGTGTTTGATACAAGCACTGCGGCGCAGCCATCCGCAAACAGCAGGCTGCTGGCCACATTGTCTGTCGTATATTCCTTTTGAAAATGGATGGTGCAAAGCTCGGTGGCCACCACTACAACGTTGGCATTGGGCGTGCTGTCGCAAATTAATTTGGCCAATTTAAGGCCATGCACGGCCGCATAACAGCCCATAAAGTTTACGGATGTGCGGAAGATGTTAGGCGCTAGCCCCATTGCCTCGGCTATTTGCAAATCAAGCCCCGGCGCGCTCATACCTGTGCAACTAACTGTTATCAGGTGGGTTATTTCTGTAGGCACGATGTGACCGCTAACACAATTGGCTATGGCTTTTATTGACAAGCCGGGTGCTGTTTGGTTATAAACGGCCATTCTTTCTTCCATGTTAGGAAAAGGGGCTGCGGGGTTTTGCGGAACAAAATCCCATTCGTTTGCAGCAAGGCCAAAATCGTCAATCACCGAATAGCGCTTTTCAATATCGCTGTGCTTGTACAAATAAGTAAGCTTTCTTTTCTCAATATCGTCTATGCCGTAAACAGTAGACATAAAATGCACTATGTCTTCTTGCCGGTGGCAAAATTCGGGTACTTCGGTTGCTATGGAAATTATATTTGCCAATGCTTAATGATGATTAAGGTAATAAATGCCAAGTTGGTACAGGTGCCCGCCAGCCAGTTCATACGCATGGTATGGGTAAAGTCTGCATAGGCTTCGTTTTTCCAAACCTGTAACAGCCAGCGTAAAAAATAGAATATAACAGGTATAAAAAACATTTGTAACACTAAAAACGAGCCAACTTGTTTTTGCGCCACGTAATACATAAATAATATGCTAAATGCTATGGCATACATGAGCGCACAAAAAATAAAGGTGCCGCGTTTGCCCAGTAGCATGCTAATGGTTTTTACCCCGTCTTTGGCATCGCTGTTGTGTTGGTATATTTGGGTGATGGGGTAAAACCCACCGATTAAAAAACTGGAGGCGATTAAACCCTGCCAAGGCACTTGTGTTGAAAGCTGCTGTGCCGCGCCATGGTAAACCATAAAAAATATAACGGCACCCTGGTTTAAAATAACGGTAAGGTAGCCGATAACGGGGAATTTTTTTAGCCTGATGTTTCGGTAACTGTATAGCCGCGAGCAAATAATATATAGGGCAACGCCCGCAAAAAATAGGGTTGAAATAAAGAGCCCGGCAATTAAGGCCAGTGCATCCATAATAATAGTGGCAAAAAACAATTGGCGGGTTGGTTGCAAAGGTTTGGCTATGCCGCCTATGCTGTCAGTGTCCCTATCCATGAAGCTGTTGTAGCCATTGCTGGCGGGGTATAATAATAAGTGTATTAGTAAGAATATGCCTGCGGCCCTAGGCCAGTTAACGGCTGGCACAAAGCTTAATGCAAACCAATAAACGGGCATTAGGAAGTAAGAAAATGGAAAACGCAATAATTGTACTGTACTCCGCTGTAGCAATTGGTTGTTTTTACTTGATAATGCAAATAATATGCCTTAAACATACGGAGGAATACAATGGTTGTATTCCTCCGTGCCTAAAAATAATATTATTTAAACACATTTAAAACTCCATGGGTTGCCTTAAGGGCATTATATGTGTTAAATTAACTGCACGGTGGTAATAGCCTGTTAATAGGTGGTTTTTTTTCGGCTGGCTAAGGGCCCTCGCCACTCAATTCATTGAAAAACTGTTGGTTATTATAACACCGGTGCTTGGCAATATAGGTAACGCGATGTGCACGCTGGGGCACTGGGTTATGGTACTGCCTTTGTAAGCCCGTGTTGTTTATTGAAACCAAAACAGCCCACAGGCTTTTTTACCTGTGGGCTGTTTTGGTTTTTACCACTGTCCTAATTTTTAATAACCGCTCGCCATTACCTGTTCACGTTTCCTACGTTATTTGGGGTCTAACGCCCTTTTAATCCTTTCCGCCACATCCTGCAAATGGTATTTGCTCAATTTGTCGGTGGTGGTTGGTAAAGCCGCCAATATTTCGGTACGCAAACCAGTAAGGTTAGCACGCGCAATGGATGGGATGTCGGTATTTTTTACATTGTTGTTAAACAATGCTGCAAAAGCAGGGGGCAGGCCTTGTATGGATATTGAGTTGCCCTGCGGGTTTAGTATGGCTATCAATGCCTCCGTATAGGTTTTTTGCAGGTTTCTACGGTAGCTCTCAATCGTCTTCTTGGTTACAAGTTCACTCCAAATGCCTTTTTTAACATCATCCAGCATTTCATCGGGCGGGTAGGTGTTTGCCGCGCCAAACCGGGTACCGCTAATGGCTAACCTGTTTAACCTGGCAGGCCCCAAAAGGCTGTTAAGCACGCTAGTTTGCATGTTTGCTAATGCATCGTTGGTAACTGGGCTGTTAAATTTGTTGATTATATTTTTGTCAACCAGCCAATAGGGGCTGTCAAAAAGCTGTTTGTTTAAAAAAGCAACCGCTTCTTTTTGGGTGGCTTTTGGCGCGGGCTCGTACACATCGCCTTTCTGCTCAACGCTTTTGGGCGTTTCGTAAACGCCGCCCACGTTTCTTAATACGTGGTTCATATACCTGTTAAACTGTATGGTTACCTGGTCGTACATTTCCTGCAAGTTTTCGTACTTGTCGGCCTCTTCCTTGGTCCAGTCAGGTAATTGTGCCATAATCCGTTTAAGGTTCTTAATGCCGTATTCACTGGCTTTCACGCTGTTGTCGCCCAAGTCTTCTGTTTGCGACCGGGGGTCAAACGGATTGGTTTCCGTGCCAAACCATAAGCGCGGGTTGGCCGTTAGGCTGTCTATGGCCCATTTGTTTACAATTTTTTCGTCCTCTTTTGCATCAGTGGTTGCGGTGGGCGTATACCCCCATTTAATCGCCCATTTGTCGTACTCGCCAATACGCGGAAAAAGGCCTATTTCGCTTATGCTGTCTTCGGGCTGGGCCACATAGTTAAAACGGGCATAGTCCATAATGGAGGCGGTGTGGCCGTTGGCTTCTACCCATTTTTTATTACGCAATAGCTCCACCGGTGTTCGGCTGCTGCTGCCCATGTTATGGCGCAGGCCCAAGGTGTGGCCTATTTCGTGCGATGACACAAAGCGTATCAAGTTGCCCATTAAGGTATCGTCAAAAGTCATTTTTCTGGCATTGGGGTCAACCGCGGCGGTTTGCACCATGTACCAGTCGTGCAACAATTTCATAACGTTGTGGTACCAGCCAATATGGCTTTCCAGTATCTCGCCACTGCGGGGGTCGTGTACGTTGGGGCCATAGGCATTTTCAATATCGGAGGCAAAATAGCGTATTACTGAAAAGCGCGCGTCCTCCATGCTCATGGTTGAGTCGCCCACTGGCCATTCTTTGGCCATGATGGCATTTTTAAAACCAGCTTTTTCAAAAGCTTTCTGCCAGTCGTTAACCCCAGCTATTAGGTAAGGGTGCCATTTTTTTGGGGTAGCTGGGTCAATGTAATATATTATCGGCTTTTTAGGTTCAACCAGTTGGCCATTTTTCCATTTTTCCATATCCTCGTCTTTCGGTTCCAACCTCCAACGCACAATAAACTCTTCGTCAAACACTTTTTGCTGGTTGTCGCTGTACACGGTGTAATCGTCCGCAAAAAAGCCCACCCTCGGGTCGAACAGCCTTTTTTTCATCGGTATTTTTGGCAGGGCGATAAACGAAGTGTTCAATTCCAACGTAACGGCCCCCGACGCGTCGGCGGCTGGCAGGCTGGTAGTGCCAGGTGCCTGCGGCCCAAAGCTGGGTGATGAATTAAACGTTTTTACTGTTTTAATTTCGGTGTTGGTTGGGAAGGTTTTGATACTTTGTATAAACGACCTGTCGGATGCAAGGCCGCCCAAATTGAGCCTGCGTTTATAAAACGGGTGCAGGCTAACTGCTTGGTTATCGCCTTTAAAAAAATCTGACACATCTATTATATAACTGCTGGAGTCCTTACCAAATGCCTTAATGTCAAAAGCGGCTGCTATTGGGTTAAGGTACGAGCTGGTAACGGCCTTATAAATATCATTGGTTGAGTCTGCTTGGCTAATAGTGGTTACCACCCTTAGAAAGAGGTTGTTGTTAGGGCCTTTTTCCCAAATAATGGTTTGGCTGTTGGCCAGTTCACCGCCATATACCTGCGCACCGCCTGCCACTTTACTAAACCGGGTAACCACCATTATTTCGCGGTTCAATACAGAATCGGGAATGTCGAAATACCATTTTTCGTCTATTTTATGCACGGTAAACAACCCTGGTTTGGTTACCGCCTTGTCGGTAATAAGGTCCGCATATTTCTTTGGGCCTTGTTCGGCTGGCGTTTTGGGCGGCGGCGTAGTGGCTGGTGCTGGCGTAGTTGGCGCCGGGCTTGCAGGCTTTTGCCCAAAAATGTTTGTACAAATTACAATACTGGCTAACGTTAACAATTTTTTCATGCTTATATTAATTCTTTTATGAAAATATTGAATTTATTTGGCCCCTTGCATATTTATGATGGGCGGTTGGATTTTTTTTTGAAAAAAACAATATTTCTTCGAAAAAAAATAAATGCAACTTGGTTACTTTAAAAGAAATTTCTACTTTGCATACCCCTACCGGACTTGTTTATTGAAAAATTACTTTTTTATTAAAACGAAATTTCTGTAGCATTGCTAAATTAAATTTTTGAACATCAGTTTTTTAAAAACCTAAAAAATCAATTGCGTCATGGCTGAAACTAAACCGACTGCCACAGTAGCAGCATCAAAGAGCACTACATCTGTACAACCTAAAAAATCGGGCAATTCCATTTCTTGGTTAGCGCCTTTAGCGTGTGTAATTCTTGGCTTTCTTATTTGGCGTTTTATTTTGGGCGATGCTTCTGGCTTTAAAAAACCAGACCTCACCGGTGGCTTTATGCCCGACCACCAAGACCCTAAAGGCACTTGGAGCCGTATGTACACAGGTGGTATTATTGTACCGATTTTGATTGGTACCTTATTGACTGTGTTAACTTTTGTTGTTGAGCGTTTTATGACTGTTTCAAAAGCAGCCGGTACTGGCAGCATAGCTGAATTTGTACGTAAAGTGCAATACAACCTTGCCAACAAAGATGTTGACAAAGCCATTGCTGAGTGCGACAAACAAAAAGGTTCAGTAGGCAGCGTAATGAAAGCGGGCCTGCGCAAGTACAAAGAAATGATCAGCAACACTGAATTGGATACTGAGCAGAAAGTGCTGAACATCCAAAAAGAAGTGGAAGAAGCAACTGCGCTTGAACTGCCTATGTTGGAGAAAAACTTGGTGTTCCTTTCTACCATCGCCTCTATCGCCACTTTGATGGGTCTGTTAGGTACGGTAATGGGTATGATACGTTCATTCTCTTCTTTGGGTGAAGCAGGTGGTGCTGAAGCGTCAGCAAAACTATCTGTGGGTATCTCTGAGGCCTTGTATAACACTGCCCTTGGTATCGGTACTTCAGCTATTTCAATTGTATTCTATAACATTTTCACCACTAGGATCGACGCTATCACTTACGGTATTGACGAGTCTGGCTTTACTTTAACGCAAAGCTTTGCTGCTAACTACAAATAATTTGTGGTTTTGCGTATGGAAATTTGCAGTAGTTGCATCTAAAGAAAGTGTAAGGTGCAAGGCAAAGGGTAAAAGGCTTGAAAGCCAAAAAACTTTCGCACGATACCTTAAGCCGATATTAACTAAGTAAAGAATAAAAATTTTAAAATGTCAAGACCGAAAATACCGCGGAAAAGCACAAACGTTGATATGACGGCGATGTGCGATGTGGCTTTTTTGCTGTTGTCTTTTTTCATTCTTACAACAAAACCAAAGCCGTCAGAAGCTGTACACATTGACCCACCAAACTCAGTGTCTGCCAAACAGGCACCTGAAAAAGATTTGGTGATGATATCCCTTAACAAGGATGGCAAAGTGTACATTTCAACAGGGGATGGTGCGGATGATAAAATTCAAAAGCAGGAAATCATAAAAAGCGTAAACGCTGCAAAGGGTTTAGGCCTTACTGACCAGGAAATTGCGCTTTTAACCAAGGCTCCTTTTATAGGCTCACCTTTAGCGCAGTTGAAGGTACAGGCTAAAATGGACCCATCACAAATGAGTTCAGAAACCTTGCAAGGCATACCCTGCCAAGATACTGCCCATAATGAGATGGTAGATTGGATAAGGGGCGTAAAAGATGCCTATGCCGGGCAGCACACACCCAATATTTTATTAAAAGGCGATAATTTTGCAAAATTTCCCGTTTTTAAAAATATTGTTGGTGCGTTAAAAAAGAACGATCTGCTTAAGTTTCAGATGGTTACTAACCCTGAAGCGGCACCCAATGGTTCTTTGTTGTACAAAGCAATCCAAAGTGGTAAGCTAAATGCAGCCGAATAGGTAAACAATTTTTGTAACTTAAAAAATTTACTGACATGGCAGAAATGGATACCTCGAGTGGGGGTGGTCATAAAAAAGGCCCGGGTGTCAAGAAGGGTAAAAAGATGTCTACCAGGGTAGACCTTACCCCGATGGTGGATTTGGGTTTCCTGCTTATCACGTTCTTTATCTTTACAACAACGATGAGTAAGCCAACGGCGTTTAAGCTAAACCTGCCGGCGGATACAAAAAACCCCGAAGAGCAAAACAAGCTGAACGACAGATCAGCACTTACAGTTATGCTTGGTAAGGACCACAATGTGTTCTACTACGAGGGGCAGCTTGCCGATGGTGCCACTAACTTTAAATCATCGAACTTTAAAGACATACGCGATGAGATAATGCAGAAGAAGGCGGCCGCCGACTCATCGTTCATGGTGATTATAAAGCCAAATGATGAAAGCACTTATGAGGATTTTGTGAAAATAATGGATGAAATGAAAATTAGCCAAATTGAGCGTTACGCTTTGGTTGACATTACACCATTGGAAGACAACCTTATAAGGATAACAGAGGGCGAACCTGCGCTACCAATGCCAGCCGCCCCTGCAGCCGGAAAAAAATAATTTATGGAATTTTAGATTTACTGCATCTAATTAATAAATGCTGTTATGGAAATAAACAAAATACTGGACGCGGATATCTTAGATATCATTTTCGACGGTCGCAATAAGCAGTATGGTGCTTACGACCTTCGTAAAACCTACAACAAAAGGTTGATGATAGCTTTGATTTCAATGCTGGGCGTTTGTTTGCTGATTGTTCTTGCCACATTTATTGGCAAAGCAGGCAACGACAAAAAGAAGGCAGTAATACTGGTTCAGGATGTGTCGTTAGCGGATGTTAAGGAGGAGAAGAAAGAACCACCTCCACCACCGCCGCCACCACCGCCCAAAGAACCACCAAAGGTTGAAATCAAGCAATTTACACCGCCTAAAATTGTGAAGGAAGAGGTTAAAGAACCACCTCCAAAGCAAGAGGAATTGGAAGACACAAAAATTGGTACCATTAACCAAGAGGGTATTAAAACAGACGTTGTTGCACCCCCTGTTGAAGAAAAAGGTACTGGTGTTGTGGCACCGCCCAAGCAAGAGGAAGACTACGACAAGGAATTTAAAACTGTGCAAATTATGGCCCAGTTTCCTGGTGGTCCCGAGGCTTGGACAAAATACCTGCAACGCAACCTGCGTGCGGAAGTGCCAACCGATAATGGTGCATCCCCTGGTAATTATACTGTGGTAGTATCCTTCCTTGTTGACAAAGAAGGTAATATCTCAGAAGTAAAAGCAGAGAATGACCCAGGTTTTGGTACATCTGACGAAGCTGTGAGGGTTATTCAGCGTGGGCCAAAATGGAAACCTGCCGTGCAAAATGGCCGTAACGTAATTTACCGCCAAAAGCAGTCAATTACCTTCCAGGTGTCTGAGGGATAATATATTGATAATTAAGAATTTATAAGTGGCGGCTATGCATTTGCATAGCCGCTTTTTCGTGCGCTATACCTAGCTAAACTTTAACCAAAATAGTGGTTTTGGCCATATGGAAATTGTGCCTCAAAGAGTCTTATTTGTAAACCTTTAATTATGGAAACAAACAAAATTCTTGAAGCCGACATGCTCGACATTGTTTTTGACGGCCGCAACAAAGACTATGGTGCTTACCAGCTGCGCAAAACCTACAACCGCAGGCTGGGCTATTCATTGGCGGTAATGTTCGGTGTCGCCTTGGTGGCGGTTGGCGGAACCGTGTTGGGCAAAACAGGGGTGGCAAAGCGAACGAAGTTATTGGTAGATGATGTTACGATTTCCGCCATTGCACCTGACAAGGTAATACCACCACCTGTTACACCACCGCCGCCAAAAGACCCGCCAAAAGTGGAAATTAAAAAGTTTACGCCTCCCAACATCGTGAAACAAGAAGTAAAGGACATTCCCCCGCCCCAAGACGAGCTTGACAACACAACCATTGGTACTATTAGCCAAGCAGGGGTGAAAGACCCTAACTATTCCGCGCCTCCTGTGGATGAGGTTGGCACGGTGGCTGCCCCGCCGAAAGTGGAAGAAGATATTTTTAAAGAATGGAAAAATGTGCAGATCCAGGCTCAATTTCCCGGTGGGCCAGAGGCCTGGCAAAAATACCTTTCGCGCAATTTGCGGGTAGATGTGCCAACCGATAATGGCGCACCGCCTGCCAATTATGCCGTAGTAGTGTCTTTTTTGGTTAACCGTGATGGCAACATATCAGAAGTGAGGGCAGAGAACGACCCAGGCTTTGGTATAGCCGACGAGGCAGTACGGGTTATTACCAGAGGCCCCAAATGGGTACCTGCCATCCAAAACGGCCGCAACGTTATTTACAGGCAAAAGCAATCAATCGTTTTTCAGGTAAATGAGGGGCAGTAAAAGTGGGCGGTTATTGGGCTACCCTTTTGGTTGCCGTTAACTAAAATAGTAATGCGTTGTAGGTAGGTAGGCTTGGTACTACACAAAATAAGGGTTAAAAGTTAAAAGGGTTTTACGCGAATGCGCGGCAAACTCCTTAACTTTTAACCCTTGCCTTTTAAGTATTTGGTAATTTGCCGGCAAATAGGTTGTATGTACGGAAAGCTTTCTGGTTGGGACGATACCATTGCGGCCCTCGCCACGCCGCAGGGTATAGGGGCAATAGGGGTAATAAGGGTTAGCGGTAGTTTGGCTGTGGATATTGTGGACGGCCTATTTCCATCAAAAAGCCTTGCTGCCCAGCCTTCGCACACCTTGCATGTTGGTTTTATTAAGCACAACGGCACTGTGTTAGACGAAGTGGTTATTGCGCTGTTTAAAGCACCCCGTTCGTACACGGGCGAGGATGTGGTTGAAATATCCTGCCACGGCTCACCCTATGTGCAGCAACAAGTGATGCAGGCATTGTTAAACAGCGGTGCAAGACCTGCCAAACCAGGTGAATTTACCATGCGTGCTTTTTTAAACGGCAAAGTAGACCTTGCCCAGGCAGAGGCGGTGGCCGACCTGATAGCCAGCAATACGGAGGCCAGCCGTAAAACTGCACTGATGAACATACGGGGCGGTTTTTCGCACATCCTCAAAGATATCCGCGAACAACTACTCACCTTCTCCGCTTTGATTGAATTGGAGCTTGATTTTGCCCAAGAGGATGTGGAGTTTGCCGACCGTGCCAAACTGTTTGAATTGTTGTACACAGCACAGCAAAAAGTGCAAAAACTGTTGCTGTCTTTCAAGCTGGGCAACGTGATTAAAAACGGCGTTCAGGTGGCCATTATTGGCAAACCCAACGCGGGTAAGTCAACCCTGCTTAACACGTTGTTAAACGAAGACAGGGCCATTGTAAGTGATATTGCAGGCACCACGCGCGACACGATAGAAGAGGTGTTGAATATTAAGGGCATTTTGTTTAGGTTGATTGACACGGCGGGCATACGCCAGCACAGCACCGACGTGATTGAAACCCTGGGTATTGAAAAAAGCCTCGAGAAAATGCGCAACGCAGATATTGTGGTGTACCTGTTTGATGTTGGTACCACCAGCACTGCTGAGTTAACAGCCGCGGCTGACGATTTTGCCAAGCAGAACATCCGTTTTTTGTTGGTTGGCAACAAAGCCGATACCGGTTACCCCGGCCAACTACCGGGCGATGCCGACGATAGGGCGTTACTGCCTACGGAAAACATCATTTATATTTCAGCAAAAGAAAACGGAAATATTGAAGCACTAAAGGAAGAACTGTTCAATACCGCTGTTCAGGAGCAATCATTATCCCAAGAAACGCTGGTGACTAACACACGGCATATTGCAGCGCTTGAAAAAGTATTGGCGAGCCTGGCCGAAATAATAGACGGGCTGCAGGCAAAACTACCCGGCGACCTGTTGGCCCTCGACATAAAAACCTGCCTGCACTTCCTTGGTGAAATAACGGGCGAGGTAACGAACGAGCAGCAGCTTGATTATATTTTCAGCAAGTTTTGTATAGGGAAATGAAGGGGCTACTTCACATCACTTCATCTTACTTGCGTTTACTAACTAAATTATAATCAACAAATTAGAAAGTGAAAATTACTGTAATTTACCTTTTTTTATTGCCATTTTGCACCTCATTTGTACCTTCCAGCTCTTTATATTGTTGTGCTTTGATAAAAAAAGCGATCTGATTTCTGGAGAGTTAGCCATGCGCTCTCCGGACGTGTTATAAAAGGCTCCCGTTAGGGTGTGAGTGGAAATGGAAGGCTGCGGCTGCTCGCAGTATGGCTTGGCCTACGGAGGTGTGGAAAAAAGCCAGGCTGCGCCCTGGGGTCGCAAAACCTCTGCTCCCATTAGGGTTTAAGTGGAAAAGGAAAGGTGCTGCAGCTACCCCCAGCTCTGAGTGGCGTTGGGCAGGGATAAAAAAAGGCGTGTACGCTATCTGTTGATTTTGCTTTAGCGCTCTGCCGATGTTCTTATAAAAGCCAGACGTGCATACTCCCCTTTTGTTCGTTATGTTTCGTAGGGCATCTCGAACTGTGGATAAAAGCACTTTTGCAAAGGGCAATTGTAAAACAAAAGAAGAAGAAAAGTTATTTAGCCGCCGGTGTTGTTAAGGGCAGCATCGGCGGTTTTTTAATGGGCATGGGCCTTGCATGTCTTGGCTTCCCGCTATAGTTCATTCTACGGTGATTACGAGGTAAATTGTACGCAAATTCGTACGCTTTATGAAGGGATACAAACGGATGAAACGAAGTTATATGGTATACTGGCAACCAGCTCCAGATAGATTCAAAACGGTGCAGGGAGTGTCACTCCAAAGGGGTCCTATGGACAACTGGCGGTGCCATGAAATACAAAAGCTTGTTCCACAAAGCCCATTAGTTGCAAAAAAGCGGCTGGCACCTTTTCCCGTGTACGACAGCGCGGCCAACGCCAATAACACGGTGCAGTTCAGGCCGGCCACTGGCGACAATAAGCAGCATGTAACCAGTGCGGTGCTGCAAAGGGTTGCAAGCATTTCCAAATATGGGAAAATGAGACACTGTTTTGCATGTCTCATTTTTTTTCATTTTGCTGTTTTTTCGCCACCGCAGCAACTCCAAAACGGCACCGTACAAACTACCCGTTAACATACTACCTTTGCGCTTCTAAAAAACAGCCATCATGGAATACAGGATTGAAAAAGATACTATGGGCGAGGTTATGGTGCCGGCCGGTGTATACTGGGGTGCCCAAACGCAAAGGAGCATCGAGAACTTTAAAATTGCGCAGGACATTAATAAAATGCCCAAGCCGATTATTAAAGCTTTTGCCTACCTTAAAAAAGCAGCTGCCATCACCAATTTTGAGCTGGGCGTATTGCCGGAAGCGAAAAAAGATGCCATCGGCACCGTATGTGACGAGATACTGGAAGGTAAGCTGGACGACCAGTTTCCGCTGGTGGTATGGCAAACAGGCAGCGGCACCCAAAGCAACATGAATGTGAATGAAGTGGTGGCATACCGTGCCCATGTGCTGCAAGGCGGTGCACTAACCGACAAAGCCAAGTTTTTACACCCGAATGATGATGTAAATAAATCGCAGAGCAGCAACGATACCTTCCCCACGGCGATGCATATTGCGGCCTATAAAATGCTGGTGGAAACAACCATACCCGGCATTGAAAAGTTGAGGGATACCCTGGCAGAAAAAAGCAAGGCTTACATGCAAGTGGTAAAAATTGGCCGCACCCATTTTATGGACGCCACGCCTTTAACCGTTGGCCAAGAGTTTAGCGGCTATGTGGCCCAGTTAAACCATGGCCTTAAGGCTATTAAAAACAGCCTGCCCCACCTGAGTGAGCTTGCCTTGGGCGGCACTGCGGTTGGCACCGGCATTAACACCCCCAAGGGGTATGACGTACTGGTGGCAAAAAATATTGCAGAGCTTACGGGCCTGCCTTTTGTTACCGCCGAAAACAAATTTGAGGCATTGGCCGCACACGATGCTATTGTTGAATCGCACGGTGCGCTGAAAACTGTGGCAGTTAGCCTGATGAAGATTGCCAACGACATACGCATGCTGAGCAGCGGCCCGCGCAGTGGCATAGGGGAGATACATATACCAGATAACGAGCCAGGTTCGTCTATTATGCCGGGCAAGGTAAACCCCACCCAGTGTGAGGCATTGACGATGATAGCCGCACAGGTATTGGGCAACGATGTTACCATTAACATAGGTGGTGCCACCGGCCATTTTGAGCTGAACGTGTTTAAGCCGGTGATGATTTTCAACTACCTGCATAGTGCCCGCCTGATTGGAGAGGGTTGTGTAAGCTTTAACGACAAATGCGCCACCGGCCTGGCCCCCATTGAAGCGAATATTAAAAAGCATGTGGATAACAGCCTTATGTTGGTTACCGCCTTGAATACCAAGATTGGCTACTATAAGGCGGCCGAAATTGCCCAAACGGCCCATAAGGAAGGTACCACGCTTAAGGAAATGGCGGTAAAACTTGGTTATGTTACCCCTGAGGAATTTGATGCGTGGGTTAACCCTGCCGATATGGTTGGGGAGATTGGATAGGGACGGAGACGTGAAACGGGAATATCGTGAATCGTGAAACGGGAATCGTGAGACGTGAAACGTTTCACCTTTCACGACATATATCCGCTTGCCAAAACAATTTTTACCGGCAAAGGCCGTTATATTTGCTTATAAGGCAAGCTGTTGTTGTATAGCTATGTAAACAACTGCGATGGGTGCCGCAAAGGCATGTATAAAACACCTATTATGAAGAAACGCATTGTAATTATTAGTCCATTTGTTGCCCTGTTGGTATTGCTTTTTATATTGGATGCATGCAAAAAAGAATACAGTGTTGAAACCGGCGTAAGCTTGGCCGCACAAGGCAGCCTGTACGATAGCTTGGGCAATTGCATGGCAGACTCTACAGTGGGTACTTTTTACAATGGCGTTATACCCAACGGTAGCCTGGCACAAGCAAACGACACCGCTTATGTGTTAGCAAAAGTTAACGTTACAGTGGCCGGTTCGTACAACATAACCTCAACCATCCAAAACGGCATGTATTTTTCCGATTCCGGGTATTTTACCTCCACCGGCATCAACACCGTAAAACTGTACCCGGTGGGTACCCCCATTATACCGGGTACTTTTAACTATAGCATCACATTTGACAGTACCACCTGTTCTTTCGCGTTGGTTACCAAAGACAGTACCGGGCGTAACGGTGGGGGAACTGTGGTTACCGACCCCAACACCAGCGACACCGCTTGGAAATTTACCAGCCCTGCCGGCACTTTTCATGGCACTATTGACAGTGCCTATACTTTTGACTCCTTAGGTACAAAAAACCTTGCCATCATCGGGCGGAATACCGGTGACAGCACATTTTTTGCCGGCGGCATATTGGCAAGCGGCTCTATTGTAACTGGCACCTATAACACATCTTCGTTGGCTGTTTTTGGCTTTAATGACGTGGCAAATAACACAATTTATGCTGCTAACCCCAGAACGGCTGGTGTTAACACGGCTATTACTATTACAAGCTATAATACAACTACCAAGGTGTTAACTGGCACATTTACCGGCAATGCCTTGGATGCGTTGGGCAATAAAGTTAACGTTACACTTGGTTCGTTTACTGTAAGGGTGCATTAGGTAGTAGCCTGTTAATTAAGCATACAATAGCCTGAATTGCCGTAGTAGATAACATTTATTACCGTGTTGGCATTATCCAGTATAAAGCCTTGTGTATTGTATGTTAAACAACCGTTAGCCCTGCAACGATAATTCCGGAAAAAATAAAGGTTGTTTTTCAAACAGGTTGTAGCTTTGTCGGCTGTTTGTACCGGTAGTAATAGGGTCCGTTTCCTTACAATATTTTTAATAGGCTGTAACCGGCAGCACCCCAAAGAATAATGGTTATGCGTTTTACTAGTGTAGTGCCAGTGTTTTTAGTTGTTTCAGTAATATTTATTATCTACTCCTGCCAAAAGGAATATTCCTTGGGTACCGCCGCTGTTTCCACAACTTCGGCAACAGGCACCCTTTTTGACAGTTCAGGCAACTGTATGGTTAACAGTGTTGTAGGCACCTATTACAATGGTATAACGCCAGGCAGCGATACAGCGTTTGTTAAGGTTAACGTTAATGTAAAAACAGTGGGCCGTTATGCAATAACCTCTAATACCCAAAACGGGCTATACTTTGCCGATTCGGGCTATTTTTACCATATTGGCATAAACACCGTTCGGTTAAAGCCCGTGGGTGCTGCATATACGCCAGGCACCAGCTTTTATACCTTCGGTTTCGATTCTGGCGCCTGTTTTTTTAATGTGCATGTTAAGGATAGTACAGGCACCGGGCTGGGCCATGGTACTGGTACCGCCGGTGTTGGTGCAGGCACTTGGCAATATTCGCGCAAAACCGGTGACACCACCAGGGGCCGCAATGCCACGGCTACTTTTGTTTCATCAGGTAGCATAAATGCCTTGTCTATTACTGGCTCAAACCCCACCGGCGACTCGGTGTTAAGCATTATCATTTCCCTGCCATCTTCCACTATACCATCAACGGGTACCTATTCTGCCAGCAGCGGCGATGCCATATTACAGGTAAGAGATGCATTTGGTGCAAGCATATATTCCGCCGGTGCCATAGCTGGCGTAACGCTAACCGTTAACATAACATCGTACAATGCGGCTACCAAGGAGCTTACCGGTACCTTTAGCGGCAATGTTAAAGGTGTGGGCGGTGTTGCCGCTACTTTATCGGCAGGCAAGTTTGATGTGGTGGTTAAGTAGCGTTAATAGCGTAGCTTAGCCGTTAAACAGCCCCGATATGGTTTTTGAAAATTCCCGGACGTTTGCCTTTTCAATGGATGAAGCGGATGAACTGTACCCGTTTAAGCGCGAGTTTTATTTTCCCCAACACAACGGTAACGACGCTATTTATTTTTGTGGAAACTCCCTTGGCCTACAGCCCAAAAACACAGAGGCTGCTTTTAAAACCGAATTAGACAGTTGGAAAAACATGGCCATTGAGGGCTATTTTGGCGGTACCAACCCTTGGCTGTACTACCATGATTATGTAGCACCCAGCCTGGCTACATTGGTAGGGGCCGCCGCCCACGAAATAACCGTGATGAATGCCCTTACGGTAAACCTACATTTATTGATGCTGAGTTTTTACAAGCCTTCAGGTGGGCGGTATAAGATTTTGATGGAGGCAGGTGCCTTCCCTTCAGACCAATATGCTGTTGAAACACAGGTTAAGCATTATGGGTTTAGCCCGGCAGATGCCGTAATTGAAGTAGCGCCTAGGGCGGGAGAGAAGCTTATTAAGGAAGAAGATATATTGCAGGCCATTGAGGAAAACCGGGATACTTTGGCGATGGTGATAATGGGCGGCATAAACTACTACACCGGCCAGTTGTTTGATATTGCTGCCATTACCGCAGCAGCACACACGGTAGGTGCCATAGCGGGTTGGGACCTTGCCCATGTTACGGGCAATGTGCCTTTGCAGTTGCATAACCATGGGGTTGATTTTGCCGTATGGTGCAGCTATAAATACCTTAACGCAGGCCCGGGTGCCGTTGGTGGTGTATTTATACATGAAAAACATGCCGCTGATACCGATACGGCGCGGCTGGCTGGCTGGTGGGGCAATGACGAAAAAACGCGGTTTAAAATGGAGAAGGGCTTTTTTGCAAAGCCAACAGCGGCAGGTTGGAATATAAGTACCAGCCAGGTGTTTAACACAGTGGCGCTGAAGGCAAGTTTGGAGTTATTTGGCCGTGCAGGCATTGGCCGTTTGCGGGATAAAAGCGTAATGCTTACCGCGTACTTGGAATATTTACTGTACCAATTACCCAATATTGGTTTTGAAATAATTACGCCTAAAGACCCAGCTAAAAGGGGCGCGCAGTTGTGCCTTTACTTTAACAACCATGGCAGGGAAATACACCAAAAAATGCTGGATAACGGCATTATTGTAGATTACCGCGAACCTGGCGTTATCAGGGTGGCACCTGCCCCCTTGTACTGCTCCTTTACCGACGTGTACCGGTTTTATGAAATATTGAAGGATAATTTTTGACGACGATTTGGGTGGATTTTTAGGATTTTTGGGAGTGCGTTAGAGGATGGCTTTTATTTATGTGGATTAGAAAGGAGATGTGATACACAGGGTTGAATAGAAGCGTTGCACAAGTTGCCTGCGTGTAAAAAAATTACCCAGGCCTTTCAGCCTGGGCATTTATTAGTCTATAGTCTTTTAATCCAAAAATCGTTCAAAATCCCCGTCCTTATTCATTTATCGCCGCAATACCCGGCAATACCTTGCCTTCAAAATACTCCAGCATTGCACCGCCGCCAGTGCTAACGTAGCTTACTTTATCAGCAAAGCCAAACTGGTTTACCGCAGCCACGCTGTCGCCGCCACCCACCAAGCTAAAAGCACCCAGTGCCGTAGCTTCTGCCACTGCAACGGCAATGGCTTTTGTGCCATGTTGAAATTTCTCCATTTCAAACACGCCCATCGGGCCGTTCCACAAAATGGTTTTTGAGTTTTTTATAACATGTGCGAAAGTTTCAGAGGCCATTTCGCCAATGTCAAGGCCCATCCAACCATCGGGTATGGTGTTGCTTAATGATGACGATACGTTGGCATCCGCCGCAAATTTGTCGGCAATGATGGAGTCTGCTGGCAGGTGTATGTTCACTCCCTTTTCCTCGGCGCGGGCCAGTATGTCTTTGGCGGTTTCCAAACGGTCATTCTCACAAAGCGAGTTGCCTATTTGGCCGCCCATTGCTTTGTAAAATGTATAAGCCATACCGCCGCCGATAATAATATCGGTGGCCCTTTCTAGCAAGTTTTCTATAATCAAAATTTTGTCGCTCACCTTTGCGCCGCCTATAATGGCAGTAAAAGGCTTATCAGAAGCATGCAATACTTTTTCGGCACTGCTCACCTCGCCTTCCATCAACAGGCCGAACATCTTTTTATCGCCGGGGAAGAATTTGGCGATCACTGCCGTGGATGCATGGGCGCGGTGTGCTGTGCCGAAAGCATCATTTACGTAAACATCACCCAGCTTACTTAGTTTTTCCGCAAAAGCTTCATCGCCTTTTTCTTCCTGTTTGTAAAAACGTAAGTTTTCTAACAACAACACTTGGCCGGGCTGTAGGGCAGTGGCTTTGTCTGTGGCTTGGGCACCAATGCAATCATCAGCAAATTGCACCTCAACACCAAGCGAACTGCTTAAGTGCGCCACAATATGCTTTAGAGACGATTTGTCTTCAGGGCCGTCTTTTGGCCGGCCGAGGTGGCTCATCAATATAATACTGCCACCATCAGCCAATATTTTTTTAATGGTGGGTATGGCAGCGCGTATACGGTTGTCATCTGTAATAGCCAAAGTTTGCTTATCCAGTGGAACATTAAAGTCCACGCGGATTAATGCCTTTTGGCCTGCAAAGTTGTGGTTGGAGAATCTGCTCATAATTAGGTATTAATAATTTATTAGATAACTTTTTAAACCTGTACACATTATACTTTCATGCGTTGCACACTTTTATGCAAACTATACTTAACTATCGCGCCCCAATTAACGAGGGCAATATTTGTTCAGTTACATCTTTACCGCCCGACAGGTTTTTGGCCAGCCCCTGTATGGTATAAATTGGCCCCCAGGGTATACCCCACCAGCCCAGTAAAAACGACAGAATGGTATAAGGCAGGCCTTTTACAACCGCGTTTTCGTTATGCCGCACAAAATAAATGTCCGAGGTTCTTTTAAAGGTTAAAACAACAATAGAAATAGTGTAATAGTAAAATACAAATTTCGCGCCGCTGTTTACTTCTGCCGCTATTTCTTCGGCAGTAAGGCCTTCAATGTTTTTAATGTCCATTTTAAAAAAGGTTAAGGGTAAAATAAAAAGCCGCCCTGCAAAGCAAAGCGGCTTTTAAAAATGTATTACATAAAACAGGCACCCGTAAGCCCGGTATAATAAAAACCTGTTTTATTATAGTTATTGCTCAGGTGCATGTTGTGTAAAAATTACTTGCTTATTAAACCGGCAAGATAATTAACAGTACGTACCAACTGGCTTACATAGCTCATTTCGTTATCGTACCAGCTAACCACTTTTACCAGTTGTTTTTCGCCAACGGTTATTACTTTGGTTTGTGTGGCATCAAACAACGAACCGAAATGTGTGCCAATTACATCGCTGCTAACAATCTCATCTTCAGTATAACCGAAGCTTTCGTTGCTGGCGGCCTTCATAGCGGCGTTAATTTCGTCTGCGGTTACTGTCTTGGCAAGGGTGGCGGTTAACTCGGTAACAGAACCTGTAATAACCGGTACACGCTGTGCGCTACCGTCTAATTTGCCTTTCAGTTCAGGCAATACCAAGCCAATGGCTTTTGCAGCACCAGTGCTGTTAGGCACAACGTTGGCGGCAGCTGCCCTAGCACGGCGCAGGTCGCCCTTAGCATGGGGTGCATCCAAGGTATTTTGGTCATTGGTGTAGGCGTGTATGGTGGTCATAATGCCTATTTCAATACCAAAAGTATCATTCAGTGTTTTAGCCATCGGGGCCAAACAGTTGGTTGTACAAGATGCGCAGGAAATAACAGTTTCGCTGCCATCCAATATATTGTGGTTTACGTTAAACACAATTGTTTTAAGATCGCCAGTGGCAGGTGCAGAAATCACCACCCTTTTAGCGCCGGCTGCAATGTGTAGTTCAGCTTTTGCTTTGTCGGTAAAAAAGCCAGTGCTTTCAATTACCACGTCTACATCGTGCTGGCCCCAAGGAATTTGTGCGGGGTCACGCTGGGCGTAAATTTTCACTTCGTTACCGTCAACAATAATGGAGTTTTCGGTGTTACTAACTTCACCATGAAAGCGGCCTTGTGCACTGTCGTACTTTAACAGGTGGGCCAAAACCTTAGGGCTGGTAAGATCATTTATTGCTACAACTTCAATGCCTTCAATGTTGTGGATTTGTCTGAAAACCAGACGGCCAATGCGGCCAAAGCCGTTAATGGCTACTTTTACTGTGCTCATACGTTATGGTTTATTTTTAAAAAGCACCGCGAATTTACAGTGATTGTACAGAAAAACACGATTATTTTTTTAATAACACGGTCAATTTTTGTAAAACCACCTTACTTGGCGGTATATATAGGTACGTAAAGGCAGGCTAAAACTTACAGGGAATGGCTTTTATACCCTATTGTAAAAACTGTTGAAAAAAATTTTGTGGCAACAAAATCCCCCCTTATCTTTGCAATCCCAAAAAAAACGGAGCGTTGGTAAAGCGGTTAATACACCTCCCTTTCACGGAGGAATCACGGGTTCGATTCCCGTACGCTCTACAGGAAAAGGTAAAAGTTGTGTGTCCCCATCTTGAAAAAGGTGGGGATTTTTTGTTTATGTAATTTCGACCTGCTGAAGAAAAACGCACCCTTGCCGATGCCCTTCAAAACCAACGAATTTTACCCTTAACTTCCCCCATCAAACCAACTGCACATGAAGAAAATTGTTTTCTCCGGCTTTCTGCTGGGTTGCGCCCTGCTATCTATAGCACAGAAAAAGCCGCTTGACCATACCGTGTACGATGGTTGGCAAAGCATCGGCGAAAAGCTGATAAGCAACAACGGCAAATACGTGGCCTATACCGTTAACCCGCAGGAAGGCGACGGTGTATTGGTAATACAAACCGCCGACGGCAACTACAAAAAAGAAATTCCGCGGGGCTATAGTGCTACCATTACCGAAGACAACCTTTACTTGGTTTGTAAAATAAAGCCTTTGTTTAAAGATACCCGGGATGCCAAAATAAAAAAGAAAAAGGCCGAAGATATGCCTAAGGACAGCTTGGCCATTGTGCTGCTGGGCCAGGATAGTGTTATTAAGAGGCCCGGGGTGAAGAGTTATAAAACGCCCGAGCGGGCCGCAGGGTGGTTGGCCTACTTATACGAAAAGGGGGTTGGCGAAGTGGTGGATGCCCCTAAGCCCCTAGACTCATTGAGCCGATTGAATGATATATCCAGAATGGCTGACAGCTTGGTGCATATTGCCGACAGCCTGCGCAACACGGTAGCCGAGGCAAAAACCAAGGGCCTTTCTATTTTGCAGCCCTCTAAAAAGGGGGCTAAAAAGTCAGCTGCTGAAACAGTAGAGGAAGGTACTTGGTTTGTATTGCGCAACCTGCTGACCGGAGAAGAAATAAAATACCCGCTGGTTAGTGAATACCTTTTTAGCAAAAACGGAAAACGGTTAGTAGTTGAAACCACCCAAAAAAATAGTGGCATGCTAAGTAAGGCAGCCGTATTATTAGTAGCGTTGCCCACCAAAACCGTTGACACGGTGATGCGCGGCTTTAATGATGCCAAAAACTATGCTTTTGATGAAACGGCCAGCCAGCTTGCCTTTGTTGCCGAGCGGGACAGTGCCACGAAAGCCTTACAGAAATTCTATAGGCTTTGGTATTATAAGCCGGGTATGGACAGTGCCCAACTGCGTGGCGACCGCAACACAGCCGGTGTTGAAAAAGGGTTGACCATCAGCGAGAATTACACACTTAATTTTAGCAAAAGCGGCAAGCGGTTGTTTTTGGGTTTGGGTGCCATACGTCCGGTAAAAGATACCACGGTGCCCGATTTTGAAAAAGCAGGCCTCGATGTTTGGAATTATAAGGATGATAACCTGCAGCCCTACCAGTTAAAAAACCTTGACAGGGAATTAAAGAAAAGCTATTTCGCTGTATTGGACAGTGGCCAGGCCAACATACTGCAATTGGGCAGCGAGGCCTTTCCCGATATTACTGTAACCAAAGAGGGCGACGGCAATATATTTTATGCCGCCACCGACACCGGTAGGCGCGTGGCCGTGCAATGGCAGGGCTTTACCCTAGCGGATGTTTACGCGATTGATGCCGCCACCGGCACTAAAAAACTGGTCGCCAAAAATTTTAAGGGTAGCACCTACCCCAGTTATACCGGCCAATACCTGCTGTTGTATAATGATAGGCAAAAAGGCTACTCGGTGTACAATAGCGCCACCGGTCAGTTGTACAAGGTAGCGGCAGATATAAAAACGCCTTTGTATGATGAAGATAATGATGTGCCGGATGACCCAAGCCCTTATGGTATTGCGGGATGGGATAAGGATGGTAAGCATGTGTATGTATACGACAGGTATGATATGTGGAAGGTTGATGCAGAGGGAAAGGAGAACTCAGAGAAAGCACTTTTGGGGTATCTAAGGGATGGAAAAACAGTTTGCAGGTATATAAAAACAAGCAAGGACGAAAAATACATTGATGGCAATGCGGCAAATTATTTTAGGCTTTATGACGAAAGCAGCAAAACAACCACCTACCTTAATACAAAATTTGGCCCCAAAATGCAAGGCCTTGAACTTATAGCAGGTGACAGTGGATTTTACTGCAACACCCTGATAAAGGCAGATAGTGCAGATGTATATGTTTACACTAAAGAAAACTTTAGAACCCCTCCGGATATTAACGTCACGTCAAGGGCGATTGACTCTGTTTTGTGGGGTCAGCATACCGGTAAATTAAGATGGCATTTTGGCAGTAATTACGCCATTCAACTCTCCCACCTCAATCCCCAACAATCCCAATACCTATGGGGCACCGCCGAATTATTTAAATGGAAAGCCTACACTGGTAAAGAAACGGAAGGGGTGTTATACAAGCCCGAAAACTTTGACCCAACAAAAAAATACCCGATGATTGTGTATTACTACGAGCGTAATAACAACACGTTGTTGAGCTACCAGGCACCATCACCCACACCGTCGCGGTTGAACATTCCCTTTTTTGTAAGCCGTGGCTATGTGGTGTTTGTGCCAGATATTTGGTACACCACCGGCCACCCTGGCAAAAGTGCCTACGATTATGTGGTTAGCGGCACGAGGGCCTTGATAAAACTTGGCTTTATCGACAGCACCAAAATAGGTTTGCAGGGCCAAAGCTGGGGTGGCTACCAAACCGCTTATCTAATTACAAAAACCAATCTGTATGCCGCAGCTTGGGCTGGCGCACCTGTGGTGAACATGTTTAGTGCTTATGGCGGCATACGCTGGGAGAGCGGACTAAACAGGCAAATGCAGTATGAGAAAACACAAACGCGCATTGGGGCAACTATTTGGGAACGGCCAGATTTATATATTGAAAACTCCCCCTTGTTCCATCTACAAAAAGTAAAAACTCCGCTGGTGGTGATGAGCAATGATGCCGACGGTGCCGTACCCTGGTACCAAGGCATTGAATTTTTTACCGCCATGCGTAGGCTTAACAAGCCTATTTGGTTATTGCAATACAACGGGGAGGCGCACAATTTAGTGGAGCGAAGAAACCGGAAAGACATACAGGTAAGGGAACAACAATTTTTTGACTGGTTGTTGAAAGGGGAGAAGCCTCCGGTATGGATAACCGATGGCGTGCCGGCCACCTTAAAAGGTATTGACTGGGGCTTGGGCGTTAAATAAATGTTAGCATTTTTTCTTGCAATAGCTCATATTAAAAATGCTGACATGTTTGCGTTTTGCCGCAAATATGCCAGCCCGCCGAGATTGTGGGCGAACAGGCATCAGAAATTAACCAAATTGCAACCGATAATAACTAATTGTAATAAGCAGTTTGATTATTAAAAAAATAAATACGTACTTTTGCTTAAAGATTGCCATTTGATAAGGCAATCTTTTTTTATTTTAATCCGTCCCAAACCATAAGGGTATAAAAGATACGTAGCAATGCCATAGGTTATTGTGAGGATTTTGTTGAAGTGTTAAAAAGTGTTATTTTCACACTTATTAATTGTATTATTCTAACTCGTTTGATAAATGTCCATAAGCGGACAGTTTGGTTGCGGGGGTAATTTCTATTACCCCTAATTTTTTTATAGGCAAGCCATGCTATAAAATTTAAGAGGCAACCTATAAAGGCTGCCCCTTCTTTAAACCAACCTTACTGCTTGTGAGAAAAACTATCTTTCGAAATATTGTACATTAACCTTTATACAAACTGCATTACTTTAGCTTGTACGCCTTTGTTGCAGTTTGGTTTATGCCAAATATTAATGTGTTGTTGGCTTCAATAACACTTCGCACATCGCCCTTTACATTTAACCCCGACTGTACTTGGTTAATATAAGTAAAATTGCCCTTTCCGTCATTATGCAACAGCATACCATAGTTTGCATCGTACTTGCCAAAGCGCAACCGGGCGTGGTTCATATTGCCACACAGCAAAATATCCGTATTGCCATCCTTGTCATAATCCAGTTGGGTAACAGTAAACACGGGTGAGAACTGTGCCTGTACCGGCAATTCCATTTCCTTAAATTTTCCGTTAGCCCCCATTTGAAAATAGGCAGTGCCTAAATAATTGGCTTTCAAATGGTTGGACCCGCTTAATTGCTCAGGTGTTAACACGTCTTCAATGGTGGCATCGGCATAACTTTTATAGTCGGTGAATTTCTTCCTGAGGCCGTTTATCTGCGTCAACAATTCATCCCTTGACACATAGGGGTAGCTTTTACCCTGTATATAAAAACAAAGTATGGGGTCCACATAATTGTTATTGTCAAAGTCTTTGTAATACAACTCGGCGGGCTGGGCATCGGTTGCTTTGCATTGGCTGTTAAGCCCTAGGTTGCCTATAATAAGGTCTTTCTTGCCATCCTTATTAAAATCGCCCACCGATATTTTGTTCCACCAGCCACTGTACTCTTTATCAAAATAATCTTTGGTTTTATTTTCAAGTTTGCCGTTAACATTTATCAAAACAGTAACGGGCATCCACTCACCCACCACCACAAGGTCGTTCTTGTTATCGCCGTTAAGGTCAATCCAAGCAGCATCGGTAACCATGCCTACCTTTTGCAGCGTTGGGGCTAATGCCGCAATCTGGTCTGTAAAATGCCCCTTGCCATCATTAACCAGCAGGTAGCTTTGGGGCGTTTCGGGGTACCGGCCCGGTATTACCCTACCGCCAACAAACAAATCAGGAAACCCATCGCCATTAACATCATTCACCCTTACACAGCTTTTACTCACCAGCATGGCCGGCAGTGCGCCTGCGGCTTTGGTAAAATTACCCTTGCCGTCATTTATGTATAACCTATCCTGCAACAACGGGTCGGCTGGCGCATAGCTGCCGTATCCACCACTAACAACATATAAGTCGGCAAAACCATCGCCGTTGGCATCAAAAAACACAGCATCAGCGTCCTCGCTTTGCTTGTCTGCCTCAAATACAGGTTCTGGTTTTTTTGTAAATGTGCCGCCCTTTTGCTGTAGGTATAATTCGCCGGGTTGCCCGCTACCACCCCCTGCATAAATGTCGCCAAGCCCGTCGCCATTGGCATCACCGGTCACCATGCAAGGGCCCGAGAACGACTGGGGGTTAACCATCAATGCCTGCCGCTTAAAGTCGTTCACAACATTGTTTTTGTTTGTGTAGGCAATTGGTGAGGAGGTTTCGGTAAACAAAGAAGTTTCAGGAGTGGTGGCTTTAATAATGTTTTGCGCATCAGTTTCCTTAATGCTTATTATTTGGTTGGCTTTAATATTGGTAAGCAACTGTTGTTGGCCGCTTTGCCATACAATACGCAGTGAGTCAACATTAGCATCCTCGCCAATGCCAAAATGCAATACCGGCGACACAGACGATTGGTAGCCGCGCGAGGGCATCTGTTCCAAGTATTGCTTTTTTGCTTTGCAATAGGCGGTTACGCTAGCACCAATGCCTTGCGTATTTTGGCCCTGCCCTTCCAACTTTACTTCCAGGTAGTGGTTGGCAGGCTTGCTGCTGGTTTCGTTTTGGTAAATAAAGGCCGGTTGGTTTATGTTATTTACAATAAGGTCAAGGTCGCCGTCATTGTCAAGGTCGGCATACGCAGCGCCATTGCTGTTGGAGGGTATATTTATGCCCCATTGGGTGCTAACATTGCTAAAGGTTAGGCCCGTGTTGTTTTTAAACAAGTAGTTAACCACATTGCTGGCAGGCATTTGCTGCACAATATCCAACACATCCTGCCGCTGTAGGCGGCCTTTGCTTTGGGTAAACTCGTTCATGTACTTAATAAAATCCATATTCGTGTAGTCCCTCAGGTAGCCATTGGTTACAAAAAGGTCTTTCCAACCGTCGTTGTCAAAATCAGCAAACAAGGGGCTCCAACTCCAGTCGGTGTTTGATATACCAGCCAGTTGTCCCACCTCACTAAAGGTGTTGTTGCCGTTGTTGATGTGCAGCATGTTACGCATATATTGGTAGTAGAACCCGGAACGCAGCAGCACGTCAAATTTTTCATAGTTATCCGGTGCAAACAATAATTTTTGACGGTGGTTGTCTTCCGGCAGCATATCCAGCGTAAAAATATCAGGCCGGGCATCATTGTTTACGTCGGCCACCGCATTACCCATGGAGAACTGCGAAATATGCCCCAGTGATGATTGCAACTGGTTGGTAAAAGTGCCGTTCTTGTTGTTGATGTATAAATAATCGGGCACGCCATAATCGTTGGAAATATAAATATCGGGCCAGCCGTCACCGTTTATATCGCTGATGCCGGCACCCAGGCCATAGGTTAGTGCGGAGCTGTTGATATTGGTGGTTTCGGTAATATCTGTAAAGTGATTTTTTTCATTTTTAAATAACCTTACCCCTATGGTGGGTACAGGTTGCTTAATCTGTATAGCCGTGCCTGTTTCATCAAGTACGGGCAGATTATGCGGGTTGTGGTGAAGTAACAGCATATCAAGGTCACCATCCTTATCAAAATCAAAGAAAAATGCCTGGGTGCTGTACCCAGAGTCAGCCAGGCCATACTTTTCTGCTTCTTCGCTAAAAAGAGGTACGCCAGCGTTATCGTTGCCTTGGTTAATAAATAGTTGGTTTACCCTTTTGCGGCCAGGTAATATGCCTGAGTAGCACACGTAAATATCCAGGCGGCCGTCTCCATTTACATCGGCCATGCATACGCCTGTTTTCCAGGGCCCTGGCCTGCCTTCAACGCCTGCAACACCAGTTATATCATCAAATTGCATTTTACCTTTGTTAAGGTAAAGTTTGTTGGGCGACATGTTGCCGGAAAAATAGATGTCCTGCAACCCATCGTTGTTTACATCACCCACGGCTACCCCGCCGCCATTATAAAAATATTCATACAGCAGTACATTGGTATTAAGGCCTTCGGTTAGGGTATTGGAAAAATCAATATTTGTTTTTTCGGCCGGCAATAGCGTGAACAAGGCATCGCCACTATTTGCGGGGTTAGTACCATCCTTTGGGGTACAACTGCTATATGCCAGCGTTGTAGCAATAAATAGGTAGAAAAGGCTTATCCGTTTTATATGTTGCAAAGTAGTTAGTGTTTGGTGAGGTGCTAAAGTAGAAAAATCTATGCCGGTTTGTTTTCCCGGCATAGACTTTATTATTTTAAACTGCAATGAGCTTAGTAACCAGGATTCTGAATAAGTTTTGTGTTCCTATTCATCTGATCCAAAGCAAACGGCGGGAAATAAACTTTATCATCCCATGAACGGTTTTCAACGCCAGACTCAATATTCTGCACATTATATGTGTAGTTATAATTGTCTGTGTTGTAACGGTAAGTAGTTACTGATTTTCCGGGTTTTAACTTACCAGTAATCAGCATTACCCTTACTTTTTGGCCGAGTACGCTTGGTGCAATCATCCAACGGCGGGCATCGTAAAAACGTTGTTCTTCACAAAGCATTTCTATGTTACGTTCGTTTTGATAACGTGCAACAAGTGCAGCGCCTGTTTCGGTAATGGCTGGCATACCCGCACGGTACCGTATTTTGTTTATCCATGTTTTGGCTTCGTCTTCCTGGCCTAGCGCTAAACAAGCTTCTGCATAGTTAAACACCACCTCGGTAAACCTTATTTGGTTGCTCTGTATCTGTTGCTTTTGGTTCATGTCCACAATAGAAGGATCTGGATCCATAAACTTCTTTATGGCGTATCCTGTTCTTGTTCCATTCCAGTTTTCCAGGTTACTGTTCCTTGTATCAAGCCCAAAGTAAGTAGTAGTGCTGCCGTAAGTGCCTACTTCGTAGGTGCCAAACTGTGTTTCGTTGTATGGGTCGTAAGCAGCACCGTCAGTAGTACGTGGCTTCCAAGGAGAACCGTCATACATTACAGAGGCGTAAAAACGGGGGTCACGGTTTGCGTAAGGGGTACTTGCTTCTGTGGGGTTGCTCCAGTCGAATTTAGTACCATCCATCATTTCATAATTGTCTATCAGGTTTTGCGTAGGCTCGGTAGATGTCCAGCCATGGTAACCGTTAGGGCAATTGTTTCTGGGATACCAAGCTCCCCAGTCGTCGGAAGACGCATTGATGTAGTACTTGCTAAAAATAGCTTCTGCCTCACCGCCGTTCTTGGAAAGATACACATTGGTATAATACGTAATGGCATCAGCCTTTGAAGCCGGTGCGGATAAATTTAGCATATAACCATACTTGCCAAGGTCAATCACAGCTTTCGCTGCGTCTTTTGCTTTCTGCCAGCGTGCAGTGCGGTCACCACTTACATAGCCCAGCAATTCAGGATTTGCATAAGAAGCAATAAGGGCTGATTTTGCTTTTGCTGTTGGTATATCATGTAGGTCGCTTGCGGCATACAGTAATACACGGGCTTTTAAAGCCATAGCAGCATCGGCGGTTGCACGGCCTGAGGTAAGGTTTTTGCCAGTCAACAACAAAGCTGCTGAGTCAAGGTCACCAACAATAGAATTCACACATTCTTCATATGTGTTTCTGGCAATTGAAAAATCTGCAGTGCTTAAAGCATATGTATGTTTAACCAAAGGTACACCGCCGTAATAACGCAACATTTGGTTATAGCAATAGGCGCGTAAAAAATAGCTTTCGCCTATCAGCTTGTCACGCATAGTTGCATCAAATTTCGCACTTGCAAGGTTTTCTAAGGCAGTGTTAACGGCCCTTATCCTTATGTACATTTCACCGTACTCGTAAGTGTTATTAACCCAACCTGTATTGGAAGGGCTGATGTTGCTTTCCATTATATCCATCCTGCCAAAGTTGTATAAGCAGTTATCGCTTATACAGTCCATGCTTTCCTGGTTCAGCAGGCCATCATGCAGTACATTATAAATGTCTGTTACAAAAGCCTCCGACAGGGAGGGGTCAGACCATGTAGCGCCAGCAGCAGCCACGTTCAACGGCTGTGTATTCAAGAAATCCTGCTTACAGGAGTAAAATATTACCGCGGTAACTACCGCTGCCAATATTGTTTTTGTTAATGTTTTCATGCTAAATCAATTTAAAAAGTTACTGAAACACCTGTGTTAATAAGCCTTGCCTGCGGATAATACTGGCCGCTGCTGCTGGTTGATTCAGGGTCATATATTTTTTCCTTAGACCATGTAATTAGGTTAAGGCCGCTTACATATATCCTAAACGTGCCAATGCCTGCTTTTTTGGCAAGTGAAGTAGGCAGGGTATAACCAAGCTCAAGGTTCTTCAAGCGTATATAATTCGTATTAAGCATGTAATACGTGTTGAGGTTGGAGAAATATTGGTTATTTCTGTCAACTGTACGCGGATCAACGGAACTTGGTTTGTCAATAGTCCACCTATGGTCGTAGGAGTACTGTGTGTAGTTACCAATTGTACCTGACTCAGTTTGGAAGAACACTTGGCCACCGGTAGCACCCTGGAACAGGATAGAGATGTCGAAGTTTTTATAAGATGCACCGAGGATAATACCGCCTTGGAAAGTTGGCTGTGCATTTTTATCGCTCCTTACCCTGTCGTTGGCGTCTATTTTACCATCGCCGTTAACATCTTTAAATTTCATGCTGCCGGGGAACAATTTGCCCGCGCCGCCAACACCTGTATAATCCAATTTGTTTGCATCCACATCTTTTTGTGTGGCAAACACACCGTCGTATTGATAAAGCAACATATTGTCGGGGTTGCTTAAATCGTCTGGTATCGGGTGTCCTGTTGACTGTTGGTAAACTGGCCTGCCGGGTGTTTCATCCCAAAATACAATTTTGTTTTTTGAATAACCGCCGTTAATACCAAAGTTAAATTTAACATCGCCTTTCCTGTCGGAGTAGTTTATGTTAAACTCATAGCCCTTATTGTCCACTTTTGCAAGGTTGGTTGGGGGTACAGCGTTACCAAAGCCTGCTGTTGCGGGAATACCACCACTAGGTTTCCATAAAATGCTTGACCTGTGGTTTTGGAAAACGTCAAACTCAAAGCTTAGTTTGTTTTTTAGTGCAGTACCGTCCAAACCTAAGTTGTAGTTGTTGGCTAATTCCCAAGTTAAGTTAGGGTTGCCTATGTTGTTTTCATGCAAAGTTGAATATACTTGGTTGCCTGTAACATAAGTGCCGTAAGCGTAGGTGGACAAGTAACCGTAGTCAACTTGATTGCCATTGTACACCAGTTTGTCGTTACCCAACTGACCCCATGAACCGCGTAGTTTTAAAGAATTTAAGAATGTTACGTTCTGTTTAAAGAATTTCTCTTCCGAAACCCTCCAACCTGCAGTAATACCAGGGAAGAAACCAAAACGTTTTGCCGCAGGAAAGTCAAATGAACCATCATAACGCCATAAGAACTCAAGTAGGTATTTTTCTTTATAGTTATACCCTACACGTCCAAAATAGTTTAAACGGGCATTTTCCCAAGCTGCACCGTTTGCTTGCTGGTTGGTTTGGCTACCTGCAAACAATTGGTCGATGGTGGTGGAAGGGAAGTATTGACGGAATGCATTGAAATAATTTGCATTGCCTTCTTCTTTAGTTACACCAGCCAAAAACGTTACCGCGTGGTCGCCGAAGGTATGGTTGTAAGATAGTATAGCTTCCAACATGGAGTTCAGCTGATCCTGTGTATATTGGTTAAGCGTAGCTTGAGTGGTAGGCCCTTTTTGAACTGCTGTTAAAATTGGGGTTTTACCATCGGCTTCAAAACCGCTGAAGTTATAAATAAACCAAGGTTTCTGCCATGTTTTGCCTTGTTGAATGTATTTGTCTAAAGCCACATTACCGGTAATCTTCAAACCTTCAATCCAAGGTATGTTTATTTCAATCTTACCATTGCTTTGCAGGTAATACCTTGTGTCTTTGTCATAGCCAGTTTGGTTGGTAGTGATAACAACTGGTTGCTCGCCATTTTCAATATCCGGTGCAGCTTGTCCGGTTGGCCAGTAGGCATTCTTGGTTGGGTAGCCACGCATCAGCATCCTGAAAATAGCACCGGCAGATTTGGTGGGGAAGAACCTGTTTTCCTGGCGGCCTGTAACACCAATGGATACATTTACGTACTTGTTAACCTTGGCATCTAGGTTTAAACGGAAATCGTATTGTTTGTAACCTGTTGCTGAATTTTTATAATACGCATCCTGGTTTTCGTAACCAATAGAAGCCAGGTATTTTACGTTTTCGCTACCGCCTGATAACTGCACGTTTTGGCGTGATTGTGGAGACCAGGGTTTTAATGTAGCCTTAAACCAATCTGTATTGGGGTGCAACCAAGGGTCGCTACCATCTTTATATTTCTTAATATCATCTGGTGAAAAAGGTGCAGTGCTTACATTGCCTTGTTGGTCGGTATAGCTGCCTGTGCTTTTATATGCAGCGGCTGCCGCAGTCCAGTTTGAAGGATCTAACTTATATAGTTCAATTTCGTTAGCCATGGTAGTATACTCTACTGCGTTAAGCATTTTTGGTATAGTAGTTGGCTGTGACCATCCTTGGTTAAAATTGTACGATAACATGGGCTTGCCCAATTTGCCATGCTTGGTAGTAATAAGTATAACCCCATTGGCAGCACGGGCACCATAAATGGCAGCCGAGGCATCTTTTAGTACTGACATGCTTTCCACATCGGCAGGGTTTAAACGTTCTAAACCGCCAGCACGGGCAGGCACACCGTCAATAACTATCAAGGCATCTGTACTACCCAATGAATTGGAACCGCGAATATGGATGGAAGAACCATCATAACCAGGTTCGCCACTGCCGTTAACAGCAGTTACGCCTGGCAGGCGGCCTGCTAGAGAGTTTGAAAGGTTAACGGTGGGCGATTTTTGCAGGTCAGTGCCTTTTACAACAGCAACAGCACCTGTTACGGTAACCCTTTTTTGGGTAGCGTAACCAACCACCACAACATCATCAAGCCTGCCGGTGCCGCTTGCCAATGTAACGCTAACGTTATTGGTGTTTTTTACTTCTACTTCTTGTGTTTGGAAGCCTATAGAGGAAACCACAAGAGTGTTTTTGCCTTCTGGCACATGGATGGAAAAGCCTCCATCTTCGGCTGAATTTACACCGATAGTGGTGCCTTTAACTACTACGCTTACATTTGGCAAGGGCGCGCCTTTATCGTCAAGTATGCGGCCTTTAACTTCCCTGTCGGCAGGTTTAAAAAATGGGTTTGCATGTGCCGTGCCTGCCGTAATAGCACAAAAAAACAAACAAAGGATAAACGACGCTTTTTGTAACTGTAAAAAGCGCGTAAAAAGAGTATAATATCTCATATACAAGCTGTTTTAGATTGGTTTTTAAAAAAATTATTTTGCCAAACTTCATTTGGCTGAAATTTCGGGGTTTTCATGTGTCGTCAACTATCATATTCTTCGGTTTTTGGTTATTTATTCTTTTAGTAAATATTTAAGTGTTATTTTGTGCAAACGTTTGCACACTGGTTCAATTTAGCAAGTGCCTTTTTTAAGCCCACATTTACCTACGCACGTTTTCTAGTTGGATACATGAAAAGACCTTGCAGAATATGCAATAGTCCAAAGCTTAACAATCGTTTACTCTAACTGATGATTCCCGGCACAGCAACACAGGCTCTAGAATAACCATAAAGCCCTTATCTAAAGCAACATTTTTTTCTTCAATTTGTTCAATTAGCATTTTAAATGCCTCCCTGCCCATTTGTACAGTTTGCTGGTCAACTGTAGATAGGGCTGGGGTTATGTACTCCCCAAAACTCTCGTTGGCAAAACCAACCACACCAAAACTACCCGGCACGCTTATTTTATGCTCTTTTAACTGCTGCAGCACGCCCAAGGCTGTAAAATCTTCTACCGCAAATACTGCGTCTGGCGGTTGGGGTAACTGCAAAAAATACTCAGCCGCCAGTCTCCCGCTTTCAATAGATATATTGCCATGGTATACAAATTCAGGCAAGGGTTTAATGCCGTTAGCTTTTAAAGCATCTTGGTAGCCAAGCAACCGATCGTGAAAACCCTTTACGTGCTGTTGGCCCGATACGTGGGCAATACGCTTGTAACCTTGATTTATTAAATGCTCCGTTGCGTTGTATGCTCCTTTATAGTCGTTTATTACCACCGATGATATGTCCAGGCTTTCGTTGGTCCTGTCAAAAAACACCAATGGTATGCCCCGTTTTTTAAGTTCGGTAAAATGGGTAAAGTCGGTGGTGCCTTTGGCGATGGATACTAAAATACCGTCTACCCTTGCACCCAGAAAGGCTTCAATGGCCTTAATTTCCAACTCAGTCGACTCTTCTGATTGGTATAATAATATACTGTACCCGCTGGTATTGGCTATGCTTTGTATGCCGTGTACCACCGAGCCGAAAAAGTTCATTTGTGCGCTGGGAATAATTACACCGATAGTATGCGATTTGCCCGACCGTAATGAGGAAGCGATTTTGTTGCGCCGGTAGTGCAGGCGGTTAGCCGTTTCAAGCACAAGCCTTTTGGTTTGCTCACTAATACGAGGGTTGTTGTGCAAAGCCCTTGATATTGTGGCAGATGTGAGGTTTAACTCGCGGGCAATATCCTGTATGGTGGTTTTGTATGACAAGTATTATACAATCGTTTGCACAACATTAACATTTTTTTTTATTCGGCCAAACTTTTTATTGTCATTTCTACAAATATTTTAAAAATTTAAGCCAAAAACGCTGTGCAGCTCGGGTACTTGTACATTCCTAAACCCTTTTTTTAACAACCGGCTCTTAAATTCCTGTTGCACAGCATACTCCCCGTGAACAATAAACACAGTGTTAACCAAATCTGGCTTTTGGCAAGCCAAAAACTGTGATAAGTCGTTATAATCGCCATGTGCGCTCATGTTGCGCATTACGCCCACCTCTGCCTGCACGGCATATTGTTCGCCAAAAATGTACACATATTCTGCCCCATTCATCAAACGGCCTCCCAGTGAGTGGGGTTCGCAATAGCCCACTATTAAAATGGTATTTTTATGGTTACCAATATTGTTGGCAATATGGTGGGTAACCCTGCCTGCATCCGCCATGCCGCTGGCAGAAATAATTATGCAAGGCTGGGTAATATCATTTAACCGCTTACTCTCATCCACCGTTTTAATAAATCGTAACCCGTCAAAGTCAAAAGGGTCCTGGTCGGTTTGCAGCAGGTGCTTAACCGCTTTATTGTAGTTCTCCGGGTGGCTTTTTATTACCTGTGTGGCTTCTTGGCTTAATGGGCTGTCAACATATACCGGTATGGTGGGCAAGCGCCTTTCCTCGCTCAGTTGGTTTAGAAAAAAAAGCAATTCCTGTGTTCTTCCAACACTAAAGGCGGGTATAATCAGCTTCCCCTTTTTTTGCACGCAGGTTTTTTCAATCCAGCGGAGCAATGTGTCGGGCGTGTTGGCAATATCTTCGTGCAGGCTGTTCCCGTAAGTACTCTCAATAATTAGGTAGTCGGCTTGGGGAAAAGTATCGGGCGACCGCAGAATTACATCCCGGTACCGGCCTACGTCTCCGCTAAAGCTTATTTGGGTTGTTTTGCCATCTTCCGTTACACGCACATGTACTGCGGCACTGCCAATAATATGCCCTGCGTCTGTATAAAGTACCTGCAGGCCCGGCTCAATCTCAAACCAATGGCCGTATTCAACAGGGGTAAATTGTTTAAAGGCTGCCTTTGCATCGTCAACCGTGTACAACGGCTGCTCCGGCGGCAGGCCTTGGCGGGCCCGTCTTTTATTTAAAAAATGGGCATCATCCCGTTGTATTTCGGCGGAGTCTAGCAGCAGAACCTGTGCCAGGTCGCTGGTGGCAGGCGTGCAGAATATTTTTCCGGTAAAGCCTTCCTTCACCAAGCGGGGTATAAGCCCGCAATGGTCAATATGCGCGTGCGACAATAGCAGGTAGTTAATTTGATGGGGGTTAAAGCCAAATTGCTCATTCAGCATATATGTTTCCCGGCCCAGGCCCTGAAACAAGCCGCAGTCCAATAAAACTTGTGTGCCATTGTCAAGTGTCAATAAATGTTTTGACCCAGTAACTGTTCTGGCGGCACCATGGAAAGCAATCTTCATATTACTATTCTTTTCTATGGCTAAGGTAGGGCAATATGGTTAGCATACTGTAAAATTGTACAAACGGGCAAAACCCTGCAGGGGTGGCGGCAAACATTAGCAGCGGCCGTTTTGCCAAACGTTATTGTTAGGCTAAACCTTAAAATTTATATTTTATTTAACTTTTAAGGTTGGTGTTTCAAAAATACCCCGTACCTTTTTACTCTAAAACCTGGTGTTATGGATAATACACTTATTTCCCGGGTTGCAGTAGTATTGTTTGCCATAGTTATCGCAGTTTTTGGTGTTTTTCACTTCATTGATCCTGAAAACCTTATCCTGTTTGTGCCGGGCTACATGCCCAGCAGCCATCTATGGGTATATGTTATGGGGTCGTTGTTAATCCTCACTGCACTGTCTATCTTATTTAATGTGCAGGTTAAGCTGGCAACTTATGTACTGGCCCTTTTGTTGGTAACCTTTGCGCTGGCCATCCATTTGCAGGGCTATCTTTCGCTGAGCGACAAGCAATTAAAAGCGCTCTCTTTCTTAAACATGATCCAAGACCTTGCGCTGGCATGCTGTGTATTGTACATAGGTGCCACCGCACACACAAGGCCGGTGGTTGTTTTTAAGAAAAGCGATGCAATTGCCGGTTCCCCGGCCACAGCCTAAGCATTGGTTATGCTGCCGTTTTTTTGCACTATCACTGCAAAACAGTTTTTGCAGTGATAGTTTTTTGTTACACTGGCACGCCTTCCTCTACTTTGCTGGCAACAACAATGCCTTTCTTTTTGGCCTCCGCCGCCACATCCTTATCTAAAAAATGGCGCATCAAAGGGCCCGCAATAATTATGCTCACCAATGTCATAACCACTAAGCCTACAAAAATTTGCTCGTTTATTATTTTTGCCTGTAGTGCCAGCAAACCAAGCACCAGCTCCTGCGACCCTCGGGCGTTCATGCCAAATGCAACGGCATAGCTCTCGTTGGTGCGCATGCCACTGGCCCTGCTGCCTATTACTGCCCCGGCAATTTTGGCAAGGCTGGCAATCAATAATATAATCAGCACTACCTCAAGGTTAAAATTGGTCACGAAGTTTATGCGCAGCCCAATAGAGGCAAAAAACAGCGGCGCGGCCACGTTAAGGGCAAACTGTTGTAATATGTTCTGGGTGCGCTCTTGGAAGTACTTTGAGTCGCCTACCACCACGCCCATTAAAAAGGCACCAAATATGCCGCGCACGCCTAGCCATTCGGTAATAACAGCAGCAATAAAACAAAGGCAAACGCCTACAGTCATCCTGCCCCCCGGCAGGCTTAGATGCTTTTCGGTAAGCTTTAGCAATTGGTTTACGCCCCATTTGCCTACTGTCATAATCAAGGCCACAAAAAGCAAAACCAAGCCCACAGACGTATACGCGTCGGCCCCGGTGGATTTGTTGAGCAGTGCCATAATTACCGAAAAAAGCACCCAGCCCAAAAAATCGTCAATCATGGCGGCCGTTAGCACAAGGTTGCCCACTTTGGTTTTAATAATGTCTATGTCAATCAGCACCTTAGCAATGACTGAAAGTGCCGTGATAGATAGTGCAGTACCCACAAACAAGGCCGGTATTAAGTGGCTGGCCGCCGGTGTGGGAAAAAGCCTGTCGTAAAAAAACCATACGGTGCCAAAGCCGATGGCAAACGGAAAAAGCAGCCCTGTAAGGCTTATGTACGCCGCCTGCTTGCCGTATTGTCGAATTTGCTTTAGGTCAACCTCTATGCCGGCTGAGAACATTAGCAATATGATGCCCACATTGGCCAAGCCGTCAAACGCGCCATAGGCACGTGGCTGGCTGACAAAAATTTTGTTGAACAGTTGTGGAAACAAAGAGCCAAACAATGAGGGGCCTATGATGATGCCTGCCAATACCTCGCCCACCACCACGGGCTGCTTTAGTTTACGGCAAAGTTCGCCCAGCAAACGCGCAGAAATAAGTATAATGGTAATAATGACTAGGAAGTTTAAAATTTCTGCCGAGCTGAGTTTTGAAACCATATGCCGCTATTTTTAACACCTGCTTGCAGGTTGGGCGCAAAAATAAGAAAAGCAGGTAATAGTCTACTTATTATATAGGGAATATGTTTGGGGAGGGGGCCATTTATATTTCATAACACCTACCCCCGGCAAAAGCGCTTAATTGGCAGTGCCTGTAATAAATAACTGCACTATTACCACGGTGGATACCATTAGTGGCATATATTTATTACTTAAATGATTGATATGAAATTTAACCGGTTGGCTGCCCTAGCGTTTTTAATTATCCTCATGTCGTATAAACCCGCAGCCGAAAAGCCCCGCAATACTTCAAAGGAAGAATGGGTGCAACTTTTTAACAACAAGGACCTCACCGGCTGGGATATTAAAATTGCTGGCTACCCACTCAACTATAACTTAAACAACAACTTTTATGTGAAAGACGGCATGATTGTGGTTGATTACAGCGGCTTTAAAAAATTTACCCACGAGTTTGGCCACCTGTATTACCGGCAGCCTTACAGCTACTATAAAGTGCTGGTGGATTACCGCTTTTACGGCAAGCAATTAACCGGCGGGCCAGACTATGCGTACCTTAACAGTGGCGTTATGGTACACTCGCAGTCGGCTGCCTCGCTGTCATTAAACCAGTTGTTCCCTGTTTCGCTGGAGTTTCAGTTGCTTGCCAGCGACTCGTTGGTTAAACGGCCCAACGGCAACCTTTGCACACCCGGCACCGAGGTTAACCAAATGGGCAAAACCAATTACCAGCATTGCATTGACAGTAAATCGCGCAACTGCATGGCCAACGAATGGGTTAGTGTGGAGGCTGTGGTGCTGGGCGACTCTGTTATATACCACCTTGTAAATGGCGACACGGTGCTTAGTTACGAAAAGCCGCATGTGGGCGGTGGGTTTGTTAACAGCGGCATGACTTGGACTACCGGCGGCTTTGGCGCAGACTCCCTGGCTTGGATACAAAAAGCAGGCTCACCATTAACTGCTGGCTATATTGCCTTGCAGGCCGAAAGCCACCCAGTTGAGTTTCGCAAAGTGGAACTGCTTAACCTACAGGGCTGTATGGATAAAAAGGCATTGAACTATAAGTCGTATTACATAAAGGCGGATAATGCCACGTGTAAGTATAGGTAGGGGGGTAGTGTTATTTCGTTCTAATAGTTATGCACGAATTTGTTTGAACTGGCCGAATGAAACTAACTAAATAGCCACCAACGTTTTTTGGATAGTTTTAAGCTACGTACATTAACATTACACCAATATAACTACACGGTTTTTCAAACAAAAAAGCCTTACAATCTATTGACTTGCAAGGCTTTTTGTTATTTTTTTGTGACCCCGCGGGGGTTCGAACCCCGGACCCGATGATTAAGAGTCAGCTGCTCTACCAACTGAGCTACAGAGTCATTTTTTTTTAAGGCTGCAAAGGTAAGTTGTTTTATAATCCGCACCAACAAAAAATGTTTCAGGCATAGTTTTACTATATTGGCTCCGTTTTTATAAAACCACCCTTTTTATGACCAAACAATACACCTGTTTAATTGCCACCTTACTCGCAACCCTAATGCTAAACACTGCCATGGCCCAAACTAGCGTACCCGTGCTGCCCGCCTGGCAACCGGCGATGGAGCAAATACAGGCCAAAGACTGGCTGGTAACGCCAGTGGCCACCAAAGCAGGCGTGTACGAAATGCCCGGCGGCAAAGACATTGCGTTGTACAACGGCTTGGTTAAACGTGTTTTTCGCATACAACCCAACCTAACCTGCACCGATTATACCAACCTTGCCAATGGCCAGCAGTTGTTGCGCTCAGTTAAGCCGGAAGCGCGCATAAACATTAACGGCATCGTATACAATATTGGCGGCCTGCGCGGCCAAAAGGAAAACGCTTACCTACTGCCCGGTTGGGTGGATGGGCTAACGGCCGGCGACAGTGATTTTGCCCTGCAATCGTTTGCAATTGGTGCCATACAACCCCATGTAAACTGGCAACCAAAGGTTTGGGCCACCAATACCAAGCAGGCTGCGGGCATACAGCTTTCGCTGTTGTTCGCATCAAAACTGCCCGAGTTAAAAGCCTTGGCGGTAACGGTACAGTACGAGCTTTACAACGGGCTTCCGCTCACCATAAAATCAGTGTCTATACAAAATAACGGCAGCCAGCCGGTTACCATCAACAAGGTGGTGAATGAAATACTGGGCTTGGTGGAGGAGGAAAGTGCAGTGGTGGGCACGCCCGCCGAAATGAAAAAACAGCATGGTATTTATGTAGAAACCAATTACGCTTTTAACAACGCCATGCGCTACGACATAAGCGACCAAACCACCCATTGGAACACCGACAGCACCTATACCAGCCAAGTAAACTATAATTACCAAACACCTTGCCTGCTGGAAGTGTACCCCGAAAAAGTAACCGGCGTGGTGCTGGCACCCGGCGAAACCTACCACTCAGTGCGCACCTGCGAGTTGTTGATGGACAGTTACGACCGCGAACGGCGCGGTCTGGCCATACGCAAAATGTACCGGGCCATTGCCCCTTGGACCACCGCCAACCCGATATTTATGCACCTGGTGAGTGAAAATGACCAACAGGTGAAAGACGCGGTTGACCAATGCGCGGCCACCGGTTACGAGGCACTGATTTTAAGTTTTGGCAGCCACTGCAACATGGAGGATTCCAGCGCGAAAAATATAGCCACCTGGAAGGCCCTTGCCGCCTACGCCCACAGCAAAGGCATAAAAATTGGTGGGTATTCCTTGTTCAGCTCGCGCAGGATTAGTGATGCGGATGATGTGGTAGACCCCGTTACTGGCAAACCCGACGCGGCGGCATTTTTTGGCAACGCACCCTGCCTGGGCAGCAATTGGGGGCTGGCGTATATTGCCAAACTGAAACACTTTATTAGTAACACCGGCTTTGATATTTTTGAGAACGACGGCCCTTACCCCGGCGATGTGTGTGCATCTACCAAGCACCCCGGCCACCTAGGCCTTGATGACAGCCAATGGAATCAAATGGAACTGCAAAAAGGCTTGTACCACTGGTGCAGCGAAAACGGCATTTATGTAAACGCGCCCGACTGGTATTTTTTAGACGGCACCAACAAAATAGGCATCGGCTACAGAGAAGTAAATTTCTCCCTTCCCCGTGAGCAGCAGATGATTTTAAACCGCCAAAACATTTATGACGGCCTTTGGGAGAAGACGCCCAGCATGAGTTGGGGTTTTGTGCCACTAACAAGGTACCAGGGCGGTGGGCCGGAGGCTGTGCTGGAGCCGCTGTCCCAACATTTGAAAGATTACAAACAGTTAATGGTGCAATATTATGGGGCGGGTGTGCAGGCTTGTTACCGGGGCCCCCGCCTGTACGATGCCGATACCACCCGTAAAACAGTGGCCGCGGTAGTGGGGTGGTATAAAAAATACCGGGACATACTGAATGCCGACATTATACACCTGCGCCGTGCCGATGGCCGCGATTGGGACGGCATTATGCATGTTGACCCAGCAGGTAAAACCAAGGGATTGGTGCTGCTGTACAACCCGCTTAAAACAGCCATTACACGTACCATTAAATTGCCTTTGTATTATACCGGTTTGGCAAATACTGCCCATGTAAAAGAACAAGAAGGGGTGGTAAAAACCTTTGCGGTTGATAAGGCCGGTAATATTACGCTTTCGTTTACGATAGCGGCGGAAAGTTATACCTGGTTTACGGTGGAGTAGCAAAGATGTTAGTTAATCGAAATAGGGTTAGCCGACGGATTTAATTTTTCCTTGCTTGTTAATATCATATATTTACATTGGAGGCTTTGTTGGGAAACTGACATTGCCTTTTTCTTTTTAAACAACCGTCACGCTCCATATTACATGTTCCTGAACATCTCCAATTTCCCTTATTGTCCTGTATATCAATGGTTTCAGTAGTTCAAGATAGCTATTTAACTCCTCCCTACCCAGTTTGTTTAAACCACCCACTCTAAAGTTCCATGAAAGAACATAAGCCATTAAGTCCACCACTTGAATACCCGTTGTAAGATCGCTATGAACAAAAAAAGGTTCGGGAATAACAAGACTGCTTCGTAGTCTCCCTTTAGCGGTATTTTTGAAGTATTTATCCATTTGTGTTAATAAAATATGACTGGCAGACTTCTCCAGTTCATCAAATACAACAATTCCCCGCAGTTCTTCCGGTTTATCTTACAAAAAGTAGTAAAACCGCTCAAATAAATAGATTTAATCTTTACGTAACATTGTTTTGTCTGCTGGAATAGTATTTGGGTCAGCTACAATAGATGAAAAAATTTTGCACCGATATTGTTGGCACAATTGGAAAAGTTGAGTCACATAAGAAAGTTTAGCTTGGGCCAAAGCAGTAAGCCTTTGTTTGTTAATGCTGTCACCATGATCCAACGCTTCTCTTGCAAATTGGGTTCTTTCAAATAAATCAATGGGTGGCAATTGCTCGGCTAACCGAAATGTTTTTTTTATTAAGAAATTTTTTAGCCTTTATTTCTCGGTTATCAAGCCTATATCTTCTGCCAAAACAACTTAATTCTATTTCATGCACCGCTCTTATAAAGTTCCAAAGGTCTTTATCCTGTATAGCAAAACCTGCCAGTACTTCATAGGGTGAATCATGATGGTCTTGACCGCTTTCATCTATAAAAAAGGAAATATGCCATTTTGATCTTGGCTTTAAATTCGATAAAATAATAATGTAAGTATAGAAAGAAGAATTTATAAAGTTGTCTCCAAGTTAGAGCAGGAGCTGAAGAGTTATCTGATTGAAATTGGGATTTTTTGGTTTTTGATAATATTCGGTTTATGCTGACAATTTTGGAATATGTGCCAATTATCCCATCCGCTGGCTCCACCAAACAATGCCGCCTATCAGTACCACTATCGCTACCATTACATACGCTACGTTGTTACCCGAATTTTTTTGTAGCTGCTTCTTGTCAACGCTGTCGCCATAAGTAAGGTCAAAGCCTTCATTGTCGTCGGCTTTTTTAACCGCTGCTAAAAGGTCATCTGTTTCAGCGGGCAGTATATGGTCTTTCTTGGCCACATAGTCATACACTATCCGCAATTGCCTAAACGCATAGGTGGAGGCCATGGTAAACGAAAATGCCGGGCAGTTAGCATAAGTGCCAGCGGTGTCAACATTCCAATCCTCGGGCAGGTTTACTTCCACTTCCTCATGGTATTTGGCGGGGTAGGTAATGCTATACGGCATGCTGCGTATTTTGTCGTCGGGCTTCTTCATGGCACTGCCAATTACAAACGGCTGTAAATGCAACTTTTTGGCACCCTTGTCATCCTCCCAAATATCCTTTAGGGTAAAATAGGCTTTGCGGGTAACCACACCCGTTTTTTCATCGTCGTAATACACCAGGCTGTCGCCATTTATTTTCTCAAAATTGTAGGCATAAAACTTTTGCACAGCCTTTAGT
Source organism: uncultured Parafilimonas sp. (assembly GCA_903882935.1). Classification (GTDB taxonomy): domain Bacteria; phylum Bacteroidota; class Bacteroidia; order Chitinophagales; family Chitinophagaceae; genus JABDFW01. Next base: position 41,457 of record CAIRZB010000028.1, on the reverse strand, counting down.
ATGTCGTAATTGCTGCTGGTTTTGTATTGTTCGCGCTGGTTGTCAGCACAATAGCCCGTGTAGGTGGATGTAACCACCAATTGCGCCGCACCACCCATGTTGGGTATATTAAATACCTCCTTCACCTCCTGCGTGCCGTTGGTATTGGTGGGTATAACGGTTAAGGCCGTGGTGGTATCTGTTATCACTAGCCCGCATTGGTAGTCGGGGTAATAAATATCCTGCAGCTTGCCGCGCTGGTAACTTATGGTGGGGTCAAACCAATAATATTGCCCTTTTACTTTGGCCCTTACCGTGCAGTGGTTAAAGCTTTGCAGGCCAGGTAAATGGGCTAGCAATGCTTTGTTATCGTCGGTGCTAATTAATACCGGGCTGGCTTCCATGCCCATGGCTTGCAGCATAGTGCACAACAGGTACGATTTTTCCTTACAGTCGCCAAAACGCTGTGCCATAACTTTGTCGGGTGTGGCAGGGCGGTGGCTGTGTTCGCCCATTTCAATGCCCATGTACCTAATATCATCCTGCACAAAACGCAAAGCAGCTTGGGCGCGGCCCTCCTCGGTTGAGTCGGCTGTTGCGATTTCTTTAATTTTTTGCGAAAGGGCGGGAGATAATGAGGCCTTTTTCGGAAAAAGCTTCACGGCCCAGTCGTTCACCTCTTTCCAGCTTTTGTATTCGCCCAACATAATTTCAGGGTAAGGGTCGTACCAGGAGGGGTAGTGGTCCTGCGGGTGTACCGGTGCCATTAGTGTTTTGTGCCAAACGTAGGCCGTTTGCCCGCCCTGGGTATGTATCTGTGGTTGTATTGTGTCTAGGTTGTTTTTGATGGATATGCTGCGCCCTTGTGGCACCAGCACCGAAAAGTACAGGTTATATAAAGGGCTGGAACCAGCAGAAATAATGGTGGTTCCGTATTTGCTTTCAAAAACTGGGTTAAAGCCTTTAAGGGTGTAACTATATTCCAGCACATCGCCCTTGCGCACATCATCCACCACCAAAAGTGCATTCACTGTGCCATTGTAAATAAAATTATCCAAATCGCTTTCTTGGTGTACGGTGGTTATCTTCTGTAAATCCAGCTTATTTATTATCTGGCCGTTGCGAAAAATGCGTATGGTATGAAAAACCAGTTGTTGGAAGCTTGGGTCGAAACTCACCGATACCTGCGACCGGTTTTGCACACCGGCTTCTGATATGATGCGGCTGCTTTGGCGTATATAAGTCGCTTGTTCGGCCAGGGAAACTTGGCGTTCATAATCCACGTCAATATACCCGTCTTCCGCGTCTTTGTCCAAACTGGTGTTGGCGTAGTCAAGCTTGTTTACCACAACCCATTGCGGTTCCTTGGCTGATGTGGGTTTTTGGGCGCTGGCGGCAAAATAGTTAATGCAGATGGCCGCCAGTAGCAGGATGGTTGATCTCATTTGGTAATTTTCGGGTGCGGCTCAAAATAGAATTTTTTTGCGATTATCCGCACCGCAAACCAATTAATATTGTAAGCCAAACTTTTAAGCGGCATATTCACCCTGCTTAAAGCCCATAGTATCCATTAATGCACACCGAGCGATGTATAAATGGCATCGAAAATATTGCTGCGCACATTCATGTGGCTCAGCTTTAGGTTATCCCCACCATCGGGGTTAACCCTGTTGCTGAAAAACATGTAAATAAGGTTATACTTAGGGTCAACCCAAACACCAATGCCAGTAAACCCGGTGTGGCCATAGGTAAGCGGGCTGCAATATTTTGATGGGTATGGCTCCTTGCTGGTGGCATTGTCTTTCTCGGGTTTGTCAAACCCAATACCCCTGCGGCTTATGTTGCTGTGGTAAGCCGTAAAATAATTGATGGTTTCTTTTTTCAATAGCCGCACACCGTTTAGTTTGCCGCCGTTTAGCAGCATTTGGTAAAGTTTGGCTAGGTCATAGGCGTTGCTGAACAAACCCGCATGGCCCGCCACGCCGCCAAACATGGCTGCTCCGGGGTCGTGCACATCGCCCCGTATTTGCTGCAGGCGGAAGTATTTTTCCTTTTCGGTGGGGGCAATCGTGTTTAGCGGTTCGTGTTCCCTCGGGTGAAAGGTGGTGCTGGGCATGTTAAGCGGTTTGTAAAAAGTTTCTTTCACATACTCATCCAGCGGCAAGCCGGTTATTTGCTGCACCACCTTGCCCATAAAAATAAAGTCGTTGTCGCTGTACACATATTTGTCTGCCGGGCCCACCTTGCTTTGTACAATGCGTTTGTACATAGTATCAACCCAGTCGTGGCGCATATACATGCTATCGGCCACGCGCAGGCTGTACAGCGCGTCGGCCATAGGCCGGTAAAAGCCCGGTTTGGGCTTGCCGGTGGCTGTGTCAATTGTTTCGCGGTAAAAAGGTATAAAAGGGTTTAACCCGGCCTGGTGCAGCAATATTTTTTCGATGGAAAGCCCTTCTTTGTTGGTGCCACGTACCCAGGGCAAATAGTCGCCCAGTGTTTTTGTAAGGTCAAGCCTGCCTTCCTCATACAGTTTCATAACCGACACCGTGGTGGCGGATATTTTCGTAACCGAGGCCATGTCGTACACGCTGGCAGTGGTAACGCGTTCGGTACTGTCGTAGCCCATGTAACCATAAGCTTTGTTAAACACCAGCTTGCCATCTTTGGCAACCAGCACTACGCAACCGGGTGTTGCGTGTTTTGCTATGGCGTCGTTGGCAATGCTGTCAATGGCACCTAGGGCTGCGCTGTTCATGCCCACGGTTTCTGGCAACGCTTTGGGCAACACGGTGGAATCCATAATGCCGCTGCCATAATGCAAGGTTTCACTAACGGTTACGGGTAAGCTTCCTTTGGCCGAAAACTTGCCCTGCAGCCAATCAAATGCCGCCTGCTGAAAAATGGCGTCGTCCTCATAACAAGCCACCAAGTTGGGGGCGGATTCCACATTTTTCACAGCGTATGGGTTACCGAACACCAATGCTACTGTTGGCTCGGTTTGTTGCACCTTTTGCGCAAGTGCCACCGCTGCGGGGCTTATGCCAAAGTTGTTGGCGGGGTACTTGTTAAACTTGTGCAGCCCTACTACCACAACATCGTATTTGCCTTGCAGGGCTTTGTAAATACTGTCTGCCTTTGTGGCTGAGTCCTTATAGCTAAAATAATAGGCATCTGTGCTGCCATGTTGTTGTAACAATGTGGCGAGTGTATTAGATGAGGTTATGCCCAGCCCCAGGTATGCTATTTTGGTATGCCCACCCAAGGGCAACAATGCAGGCTGCTGTATTCGCAACAGGGTAATGGCTTGTTCGGCCACCTGTTTGCGCAGGCTGGTTACTTGGCCGTTTAATTCGGCGGTAAGGTTTTCGGTGTTGGTGGGCTGTAGGTTGGGTAGCCCCAAATGGTATTTGGCCAGTAGTACCTTTTTAACCCTGGCATTTATGTCGTCTTTTTTCAACAAGCCTTTTCGTATGGCTTTTGTTATGCGTTTTATGCTTCCGTCAATATCGCCGGGCAGGCACAGCATGTCGTTACCGGCAATGAGCGACTGTAGCGAAGCATCGCTGCCGGGGTAATATTTTGCCACGCCTTGCATTTCAAGCGCGTCGGTAAATGATATTCCCTTAAAGCCGAGGGTATTGCGTAGTAACTCTGTTACGTTTTTTGCTGACAGCGAGGTGGGCAGGTGCGTGGTGGTGTCAATGGCCGGTATGCTCAAATGCGCCACCATAACGCTGCCTACGCCTTCTTTGAATAATTGTTTAAAAGGGTATAGCTCCAGCGAGTCAATTTGTGGCATCGTTTTATTAATCACCGGCAGGTCGAAGTGCGAATCAACCGACACATCCCCGTGGCCGGGAAAATGCTTGGCTGTGGCCATAATGCCCTGGCTTTGCATGCCTTTCATTATTTGGGTACCAAACAATGCCACTTTGTATTTGTCCTCCCCAAATGACCGGAAGTTGATGACCGGGTTGTTGGGGTTGTTGTTAACATCCACCACGGGTGCATAGTCAACCTGTATACCCTGTCTTTTGCATTGCAGGCCAATGGCTTGGCCGGTTTGGTACACCAGCCCCGCATCGTTTAACGCACCCAAGGTAAGCTGGTCGGGAAATTTGGCCACACTATCAGTCATGCGCATGCCCAAGCCCATTTCACCATCAATACATACCATAAGGGGCGTTTTGGCAAGGCTTTGGTATTTGTTTATGTAATTGGCCTGCTCCACCGGGTTGCCTTGAAACAAGCAAAGCGCCCCGATGTTGTACTTTTGTATGTAGGCAGTTACTGTTGAGTCGTAAAACACTGGTTTACCGTTGTTGTCGCGGCTGCTTTCCCGCAGTACAATTAACTGCGCTAGGCGCTCTTTTTTGCTTAGCTTTTTATACACGCTGTCTACCCAATGTTTAGCAGCAGGTGTTAGTTCGTAAAATTGTTGGGCAGCCGTAGCATTGCATAGCATTAACAATATGCAGGCAACAAGTAAACTTCTCATGTGTGTCGGTTAACGTAAGGCGATAAAAGCACAAGATACACAATTGGTGGTTTTAAGAGCGAACGGAAAGAAGTGAGCAGCCCCATAAATTTTGGTAGATAAGTTAAATGCTTGAACACTTGGCAAGGATGGTAAGCTGTTGGTTGCCCAAAGTTTTAGTAGTTAACATTATTATAACGGCACACATTGGCACTTGCTTTGTACTTTATCTGTATCATTGGAGAACATATGAAGAAAATTTTACCCGCATGTTGCGCTGTTTTATTTTTGTTATTGGTTGCAGGCCATGCCGCTGCGCAAAAAAGAAGCCTGAAAGGCTTTATTAAAGACAGTGCCACCCAGCAGCCGATGGCCAATGTACTGGTAAGCGATGCCTTTGCCAACGAACTGGCACGTACCGACAGCAAAGGATATTTTAAAGTAGCCGTACGGGAAGGGCAAACCGTTTTTATTGATGCGCCGGCCTATCATTACGATACCATACGTGTGGCAACCATGACGCCCGATACAGTTACCGTTTATTTGGCGCACCTGCCAAACGAGCTTGCCGCCGTTACTGTTACCACAAAAGGTGTTAGTAAATACCAACAGGATAGTGTTAAACGCCGCCAAGCCTTTGTGGACGATGCGGGGCCAAAAACACCTTCGGTTGGAAAAAGTAACTCAGGTGCCGGTATTGCCTTGAACTTAGACCCCATATTTAGGAAAAAAGAAAGAGACCGTAAATCCGCTTATAAGCAGTTTGACGAAATAGAGGAAACTAATTATATCGACTATCGTTTTCCGAGGGATTTGGTATCGTCTTACACTGGCCTTAAAGGGGATGACCTAAGTGATTTTATTGAAAAATTCCGCCCTAGCTACAAGTGGTTGAGGGCACACAACACTGAAGAAGATGTTTTTTATTACGTGAACGATAAGTTGAAAGATTTTATGAAAAAAAGGCGGCAATAGCGGGCTTTTTTTTTGGCTGGGGTTTGCATAATAGGCATGTAACCCAAAACTTTATGGCAGTGCCAGCACCATAATGGTCCCGCACGTAGCTGCTATGTTAGGGTAGGCGTTTAATAAAAGCATTAAGCGGCATTCGTTTGTACCTAACAGGCTGCTTGCCCATTTGCAAAAGGTGGCCTACAATATTTCATCAAATTGCCTAAAGGCGTTTTCTTGGCCAGGTACAATATCTACAATCTCAAAATACGGTTCGCTGTAAATTTTAGTGTCGCGTAGCATCTCAATAAACAGCTTGTACTGGTAAAAGTGGTCGGTTTCCACAATCAAATAATCAGATATTCGCCCATGAAAATACTCGCTGTCATACAGCCTTACCCGTACACGTTCAATTGTTTTTTGTATTATGGGTGTTATGTGTTCCCCAACAAATTTCGCACGCTCTTGCCTTGTTAGTTTCAGCCAAGCTGGTGTGGCGTTCATCAATACCAATACAGTTAATGGGGTTTCGTTTTGCAATAGCATGGCTTAGTGTTTTGTTGTTAAACAATACTCCAAAACTATTTTGCCGGGCAAACGAAGCCATTTACCTATGTACATAAATTGGCAGCGGACAGTTTTTTTCTAATACGGCTTAACTGGGTGGGGGTTACGCCCAAGTACGATGCAATATGGTACTGCGGTATCAATTGGTCAAGCCCTGGGTGCTGCTTTTTAAACAGTTTATAGCGCTGGCCCGCATCCAATAAAACCAATTCAATTTCGCGGTGTTCTTTATCGGCAAAATAATATTCTGCCAACCGCCTTGCGGCACGCTCCAAATCTGGATGCTGGTCGTACAAAGCCGTAAATGCAGTATAGCTGGCCGTGTAAATTTCGCAGTCGGTAAGTGCCTGCTGAATAATGGTATTGGGCCTGCCTGTAATGAGCGATGAATAGCCGCCTATAAAACAATTAGGCGTAAAAAAATGCTTATTGTACTCAATACCTTGCAAATTGCGGTAAAACGCCCTTACCACGCCGCTTTGTAAAAAAGCCATGGTGCGGGCTGTTTGCCCTTCGCTTATAAAATTCTCGCCTTTTTTAAGCACCGCCGGGGTAAACAGTGGGTGTATATGTTGCCAAGCATCCCCGCTTATGGGGTAAATACTATTGAGATATGTTTTCAACTGGGGTAGCATCGTTCAAAAATTGGGGTTGGTTACTGGGCTGTTTTTTTTCTTTTAAATAGTTTAATAATTGCATCCAAGGTGGTAGTAACGGTTTTTATGTGTAGGGCGGGGTTTTGGGCTTTTGCAAGGCTGGCAAACTGGTCAAACTGCGGTGCTTTCTTCCGATAAACGGTAATGTACACCCAGGCCCGTTCACCGTTTGCGCCCATATAGGAAACCTCGTACCCTGAAAATGTACCACGGCTGCCCCTGCCCGAGCTTAACATGTCTATGTGCATTATTTTGGCCAGTGGCACTACGGTTTCCTTACCCCTTGTGGTTATATACAGGTTTGCCCCGTCAAACTCCACGCGCTTGTATAAAATTTTGGCATTTAGTATAAAAAGGCCTTCAAAAATAGACAGGAAAAAGGAGAAGAAAATAACCACCAATACAAGCTTCTCGTACCAAGGCACACCGCCCTCGCTGCCCTGCGATGAAAATCTGGCGTAACTGTAGCCCAAGCCGAACAAAATAACATATAAAACCAAACGTTTGTAAGACGCGTCTTGGTAGGTTAGCAGCACCCTTTGCCGCGGAGTATCATTGCTCATGGCTGTTTTAATTGTGCCGAAGGTAAGGGGATTTGTAAATATTTGGGATATTTATGCCCAAAACGCACATGGGTACTTGTAAGTTGTTAGCCTATACCTTTTGGAATAGCGAAATAAGCGTAACACCTTGCAACAGGCCTTTGCCAAATGGCGTTTAGTTAAGCCCTTGTTTTTTGTTGTGGGGGCCCAACCGAAGGCATCCGCTGGGGTTTGTACCCGCACAAATGCCTTTGCTAAATGATATTGGTTAAAGGCTTGGGGCAGTTTTGTGCACAAAACGGCTGCTTAGCCAGCCGATGGTTTTAGCAGAAAATGTTTTACCGGCATAATCAAGGGCATTTTTAACCAGGGCGTACTGCGCGTCAATTTCAACATACCACCAAACACGGCCGGTATTGTCTGTTTTCCAGCCAATGGCGGTACCGCGGCTGTTTTCGGGTAGAAGCGCAATACAATTTCCATAACCCTTTCCATAATTAACAGCACTTGCTTCTGTGGCTGCATCAGAATTCCAGTGTTCTACAGTAGAATCGTCTATCACCGGTTCCGAACGCAATTTGTAGTTACTATTCAACACTTCAAACCTAAAAGGGATGTCAAACAAACTGTCAGGTTTTGGGGCTTTGAAAATATTTGCCGATTGATATGTTTGTTTAATTTGGGGCATGTTACTTTTATCATACGTAACAGCGTAAATTTTGTTATCTACAATGTAGTCATCACAACAGCCCCAATTGGTAATATAAAGTCTTTTGATTTTTTTGTTTTCCCAGTCCATTTTTACAATGCCTTGCATTTCCTCAAACACTTTTGTATAATCGCTCCCTGTATGCATAAATACCTCCACCATATCTCCTTCCCCGGTACTTCTGCCGCTAAAAATAACATCATCTAAACCATCGTTATTCAAATCAATAAAATGCAGGCATGGGTAAAGGTCGTTTATGGTTACGGAATATGATTCTGGGTGCCGGTAGCCCGAGAAATACCCCGGGTGTTGATTGATGAATTTGGTAACGATTGCCCGCTGTACCTTTTTTTCAATGGCCGCCCAGTTAAAATGATAATGGTCTTCAACAACGGGAAATGTACTGTTTTGTTGCGCTTTGAGGCAGACGATGAACCATGAAAAAATAATGATTAGGCTGATACGCATAAAAATAGTTGTGCTGTAAAGATAAATACCGTGGTTTACCAGTTATCGCAATACCACCACATAACCAGTTTGCATAGCTGCCCTGTTGGTGTTGTCATTCCACTGCATACTATAATAATATGTGCCTACCGGTACTGGTTTTCCGTTCATGGTTCCATCCCATCCTTTATTGATGTCGGTTGTAGTGTACAAAACCTGCCCGTACCGGTTAAAAATGGTGAGGGTGTAGTCGTTTGCCAGGCCCTGCACTTTTAAACGCCAAATATCATTAATGCCGTCTCCGTTAGGGGAAAACGCGGCCCAGTTTATTAATCTGGGCCTATTTAAAAGCCGTGTAAATGAAGGTTACAATCTATTGCAAATGATGTTAAATTTAACTGTTGGCAATATTAAATTTTGCCCTTTTTCGCCGCCCCGCCTATCTTAATATAACCACGTACCCTGTTTGCTGGGCCGTTTTACTGGCATTGTCTTTAGAGCGCATAATATAATAATAGGTGCCAATGGGCAATGGTTTGCCATTGCTAGTGCCATCCCAGGCCTTTTTTAGATCATTGGAGGTGTACACCGCTTGGCCATACCTGTTAAACACTGTTACCGCATATTCAACCACCGTACCCCGCACTTGCAAATGCCAGGTATCATTTACCCCATCTCCGTTTGGCGAAAATGCATTGGGTATAGTAATTAACGTGCTGTCGTAAACCCTTACCCAAACTGGTTTTAGGGGGCTTGCGCAATCGCCTTGTACATAGCGTATGTAAAAAAACTTGTTGTAATAAACTGGCGGTGTTACCAACAGGCCTGTGCTGGATGAGTTAACGGGCACTGTTGCACTAACCGTATCGTACAGGTAGTATTTGCCGGGTATAAAGTTGGCTACTTGTATGGCTGCGGTGGTAGTTAATACAATGGCTTGGTCATCGGCCTGCGGCTGTGGCGGGCTTGTTTCATAATTGGCAACCGCAAACGTATCGCTTACTGTAGTACAGTTATATTTATCGGTAATGGTGGCATAATAATTTCCGGCAGAAAGGTTGAACAACCCCAGGCTGTCAGCGGTTTGTTGCTGGCCTGTGGTACTGTAGCCTTTCCACAAGTATCCGTTGGGGTTATTGTTGTTAAACAACACCTCGCCAATTTTTTGGTTACACGTGTCGCTTACAAGTTGCATGTTGGTGTAGTTAAACTGAAGTTTGCCTAACTGTACGATGGTTGTTGCAAAAATGGCCTGCTTGCAGCCTGCGGTATCAGTTGCATATAACTTGTACGCACCGGGCGCCAGCCCTTGCACCGATGTATAGTTGGAGACCGTATTGTTGGTGGCACTGTCAACCCATTGAAAGGTGTACCAAGATGAATCTCTGGTAAACTTTTGTATAGTTACATAGCCATTATTCAAATTACACGTGGCATCCAACATAGAAACGGTAACCACCGTATCAGGCAAAAACCCTAACTGGCCTACAGTTATTGTGCTTGTTTGCACTTGGCAACCGTGGGTGTTGCTGGCCAACAACAGGTAGGTGCCGGGTGCGAGTTGTGTAATATTGATTGTTTTGCCAACAGTATCGCTGGTAGCCAAGTTTATCCAGGCAAAAATAGTGGCATTTTTTGTTGTAACGCCGTTTATTGCACCGGTTGCACCCTTGCAAAATGAGGGGGTTGCGAGCATTTTTGTTGTGTCGATCGTCACAAAGCCTTTATCAGCAACGATGTAGTAGTTCGTTATAATAGTGTCGCAAACGCTTTCATCTTTAAAAATCAAACGGTAACGCCCTGTGGGCACATTAATAAGGTTAAGGTTGTTGCTCATAAACTGGCCATTGTCGTTTTGCCATTCAGTATAAATGCTGCCGGTGGTATTTTTGTAACCAATGTTTTTTATAAACCCATCAGCTTGGCCACAATACTCACCGCCAATAAATACTGAGTCAGTCAGCAATGTAGGCCCCGATTGGTTTACAAGGGTAAACGGCCCTGCGGTTACTGAGCATTGCCCCAGCGTGTCAGTAAGAACAAACCTATACGACCCATTGCCAGCATTTTTTAAATTTAAACTGTCGCTTATAAAGTTTCCGTTGGCATCGTCCCATTGCCAAGCCAAGTTTTGGCCGCTGATAATTTTAAGGTTTACAACTGAGCCAATAAAATGGCCGCAAACAGGGTTGGTGATGGCAAAACCGGTGGTATCCAATTTGGGGTTAACATCGGTAATGGTAAAAAAATTTGTTTCTGCCTTACAGCTTGTATTGGCAATGGCGCAAATAAATTTATAGCGTCCAGCGGCCACATTGTTCAAAATGGTATCGGTGCCTATTGATTGGCCGTTACCATCTTGCCAAAAAAATTGGGTGCCACTAATAATTTTGAGGCCATTTACCGCGCCGTCTGGTTTGCTGCAGGATGAGTTGGTGATTTTAATAGCACTTGTATCAAATTGTGGGCTACCCAGTTGCTTGATGTTAGTCGCGAAAATTTGCTGCCTGCAACCGCCCGTGTCTGTGGCAAAAAGATGGTAAACGCTACCGGCAAACCCTTGTGTCGACGCATAAACGGCCACGGTAATATTTGTTGCGCTGTCAACCCATTCAAAATTATATAGGGATGAGTCTCTTGTAAATTGTTGTATGGTTACTACCCCATTGGATAAGCCGCAGTTGGCATCCAAAATAGTGGCCTTAACCACAGTATCCGTTAAAAAGCCTGCTTGGTAAATGCTTATCGGGCTTGTTTGTGCTTGGCAACCCGCAAGGCTGCTGGCATGCAAACTGTATTTGCCTGCGGGCAGGTGGTTAATATTCAGGGATTTTGCCAAGGTGTCGCCCGTTGTAGAATCTACCCAATTAAAAATAGTGGCATTGGTGGTGGTTATGCCGCTTATGCTGCCGTAGGGGCCCTTGCATAACGCCGGCGTTACAACCATATGCGTGGTGTCTATGGCAATGGTGCCTATTTTGGCAACTGTGTAATAATTAGTAAAAATGGTATCGCATACACTGGCATCTTTAAATACCAATCTGTAACGCCCGCCAGGTACGTTAACCAAGTCAAAGTTGTTTCCTACCAAATTGCCTTTGGTATCCTGCCAAACGGTATAAATAGTTCCTGTTGCATTTTTGTACCCAATATTTTTTATTGAACCGTCAGCGTTGGTGCAATTGGCACCGGTTATTTGTACGGAGTCTGTAAGTAGTGAAGGGCCAGATTGGTTAACCAGCACATAGGGGCCTGTGGTTACCGAGCACTTTCCAGCTGTGTCAGTAACAGTAAGTTTGTACGACCCGTTGCCGGCGTTTTTAAAGTTCAAGGAATCACTCACTGCATTGCCGTTTGCATCATACCATACAGCCACCAAGTTTTGGCCCGAGATGATTTTGATGTTGGTAATGGACCCAACAAATTTGCCGCAAACCGGGTTGCTCGTTGTAACCTTTGTGGTATCTAAGGCGGGGTTTTCAACAGTAATGGTAAACAACCTAGTTGCTTTTTGGCAGGCTGAAAAAGCCATGCTGCATACAAACCGGTATGTGCCGGGTGCCACGTTGCGTAAAACGGTGTCGGTGCCAACCACCTTGCCCGTACCGTCTTCCCAATGAAATTGGGTACCGCTTAACACCTTTAGCCCAGATATAACCCCATTGTTTTTGGCACAGGAAGAATTGGTTATTTTTAGTTTTGTGGTGTCTAAAACAACTTTTGAAAAGCCCGATGTAGTGCTGTCGTCCACATTGGTGGCCGTGGCTATAATGGCAGACGTTAGGTTGCCCGAATAGCTCCATTTGCCTGCGGCGTCGGCAAAAACCCTGGCCACAAAATACTGGCCCTCACAGTTTTTGCAACTGTCGTTATAAAAAAGCTCCACTAACGATTTTGGCCGCGCACTGCCAGCCACATAGTTGGCAGTTTGTGTGTTTACATAAACAAAGGGTTTTTGGGGCAGGGTGTACCAACGGTCAAAATCAATACTATAATCACTATGGCAATAAAACGAATTTTTTAAGATTGAAACCCCTTTTGACTCGTAGTTTATAACCCCAGAGTAACCGTAAGCAAAAATGTTTGCCAACGCTGTGTCGTTGCCGCCAATCGTGGCACCCCCGATGGAGCTGTAAAACGCTATGCCGCTGTATGCGCCGGAGCCAGTAAACTTAACTGTTTTATAGCGGTTGATACCTAAAAAATTGTTTGTAAAAATTACGTGCCCGGTATCGGCATTAAATTGTCCGTCGCCACAAAAAGTATTATCATGGATAAGCATTTTTGCGGGGCAACTGGCAAAGAAAATTGCCTGCGCCCCAAAACTGAATTTTGTTTCGTCAGCATTTGTGCCAAATTTATTATACCCCACATTTAACACGCCACCAGATTCAGTAAATGAAAGTCCAACAGCATTGGCTGCAAAAAGGTTGCCTTCAGCCAAACTGGTGCCACCCACTGTAATATTTTGGGCCTGCGCTATTTGAACCCCACCAAGATTGGTATTGGTTTTATTGGCAAATATTTTTGTAACGCCATTGGTATCTACCCCAAAAAAATTGCTTTGTATACTAATGTTTTCCCCAAGGCCTGCGGAATAAAATTTGGCTATACCATAACTGGTGCCTGCAACAATATTACCCCTGCCAGGTTTGCCAAAAGCTATGTCGGCAACGTCGTTAACAACAAGGGCGGCTGGTTGTGTAACCTTGCCGTTTTGAGAAAATTCGCAGAACCCCTTAAAATACAACCCATAAATGGCAACATTCGCTACACTGTCTAGTTTAAAGCAGTAGCTTAACTTGGTTACGCCGTTATCCCCGCCATTGGGGGTTATAATAATTTTAGCATTGCTCAGGCCCATAAATGGGCTGGGCTGTGACGTGCCGTCTATAATTAAATTGGAGGATAAATTAGGCAATAGGCTTTTTATACTGATGGTCCGTTGTGCCACCGTAGTGCCCAAATTAAAAGCTATTGAGTCTGCATCGGCACTCCCGTTGTCCAAAGCCTGTTGTAAGGCGTCCCGCAACGTGCCTGGGCCACTGTCGGCGTTTGAGGTAACAACAAACGTGCCCGCAGTTGCCCAAAATGGTAATAGCAGCAGCAATAAAAAAGGTGCTTTCATCATAAGTAGCGGTAAGGGTAATTTTAGGTGCAATATAAGCCAAGTTTTTATGCCATTTTGCAATGCACTAAAACTTAACAACGGCTTGGTGGTGTAGCAATAACCAAGCGTTTTATTTTCCCGCCTTATATTCCGTACCTTTGCAGCCCTAAATTACACTACAGAAAAGAAAGGCTTTTTGTTTATGGGTAATACTTACAGAGAATTTTCAGGTTTAAACCTTCCTTCCATTGAACAGGAAATACTGGCCAAATGGAAGGAAAGCAGGGCGTTTGAAAAAAGTGTGGAACTACGTGACGGTGCGCCGCCTTTCGTGTTTTACGAAGGGCCGCCGAGTGCTAATGGTATGCCGGGTATTCACCATGTAATTTCCCGTACCCTTAAAGACCTTGTTTGCCGTTATAAAACCATGCAGGGCTACCAAGTAAAGCGCAAAGGTGGATGGGATACCCATGGCTTGCCGGTTGAATTGGGTGTGGAAAAAGAACTCGGCATAACCAAAGAAGACATTGGTAAAAAAATTAGCGTTGAAGAATACAACCAAAAATGCCGCGAAGCGGTATTGCGGTATAAAGACAAGTGGGATGAGCTTACCACCAAAATGGGGTATTGGGTTGACTTGGAACACCCTTACATAACGTTTGAAAACAACTACATTGAAAGCCTTTGGTGGATATTGAAGCAATTGTATAACAAGGGCTTGTTGTACGAGAGCGTGAGCATACAACCTTATTCGCCCGCGGCGGGTACCGGCCTCAGCAGCCACGAGTTGAACCAGCCAGGCTGTTATAGGGATGTGAAAGATACCACGGCGGTGGCCATGTTTAAGGCGGTGAAAAATGAGAAATCGCAATTTTTATTTGATGCGTCAAATGGACAAGATATATCGTTTCTCGCTTGGACGACAACCCCGTGGACGTTGCCATCAAACCTTGGCTTAACTGTTGGGCCTAATATTGACTATGTACTGGTTAAAACATTTAACCCCTACACACACAGGCCCATTAATGTAGTGCTTGCCAAAGCTTTGCTGGGCAAACAATTTAAAGCCGAAGGCGAAAATGGGGACTTTGACGGCTACAACGAAAAAGCCAAACTTGTACCCTGGAAGATTTTGGCAGAATGTAAAGGCCGCGACTTGGAAGGGATACATTACAAGCAGCTGATGCCATTTGAAGGCAACAAAACCGATAACCCCAATGCATTTACCGTATTACTGGGCGATTTTGTAACCACAGAAGACGGTACTGGTATTGTACATACTGCCCCCGCTTTTGGTGCGGATGACTACCGCGTGGGCAGCAAATACGGTATTGGCATATTAACTATGGTTGATAAGCGTGGCCGTTTTGTAAATGGCATAAGCGATGGTGTGTACCTTTTTGAGGAAGAGTATGTTAAAGAAGATTATTTAAAAGACGACGAGAAGGAAGCCGATTTTAAAAAGCAGAAGCAGGCTCTTGAAGCCGCAGGCATAGTAAAAGACCTGAAAAAATACATAAGTGTTGACGACAGGATAGTGCTTAAACTGCAGGAAGAAGGCAAGCTGTTTAAAAAAGAAAAATACGAACATAGCTACCCCCATTGCTGGAGGACTGATAAGCCCATATTGTATTACCCGTTGGATGCATGGTTTATTAAAACTACCGCATTGAAGGATAAGATGGTGGAGCTTAATAAAACCATCAATTGGAAACCCAAAAGCACCGGCGAAGGTCGTTTTGGCAACTGGTTAGAAAACATGGTTGACTGGAACCTTAGCCGCAGCCGGTTTTGGGGTACTGCTTTACCAGTTTGGAGAACGGAAGATGGAGAGGAAGAAATTTGCATAGGCAGTTTACAGGAATTAACAACCGAGATTGAAAAAGCGGGCAGCCTGAATGACGACTCCATACGCAACCCGCAGGCACCCATTGATTTGCATAAACCTTACGTGGATAATATAACACTGTTATCCCCTTCGGGCAAACCCATGAAGCGTGTTCCAGACCTTATTGACGTTTGGTTCGACTCTGGTGCTATGCCTTTGGCGCAGTGGCATTTTCCATTTGAGAACATGGAAGTGTTTGCCCAAAACTACCCGGCAGATTTTATTGCCGAAGGTGTTGACCAAACAAGGGGCTGGTTTTATACCCTGCATGCCATCGGATCGCTGATAAAAGATTCTGTTCACGAGGAGCTTCGGAAAAACGGCTTTGAAGTGAGCGACGAAAAATACCCCGGCCTGGCATATAAAACCTGTGTAAGCAACGGGCTTGTGCTGGATAAGAACGGCAATAAAATGAGCAAACGCCTGGGCAATGTGGTAAACCCGTTTGAAACCATCGGCAACTTTGGCGCAGATGCCACCCGCTGGTACCTTATTACCAATGCCTCCCCCTGGGATAACCTTAAGTTTGACCTGGATGGTATTAAGGAAGTGCAGCGTAAGTTTTTTGGCACCCTGTACAATACCTACCAGTTTTTTGCCCTGTACGCCAATGTGGATGGTTTCGCGTTTAAGGAGGCATATATACCGCTGGAAAAAAGGCCGGAAATTGACCGCTGGATACTCTCCTCCCTCAATACCCTTATTAAAAAGGTTACACAGGCTATGGATGATTATGAACCAACCATTGCAGGCCGTGCTGTGGAAGAGTTTGTAGATGAACACCTTAGCAACTGGTACGTGCGCCTGTGCCGCCGCCGGTTTTGGAAAGGGGAGTATGAGCACGACAAAATTTGCGCCTACCAAACCCTGTACGAGTGCCTGGAAACATTGGTAAGGCTTATTGCACCTGTTTCGCCCTTCTTCAGCGATGCTGTTTTCAGCAACCTGGAGGCCGTAACCGGCAGGTACAACGCCGCATCGGTACACCATACTGATTTTCCAGTTGCCAACGAGGCAGTGATAGACAGCCTGTTGGAGGAAAGGATGCAACTGGCGCAGGATGTATCGTCGCTGGTACTGTCGCTGCGTAAAAAAGTAAACATTAAAGTACGCCAGCCACTGCAAAAAGTGTTGATACCGGTACTGAACCCACAAATGAAGCAGCAGCTTGAAAAAGTGGAAGACCTGGTTAAAGCCGAGGTAAACATAAAAGAGTTACAGTATATAACAGATACGGAAGGCATTATTAAAAAGAAGATTAAGGCCAACTTTAAAACACTTGGCGCTAAAATGGGCGCTAAAATGAAGGCCGCCGCCTCAGCCATTGCCGCCTTTACCCAGCACGATATTGCAGCCATTGAAAAAGACGGCCGTTATACGCTGGAAGTTGACGGCACCAAGGCCGAACTGCTGTTTGCTGACGTTGAAATTACCGCCGAGGACATACCTGGTTGGAGTGTTGCCAGCAAGGGCAGCCTTACTGTTGCGCTGGATATTGTTATTACTGATGAATTGAAACAGGAAGGCGATGCGAGAGAATTTGTAAATAGAATACAAAATATAAGAAAAGAAAGCGGTTTTGATTTAACAGACCGTATATTCGTAAATGTGCTTGACGGCACCGCTGTTAAAGCATCCCTAATAAAATTTAAAAACTATATTTGCGCGGAAATTTTGGCAGATTCATTAGAATGGGTACCTCAATTGGAGGATGGCACTGAGATTGATGTAAACGACATGCTGCTGAAGATAAGCGTTCATAAAAAAGCTTAATGCTGTATGCCAACTAAAAAACCTGTACCTAAAAAAGAAGCAAAACCTGCCTCTAAAGATGTGGCAAAAAAAGCCGCCCCTAATAAGTCCACCAAGGCGGCCGCCAAAAAAACGGCCATAGTGGCCGAACCGATACTTGCCAAAGCGGCACCCAAAAAGGCCGCACCGGCAAAACAAAAAAAGGGTGAGCAGGAGAAAGCTGCTGTTGCAACGGCGGCAATTGACCCTGTAAAAAGCAAAACGGCAACAGCGGCCGAAAGCAAAGTGACAGCGCCTATTGAAAAAGAAACAAGCGAATTAAAAAACACCAGTAAAACCACTAGTACAAATATGCCTGACAATAAATCTTTAGAGCAGAAGCAACCAACACCCAAAGGCATCGGCGAGGCATTGGTTAGGTACAACGATACTGATTTGCAGGAGTTTAGGGACCTGATAAACAGGAAAATGGATGCTGCTAAAAAAGAGCTTAATTATCTGCAAGGGTTAATTACCCGCAAGGATGACATGGGCGGCGACGAAAGCGAAAGCCGTTATATGACCATGGAAGACGGCAGCATGAGCATGGAACGCGAACAGTTAAGCCAAATGGCCAGCAGGCAAATTACCTATATTGACCACTTGGAAAAGGCGTTGATACGCATTGAGAACAAAACCTACGGTATTTGCCGCGTAACGGGCAAGCTGATTGATAAAGCCCGCCTGCGTGCGGTGCCACACGCCACATTAAGCCTTGAGGCAAAACTTGGCCTGGTAAAACCCAGCGGCGAATAGAACATATTACGGATAGTAAAAAGAGGCAATTATTTAAATTTCTAAATAATTGCCTCTTTCTATTTATACTGTGTTTGTAAAATTTCCCGCTATAAAAACGGTTACTGGTTCCAACCACTCGCCATTTGCGATTACCCTCATTTCACGATTCACGTCTCGCCATTCACCATTTACGATTGCCGTTTCTCAATTCACGATTCACGTCTCGCCATTCACCACTCACCATTTACGATTGCCGTTTCACGTTTCACGATTGACGATTCACGTCTCACGATTCACGTCTCACGTCTCACGATTCACCATTCACGATTCACGTTTCCCGTCCCTATTCCCACTCAATCGTCGCCGGTGGTTTGCTACTGATATCGTACACCACACGGTTTATGCCACGAACCTGGTTGATAATGCCGCTTGAAACATGCGCCAAAAACTCATAAGGCAGGTGCGCCCAGTCGGCGGTCATGCCGTCCACCGATGTAACGGCGCGCAGGGCAACGGTAAACTCGTAGGTTCTTTCATCGCCCATTACCCCCACGCTTTTTACAGGCAGTAATATGGTGCCGGCCTGCCATACGGCGGAATAAAGGTTATATTCCTTTAAGGCATTGATGTAAAAATCATCCGCATCCTGCAGAAGCTGTACCTTTTCTTCCGTTACCTCACCCAGTATGCGTATCGCTAAGCCAGGGCCGGGAAAAGGGTGGCGGGCAATCATGTCTGTAGGTATCCCTAACTCAAGCCCAACCTTTCGCACCTCATCCTTAAAAAGGTATCGCAATGGTTCAACAAGGCTCAAATGCATTTTTTCCGGCAAACCGCCCACATTGTGGTGCGATTTTATGGTTTGCGAGGGGCCATGTACGCTAACACTTTCAATAACATCAGGGTAAATGGTGCCTTGGCCTAAAAATTTTGCTTCCTTTACCTTGGCTGCCTCTACCTGAAAAACATCAATAAACAGCTTGCCGATGGTTTTGCGTTTTGCCTCGGGGTCAACTTTGCCCTTTAGCTCATCGTAAAACAGCTGTTTTGCGTTTATGCCAGTAACATTAAGGCCAATTTGTTTGTACGTGTCTAACACCTGTTGAAACTCGTTCTTGCGCAGTACGCCATTGTCAACAAAAATGCCGTGCAGCCTTTCGCCGATTGCCCGGCTTATAAGGGTTGCCGCCACAGTACTGTCAACACCACCGCTTAAAGCCATTATAACGTGGGCATCGCCAATCTGCTTTTTAAGGCCTTCTATTGTTTCGTGTATAAAGGATGCCGGTGTCCAATCCTGTTTGCAGCCGCAGATATTCACTAAAAAGTTTTTTATAACCTTTTTGCCTTCTGTTGAGTGATATACTTCAGGGTGAAACTGAATGCCGTATAATTCTTTTGTACCGGGCGATGTTTTACGAAAAGCCGCCACTGGTATGCTTTCTGTAATGGCCAGCAGCTCAAAACCCTCCGGCAGCTGCGTAACGGTGTCACTATGGCTCATCCAAACCTGCGAGTGAGGGGAAACATCTTGTAACAGCGCATCCTCTTTCTGGGTAACCAATTTAGCCCTGCCGTACTCACGCTTGCTCGACTTTTCCACTTTACCGCCAAATTGCTTGGCGGTTAGCTGTGCGCCATAACAAATACCCAGCACCGGCAATTGCTCAATAAACGCGTGTATGTCTACATTGGGTGCGTTTTCTTCGTTAACGCTAAAGGGGCTGCCGCTTAAAATAATACCCTTCAAGCCTTCTGTTTCAAAGGGCTTGTTATAAGGCGTTATTTCGCAGTAAACATTGGCCTCTCTTACGGCGCGGGCGATCAATTGGGTGTATTGGCTTCCAAAATCGAGGATGAGAATCTTTTCTGTCATAGTGAAAGAGGTGTGGGAAGCTGCGGAAACAACTTGCCCGGCATTGAAAAATTGCTGCGAAGGTAAAGGAATTTTGGCAAAGGAGGGGCTGGTGTGCGTAGCGGGTGCAAACCAAATTCATCCTGCCTTGGGCACGCGACATTAAGAGAGTACAACCCTTTTTCCGCTATTGGTGACCAATTATTTGCAGACAAGTATTAAGTATGCACCGTCATAGCGAGCCGCGCACACGCAATCCAAAGCCACATGCTGCGTAAAAGCGGCGTGGCTATCTGCCGGTACCCGCCAGAAGGTATTGCGCCGTGTGGAATGTGCCGCCTGTGGTAGATGGCTGCGTGCAAGAAACGTTTAGTGTTTGGGCAGATAGCCGCGCCCGCTTTTGGCTTAAACCAGATTCGGTTAACATACGCGCAGGCTCGCTTTGACGGTCAGATCGGCTTACCCCAAACAAGAAAAGAAGCATATTTTAAATGGGTTGATTATCAATTGTTTGCAGAAGGGCTATATATAATTATCGTCTGAATGTGCCATAGGCACTGCCTATTTGTAGAAACGGCAAATATATTTCACCATGCCCCCTTGTGGGGCTACCCGTTAAGCTTTGCGGGTAGCCCCACAAGGGGACAAAATAATATTTGTTGATTGTGCTACAAATAGGTAGCCCCGATGGGGCAAGTGCTATCTGCGTCAATTTGGATTGCACCCGCGCGTAGTGTTTACAGTCCATTTCAGCCAAACAACCCCTTGCACAGCTCGCTTACACGAGCGTTTGACCTTTTGAATAATCTCTGCACTATTTAATGCGTAAGATGCGAGCAGTTTATTATTTTTAACTACCCAAAACAAAACAAAATGAGCAAGCTATTACTTTGTGTTATTATAGCCATGTTTTTTGCAGGCCAGTCCTGCGATTTAATACCGTTTGAAACCATCCATGGCAACGGCACTGCGGGTACCCAATCCCGCAACGTTGGGGATGCCTCCAAGATAGAATCTAGGGGCTTTTTTGATGTGGTTATTGTAAAAGGCACCTCTTCATCGGTGAAAATTGATGCCGACCAAAACCTACTCCAGTATATTATTACCGAGAATGAAAATGGCAAACTGGTCATCCGGTCAAAAGACGGCGTTGAATTAAAGAGTGAAAACAAAATATTGGTAACCGTTACCACCCCACAGTTGGAGGAGGTTCAGGTAGCCGGCAGCGGTAACGTTACAACCAACGATACGTTTGAAGCCCCTGACCATTTTAAGGTAGGTATAGCTGGCAGCGGTAATGTAACCTTGGCCGTAAACACCCCAAAAGTGGAAGCCAGCATAGCTGGCAGCGGCGACATTAATTTATCTGGGGAAACAAAAGACTCCCGGATTGAGATTGCGGGCAACGGCAATTTTAAAACCGAAAACCTAAAGGCTGAAAATGTGGAAGTGCATATTGCCGGCAGCGGAGATGCAAGGGTGTTTGCCTCCCTAAACCTTGATATACATATCGCCGGCAGCGGAAATGTATATTATAAAGGCACCCCGGCCATTAAGCAAAGCGTGGCGGGCAGTGGCAATATTCAGCAAATACCCTAATGGTCAATTGGTCAATGGTCAATAAGTCAATAAAGCCCTGATGTTTTTTGGGCTTCGGGGCTTTTTCAATAACCCATTATACTTTGAAGTGTACGATTTAAACAGCCAATCCTGTATATTACTGATACGAGAAAATTAGCATTTTTTATTACACTAACAGAAATAAGCATGAAACCACGGGTAGCCCTTATTCTTATTACTTTTTTTATGTTCTGTGTTATGCAAGACACCTTTGCACAAAACTGGAAGAGTTTTAACAGCCCAAATTATTCAATTAAGTACCCAGTTGACTGGGCTATTGATACTGCTAAAGCAATGGGTACAACCACTATAATTTTTTCTCCTTTGGAGAGTGACAGCGATCAATTTCGAGAAAATGTAAACGTGATTGCGCAGGATTTAACTGGGCAAAACATAAGCCTTGGCGACTACGTGAAGATATCAGAAAGGCAAATAAAAGATTTTATGACCGAAGGCAAAATATATGAGTCGGCAACGTTTAAAACCGGCGATAGGGAATACCATAAAATTATTTTCAGTGGTACACAGGGTGTATTTCATTTAAAATTTGAGCAATACTATTTTATAAAAAACAACAACGCGTTTGTGGTTACCCTAACTACAGCGGCTGACAAATTTGATAATTACAAGCCAACTGGCGAACAAATTATGAACTCGTTTACACTAAACTGATTGTATCAATAAAAAATGCCTTGAAGGTGTTTTTTGAGCCTTCAAGGCATTTTTAGTTTATACTTCTATCGCTATTAGCCTTTACACTCAGGTTAATCATTCACCTTCTCGGGGCGCATCTGCGGAAACAACAGCACATCCTGTATCGACGGCTGGTTGGTCATCAGCATACAAAGGCGGTCAATGCCAATGCCTATGCCACTGGTAGGTGGCATGCCGTATTCCAAAGCGCGTAAAAAGTCGTTGTCAATAAACATCGCTTCGTCATCGCCGCGTTCCATCAACTGCACCTGCTCTTCAAAACGCTCCCGCTGGTCAATAGGGTCATTCAACTCGGTATAGGCGTTGGCAATTTCCTTGCCGTTGATGAACAGTTCAAAACGCTCCACCAATCCGGGTTTGCTGCGGTGCTTTTTGGTAAGCGGGCTCATCTCAACGGGGTGGTCTGTTATAAAAGTAGGCTGCTGGTAATTGCCCTCCTTGGCACTAAAAATTTCATCAATCAGCTTGCCTTTGCCCATCGTGGCATCTGTTTCTATATGCAATTGTTTACAAACACCACGCAAGCCTTCCTCATCCATGGCGCTTACATCAATCCCCGTGCTTTCGGCAATGGCTTCATACATACTCACGCGGCGGTACGGTGCCTTAAAGCTAATTGTTTTGTCACCAAACTGCACATCGGTGGTGCCATGTAACGCAATAGCAATACGCTCAAATAATTGCTCGGTGGTTTCCATCATCCAGTAATAATCTTTGTATGCGGTATACCACTCTAATATCGTAAACTCGGGGTTATGGGTCCTATCCATACCCTCGTTCCTAAAATCGCGGCTAAATTCGTACACCCAGTCAAACCCGCCTACTATCAGCCTTTTTAGGTACAGCTCGTTGGCAATGCGCAGGTAAAAAGGCATGTCAAGGCTGTTGTGGTGGGTAATAAACGGCCTGGCCGCCGCACCGCCGGGTATGGCCTGCAGAATGGGTGTGTCTACTTCCAAGGCACCTTGCTCATTTAAAAACGACCGCATAGTGTTTATTAACTTGGTGCGTTTTATAAAAGTGTCCTTTACCTCGGGGTTTATAATAAGGTCAGCATAGCGCTGCCTGTACCGGAACTCAGGGTCGGTAACGGCATCAAATACATTGCCTTCCTCATCGCGTTTAACCACCGGCAGCGGCTTTAGCGATTTGGTGAGCAACGTAATGGTTGCTGCATGCAAAGATGTTTCGCCTGTTTTGGTAATAAACACAAAGCCGGTGGCACCAATAATGTCGCCCAAGTCAAGCCCGTGCTTCACCAGCGTATCCCAAAGGCTTTTATCCTCGCCAGGGTATATGTCATCGCGTTTGGCGTACACCTGTATAATGCCCTTGCTGTCTTGTATTTTTATAAAAAACACCTTGCCCCGGTCGTTAATGCTCATAATCCGGCCCGCAACGCAAACATGGGTGAATGCCTCCTTTGTTTCCTCGGTAAACTGTTGCTTTATATCGGCTGAGTAATGGGTTACGGGGTACAACGGCGCGGGAAACGGGTTAATGCCCGCTGCCTGCAGTTTGCTTAATTTCTCACGGCGGATGATTTCCTGCTCTGATAAATGCTGGCTCATATAATGTTTTAAAAAGTTAGCAAAAGTAGCGTTTTAGGCGAATAGGTGGGGCAAAAAAAGGGGGCGCATAACCCCATACCAATTGTTTAAAAAGGGCTAGCCCGCTGTCCGGCGGGCATTTTGTAATACCAACACAGGGTAAGGATTATTTTTTCCCAGGACTGCTCTCGATCACACTTGTGTCTGCTGGTTCAGTAGTAGCTTCGATGCAGGCACAAAATTTCAGTTTTCCCTTTATTTTGTCCAATTCGGCATCAATACCTTTTATGGCGTCAAAATGGATTGCTTTTTTAACTGTAAGGCTGGCTTGGTTTAAGCCAATTGAATCAAATGATGCAAGTATGCCTGTTTTGCTGGCCTCTTGCAGCGTTATGTCAATTGTTTGCGACAGGCTGGTTTCAAATTGTTGTTGGGTGTAGTACAGCCTTTCGTGTTGCTCACTAACTGCAATAATGTATGCTTTTGTGTTTTGTGGTAATGGTATGGCACCATTGGCCTCGTCAAACCCATAATCCTTTTTGTTTTCCAAAAAACCGCCCTCTGTAAATATCTTTACTGAAGGTATTGCCAAATACATTTTTACCCGCTCGGTATACTGCCCTTTTACCCTTACAATCAATTGGCTTTTCTGCTCGCCATTTTGCATTTTCCACAACAGGTCTATATTATACCAACCTGTAGTTGTTATGTCAAATTCGTAATATTCTGCATTGTATTGTGGTTTTTGCACAAAACTGCGGGTTTCGTTATAAGGCTGGTTTGTTGTGGTATTGTTTGTGGCAGCTGGCCAAGTGGGGGGTGTATAGTAAATGTTGGCCATGGCCCCA
The DNA here is from genome assembly GCA_903882935.1 of uncultured Parafilimonas sp. Classification (GTDB taxonomy): domain Bacteria; phylum Bacteroidota; class Bacteroidia; order Chitinophagales; family Chitinophagaceae; genus JABDFW01. The sequence continues at coordinate 17,012 of CAIRZB010000028.1, read as the reverse complement.
TTGGTTTTAGCCAATGAATCCCGCTTACTGTTTAGCCCATAATAATAAGCGTGGTAGTATTCACAGCTGTCGCAAGCACCGTTAGGGTTAAACGTTTCCGGTATGCCTGCTTGCTCGGCAACTTTATTAACATACTTGCAAATAGCATCAATGTTACGGTTAGAAAGGTTTTGAAAAACGGGCATTGCGGCTCCGTCTTTGTATTTACAATTGATGCATTTTGCATACTTGTCGCCACTGGCTAATAGTTTGGCGTTGTACCTAATGTAGGCATATAGCCAATCTTTGCTTTTTTGTTTATCCATCCACGCAAGTGGGCCCCCTACCATCTGGCTTGTAACGCCATGGCAGCTTGCACAATTGGCTTTAAACAGTATTTCCCCGCTGTCGGCCAGCGGTGTAATGGTGTTGGCAATAGGCGTTGGGGATTGCCAGTCAATTTTGCCCCCCGTTTCAACGCCCTTAAACAACTGCATACGTTTGTCGGCGTTTTCGGTGGGCAGTTTTACATGTATGGCCTTGGTTATGGTTGCCTGCTCCAGTATACCCAAATAAAACATTCCGTCGCTGCTCAAAATATCTTTGCCAGCCTTGGTGGTTAACCCTGCCTTTAATATTTCTGCTAACGATAGGGCTTCCTTAACCTGTAGTGTAACTGTATGGGTACTTGCCTGTATACTGTTTGCCGGTACGGTAATAATAATCCCGTCTATAGTTTGCAAACTGGTGTCTTTATCCGTGTTTAAGGTGAACGATTGGGTAGCAAGGTTGCCGGTGTTCATATACTTGTTACTATCACTAGGGTGGTTGTTACAGGCGGCAAAAAAAGCCATCAACATCAATAAGGGCAGTATATATTTCTTCATACTTGGGGTATTATTGTAAAGGTATACGCACTTTAGATGCGGGTTATGGCATTTTACATAAGTTCTTTTAAAAAAATGTAAATCAGCCACACTGCCTACGCACCCTGCCTATTCGGTTGGCCCCCCGCTTCCCCATTTGATAATTCATTTTTTATACTGCCCATGCATGCGCTATCTTTGCGCTGGTTATGAATTTGCAGGTACTGCTGGATAAATATCAACAAAATTCCCGCCTTTTTCAATTGGCGGACAGGCTGCTATTGTCTGACCCCCAAAAAATATTTCTTAAAAACTTACAGGGCAGCAGTGCCGAATTTGTGGTAACCGCAGTGTTTACCCACCCCAACACCACAGGGATAAACCATTTGGTGGTGCTGAACGATGCGGAGGAAGCTGCTTATTTCCACAACACCTTGGAAAACCTGACCAATGCGTTAGACCTGTTTTATTTCCCGTCATCCTTCAAAAACCGTAAGAATTTTAAACTGCTCAACAGCAGCCACGTGATGCTGCGCACCGAAACGCTTACCAGGCTTTCAGCGGGTGGCAACAAAAAAATCATCATCACCTACCCCGAGGCGTTGTTTGAAAAAGTGGTGCTGCCCAAAACCCTTAGCGGTAACATCATCAGTATAAAAACCAACGACACCATCAATATGGACAGCCTGTTGGAGCTGTTTGTGATGTATGGTTTTGAACGCACTGATTTTGTGTACGAGCCGGGCCAGTTTGCGGTAAGGGGCGGTATTTTGGATATTTATTCCTTCGGCAACGAAAAGCCGTACCGGGTGGAGCTGTTTGGCAACGAGATTGACAGCATACGCATATTTGACCCTGAAACGCAGCTGAGTGAACGCAAGCTGATGCAGGTGAGCATTATACCCAATATTGAAACCCAGTTTGACAGCGAGGAAAAGGTGACCCTGTTGGAGTTTTTACCCGAAAACACCGTTGTGTGGCTGAAAGATTGGGATGTGATAAAAGGAAAAATTGAGGAGCAGGAAGAAGACTTGGGGGGCTTTCTGCGGCTGATGGAAGAAGGTGAAAGGCTTAAGGAAGAAGGCAAAAGGCAGAAGGCAGACGGTATAAGGCATAAGGCGGAAGGTGGAAAGCAAAAAAGCGGGGATGAACCGGGTCTTACCTTACACCCCAAACCTTCCACCTATAACCTTGAAGAAGACGACGATGACGACACCAAGGTACTGAAGCATGTAAAGGTGGAAGATTTTGTACCCGCTGCCACCATTGAAAGGCAGGTGCAGCAAAGGCATATTGTGGAGTTTGGGTACAAGCCACAGCTGGCGAATGTTGAAATAGCATTTAACACCAAGGCACAGCCCTCATTCAACAGGCAGTTTGATTTGCTGATAAAAGACTTGAAAGGGCACGAAACTGCCGGTGACAGCATATTTATTTTTGCCGAGCAGAGCAAGCAGCTGGAACGGCTGCGCATTATTTTTACCGACCTTAATACCGAGATACAGTTTACCCCCATTGCCACCGGCATACACGAAGGATTTATTGATGAAGACCTTAAGGTGGTATGCTATACCGACCATCAGATTTTTCAGCGGTACCACAAGTACAAGATAAAGCAGGCCTTCAACAAAAACAAGGCACTGACACTTAAAACACTGCGCGATTTGCAACCCGGCGATTTTGTAACGCATATTGACCATGGCGTGGGTACTTACAGCGGCCTGCAAAAGCTGGAGGTAAACGGCCGGGTGCAGGAGGCCGTGCGCATTATTTACCGTGATAGCGACATATTGTATGTAAACATAAACAGCTTGCATAAAATAAGCAAGTACACCGGCAAAGAGGGCACCGTGCCCAAGGTAAACAAGCTGGGCAGTGATGTTTGGAACAAACTAAAAGAAAAAACAAAGGTTAAAGTAAAAGAAATTGCCTTTGACCTTATTAAACTATACGCCCAGCGTAAGGCGCAGCATGGCTTTGCTTTTTCGCCAGACAATTATATGCAGACGGAGCTGGAAGCCAGCTTTATTTACGAGGACACGCCCGACCAAAGCAAAGCGACCGCAGATGTTAAGAAAGATATGGAGCAGCCCGCACCCATGGACCGCTTGGTATGCGGTGATGTGGGCTTTGGCAAAACCGAGGTGGCCATACGTGCTGCCTTTAAGGCCTGTGTGGACGGCAAACAAGCCGCCGTGCTGGTACCCACCACCATACTGGCCTTCCAACACTTTAAAACATTCAGCGAGCGGTTGAAAGATTTTCCGATAACGGTAGATTACGTAAACCGCTTTAAATCGGCCAAAGAGAAAAAAGAAACGATGCAGCGGCTGGAAGAGGGCAAGATTGACATTATTATAGGTACGCACGGCTTGCTGGGCAAGGAGGTAAAGTTTAAGAACCTTGGCCTGATGGTGATTGACGAAGAACAAAAGTTTGGCGTTGGGCACAAAGAGAAACTGAAAACCCTGAAGACCAATGTGGACTGCCTTACCCTTACCGCCACGCCCATACCCCGCACCTTGCAATTTAGCCTGATGGGCGCACGAGACTTAAGCATCATCAACACCCCGCCGCCAAACAGGCAGCCGATACAAACGGAAGTGCAGGTATTTAACCCCGACAACATACGCGATGCCATTTATTACGAAACGGAGCGCGGCGGCCAGGTGTTTTTTATCCATAACCGCGTGCAGGGCCTGCTGGAGATGAAGGCCTTGATACAGAGCCTATGCCCAGACCTGAGCATCAACTATGCCCACGGGCAGATGGAAGGCAATGAATTGGAAGAGCGGATACTGGATTTTATTGACCGCAAATACGATGTGCTAATTTGTACCAATATTGTGGAGAGCGGGGTGGACATAAGCAACGTTAACACCATCATCATAAATAATGCCCACCATTTTGGGCTGAGCGATTTGCACCAGCTGCGGGGCCGTGCAGGGCGTAGTAACCGCAAGGCATTTTGTTACTTGCTTGCACCGCCAATGAGTACCCTGCCTGCCGACAGCCGCAAGCGCTTGCAAACCCTGGAGCAGTTTAGCGACCTAGGCAGCGGCTTTCAGATTGCCATGCGCGATTTAGACATACGCGGCGCAGGCAACATGCTGGGCGGCGAGCAAAGCGGCTTTATGGCAGAGATTGGTTTTGAGATGTACCAAAAAATATTGGACGAAGCCATTCGCGAACTGAAAAGAACATCGTTTAAAGATTTGTTTAAAGACGAAATAAGCAAGCAGGACGATTTTGTTACAGATTGTACCATTGACACTGATTTGGAAATACTGATACCGGATAGTTATGTGGAAAGCATAACAGAAAGGCTTAGCTTGTATACGCGGTTAGACAATTGCGAAAAGGAGGATGAACTGATGGCTTTCCATACAGAAATTATTGACCGTTTCGGCCCCATGCCCAAACCGGTGGAAGACTTGTTTACTACAGTGCGCTGCCGCTGGCTGGGGGTAGATTTGGGCTTTGAAAAAATGAGTCTGAAAGACGATACCCTGCGCTGTTACTTTATTAATAAAAACGACAGCCCTTATTTTGAGGCCCCCATTTTCCATAACATCATTCAATATTTGCAAACCGGCACCAATAAGGCTAGGTTAAAACAAGTGGCCAAAAACTTTTTGTTGGTGGTGGACGACGTAAAAAGCATGCAGGCCATGCAACGCTTTTTGGGGCTGATGCATGCGGCGGTAAAACCCCAGCAGCCACTTAAAGGGGGGGCTGCACGTACCCACGGGGTTGCAGTGGCAAAATAACCGGTTGTTAGGTATTATTTTGCACAAGCAAACAGTGATGCCAGCATAATAGCGGATTGAAACTTTTAAAAATGCAGCACTAAATTGAATATGTAGATATGACAAACACCCGGCCTTTATTTACAACACTATTTATTACCATGTTATTTTGCGGCCAAGTACGAGCGCAAAATGTACCTGTTGATTCAACCAAGGCGCTTAAAAAGTTGCATCTGTTGGCTTTGCCCGCATTTTCATATTCCCCCGAAACCCGTTTTGTATATGGGGCCGGCGGGTTTGCGGTTTTTCGCATGGGCAGCGATGTTAAATACACATCTCCTAGCCAGGTAACCGCAGCCATTGCTTATACACAAAACAAACAACAGATATATACAACCACTTTTCAGCTTTATACCAACAAAAACATTTACAACATATACGGGGAGGCAGGCTACTACAAATACAATTATGATTATTACGGCATAGGGGCCAACGAAGTACCCAAAGAACAATACAGTGCCAACTACCCCCGCATAAAAGTTACTATGCTGCGTAAATGGACACCCAATTATTATGCAGGAATACGTTACCAATTTGAAAACTACCAGATGGAAAGCACCGCACCGGGCGGGCAGTTGGCACAGGGTTTGGTGCCGGGTAGCAAAGCGAGTATTACCAGTGGCGCTGGTATTGTGCAGATTTATGACAAGCGCGACACGTTGTTGTACCCCACCAAAGGCTTTTGGATGGAACTGGCCCTAATTTATAACACCACCGGTTTAGGCAGTACCCATTATTATGGGCAATTTTCATACGACTTAACGTATTATAAACGCGTATACAAAAACATAATTTGGGCAAACGAGCTTTACACAAAATATATTGATGGCAATGCCCCATTTGACCAGTATGCTTTTTTGGGCGGCAACAAAAAATTACGTGGCTATTACGAAGGCCGGTATAGGGATAAGCATTTGCTCTTGTTGCAAACGGAGTTCCGCTCGCCGTTATACAAAGCATTGGGGTTTGCCGTTTTTGGCGGGGCCGGCTTTATTGGCGGCGATGGGGAGTATGTACGGTTTAACCTTCACAAGTTTTCGTATGGAGCGGGGCTACGGTACACGCTTAATAAAAACGACCATTATAACCTTCGTATTGATTATGCCCTTAACCCTAGCACTGGTATAACTGGCGGGTTTATATACGCAACTTTTGGGGAGGCTTTTTAGGAAAAATGCCTTAAAATACATTGCCCTTTTTGTACTTTAATGCTGCTGTGTTAAAAATTGTCCGAAATTTAGCGTAGTTAACCACAAATTAAACACCCGTAATGGGTTAAAAGCTACGCATATGAAAATTGGAATCATTGGGTCGGGCCAGGTAGGGCAAGTGCTTGCCAAGGCCTTTGCCGCCGAAGGGCATGATGTATTATTGGGCACCCGCAATATTGCCAAGCCCGAAGCAGTAAAGTTTAATGCAGAAACCGGCATTGGCATTGCCACTTTTAGTGCGGCTGCGGAATTTGCCGACATATTGGTATTGGCCACAAAAGGTACTGCCGCCGAAGAAGCTATTCAATTGGCGGGCATTGACAACATAGCGGGCAAAATAGTTATAGACGCCACCAACCCCATTGCGCCAATGCCACCCACCAACGGGGTGTTGCATTTTTTTACAACGTTTGACGATTCGCTGATGGAGCGACTACAACGGCTGGCCCCTGGGGCAAAGTTTGTAAAAGCATTTAGTTGCGTTGGCAGTGCCTGTATGTATAAGCCTGCCTTTGCACAAATACCCACGATGTTTATTTGTGGCAACGATGCTGACGCCAAACAAACAGTTAGCGGGATACTGCAAAGTTTTGGCTGGGAACCCGAAGATATGGGTAGTGTTGAAGCCGCGCGCGCCATTGAGCCGCTAAGCATTTTATGGTGCATTTCAGGGTTTGTGAAAAACGATTGGTTTCATGCCTTTAAAATGCTTCGGCCGTAAAAAGCATAATAAACTATTAACGGCAAGTTTTTGGCTACCCATATACCTCTTGCGTGCAAACTACTTGGTGGCCGCATGCAATAGGTATACGTTATACACGGGTTTATGTGAATGAAACCACCGGCGACTTTACATCGTGGTAAAACAAAAAAGTCCAACGCTGCTCCTGGCCTTGCTGCCACCATTGCTGGCGTAGCTGCATGCATTTTTTGCCGTCAAAATCGTATTTGGCAACAAACTTACTTTTCATTTGCTGCAGTTGTGGGGCATCATCTCCGCCAAAAAATACGGTTTCGCCATCTTCCTCAATCCAATATACTTGGTGGTAGGGGCTGTGGCCCGCTGTAATTTCGTGCTTAATATAACCGTCTATGGTTCCATCCCCCGCAAGCCAAACCACATTGTCGCTATTTTCTAAGGCAGATATTTCCTCGGTCATATAGGATGGAAAACCCGTTTCCAAGGCAAAAGCCAGTTCTTGCCGTTGAACATAATATTTGGCTTGCGGAAAAGATAGACGGTAATGGCCAAACCTGTCCCTAAAACTTACACCGCCCGCATGGTCTTTGTGCAGGTGGGTCATTAATACTTTGGTTATTTCATCTGGGTTAATGCCTGCAGCCTTAAGGTTGGCATGCAGTTGCATTTGGCCTTGGTTAAAAAAGCCCAAGCCAGTGTCTAACAACAGCACATCCTTTTTTGTAACCACTACAAATGGCTGCACCTCAACAAGCAGGCTGCCAACAGGCCGTTCCTGCAAATCGTCGGCTTTTGTATCAAACGGAACAAAAACTTTTGTTTTATCTATGGTAAAAACGCCTTCTGATAATGGAATAATTTTCATGCCCCAATCCCCTAAAGGGGAATTTTAAGCTACCTAAGCGCTCCCAAAGGTTGGGCTTAAAGTATCGTGAATAATTTGATTAATCTTTATGTGTCACTTGGCGGCTGGTTTTTCAAATGTAATCTGTTGGATTTCAACTGCCAAGCCTTGCCAAGTTACCATTTTTTGTTTGGCCGAATAAAAGTATCGGTTACCGTAACACCATTTGCCGGTCGGCATCAAGCCGTACCAGTATAAAAATAAGGATGGTAAACGTAACCAACGACGACCCGCCATAACTCATTAACGGCAGGGCAATGCCGATGATGGGAAACAAACCTATCGTCATGCTAACATTCACCATAATATGAAAAAACAATATACTGGCCACGCTATAAGCATATACGCGGCTAAAGGTACTTCGCTGCCGTTCGGCTAGTTTTACTATCCTAAAAAGCAGCAGCAAATAAATGCCCAGGAACAAAAAACTGCCCACAAAGCCAAAGGCCTCGCCCAAAGAGGTGAAAATAAAATCGGTGTTCTGCTCAGGCACGTATTTGCCGCGGGTTTGGGTGCCTTTTAAAAAGCCCTTACCCAAAAAACCGCCCGAGCCAATGGCAATTTTACTTTGTTTTACGTTATAATCGTCTGGCTTAAACCCTGTTTTACCGCTGGAAGAAGTGTGTTTGTTTTTGCTGCAATCGTAATCCTGCCCAAACGCGCTTAATATTCGTGTTGATTGGTAACATTCCAACGCATAGTCAAATATATAGGGCTTCACAAACAATGGTATACTCAAACATGCGGCATAAGTGAGTATCATAATGATGAGGAGGCCGATGTTTCGCCTAATTTGGCGAAACATAAAATATATAAGCAATACTAAGATAAGTGTAAAAACGGCGGCCAGCCAATACCAAGGCACCAACAACGATGCTATCACCAACACGGCAAACGAAAAACCGATGACCAGAATTTTTCCTGGCAGCCCTTCCCGGTACATTGGTATAAAAAAGCTTAGGTAAACCAGTGCCAAGCCTGTTTCGTGCTGAAACCGGGCCAGCACAGCGGGCAATAACACAATGCCGGCGGCAATTAGCTGCGACCGGGTTTTAGTAAAGTCAGTTTCTTGCAGCGAAATGTATTTGGCCAGTGCCAGTGCGGTAAATATTTTACACAGCTCCGCTGGTTGCAAATTAAAACCGCCGCCCAGCGCAATCCAGCTTCTTGAGCCCTTAATATCCTTGCCTATAACAAACGTTGCCAGCATTAGTAAAATGCCAAACAGGTAAAACAGGTTGGCAAAAGCAGTGTAAAGCTTGCTGTCGCTCAACATAATAAAGCTTGCCAATACCACGCAAACACCCGCAAACATCAGTTGTTTGCTAAAACTGGTTTTGCCGTTAAAAAAAGTGGTAACCCAGTTTGTGGCATCTTTGTATTCAACCATAAATATGCAAGTGATGCCTATCAGCACCAAGGCCGCATATAACAGTACTACCATCCAGTCCAACCCCTTTGCAACAGGTTTATTTTGATACATAGGTTATGCGTTGTTGGGTTTATTGGGTTTGTTTTTCTTTTCATCCGGCACAATGGCAAATGGTGCAAAGCCGTTATTGGTTGTTTTTTGGGCAGGCTTTTGCTTTTGGGGGTAGGCAATGGCAGTGCTGCCTTTATAGTCAACAGGCGGCGGGGTAACGGCGTTGATAGTTGCGTTGACTGAGTCCTTATGTGCCTTTTCCTTTTGGGCTTTAATGCGCAAAAGGCTGTCTTGGTGTACTTCCTTTAGGGAGTCCATGGTAAACATCGCGTTACGCATCCGCTGGGGTATCAGGTTTTTTTGCGCCATTTCTTCCACCAAGGCCTGCCTGTCTGGCTCAGGTATTGAATCTTTCAAATACTTTTCTATCATCAGGCTTGCTATAGGGGCGGCACTCTGTGCCCCTTTGCCGGCGTTTTCGCACATAACGGCAATGGCTATCCTTGGGTTGCCACGGGGTGCAAAAGCACCAAAAAATGCATGGTCTTGTTGTTTCACGCCGTGAAAAGCGTTTTCCACAGTGCCGGTTTTACCGCAAACCACAATGCCCGGTACCTGCGCAGCGGCACCTGTGCCAAATTCCATTACGGCCTGCATGCCGTCGTGTACAGTTTCAAAAACTTTATCGGGTATATCAAGTGTGCGGTGTTTTATTTTAAATGAATCCAATAGGTGGTTTTCATCGTCGGTTGCATTCTCAATACTGTCAACCATGTGCGGGGTATAATACCAGCCTTTGTTGGCAATGGTTGCCATGGTATTGGCCAATTGCAAAAGGGTTGTTTCCACCTCGCCCTGCCCAATGGCATTGGATATGATATTGCAGGATACCCACCTAGGCCCGAATATTTTATTGTATTGGGCTGGTATGGGTATGTTGCCCCGTTGTTCGGTAGGTATGTCTACGCCTAGCCTGTTGCCCAACCCAAACGAATAGGCGTAGCGGTTAAAATTACGCAAAGCCTCGCTGGCGTTAGCGAATTTTGGGTCGTCAATTACCCGGCGGAATGTTATGGCGAAATAAGTGTTGCAGGAGTGCGCAATCGCCTCGCGGAAGGCAAAAGTGCCAGGGTCTAGGCAGCCCAGCCTGCGCCCACAGCCATAGTAAGCACCGGTGCAGGTGGTGGTCATTTTGTCGTCTATCACCCCTTCGGTAAGCGCAACTGTGCCTACTAAGGTTTTAAACGTTGAGCCTGGTGAATAGGTGCCGTTAACGGCCCGGTTAATAAACGGAGACCGAGGGTCGAACGTTAATTCTGCTATATGCTTTCTCCGGTCAGGACCCGTTAACATTTGCGGGTTATAGGTAGGGCTGCTCACCATACATAATATGCCCCCGGTGCGCGGGTCAATGGCTACTATGGTGCCAACTTTGTTGTTCATTAATTTCTCGCCCAATTGCTGCAGTTCAATGTCAAGGCTTAAATGTAGGTTTTTGCCTGCCATGGCAGTTGTGTCAAACGCTCCGTTTTCGTAGGGGCCCTGAATACGGCTGCGGTTATCCCTTATGTACCGCTTTACGCCGCGCTGCCCCATCAACACTTTTTCGTAGCTGCGTTCCAGCCCGGTTTTGCCGGCATAGTCGCCAATATCGTACCCATTGTCTTTGTGGCCTTTAATAAAGCTTGAGTCAACCTCCGACACATATCCAAATACCACCCCGCCGGCACCGTAAGGGTAGGAGCGTACGGGGCGTTCATTTAGCGTAAAGCCAGGCAGCCGGTACTGGTTTTCATAAAAGCGGGCGTATACTTCGGGTGTTATCAATGGTTCAAACACACTGGCTTTATACGCTTTGTTTTTGGCTATGGCAATACGTATGCGCCGCCTAAATTCCGTAGTGTCAATGCCCAGTATGTTGCAAATGGTCATAGTGTCGGTGCCCTTAATTTCGTTGGGGGTTACCTCAAGGTCGTACATGATGGTGTTCTCCAAAATGGCCTTGCGTTTGCGGTCGTACATAAGCCCGCGGCTTGGGTAAATGGTTTTTCTAAAAACAGCGTTGTCCTGCGCCCTTATTTTTAGCTCTGGTGAAAATATTTGCAAATGGAGCAACTGCCCGATAATTACCAAAAAAACACCCACAAAAATCACTTTAACCACCACACTACGGGATTGATTATACACTGGCATATAGTAAAGTAAATATTATCTGTAACTGAAATTATATGGTACAAAATTCAATTATTATGGGGTGATTATGGTGAAGATGGAGATATTTTTTATTTTATTTACAAAGCAGTTTTGTAGCAAACAAAGTTGGCTGTGCAATAAGGTGTTGTATCGGCATACCCCTGCTAACGCTGAAACATGGCCGATTGTAGAAACCCACTCTTTTTGTTCAGTCCCTATGCAGGCGAAAAATATGCTAATTTAGCCCCTCAATTTATAGCAGTGGGCATACAACAGCTTTATTCCATTTTTCAGCAACACCCCTCGGTACAAACGGATACCCGTAAACTTAAACCGGGCGACATTTTTTTTGCCTTGAAAGGCCCCAGTTTTAACGGCAACCAATTTGCGTTGCAGGCATTGCAGGCCGGTGCCGCCTATGCCGTGGTGGATGAGGATGTTGACAGCGGTAACCAACGCCTAATATTGGTTGATGATGTGTTGGCCGCCCTGCAGCAACTGGCAAAATACCACCGACAACAATTTTTGATACCGTTTATTGGCATTACCGGCAGCAATGGCAAAACTACCACCAAGGAGTTGGTGAGTACTGTGCTGGCCACCCACTATATTACCTACACCACGCAGGGCAACCTTAACAACCACATAGGCATTCCGCTAACATTGTTACGGGTAGATACGGATGCCCAAATGGCCGTGATTGAAATGGGTGCCAACCACCAGAAAGAAATTGAGGGATACTGTAAATATGTGTTGCCAACGCATGGCATTATTACCAATACGGGCAAAGCCCATTTGGAAGGCTTTGGCGGTATTGAGGGCGTACGCAAAGGCAAGGGTGAGTTGTTTGATTTTATAAGAAGTGCCAATGGCACCATTTTCGCGTTTGACGATTATGATTACCTGCACACAATGAGCAACGGCATAAGCGATATTGTTTGGTATGGCACGTTAAATGGGGCAGTAACAGGGCATGTAGTTGCCAGTGCCCCTTTTTTGGAAGTGGGTATTACAAACGGTGCTGGTTTTGCCACTGTTAAAACACAACTGGTAGGTGATTATAACCTGCCCAATGTTTTATGCGCTATTGCCGTTGGCAAACACTTTAATGTGCCCGACGAAAAAATTAAAGCAGCTATTGAGCAATATGTGCCAAGCAACAGCCGATCGCAATTGTTGGAGAAAGGCACCAACAAAATTATTTTGGATGCCTATAACGCTAACCCCACTAGCATGAAGGCCGCTATTGAAAATTTTGCCAAAATGGACGCGCCCGATAAAGTAATGTTATTGGGGGGGATGATGGAATTGGGGGATGAAAGCCTGCAGGAACATGAAAGGATTCTACAATTAATTGAACAGTTTAATTGGGATGCCGTGGTGTTAGTTGGCGGTGATTTTAAAAAGATACAACATCCCTTTATTTACTTCGACACTTCTGAGGAGGCAGGGAAATGGCTCGCCAACCAACATTTTGAAAACACCAGCCTGCTTGTAAAAGGCAGCAGGAGCATGCAGATGGAAAAGGTGCTGGGGTAAGAAGTTGCAGGTTACTGGTAGCTGGATGATAATAAGTATAGCGTTTGACATCCCACCGACTGGTTCAATAAAACACGGCAATTAAAAATAGCACGAAACTTCGTTAATATCGCCCGGGTTCGTCATAAGCGTTTAGTAATTTTAATTATTCGCAATTAAAGCCAGCAGGTAATGTTAATTATGACCCAACGGGTCAAATGTTTATAGCATTGTAAAAACAATTTGTTCTGTATGCGACCCTCATGGGGTCGAACGTAAATATTCTTCATCTTTTGCTATAAACATGTGACCCGTTGGGTCAAAACAAGATGACTATCAAATACTTATGCTAAAAATAAGGATAACAGTATGTCGAACTCATGTTATATATACGAGCACCAAACATTCCCAAGGAACGAATTGAAAATCAGAGACATCTTTCTACCCACCAAACGCACCTGCGGCACGTCCTGTAAGGATGTTGGTGGGTAGAAATAAATATAGAGCGGAATTATTACGTTCCGTAGGAACGTTTGGTGCTTTTATCCTCCAAGACACATCACTAAATGAAACCAAGGGGCTTCGTTTCATGGTAACGAAGCCCCTTGGTATTTTTATATTGAATTTACCTACAGCACCATGTCTATTTCTGCAATTCTGCAATCTTCTTTTTCAGCGCATCCCACTCTGGCAATAGCTGTTGTAATTGTGTTTGAGCTTCGTTTACCGCCGCAACGGTTTGCGAAGTTGGCTGCACATCTGCTTCGTGCAGTACATTTAGCAATGCGGCAAACGAGCCTTCCAAACGGCCGAGGCTTGGCATTTTGCTGCCACGCGGCTGGTTTTGTAATGCCGCTGCCTGCGCATCCAAATCCGTAGCGTTGGCTACGCCTTTAATGGTTTGCCTTGCTTGTGTAATCTCCGCCAGGGCAGCCATGGTTTTCTTCCTGCCCTCGTAACACGTAATAGAAAGATTGTGCTGTTGTTGCAGGTCGGCAACGGTGGTTTGCACCCTGGGATCCATTTTTACCGTAAAGCTTTCTGTGTAGGTTTTGCCATTCACTTTCAATGTTGCATGGTATAAGCCCGGCATCGCCCAGGGCGATGTTGGCTGTGGTGCCGTGTTGCCATAAACCGCCGAAATGGGGTAGGCAGCCGGAAGGTTAAGGGGCGCATAATGTAAATCCCACAAAAAGCGGTGCGACCCTGCTTCTGCGGAGAGTACTTGCTGCTTGCGTACCCAATACAGGGGAATGTTAACCGGGGGTATCTTATACATCGTATCGTTACTGCTGTAACTGCGCACCACCTGCCCCTTGGCATCTGTAATGTCCAGTGTTACCGGCCCGGTTGACTTGGCATCCAAGTAAAAATCAATGATGGCGCCGTCTGGTGGGTTTTGGCCTGCTGGTTCTTCCTGGGGCAACGGGGTGTCTGTACCCATGCTCCACCTAACGCGGTAGGTATTGGCCGGCTTAAACAAGGTGGTAATGGTTGGCGGTTGCTGGCGAAGGGCGGTAACATCGTCCAATATCCAAAATCCCCTGCCGTGGGTGCCTACAACAATATCATCATCTTTCACCACCAGGTCGCGTATGGAGGTGGCGGGCATATTTAACCGCAGGCTCTGCCAGTTTTCTCCGTCGTTAAATGACACATATACGGCTCTTTCCGAGCCTGCATACAGCAACCCCTTGCGGTAAGGGTCCTCCCTAACGGTGTTAATCGGGTCGGTGGGCAGGCCGCCCACTATTTCCTTCCAGGTTTTGCCGCCGTCGGTGGTTTTGTAAATATGCGGGTGCATATCATCCAACCTAATGCGGTTAACCGCTGCATAGGCCGTATTAACATCAAAATGGGAGGCATCCATCATGGAGAGTTTGCTCCACGAGGTTATTTCAGACGGTGTAACATTCTTCCAGGTTTTGCCGCCGTCTCGGGTAACCTGTATTAGGCCGTCGTCGGTACCTGCCCAGATGGTATTGATGTCCTTGGGCGAAGGTGCAACGGAGTATATTACCCCGCGGCGTGCCATTTTCTTCAAATCGTCTGTTTTGTAAACCCCCACATTATCCGGCACGTCCCAGGTTTCGCGCGTAAGGTCGGGACTAATAACCTGCCAGGCGTGGCCGCCGTCCTGCGTTTTAAACAATACATTGCCCGCAAAATATAGTGTTTTGGGGTCAATGGGCGAGAACAGCACCGGTGCCGTGCGTACAAACCTGTACTTGCCGCTGCGCACAGGCTCTGGCGCAATGTTTTGCACCTGGCCGGTGCGTTTGTCAAATTTGGTAATCTTGCCCCCATAAATAATGTTGGGGTTCAACGGGTCGGCGGCCACATAGCCGTATTCCTCCACCCCAACCGGGTGGAAGTCATGAAAAGTAATTTCGCCGTCGTTTCCCCGGGAGGCAATGCCTATGGAGCCGCTTTCCTGCTGGCCTCCATATACATTATAGGGGAATGCATTATCCGTGCTTACATGATAAAACTGCGCGGTAGGCTGGTTGTACCAGGAGGAGAAAGTTTCCCCGCCGTTTACGGTAATAATCGCCCCTTGGTCGCAGGCTAGCAGCAGTATATTGGTGTTGTTTGGGTTTATCCAAATACGGTGGTAATCATCCCCGCCGGGCGCACCGCGAAATGCATTCCAGGTGTTGCCCCCGTCGGTTGATTTCCAAACCACCACATCGGCGGTGTACACGATATTGGCATTGTTGGGGTCGGCCTTTACTTCGGCAAAATCATCCCCCCTGCCCCAAAAACGTTCGTCGCTGTTTAATTCAACCCACGATTCGCCGGCATCGTCACTGCGGTATATTCCGCCGTAGTCGCCTGCCTCAACGGTGGCGTACAGCCGGTTGGTGTTACTGGGCGCAATGCAAAAACCTATGCGCCCCAAACCTTGTGCGGGGGTGGGCAAGCCTTTTGTTACCTGTTTCCAAGTGTCGCCGCCGTCGGTTGATTTAAACAGCCCGCTTTGCGTTCCGTTCCATGCGCCATTTTCCCAGGGCCCTTGGCGGCCGGCCCAAAGGTCGGCGTAGATAACGTTGGGGTTTTTAGGGTCAATGCCAACTTGTATGGCACCGGTATTTTCATCTTTATACAATACCTGCTGCCAGGTTTTGCCGCCGTCGGTGCTGCGGTACACGCCTCTTTCGGTATTGGGGCCGTAAGGGTGGCCCAATACTGCGGCAAATACCCGGTTTTCGTTGGTAGGGTCAATGGCCAGGCCGCCAATTTGCTGGCCTTCCCTAAGGCCCAGGTGTTGCCAAGTTTTACCCGCGTCGGTGGATTTATAAATGCCATCCCCTACGGATAGGTCGGGCCGTTGTATGCCTTCGCCGCTGGCCACATACAACACGTTGGGGTTGCTTGGTGCCACGGCAACGTCGCCGACAGAGCCGGTCGGCTGGTCGTCAAAAATAGGCTTCCAGGTTCTGCCATAGTCGGTGGTTTTCCAAACACCGCCGTTGTTAACCCCTATGTAAAACACATTGGGCTGCTGGGGTACGCCCACTGCGCCAACGGTTCTGCCACCGCGGTGGGGGCCTATCATACGCCACTGCATGGCGTTAAAAAATGGAGTGCCGCCCTGCTGTGCAGCGGCGGTAATGGTGTATGCTAAAAAAAGTACTATGGCGGTTGCCCGTGCCTTATTTACCTGTAAATACTGGTGCATGTTGTTGGCAGTTAAGTTATTGGCTAAAGTTACAGGATATTGGCATACAAGCGGATAGAAAAGCGGGGGGAGGGGTAATGTAGTAGGTGGAGACTTAGAAGCAGTTGGATTACTTATAATCTTTCAGGTCGTCAATCGGCTCGTTAAAATCAGGCGACATATACAATACAGTTCCTTTTGCATAGCCGAAAACTGTTTTCTTTTTTGTTTTAGGAACTGTAATGGGCTCTGTAAACGTTACCAATACTTCCGTAGGCCCGTTTGTTTCCGGGGGTGCATCTTCCAGTATAACCTGCCCATTGTCATATATGCCTTTAATGGCATTAAGCATAACTGTTGTTTGTTGTAAAGTTAGGCAATTTATTGGGGTGGAAAAATGGGTAAATAATAAGACCTCATCCAATGTAAAAATATCTTGATGTTATCCCCCCCATCTCACAAATTCTCCCCACCTGCCCTTGTAAATCATTATCAGCAGGAAGACAAGCAGGCGGTCCTAAGATGTTTCACAAGAAAACGACTTCATCCGCTTCTATGTTTCCTAAGCTAACTATGTGCCCCTTATGTTCCCTATGAAGCTATGTGGTATGTCTTGTCCTGAAAAAAGTTTACACTTTAAAAGTGTAAAAGATGCAAAATAGAAAAAAAACTAAGGGCAGAAAAGGACAAAAAGGCATTCAGTCAAGATATGACCTTTCATTTCGGCGCAAAGTTGCCAATGAATATT
>CAIRZB010000027.1 GCA_903882935.1 uncultured Parafilimonas sp. | reverse complement strand
TTGTCCTTCAAAATTGAGTTCTTTAACTTTAGACATGGTTCCTGATTTTTAGGTTAATTAATTGTGGTTAATTAAATTTACTTACTATCAGGAACTTTTTGCAGCTAAATCTAAAACCCATACATAAGACCTGCGGAGGCAGGTATCGCATAAATAATTTATAAGCCCGCCAAACGCCGCCATTGTCAGCAATCCATACCCCGCCTACCTCAAACTGCATCTACCCTCTCCTTTTGCAAAACGCACTAATAAAGCAGCAAAAAAACATCCACATACAGCGCAGCAGTTAGGGTGTAAAAACCCGTTACCCCCCTATGGTAACGATGCGCCCATCCGGGTAGCCCGCAATCACTTCCTTGGCCATATTGATAAATAGGCCCGTTTCAACAACGCCGGGTATGTTGTGCAGGGCCGCGTTTAAGGCTGCCGCATCGCCAATGGCATCAAACCAGCAATCCAAAATGTAATTATGGTTATCGGTAATATAGGTGTCGTTGTTTTTAACCCGCAGCACAATTTTTTCGCAGCCAAGTTGGGCGATGTGTTTTTGTACCTGTTTCCAGCCAAAAGGTATCACCTCCACCGGTAGGGGAAATTTGCCCAACTGCGCCACAACCTTGGTATGGTCGGCAATGATGATGAGTTTTTTGGAGGCCGCCGCCACCATTTTTTCTTGCAGCAAGGCACCGCCGCCGCCTTTTATCAATTGCAGTTGCGGGTCGGCCTCATCGGCACCGTCAATGGTAACCGACAGTTCATCCACCTCATTCAATTCACGAAATTGTATACCCAGCGCAGTGCCTATGGTATGTGTTTGGGTAGAGGTGGGCACGGCCGTAAAACGCAGCCCCTGTTGAATACGGGTACCCAACGCCTGCAACAGCCAGTAAACGGTTGAACCCGTGCCGAGGCCTATAACGGCATTCTGCTCAACAAACTGGGCGGCATAGGTGCCCACCATTTTTTTTATGTCATCGGCACTGTGCATACGTTAATTTTTTAAGGGCGTAAAGATAACCATAACATACGGTACATTAAAACGTTAGTACCAAGTAGGGTAGGTTGCCGCTGGTGTAAAAAAGCATTAAACACCGCCTTGCCCGCTCGCTGAAAATGAAAATCCATTAATTTTGCACATCTGAATGAATTTGAAAGTTACAATATCCCTGTTTTTGGTGGCTGTAGGCCTGTTTATTACACATTTGCCTTTACAGGCAAACCCCACGCGCGTAAAAAAGCATTTTGCCAACGATGAATTTCCGGAGCCTAAAGTAGATAACCAGTTGTTTTACCTACAGCGCGACCCCAACATAAACACCATCGTATACAGCCTTAACGTGAAGGACAATCTGCTGGACGAGCAAACCCCGGTGCATGCTTTTTGGATAAAATATGCCGAAGGCAGTAAGGTGGAGGAATTAAACTACATACAGCGCAAATTTGCGTTTGGCATATCTTCCACCAAAACCGCTAAGGACGGCTACGACCTGCATATAGCGGCCTACAAAAAATATACGCTGCATTTGCAAAAAGATGCCATAGGTGCCTACCACATTTACGGCAACATCAACAACAGGCTGGCCATTATGCAGCGGGTGTTCATCCGCATTAACGGAGGGCTGTTATTCTTTCCCAATGTAGTGTACATTGAGCTGAAAGGCATTGATGCCGCCACCGGGCAGCCGCTGGTGCAGCGGTTTAAACCCTAACCCAATGTTTAACAGCCCATATTGCCCGCTGTGCGAACCACTTGGTTTGCGCGGGTACCAAGGTGGGTGGCCCCCTATGCATTGGCTACGCCCCCCCCAACAACAACCGTTATTGCCTTATCAGCGGCAACAGCAGTGCCATTAACCCGCGCGTTTTTACACCGCCGCCCTTACGCTTGGCCCCCAAAATATATTCGGCAGCAGCCTTACCAGCACCGGTTGCAACTTATTTGGCTATTTATTGTTATCAATATAAATCAGCACATTACCATGAGCAAAGTGTACCATATTAAAACCGTGCAAAAAATACCTGTGGGCATGGCCCAAGCATGGGATTTTTTTAGCAGCCCGATGAACTTAAAAGACATAACCCCCGCCGAACTTGATTTTAAAGTTACCACACCGCCGTTTGGGGTCAAAATGTACCCCGGCCAGGTAATTGAATATACCATAAAGCCAGTTTTGGGCATACCCTTGTACTGGATGACGGAGATTACCCATGTTAAGGACAATGCATATTTTGTGGACGAGCAGCGGTATGGCCCTTACAGCATGTGGCACCACCAGCACCATTTTACCGCAATACCCGGCGGCGTGGAGATGGTAGATATTGTGCATTACAAAATACCTTTTTGGGTGGCCGGCGATATTGCCAACACCATTTTTGTAAAGGCCGAATTAACCAAAATTTTCAGCTACCGCTTTAAGGCCGTGGAAGAAAAATTTGGTACATGGCCGGGTCAGCAGCCCGATGTTACGTTTTATTAGCCTTGCAAAGGCTGAATTAAGTGCTTGTTGCCACCATAGCAGAGTAAAACCCGCTGGCGGCAGCATATCAATGCTTTATAAAACCAAGTTTTTTCATTTACCGTAGCCTACGCTGGATTAAAGCAACCAATTGATTTTTACCAGCGCAACGTTATGTGTAATTTTACACCATGCGTTATTTGGTTAAAACCCCTTGGTGGCTAAAAAAACTGTACCCCACACTGGTGTGGGACATACCGGCAACGGAGAAAGTGCTGTACCTAACCTTTGACGACGGGCCCCACCCAACTGCCACACCGTTTGTGCTAAACCAGTTAAACCTGTATAATGCCAAAGCCACTTTTTTTTGCATCGGCAACAACGTGGTAAAATACCCACATATATACGCGCAGCTGTTGCAGCAGGGGCATGGGGTGGGCAACCATACGCACGACCACATTAACGGGTGGAAAACGTCGGCAGCCAACTATGTTAACAATGTGGCGGTAGCGGCACAGCACATCAACACCAATATTTTTAGGCCGCCCTACGGCAGAATTACCAAATTACAAGCCCAAATGCTGCAGCAACAAGCGAACGGCCAGTTTGGGGTGATTATGTGGAATGTGCTGAGCGGCGATTTTGATGTGGCCATTTCGCCAGAGCAGTGCCTAAAAAATGTGCGGAAAAATGCACAACCAGGCAGTATTATTGTGTTTCACGATAGCGAAAAAGCCTACGAACGAATGGGTTACGCCCTACCCCGCGTGTTGGATTATTACGCAAACCAAGGGTACGTATTTCGTTCAATTACCCTAAAAAAAGAAGGCCAAGGTGGAAACCCTAGCCCGTTTTTAATCCGTACCCTATGAAAACTTTTCAAAAGTAGTAATAATTTTTATACTGCCAACTATATTGGGCATTAAAATTTATCGTAATGTTATATTGTACACTTTAGTACCCACCGTAAGGGTGGCCTCGTTGTCGCAAGTACCTGCCCCAAAATCAAGCACACCGCTTTTGGTGCCATGGGTAATATTCTCGGTTCCGCTAACAATCCAGCGGCAGCTAAAATTTCTTACAAGTGCTTGGGTAATATCTGTTGACCACTGCCAAGTAACGCCCGAAGCTTGAATAGTACCGTTTGAATTACCGGTAATTTTAAACACCACCTCAGCAGGTTTACTGGTATCGCCCGCAGTTTGTGTCCAGGTATGGGTGCGGTTCACGGCCACATAATTGCCCGATGGGGTAGAAAGTTTGCCATTTTGCAGCCCAAGGGTAAAAATTAGGTTGCCGCCGGTGCTGTTATTGGTAATGGTGTGGGTGCCTTCCACATGCACAGTGTCAACATAATAACCGTCAAATGTGGTAGTGGCCGTACTGCCGGCCTTTTTTAGCCTGCCCGTGTATACGGTAATTATTTTGCCTTTGCGGGTGCGGCCATCGCGGCCGGTGCAGCCGCCGCCAAAATCAACGGTAATTGTTTTGGGGTACACGCCGGGTGTGGCGGGCTTAATGGTAACGTTGTAACAAGTAGGTATAACGGTGGAGTCCATACCATTAACGATGACACCGGAGGAGCCAGGTTTACCGCCGCCTTTGGGGTTTGCGGCACTAAACACCCCAATGCCATTGCCAAGGCCGGCATCGCTGTTAACACCCACAACATTATCAACCACGCCGTTGAAAATATTATTGGCTTGTTCGTCGGAGGTGGCGGAGGCACCCAAGGTTGCAGCTTCGGCAACATCTGTAGCCGTGCTGCCAGCGTTGCTGGCGGCTTTTTGGCAGGATAGGATTACCAACGTACACAGCAAAAATGAAAGGGCCGTTAAAACTAAGATTCGTACTTTTTTCATAAAGGTATTTTTTGTTGAAGATTGCAAAATAGACCCAATGTGTTAACAAGGGTTTAAACAACAGTTAAAATAAATTTAGTTGTCCTTTAACATACGACTTTTGCCGCCAAATATTGTATATGCGTCTAATTGATACCCACTGCCACCTTTACCTGCCTGAGTTTAAAGCAGATATTGCCCAAATTATGCAAAGGGCCGCAGATGCGGGTGTAGAAAAATTTTACCTGCCGGGTATTAACAGCGATGTGATTGGCGATATATTGGCTTTTGAGGCTGCCTACCCGGGCAAGGCGTTTGCAATGGCAGGGCTGCACCCGTGCAGCGTAAAAGTAGATTATAAACAAGAATTAAGTATAGTGGAAGAATGGGTAAACAAGCGGCCGTTTACCGCCATTGGTGAAATTGGGCTCGATTTTTATTGGGACAAAACCTTTGCCGCCCAGCAATACGAAGCCTTTGAAACCCAAATGCAATGGGCTTTACAACATAAGCTGCCTATAGTAATACACAGCCGTAATGCCATGCAGGAAACTATTACTACCTTAAAGCCTTTTGCTGAAAAAGGATTGCGTGGCATTTTTCATTGTTTTAGTGGTACAGTGGCGGATGCAGCGAAAATTACCGGCTTGGGCTTTTTGCTAGGCATAGGCGGGGTGCTTACGTATAAAAATTCGGGCTTAGCAGCCGCGTTGGAAAACATACCCTTAGATTATTTGGTGTTGGAAACCGATGCACCCTATTTAACACCGGTGCCTTTTAGAGGCAAGCGTAACGAAAGCAGCTACCTAACCTATATTGTACAAAAGCTGGCTGAGGTAAAAAAAGTATCTGTGGAAGAGGCTGCAGCGGCAACCACGGCCAATGCAGAAAAAATATTCGGTTGCTAACATGTATTCTTTACTTTTGCAGCCCCCATAAATAAACAGAGAGGTGTTCGAGTGGTTGTACGAAGGACTCCATTGGTGAATGGGGGAACAGGGAAAGTGTGTAGCGTGTTAATAAATGAGGTTGGAATAAAACAAATATAGAGAGGTGTCCGAGTGGTTGAAGGAGCACGCCTGGAAAGTGTGTATACGTGCAAGCGTATCGAGGGTTCGAATCCCTTCCTCTCTGCAAAAGTGAAATCTCCGTACGAAATGCAAGTTTTGTATGGGGATTTTTTTTACCGGCACTCAGCGTTTTAAAGTTTCCCCTATTTTTAAGCAATGTATTATGCTTATATTTTGAAAAGCTTGAAAGACAACCGGTATTACTATGGCAGTTGTGAAGACATTGAAAAAAGATTAGAAACCCATAATAACGGGCTGGTTAAATCTACCAAGGGGAGAAGACCATTTATTCTTCATTACAAAGAGACTTTTGCAAATCGCAGCGATGCTTTTAAAAGGGAACAGTTTTTTAAAACCATAGAAGGGTATAGATTTTTAAAGGAGCAAGGTATTATTTAGCTGCTGGGAGGCATCAGAGCGTTTATCCGACGTCCGCTGAGTGAGGGGATGCTTGCAAAGTGTGTAGCGTGTTGATAAATGAGGTTGGAATAAAACAAATATAGAAAGGTGTCCGAGTGGTTGTCCAAAGGACTCCCTTGTAGAAGGAGCACGCCTGGAAAGTGTGTATACGTGCAAGCGTATCGAGGGTTCTGCCAAGGCATCCCTTTGGGAGAATCCCTTCCTCTCTGCAACGTCACGCATTAGCCTGCAAAAAAATGATTTTTTGTAGGCTATTCCTTTTTAACTACCTGCTATGCATTGGTAACCAAATGAAATTTCAACACAGCCCTTTGAAAATGATTGGTTATCAATGTTAGAAAGTTCCAATCCTCTCTTATCTACAATAGAACACTTTTTTGTAGGCTCTTGTAAACGATTTAACAATTACCAGTAAACCTGCCGTAATTATCCCACCGAAAAAATGTAAATATATTTGCGCAACTAAAAAGTTGCATATATATTTGCAACCATAAGGTTGCGCAGTTAATAATAAAGCATGAAAAAAGATATTTTCCACGCTATAGCCGACCCAACACGCAGGGCTATTTTAACACTGGTGGCTATACAGGCTTTAACGCCCAATGCCATGGCGGAAAAATTTGCTATAACCCGCCAAGCCGTATCAAAACATATTAAAGTATTGCACGAATGTGGCTTGATTAAACCTGCGCAAAGCGGCAGGGAGATTTATTATCACTTTAACGCCAAAAAAATGCAGGAGTTTGACCATTGGTTAGCCCAATTTAGGCAAAGCTGGGAAACACAATTTAACCAGCTTGACCAGTTATTATTAACCATTAAAGAACAGAAATAATGAACAACGATTTGCTATTTGACTTTACGGTTGACAAGGCAGCCAAAACGGTGTATATAACCCGGGAATTTAACGCCGCACTTGCCTTGGTATGGGATGCCTTTACCAAAGCCGAGTTGCTAGACCAATGGGGCGCACCTGCACCCATGCGTGCCAAAACTAAGTATATGAATTTTGAAGTGGGCGGCCGGCGGGTTTACGCGATGGTAAGCCCAGACGGACAGGAACGTTGGGCGGTGCAGGAGTTTACCTCCATTACCCCGAAAACCAATTTTAAAATGTATAACGCTTTTGCTGATAAAGATGAAAACCGTGAACTGCCCGGTTCAGCATGGGATTACGTTTTTAGCGAGCAAAATGGCAGAACCACCGTGTGTATCACCATTTATAATGAATCGTTTGAGCGGTTGGAGAAATTATTAGAAGGCTTTAAGATAGGCTTTACCATGACCCTGAAAAACTTGGAAGACCTGTTGGCCAACCTATCATAAAAAACAAACACATATAATTCACCATCACTTTAAATGTTAAAAACCATGCGAACAATTAACCCTTGGATCAACTTTAACGGTAATGCCGAAGAAGCATTCACGTTTTACAAATCAGTTTTTGGCGGCGAGTTTACAAAAATCGTACGCTTTGGCGACTTAGCGAGCGAAGAATTTCAGGTACCCGAAAATGAGGTTAACAAACTAATGCACATTGCTTTACCTATTGGCAAGCACAATGTATTGCTGGCCAGCGATGTACCTAGTTTTATGGGGCCTGTTAACGAAAGCGAAAACAGGTCTAAAATAGTGGTAAGTGCCGAAAGTAAGGAAGAGGCCGAGCAGCTATTTAACGGGCTATCAGTAGATGGCGCCGTTGAAGGCCCTATTGGCGAAGGCCCTTGGGGTACCTATGCCGGTATGTTTAGGGATAAGTATGGCATAGAATGGATAGTGGAATTTGACCCCAACTACAAAGGGTAAAAATTACCAAGGCTGCAAGCAGCCCCATCTCGCAGCACCGCGGCCAGCGTAAATAATACTAAGCAGCCATTTACAGGTAATGATTGCAATTAGGGTGGTAACACACTCAAAAGTAATGCTTTTACTAGGCTGTGCATGCGGTGTAGTTATTTAACACATATAACGTGGCAACAATAGCATAAGCTGTTGGGTTTTAACCCCTCGTCGCTTAAAGGAGGCTGAACCATACTAAATGGGGCAGCCTCCTTTTATTTGCCGCGCGTGCTTGCGCATTTCGTGGATCGGCAGTTTGCCACAATGGCAATAATGCGACCATAAAGCGATGTTGTGCAGGTATTTAAATGCAAAAAACGGGCCGTTGTACTATGCTCCAGCTATAAT
The DNA here is from genome assembly GCA_903882935.1 of uncultured Parafilimonas sp. Lineage (GTDB taxonomy): Bacteria > Bacteroidota > Bacteroidia > Chitinophagales > Chitinophagaceae > JABDFW01. Next base: position 64,490 of record CAIRZB010000027.1, on the reverse strand, counting down.
AGTTGGGGTTTTGGACGATCAACCCTAGCATTCGCGTTAGCGGCTGTACGGATTGTAAAGCCCACTGCAGCCGTCATAACCAAATACTGCAGTGGAGTGGGGTTATTACTTTTTTTGCTTTCACAAATTTACCCGCACTAACATTGCTTATAAGATGATGTACGTTGGCGGAATAAATATATTATTGCCTTTAAAAGTTAAGTAATGACTTGAGGCTGAACTTAGTTACAATACCAAAACTAAGTCGTTTTAAGGGTGGGAGCAAGTGTTGGTCTGCAAGCTGCTTATTTCTTTCAGCATTGTTACCAGCATCGGGTAACTCAATGTATAGGCCACCAATAAAACCGCCAGTAGCTTTATAAAAGTAAGCCCCCAAGCCAAGGTTGAATGTATTCGTAATCAGAGAAGTGTCGCGTGAATACAGGTTAGCGCGTATATATGGGTTTAATAGCACATGTGTTTGGGCCTTGGGGTCCAGTTTAATGTTATAGATCAGGTCAACATTTAGTTCATTTACCTCTACCTTACCATAATTACCTGAATAGGCCGTTATTTTATCTTCTGTGGAAATACTTTGACCGTTATTAGTTGACTCGTTTTTGATGGTATAGTCGGCGGAGTTTAGCGAGGCTAGGTTATTGGTCATTTCATAAGCATAGGTAACGCCCAGCCGCCACTGCCTGTATGCTACATTAACGCCGATACCTATTTTGCCTCCGCGAAAATATTCGTTTGCAAAACTTTTAGAATAATCAGCTGTGTCCAATTTGGTAAAGCGCTTGAATTCGGTAGCATGAATCCCCCCAAACGTAAATAGCGAGATGCGGTAAAAATTTGAACGGTTGTCCGCAATCCTTTCTTGGGCTGCCTTTTTACGGTAGGCGTCGAAATCTGTGGTTTTTTCTGTAATCCCAGCAAATATTTTGGTCAGTTTATCCTGAACGTTTTTCCGGTATTGCGCCACCGAAGGGTCGGTATCGGTCAAATTCATGCCGGCTGGAAATCTATTTGCAACATGGCCTGCCGATACAAAGGTTTGATATTCACCCAACAGCTTTTTGTATGCAATGTTTCTGTCGCCTGGGTCAAGAATAACTGCGGACTCTGTTAAAAAAACACCATTAGCTGAATCTTCAAAAGTTTTTAAGAGGGCTGCTACATAATTTTTGAAATAAGCGTTAGCAGTGCCTTCTACACCAAGAATGGCGTTTGACCAGGTATAGCCGCCAAAAATATCTAACGTTCCATCTGGTACCAACGTGCCTGATGAGAACAGGTTGCCAATCCCGTCTTTATTTTTAACGGCCATGGAACCGCCTAACATCCATCTGTTATTTCGTTGTACAACAATATTATCTAAGTTGTTATAGCCAAACGAAAGATTGGTTTTGGTAATGTCAATGCTTGCAGCTGCACCGGGCAAAAGCACGGTGCTTTTGCCGTCCGCGCTTTGCGTTATTCCCTGTGCTGCAACAATTGTGGCATATGCTAAACTGATGACAAGAAATGTGGTTTTTTTCATTGTATTTGGGTTAAGGGAGTATAACATTTGTAAGGGTTAACTGGCCTCGGCGATTGTTGCCAATCTGGAATTTATCGGGGTCAAGCGTAACTGTTTTGCCAAAAAAATTAAGTACGGCGGCAATTTCAAGGTTGGGTTCCCCAACGGCCTCGACGATAAAGAGAATTGTTTCAACCGGAACAAGTACGAGCTTGTCTCCTTTTATAATGTTGTTTTCAGCGCGCTGGCCAAGTGCTGCCAGCTCGTCACTTTTTATCTCGGTGCCATTTATGTTGATAAGCGTAATAGCAGCACCGGAAGGTACAGTTATTTCAAAATGAAAGTTTGTAGCCATGGTTTTGGTTTTATGATATGCAAATTGCAAATGATCAGTTATATAAAAATTGGTGTTTTAACCGGCTAACCCACCCTATTTACACCTTTTATTAGCGAATACCGCTTTGCTGGTAGGTTTGCCCCAGCATTTCGTTTTTCGCCATGGGTCAGTTAGCCTGGCGCATTATGCGTTGGCCCGGCCGAAGCAAATTCTTCGCCATGCGCTGCAAAAAAGCTACCTGTTGAGTAATTTCAGGCTTACTAAAAGGCATCTGCTTTGCGTTGTTAATTACTATTCTTTATAAGGCGTTAAAAAACCAGCGACCGATTTGCAGTTATGCTACAGCCTATGGGCAAATTGCCCAACGGTAATGTTCGCTATTCTTCATCACACACTAAAGTACACAATTCAGCCGGTAACACCAGCTACCAATTACATGTGTGCCTAGTTCATTATCAAACAAAACAGCCACTGGGCTTTTACACTCAGCGGCTGTGCTGCACAAGAATGTTTTTATTTTCTTACATCATTTAAGTGCCAATGCGTTAGGGCCATTATCAATTGTGCGTTGCCCTTTGGAACATCTCGAAAAACGAGTTGTTTCAACTAATCTGTTGCCTTGCCGCCTTTGGCAAACCACCTGCCAATAATGGTGGTATCGGCCGGCAGCAGGCTGCTGCCCAATGGCATACGTTTGTTACGGGGGCTTACAGGGTCAATTACGGCGGCTTTAATAAGTGCTGCGTTGGCCACGATACTACTGTCGCTTGTAAAAAACAAAGGCATGCCTTGGCCGCCCGGTTGGTGGCAGCTGATGCAATTGGCCGTTATGATGGCTTTTACTTTTGGAAAATAAGGGGTATCTGATGGCGTATCGACTACTTTGCTGTTGCTGCAAGCGGAATAAATAACCACGGATGAAATAAAAAGAAGGAGCGGCGTAGCGAATGCACGGTTCATAATGTAGAAAGGTTTCAAAATATGACTAACGCTTATATCCAATCGTTTCAAAGACGGTAATAATTATTTAGCCATACCCAATAATGTGCCCTGCGGGGCTTTGTTTGTAGGGCAGTACGATGCGGTTTTACCCATCAATAAAAAGCCCGCCTGGCAAAACGCCAAGCGGGTTTGTTTTTTGAAGAGCATTGCGAGTAGGGTAAATAATGTTGAAAAAAGGGCAATGTGCTAAACAGCGATAAAGTAAAGGCTTACCATATTGTTGCACAATGTGAAAAATCACAAACAGCCCATTTTTTTATAGTTTTTTGCAAAGTAATTATGCATGGCGGGTATACATAGGGATTGTTGAACCCCGTTGGGCGTTCAGGGAAAACGGTAAACATTGTTCCCGCGTTTCGCGCAACGGCGCTAACATAATGCCAAAATGCGTGGATTTCATTTCCTTAACCGTTTTGTTTTGCGAAGGCAAGTAAAAAGCAAATCATTTTGGCGAGGGTCGTTTTCTTTTGTTTCAACCCAATAGTCCGGCATTTTTCTATATATTCTTATTTCGTTTCCTAACTCAAATGCACATACCCAGTGACAGCCGAAAGACGAAAAAACATTCCAAAAGTAGCCGCCATAAATAACTTGGCGGTTAACAACTACCGCAAATCTTACTCCGAAAGGAAGCGGCGGATGAAGGGCGTTTTGTTTTGACGAAGCCGAAGAGTCAATCTCTATAACATGCGTACTATGTACCACACTTACAGTGGTCGTGTCTTCATGTAAAAAAGCAACCATCCATGCGGAATCACTGGCAGCGGGTGATACGGTTCCATCTGTTAATTCCAGCCGCTTTGCAGACATTCGAAAAGTATCCTCTATAACCCTATAACCTTTTATATCAGCGTCAGCTATAAATGGGATAGATTCTAAATCTTCCATTCGGGGCTTAAAATAGCCTGACAAGTCGCCTTGAATAGGAAGATTTGGTTTTACAAGATAAATCTCAATTTTATTTGACTGCGCAAATAAAAAACCGCCGGGCAGCACAAGAAAGATAGTAAGGAGTTTAAGCATACACTTTCTTAGAATTACGCGCAACGTTCGCAAACAATCACATGCTATTGTATGCCGCCCATTCAGGGCTTTTTAACATTTTTACACTTTTCCGATGGGCTTCACCCTTCGCTAACAGATGTCGCCCTTTAAGGGCTTTGTAGGTACTTCCAAGCCTTCTAACTTACCGTCTTTCTGACTCCCTGAGTTTCCGTCTTCCCGACCTCCCCCTATATCTTCCCATTCTTAATTTCTTCCACTACGCCCGGGTCTAACAAAGTGGTGATGTCACCCAGGTTTTCGGTTTCGCCTTCGGCTATTTTACGCAGTATCCTGCGCATTATTTTGCCACTGCGTGTTTTGGGCAGGCCGCTTACAAATTGTATTTTGTCGGGTTTGGCAATGGGGCCTATTATGCGGGTAACTGTTTGCAGTATATCCTTCCGGCGCAGGGCTTCGTCGCCGTGGGTACCGTTGTAGATAACATAGGCATAAATGCCCTGCCCTTTAATATCGTGCGGGTAGCCCACCACGGCACTTTCTACCACACCGGCATGCATGTTAATGGCATTTTCCACCTCGGCAGTGCCAATACGGTGGCCGCTAACGTTCAACACATCATCCACGCGGCCGGTTATGCGGTAGTTGCCTTCCGCATCGCGCAGGGCACCGTCGCCGGTAAAATACAATTCGGGGTAGGTGCTAAAATAATTTTTCTTACAGCGGTCATGGTCGCCATAAGTGGTACGGATGATAGACGGCCAGGGCGATTTTATGCACAAATTGCCCGAAACCTCACCTTCGCCCGTAACCTCTTTGCCGTTTTCATCCACCAATATGGGTTCAACGCCCGGCATGGGCAGTGTGGCCCAGCTTGGCCTGGATGGCGTTATGCCAGCCAGGTTTGATATGAGTATGCCGCCGGTTTCAGTTTGCCACCAAGTATCAACAATGGGGCATTTGCCGTTGCCAATATGCTCATCATACCAATGCCAAGCCTCTTCGTTAATTGGTTCGCCCACGGTACCCAGCACTTTTAATGAATTGAGCTTTTTGCCCTGTAACGGCCCCAGGCCAAACCCCATCAGGCTGCGTATGGCGGTGGGGGCGGTGTATAAAATATTTACGCTAAACTTGTCAATAATTTCCCAAAAACGGCCGGCATCTGGCCAAGTAGGCACCCCTTCAAACATTAAGCTGGTGGCACCCGCGCTTAAAGGGCCATATACAATGTAGCTGTGGCCGGTTATCCAGCCAATATCGGCCGTGCAAAAATGTATGTCGCCCGGCTGGTATTGAAACACGTTTACAAAACTGTAGTTGGTGTACACCATATAACCGGCGTTGGCATGCACCACGCCTTTGGGTTTGCCGGTTGAGCCGGAGGTGTACAGTATAAACAGCGGGTCCTCGGCATCCATTTCCTCGGCGGGGCAATCGGTCATGCCAAGGGTTTCAATTTTTTTTATCTCGTCTTCCCACCACACGTCGCGGCCTTTTATCATACTTACCGCTGTTCTTGTGCGGGTACAAACTATTACGCGTTTTACGGTACGGTTGCCAATAAGGGCATCGTCAATTACGCTTTTCAACGGTATATCCTTGGCACCGCGGTAGGCACCGTCGCAGGTTATTATGTATTCGCTTTGCGCATCGTACAACCTGTCGGATATGCTTTGGGCGCTAAAGCCGCCAAAAATTACCGAGTGTACCGCCCCAATACGGGCGCAGGCCAAAACGGCAATGGCCAGCTCGGGTATCATACCCATGTAAATGCATACGCGGTCGCCTTTTTTAACGCCGTTGTTTTTTAACACATTGGCAAACTGGCAAACCTTGTTGTATAAATCGCGGTAGGTAATAATGCGGTGGTGTTCCTCGGGGTCGTTAGGCTCCCATATAATGGCGGGCCGGTTGCCAAAATTCTCCAAATGCCGGTCAATACAGTTCTCAGTTATGTTAAGCTTGGCACCCTTAAACCACTCAATTTTGGGCTCCGTAAAATTCCAATCCAACACCTTGTCCCAGCGCCTGCGCCATTGAAAATGCCCTGCCACATCTCCCCAAAAGTTTTCGGGGTTCTTAATACTTTGCGCGTAGGCTTCGTGGTACTGTTCAAGCGACTTGATTTGATAAGGATATGACATGTCAACCGGTTTTTTAGAGGGCGTAAAAATACAGTACCGCAAGGAAATTTGAACAGTAAATTAATTATTAGGTATAATATTGCTATGGGTTTTTTGGTTGATTGTTAAACAAAAGCAGTACAAATGCATTGGTATGGCAGGGGTACCCAATGGGTAAAAGCTATGTACCTGCCCTGCGTAAAATAGCAACACATGAAAGCGGCAACAATAATTATTGGCCAAATTTATCTGAAAAGTAATCAAATTGTACAACTATTGGGTATTGGCAAGCAGCCAAGGAATTATGGATTAAAACTACATGTTGCCCGGCAAGAAAAAGCTGGCATGTTAACAATAACAAATCCTATGGTTTTTACAATATATTTGCCTGCGATTAGCTTTCAACCGTTCCCACCTTATCGTCAAAATTTTAACAAAAAAAATAAATAAACAGTATGTGGGCCTTTTTTTTAGCAAACTACAATAAACTCGCACTTATATTTTTAGGGTGCCTTGTTGTTTTTAAAATTCTGCTCACGGTGGCCTTTATAAGAAATTATGAACGTACTGTTATCGGCATCGTATCCTACATTTTCCGCTGGAACAGCATTGTGGAACGTGATATGGCGGAAACGAACACGGAGCGCTTTGTAATGAGCTTGCAAAACTTTATGAGTATTTTTATTTATATAGTAGCAACCATCCTCATTTTTGTTAAACTGCTTACTTAGCCAACAATAGCATACCGTAATTTGAATTTTTAACGTTTTAGGGCAAAAACAAAGTGCATGTCAATAAGGGTTAGCCAGTTATTAAAAACATACGGCCCGCAAAAAGCAGTAAATAATATTTCATTTTCGATAAACAAAGGGGAGATAGTGGGTTTTCTTGGGCCAAATGGCGCGGGCAAAAGCACCACCATGAAAATTATTACCGGTTACTTGGCACCCGATGCGGGCCATGCCACCGTTTGCGGGTTGGATGTACACGAAAACCCTTTGGCGGTTAAACGTACCATAGGCTACCTGGCTGAGGCCAACCCATTGTATTACGATATGTATGTGCGGGAATACCTACAGTTTGTGGCAGGGGTACACAACATAAAAAATAGCAAGCAGGCCATTGATGATGTAATTGCCCTTACGGGGCTAACCTTGGAAAGCAGGAAGAAAACCGGCCAATTGTCTAAGGGATATAAACAGCGCGTGGGGCTTGCCGCAGCCTTGGTGCATAACCCCGAAGTGCTTATTTTAGACGAACCTACCACCGGGCTTGACCCCAACCAGATTATTGAGATAAGGAATGTGATTAAGGCGCAGGGAGCCAACAAAACCGTGCTTTTCTCCAGCCATATATTGCAGGAGGTACAAGCCATTTGCGACCGGGTGATTATTATAAACAAGGGCGAGATAGTGGCCGACAGCTTGCTGGCAAACCTGCAAAAGGCCAACCATGGGGATGTTGTACAGGTGGCCTTTAAAACGCCAGTAGATGCCCAATTATTACAAAACTTACCCGCCATTACTGGTGCCAACCAAACCAACGACGGCACTTGGCAGCTAACCACCAGCAATATTGATGAAGCACGTAAGCAATTGTTGGAGCTTTCCATCCGCCATAATTTGGATATTACATCCCTGGGTACCAAAGGCAATAAATTGGAAGATATTTTTAGGGAATTAACAAAGGGGTAGTGTTTGTTCTATAGTCGATAGCCCATAATCTATAGTCGATTGTCCATGGCAATACAATGCAAACTACTCGCCCTGAAACACCCACGGTGGTTGCTTTACTATGGACTATGGGCCATCAACCATGGACTATGACCCATGGACTCTTTTCCCCTGCAAGTACGTTGCCACCACTTTTGTTTGCAGCACCTCGTTCCAAGGTATTTTCATCAGGTCTTTGTCCAGTATGATAAAATCGGCCGCTTTGCCCACTTCCAAGCTACCGGTTTCTTGTTCTAAAAAATCCGCTTTGGCGGCCCATATCGTCATGCCGCGTATGGTTTCTTCCCGGCTCAACGCATTCTCCATTTGAAAACCGCCCGTTGGGTATCCCTTTGCATCCACCCTAAAAACAGCCGCCAAAAATGTTTTAAAAGGGCTAATATCTTCCACAGGAAAATCAGTGCCCAATGCAATCCAACCGTTTTGTTGTAGCAACTGTTTGTATGCATACCCGCCTTTTAACCTTTCTGCCCCCAGCCTGTCGCCCGCCCAATACATATCGCTGGTGGCATGGGTTGGCTGCACGGATGGGATGACGGAGGCGTTGCCAAACAGGCTAACATCCGCTGGGTTAATAATTTGGGCATGTTCAATACGCCAACGTTTATCATTTTTGCCCTGCAGGTATTTATTGTAAGCTGTTAGTATCATACGGTTGCCCGAGTCACCGATGGCATGGGTACACAGTTGAAAATTAGTGCCTGCCAATAAGTTTGCAACAGAGTCGTAATGCGCTTGGGTGTTTAACAAAAAGCCGCCCCAGGCCTTTTTATCGCTATAGGGCTGCAACAGGCAGGCACCGCGGCTGCCAAGGGCACCATCGGCATACACCTTAAAGGCCCGCACATAAAGCTTATTGGTTTTGTAGGGTCCGCGTGCCAAAAAGCGGTCGTAATTATCTTTTGCATCACTCAGCATAACGTATAAGCGCATGGCCAATTTACCCTCCTGCTGCAACGAATCAATGGCGTCTACATCTTTGTAGCCCAAACCGCAATCGGTTATGGTGGTAAGCCCCTGCGCAAAGCAGTTTTGTTGGGCGGCTACCAACCATTTGGCGTAATCATTTTTTGTGGGTTTGGGCATTACGGCAAACATTAGGCGTTCGGCATTGTCAATTAATATACCGGTAAGTTCGCCATTTTTTGTTTCAACTGAACCGCCGGTAAGGGTTTGCCCCGGTTTTATGCCGGCTAAACCTAAGGCCTTGTTGTTTACCAACAGGGCATGGCCATCTACCCGGCCCAATACCACGGGTTTATCTGGAAACAATTGGTTAAGCCGCTCATTGGAGGGGAATTGCTTGCCCGGAAATTTGTTTTGGTCCCAACCGCGGCCGGTAATCCAGGCTTCGCCGGGGTGTTCGGCGGCAAATTTCTGCACCCGGGCCACCATTTCCTCGGTGCTGGCACAACCATATAAATTAACGGTAAACAGGCTTTGGCCGTATTGTAAAAAATGGGCATGGGCATCAATAAAACCGGGGTAAATAGCCTGGCCCTTGGCATCCACTATTTCTTTGGCATCAAAAACTTTCAATAGGCTGTCGCCGCTGCCCAAAGCAAGTATTTTGCCGTCTTTTACAGCAATGGCCTCCGTGTTGCTAAAACTGCTGTCTACCGTGTACACCAGCGCGTTGTGTATAATTAGGTCGGCCTGTTGCTTGGGTGTGCAGGAGAAAAATGCCAAAAGGCAGATGGTTAAAATTGTTAGGCGCATGGCGAAAGCTCTTTAAAGGGAGGAGATATGAATTATGAATATTTTTTATACTAATGGATTGTTGTATGCCGCCATACCTTTGTTATGATCGCCATTACAAATTACTTATCGCTTCTGCAGAAAGCCCTGTTGCTTTTACAATAATCTCCATTGGGATGCCCTCTAATGTCAAATTTTTTGCTATTTCAATATTGCGTTCTGCTTTCCCATCCATCTTGGCAGTATCAATAACCCCTTTTAAATCGCGATAAATTTTCAGGCTGTTCTAGTAGCTGTCCATTTCTGTTTGGTTAAATTTTGCCAATTCAGCCTTTTCAAATGCCTTTTCAAAAATTACTTCCTCAACAAAAACAGCTGGGATGCCTTGAAAATCCTCAAGGTGTTTAATAAAAAACAACCATTTGTCAAGGCGTGTGGTCAATTCACTTTCCTCTTTGCCAAAATTTGGCATTTCAAGGTATATGTAAGTTAGCTTATGGTAAAAGGTCTTGCCATGCTGGTTTTTTAGTTTTATTGTGTGTATAACTTCGCCCTTTTCCGTTTTGCTCTCATAATCATCAAACGTAAAATCTAAGATGCCAATACAATAAACAGCCTTTAAATTATAATTCCATTCCCCTTTTTCGGCCTGCTCGCGGATGGGGAAAGTTGAATAATAGATAGTTCTTTCTTTAAAAAAATTCTGCTTAGCCTTTTGTAGCTCCACTATAAATTTCTCGCCTTTCTCATTTTCGCAGTAAATATCATAAATGGCTTTACGGTCAGCATTGATAATGCTAAGCTGTTCAGTGTTTTTAAATAATAGGTCTTTAATTTTGGTATGTTCAGGCAAAAGAGTGTTTAAAAAATCAAGCAATAAAGGCTTGCTTGCCTCCTCCCCAAAAATTTTCTTGAACCCAAAATCGGTAAATGGGTTAACGTATTTTGCCTTCATAATACAAATGTATTAATATATACCCCCAGCAAATTTAACAATTTTGCCGCATGGCAGGCTTACCAATTAGCTAAATATACATCACCATTGGCTACCAAATCTTATGCAGGTATTATGCAAAACATTTGCTATGCCTTATTTCGTATTATTTTATAAATTTTTATGGCACTCATTAACACAATAATAAAACCCGCTAGTATTATAAGCCCCCATACAAAGCTGAGGCTGTCTTTTACGGTGGCCAGTACCACAATGGCCACCAGTAAAACGGTTGCCACTTCGTTATAAATGCGCAGTTGCTGGGAGGAGTATTTGAATAAGCCGTTAACCTGTTGCTTAAAAATGCGGTGCAACGAATAAAAATAAAGGTACAATACCACCACAAAAGCCAGTTTAACAAGCAACCACCTGCCCACGGGCAGCATAAGCAGTTTATCCCAGCCCTCGTTAAGCATTACCCAAGGGCCAAAAATTAGGGTTAATATGGCCGAAGGCCAAGTAATGCCGTACCAAAGCCGCTTCATCATTATGGTAAACTGCTCCCGCAATGCTGCTTTAGCGTCCGCAGGCTTTTCCGCAGCTTCGGTATTGTAAATAAACAGGCGGGGCATATAAAAAATACCCGCAAACCAAGTAACTACAAAAATAATGTGCACTGCTTTTAGGTACAACATAATTAAACGCTTAAACAGCGGCCCGGTTAAACCACCTTAAACAAAAAGTGTAATTGTTTGCAAGTGGAACCTAATACCCCCGGTTACTAACAAATGTACTTTATAATTATACGCTGTTGGTGTGGCATGATAAAAATCATCCCCGCCAACCAATATTTTGTACGGAAGCAAAAATTGTAACCAGTGTTGTATAAACACAAAGCAAAGTAATTGCCACCCATAAAAAGGCCTTGGGTATCGTTTTACCCAAGGCCTTTTTTAAAAAACAGTTTATTATTTACAGGTAGTTAACCTGCCCGTTTTGCGTTTAGCAGGCCCACCACCGTGTTAACCCACAAAGGGCTGGTGTTAAGGCATGGTATCATGGTGTAGCTTTCTCCGCCTGCCTCCATAAAGGTTTCTTTTCCACGTTCAGCAATTTCTTCCAATGTTTCAAGGCAGTCGCTTACAAACGCAGGGCATAATATCAACAGCTTCTTTACGCCCTCTTTAGGTAAATGCTCAAGGCGTATATCGGTAAAAGGTTCCAGCCAACCCTTGCCCAGGCGCGACTGAAACGATAACGCGAACTTATTTTTGGGTATGCCCAGCCTCTCGGTAACCAAGCGGGTAGTTTCAAACACTTGGTGCCGGTAACACATGCCGTGGGCGGGTGAGGCTACATTGCAACAATCGTTGACTATAAGGCAATGCTTTTTCGTAGGGTCGGTCTTTTTCAAATGCCTGCCGGGTATGCCATGGTAGCTGAACAATATTTGGTCATACTCCTGTTCCAGATAAGGTTTAATGCTCTCCGCCAGCGAATGGATGTATTCCTCGTTGCTGTAATAGGCATCAACAAAGCGTAGGGTAAAATTATAATTATACTTTTCGTGTACTTCCTTCATGTATTCCACGGCAGTTTCGTAACTGCTCATGGCATAATGGGGATAAAGGGGAAAAACAATCACTTCCTTCAAATCGGGGTTGGCGGCCAATAAATGGTCATAGGCCGCTTTGGGGCTGGGGTTGCCGTAGCGCATGGCCAGCTCCACAGGTATGTCAAGCTGGGCCTGCACCGCTTGTTGCAACTGGCGGGATATGGTGATAAGCGGCGACCCTTCCTTCCACCAGATGGTGCGGTAGGCTTCGGCCGATTTTGGCGCCCTAAAAGGTACAATAATACCCCTTACCAACAGGGCACGGGCAATAAACGGCACATCAATCACGCGCCCGTCCATTAAAAATTCATTCAGGTACCTCCTTACGTCTTTCACCGCTGTTGAGTCGGGTGAGCCTAGGTTAGCCAGTATTACGCCCGTTTGTGCCATTCAGTTATAATTTTTACAAAAGTAACTTAAGCGCGCCAATGCAGGCGTTGCCGTATTGCTGATTTTGTGGTATAGCGGTATTGGGGGTAGGCAAAACGTGTTGGGTTACAGCACAAAATGGGCAAATACTTACACCTTTCATTTTTATGTAATTAAAAACATGACAATTAAATGACAGGCAATTGACGATTGTAATGGTTTAAAAAAAATGGCGCGGCTACCTTTGCCGTACATTATTCGGATTACGATATACTATTATGGAAATAAGCCAATTTTACATAGCCGGGATAAATTACAAGAAAACTGACGCCGCAGTGCGGGGGCAGTTTGCTATTAATAACAACCAGTATATTGCCTTAACCCAAAAGGCTGCGCACTATGGCATAACCGAATTTTTTGTGTTAAGCACCTGCAACCGCACTGAAATTTATGGGCGCGCCAGCCATGTTGCCGACCTTGTTAACTTACTGTGCAGCGAAACGGCAGGTACCACAAACACATTTAACCAACTGGCTTATATAAAAAATGGCCACGCCGCAGTTGAACACCTGTTTTCGGTGGCTGCGGGCCTTGATTCGCAAATATTGGGTGATTACGAAATTGTAGGCCAGTTAAAATTGGCTTCGCGTATTGCAAAGGAGCAGGGTTATATTGGCACTTTTTTAGAAAGGCTGCTTAACTGTGTGTTGCAATCGTCAAAAGCCATCAAAACGCAAACGCAGCTAAGCGGCGGCACCGTGTCTGTGTCATTTGCGGCTATCCAGTTTTTAAAGGAGCAATGTACTAACATTCAGCAGAAGAAAATACTGTTGCTGGGTACCGGCAAAATTGGCCGCAATACCTGCAAAAACCTGGTAGATTACTTAGAAACCCGCAACATAACATTGCTAAACCGTACCGATGCCAAGGCCGCTGAACTGGCAAGTGAGCTTGGCTTGCGTACCGCCCCTTTTGAAGCATTGAAGCAAGAAGTAATGGATGCGGATATAATTATTGTGGCCACCAACTCCGCCGAACCGGTAATTACCAAGGCCGACTTGCAACACAGTACCAAAAAAATATTGATTGACCTTTCCATACCCAACAATATTGAACCAGCCTGTGCGCAACTTACCCATATTACCTTGGTTAACGTAGACGGCCTTTCGGCTATAAACGACATAACATTGCAAAAGCGCGTTGCCGAAGTACCCAAAGCCAAGGCCATAATAAATGAGCACATGGTTGAGTTTACCGCATGGCATGGCATGCGGCGCAACGTGCCGGTGTTAAAGGCCGCCAAGGAAAAGTTACACAACATGCACAACTGCGCACTGTTTCAGGCAGCGTATGCAAACGCCACCATGCCTGGTTACGTGCCACAGGACAATATCCAAAAAGTTATTACCAACATGGCTGTAAAAATGCAACACCAACGCCAGCCTGGTTGTAATTATATTGAAGCCATTAACGACTACATTAGCGGTTGCCTAAATTAGGGCGGCCCACTAATTTTTAGCGGTGTATAAATTTTTGCACTTAAACTATTAACCTTTATTCAACTTGGGCAAGGTTTTAAAAATAGGTACGCGCGACAGCCAATTGGCCGTTTGGCAGGCAACATTTGTACAAGTTGCATTGGCCAACCATAATATACAGGCCGAATTGGTATTGATTAAAAGCGAGGGTGATATTGACCTTGTAACGCCACTGTACGCAATGAACGTGCAGGGCGTTTTTACCCGCACCTTAGATGCTGCCCTACTAAGCAAACGCATTGATATTGCGGTCCACTCTATGAAAGATGTGCCCACCCAGCTGGCACAGGGCATTCAGCAGGCAGCAGTGTTGAAACGGGCCTCGTACAAGGATATTTTTGTTTATAAAGATGCAACTATTATTGAAAGGCTGCAGTTGCAGGCAGAGACGCTAAGTAATGCTTTAGGCGATGACGTTACCATTGCCACCAGCAGCATACGCCGTAAAGCGCAATGGCTAAACCGTTACCCAAACACAACCATTGAAAACCTGCGCGGCAATGTAAATACGCGGCTGCGCAAAGTAGAAGAAAGCCACTGGCATGGTGCCGTGTTTGCCGCAGCCGGTGTAGAGCGGATAAATGTACGCCCCGCCAATAGCATTGAACTTAACTGGATGTTACCCGCGCCTGCACAAGGGGCCATAATGGTTGTTTGCAGGCAGGGTGATGATGAGGCTAAAGAAATATGCAGTGTATTAAACGATGCAAGCACTGCCTTGTGTACCAAATTGGAAAGGGATTTTTTAAAAGCATTGATGGGGGGCTGTTCAACCCCCATTAGCGCTTTGGCTGAGTTAACCGAAAGCAACCTGCGCTTCAGGGGTAGCATTTTGTCGCTGGATGGCAGGCAAAAAGTAGCGGTGGAAAAGCAATATAACCTACCGGATGGGTTGGATGGTTATGTTAACAGCGGCTTAAGCATTGATGGCATTGGCATTGATTGCGCAAACGAGGTTTTAAGCAACGGAGGTGCTAATATTGCAGAAACAATACGCAATGCAGCACAATAATACCCGAATACTTTGCACAAGGCCCCTTGACCAGTTACTGATTAGCAAAGCAGCCGAGAAAAATATTGATATTACCGTGCTGCCGTTTATTGAAATAAACAAATTACAAACCGCCGCTTTTAGAGCGCAGGTGGAGAGCTTGGCTTTAACAAAGGCGGATGTTGCATTTACGAGCCAGTACTCTGTGGAAAGCGTTGCGTTGAATTTGGTTGGTAAACCTAACTGGAAAATATGCTGTATTGGCGGGGTAACTAAAGAAACCGTGGCAAAATATTTTGGTGAAGACAGCTTGGTGGTAACGGCAAAAAACGCATCAGCGTTGGCCAGAAAAATTATTGAGACTGGTGACATTGGAGAGGTGTTGTTTTTTTGTGGAGACCAGCGCCTGGACGATTTGCCCGAAACGCTGCGCGCCAACAATATACCGGTGCAGGAGGTAGTAGCTTACCAAACCTTGCAAACACCCCACGATGTGGAGGAAGATTATGCAGGGGTTCTCTTTTTTAGCCCAACTGCGGTACACAGCTTTTTTTCCAACAATACGGTACGTATTGACGTGGTCCTCTTTTCTATCGGCAGAACCACCACCGCCACCATACAGTCGTACTGCACCAACAAAGTGGTAACCAGTGAGTGGCCGGGGCAGGAGAATTTGGTGGAAAGGGTAGTGGAGTATTTTGGTTGAAAAGGGAAATATAAAACGTCAATGGTAAAACGGGAATGGCAATATTGGAGACTTGCCCATTAAGCTTTTTTACAGGCAGAGTATTGGGTTTTGGCCTCGCCCCCAAATGGATTTATTTGCTTTTGAGGATATACTTCAACTAATAGAGTTATATGACAGATATGAAGAATGATTTGATTTTGAGGACGCTGCGTGGTGAAGCAGTTGAGCGAACCCCAGTTTGGATGATGCGCCAGGCCGGCCGTTATTTACCGGAATATATGGTGCTGCGGCAGAAATATGGCTTTTTTGAACGTTGCCAAACACCGGCACTTGCGGCAGAAATAACCATACAGCCTGTTGACATTGTGGGTGTGGACGCTGCCATTTTGTTTTCGGATATTTTGGTGATACCCCAGGCCATGGGCCTTGAGGTGCAGATGGTAGAGAGCCGCGGCCCGTTGCTGCCCGAACCAATAAAAACTGAAGCTGACTTTAACCGTATACGGGTACCCGATACCGATGAAACGCTGGGCTATGTTTTTGACGCCATAAAACTTATTAAACAGGAACTCAACGGCCGCGTGCCTTTGATAGGTTTTGCCGGCGCACCTTGGACGATACTTTGTTACATGGTGCAGGGCAAGGGGTCAAAAACATTTGATGAGGCAAAAATTTTCTGCTATACCCAACCGGCACTTGCCCACAAGCTTTTGCAGATGATTACAGACACTACCATTGCCTACTTAAAAGGCCAAGTAAAAGCAGGGGCGGACGTAATACAAATTTTTGACAGCTGGGGTGGTTTGTTGGGCCCTGAGGATTTTGAAAATATTTCTTTACGGTACATAAGGCAAATTGTGGAGGCGTTAAAAGACGAAGCCCTTACAATTATTTTCGCCAAAGGTGCATGGCATTCGTTGGAAAGCATGGCCGCCACCGGCGCACATGGCTTGGGTATTGACTGGTGCATAAAACCCCAGCTTGCCAGGCAATTTGCCGGTAACAACGTTACCCTACAGGGTAATTTTGACCCCGCCAAATTACTGTCGCCAATACCGGTTATAAAGGCAGAGGTTAAAAATATGCTCAAGGCTTTTGGGCCTGGCAGGCATATTGCCAACCTTGGCCATGGCATATTGCCAAATGTGCCGGTTGACCACGCAAGGGCTTTTGTAGATGCCGTTAAGGAAGCATAACTGCCCGTGCAGCGTTGGGGTTTATTAAATAACGCATCAGTTAAAATAATAATTGGGGCAATGGATACTGACCAGTTTTATACAACGGAAAAAGTTGGGTTCAGGCAACGTTGGATAGCGTACATACACGCACTGCAGTTGCGTATTTGCAAGGGCCTTGAAGACACAGATGGGCTGGCCGTTTTTAAAACCGATGAATGGCAAAGGCACCCCGGCGGTGAAGGCGGTGGCGGCATAACAAAAGTAATTGCCAAAGGCCATGTGTTTGAGAAAGGTGGCGTAAATACCTCGGTAGTGTTTGGCGCGGTAACCGATGCCATGCGCAAACAGCTTAAGCTGGAGGGCCACCAATGGTTTGCCTGCGGCCTTTCGCTGGTAATACACCCGCTTAACCCGTATGTGCCAACGGTGCATGCCAATTGGCGCTATTTTGAATTATACGATGAAACTGGTGCGGTGATTGACCGCTGGTTTGGCGGCGGTACCGACCTTACCCCCTATTACCTTTTTGAGGAGGATGCCTTGCATTTTCACCAAACATTAAAAACCACCTTGGCGCCTTTTGGCAGTGATTTGTACCCCAAGTATAAAAAATGGTGCGACGAATATTTTACCAATACCCACCGCAACAACGAAATGCGGGGCATAGGTGGTGTTTTTTACGACCACCTACGGCCCCAAAGTGATGATGAAGCAGAGCGCCTGATGGCTTTTCAGCAGGCAAACGGCGATGCCTTTCTTACTGCATACCTGCCCATTGTTGATAAAAGAAAAGATACCCCTTATACCGAAAAGCAAATTGCCTGGCAGGAAATACGCCGCGGCCGTTATGTGGAGTTTAACCTGGTACACGACAGGGGTACCCTTTTTGGCTTAAAAACAAACGGCCGCACCGAAAGCATACTTATGAGCCTGCCCCCAAGGGCAAGGTGGGAGTATGATTATGCCCCCGAACCCGGCAGCGAAGAAGACAAGTTATGGCAGGCATGTTTATGCCCCCGGCAATGGGTAGGTGGATGATGGCAGATTTATTGATTTTGAGGCCCTCTTATTTGACAAAACTTCCAAAACCTCAAAATCAGCCATAGTTAAAAGTGCGATGAATCGAATTATTTCAAAATCTCAAAATCATAATTAACATGTATTTGCAGAGAAGAAACCGCATCCTCCGCCAGTCTCCCGCCATCAGGAGCATGGTGGCGGAAACTATTTTAACACCCAGCGATTTTATAGCCCCCCTATTTATTGATGAGGGCGAAAATATTGCGTTTGAAATACCCTCCATGCCCAACTATTACCGTTACTCGCTTGATTTAACCATTAAAGAAGTTAAGCTGTTATGGAGCCTGGGCATTAAAAGTGTATTGCTGTTTGTAAAGGCTGCCGATGACACTAAAGACAACACCGGCCTGGAAGCCTGGAACCCCGATGGCTTAATGCAGCGCAGCATAAAAGCGATTAAAGATGCCGTACCCGGCATGGTGGTTATGACGGATGTTGCACTTGACCCCTACTCAATTTATGGCCATGACGGCATTGTAAAAGACGGTGACATTGTGAATGATGAAACCGTGGATGCGTTGGTAAAAATGAGCCTTAGCCATGCCGCCGCAGGCGCAGACGTGGTGGCCCCCAGCGATATGATGGATGGCCGCATTGGGGCAATACGCCAGGCGCTTGAACAAAACGGCTATACCAAAACAGGCATTATGGCGTACAGTGCCAAATACGCATCCTGCTTTTACGGCCCCTTTCGCGATGCGTTGGATAGCGCACCCGGCTTTGGAGATAAGAAAACCTACCAGATGGATTATGCCAACCGCAGTGAAGCCATTAAGGAAACGCTTATGGATATTGAAGAAGGCGCAGATATTGTGATGGTAAAACCAGCGTTGGCTTACCTAGACATCATACGCGAGGTGAAGGACGCGGTGGATGTACCAGTAAGCGCGTATAACATAAGCGGTGAATACGCCATGGTAAAAGCCGCCGCCAAAATGGGCTGGTTGAACGAGGACAAAGCCATTGTAGAAACACTTACAGCCATTAAAAGGGCCGGTGCCGATTTAATAGCCACCTATTTTGCCAAAGATGCAGTGAAGCTGTTAAACGCTATTTAAGTAAATTTGTGTAAAACCACTTTGTATGGGTGCCACAGCTATAAAATACGTATCGCCAAAGGAATACCTGGAAGCAGAAGTATTGGCTGAAGAAAAGCACGAATACTTTGACGGCAATATAGTTGCAATGGCCGGAGCGAGGGAAGCGCATAATAGGATTGTTGCAAACCTTATAAGAGACATCGGTGCTTTTTTAAAAGGAAAAACCTGCGATGTGTTCCCCTCCGATTTCAGGGTTGCAACCCCGTCATCTAATGCCTACATGTACCCGGACGTGAGCATTGTTTGCGGGGATACTCAAAAGAAGGAAGGCGAATTTGACACCTGCACCAACCCTACTGTTATCATAGAAATAATGAGCGAAAGCACCCGCGAAAAAGATCAAGGCTACAAATTTTTCTATTACCAGCAAATACCTTCTGTAAAGGAATATATTTTAATTGATTCGCTAAGCTGTTATTTACAAACTATCCAAAAACAACAGGATGAGTCCTGGAAATTTGAAACCATTGAGCAAATCAATGCCAGTTTAACGATAAATACCATAGGCTTAACCATGCCGTTGGCTGATATTTATTACCGGGTATTGTTTGCTCAACCAAATCATTAAAATTTAATAACATGTTTATTATAGAATTAACCTACAAAGTGCCTGCGGCAGAAATTGACGCGCACATGGCCCCACATATTGCCTACCTGGAAAAATATTACCACTCGGGGCATTTTCTGGCTTCGGGCAGAAAAGAGCCGCGCGACGGTGGGCTTATTTTTGCCAAAGCATCCAGCAGAAAAAGGATAGAGGAAATTATTGCCGAAGACCCATTTAACATCAATGGCCTCTCTGACTACAGAATTATCGAATTTAAAGCCACCAAGAAAAATAAGGGTTACGATGAATTTGTGGGTGACGAACAATAGTACGCAATTCGTTATTTGCTTCGCTGGTGCAGAAATCAAATCTCAAAATCAGAATTATCTCAATTTCCCATAATGAATCCAATCACAACAAGCCAGCAGCTTTTTGAACGTGCGCAGCAATCCATACCCGGCGGGGTAAACTCCCCGGTAAGGGCTTTTAAAAGTGTTGGGGGCACGCCGTTGTTTATTTCAAAAGCCAAAGGCGCTTATTTATATGACGCAGACGGCAACAAGTATATTGACTACATAGCATCGTGGGGGCCCATGATACTGGGCCACGCATACGAACCCGTGGTAAAAGCCATACAGGAGCAAGCAGTGTATTCAACATCCTACGGCGCCCCTACCGAGCTGGAGATTAAAATGGCCGAGCTTATTATAAGCATGGCCCCTAACGTTGACCTGATACGCATGGTTAGCAGCGGCACCGAAGCCTGCATGAGTGCTATACGGGTAGCAAGGGGCTACACTGGCCGCAACAAAATAATAAAATTTGAAGGTTGCTACCACGGCCATGCCGACAGCTTTTTGGTAAAGGCCGGCAGTGGCGTGGCTACGCTAAATATTCAAACCGTACCGGGGGTAACAGCGGGTACAGCCAACGATACCCTAACCTGCGCCTATAACGACCTTGCAGCAGTGGAAAAACTGGTACAGGAAAACAAGGGTGAGGTAGCAGCCATTATTGTAGAGCCTGTGGCTGGCAACATGGGTTGCATAGTACCTAAACCCGGCTTTTTGGAGGGGATTAGAAAGATTTGCGACACGGAAGGCATCATTTTTATTTTTGATGAAGTAATGAACGGCTTCAGGCTGGCCTTGGGCGGTGCCCAGGAAAAATTAGGCATTGAAGCCGACTTGGTTACCTACGGCAAGGTAATTGGCGCAGGTATGCCGGTTGGGGCGTTTGGCGGCAAAAAACATATTATGCAGGTGGTGGCACCGTTGGGCAATGTTTACCAGGCGGGTACCTTAAGCGGTAACCCCATAGCCATGATAGCAGGGTACACATTATTATCCATTTTAAAGGAGCAACCCGGCTTGCTGAAAGAGCTGGACGAAAAAACAGCCTACCTGAAAGAAGGGCTTAACAAAGTGTTGGCCGCATCCGGCACGCCATATGTAATCAACCACCTTGGCTCCATGCTCAGCATACATTTTAGCAAACAGCCAGTTACAGATTTTACCAGTGCCGCCGCAGCCAATAACGAGTTGTTTAAAAAATATTTTCACGCAATGCTAAAACGCGGGATATACTTGCCCCCATCGGCTTTTGAAAGCTGGTTTTTAAACAACGCCTTAACCAAAGAAGACCTTGATGAAACCATAAAAGCAACGGAGGAGAGTTTGAAGGAGATATTGTAAATGCAGTCTATAAGCATAAAAAGGGATGGAATTTTTTAATGATTCCATCCCTTTTTTTATACGTGAAGCTTGTAAACAACCCTACTTGGTTATAGTGTAACCTTGCTTTTTATTACTTGTTCCAATTGTTTTGCCTGCATAACACCCGATTGCCGCCACAAAAGATTGCCCTGCTTAAACAACGCCAACGTTGGCACACTTTGCACGTTATAGGCTGATGCCAAGGCAGGGTTCTTATCAATGTCAATCTTTAAAATTCGCACACTTCCGCCCATATTATCATGCAATTGCTTTAAAATGGGTGGCATCATTTTACAGGGGCCGCACCATTCCGCAGAAAAATCTACCAAAACCGGCTTTTCACCTTGCAGAATATCTTGCAATGTTTCTTTTTTTTGGCCTTCCATATAACTTCGTTTGTTATTGCAACGCATATTCTATGCCGAATAAGCCCAAAGCCTTAAACCCCTGCCAGCATGGCATCAACCCGCTTTTAATAGTCACAAATCAACGTAACGTGCCTTTAGTAGGTTCATCATAAACACATTCACATCCCACTGGCTTACAAGGGGCTGCATGGTATAGGGAAACAGCGGCAGGTAAGGTGGTGCGCCAAATTCTGGGGTAATGGTTAACACTGCTGCATTTTGCTGTTGTTTTAACGCGACCACTTTATCCCAGCATTGCAGGTGAAAATCCAACGCTTCTTTCCACTCAGGTGCGCGGGGATCGGTTATTTGCGGGCCTTCGGTATAGCCCACACGGGAATGGATATGGTCGGTTCGCGAAATCGCAAGGTCAACCGCCTCTTGCTGGTCGTGCAAAAATGTTTCGGCGGTATTAACCCAATGGGAGATGTCTAATGTAATGCGCAGGCCCTCAATTTTTTCAAAATACTGCTGCGCCACGTGGGCTGCAAAACTAAACTTGCCCCGGTGGGTTTCGTGTACCACTTTAACACCGGTTTCCTTTGCCACCGCGTCGGCTAAAGCAATCAGCTGCGCGTTTTTTTCGAAGGGGTAATAGTCCTTACCGGTTTGGGTGTTAATGAATAAAGGTTTGGCAGACGCAAGGTTGCGCAGCCGCTGTTCAAATTGTTGGCAGTGCGTGGCAAAGTCTTTTTCCACGGTTTCCCAATGCTGTGCAATCAACAGCAGGCCATGGTGTTGCAGGCTTTGTAAAATATCGTTTTTCTCCTGCTCGTCGTAAGGCAGGCTTACTTCCACGCCGTCGTAACCAGCGTGTTTTACCTTTTGGCAAAAACTATCCCAGTCGGTATGTTCTTGGCCCCAGCGGGGGCAAAAAAATAGCAGTTTCATAAGCGTATTTTTATATGGCAAATGTGTTTGTAATTGGTGCAGCCAATACTTATTTCATTCCGGTCAGACGGAGACCGTCAGACCGGATTGTCGCAGTCTGACGGTCCCCGTCTGACTGCATGTTTCAAAAGCCTCACATCCCTCCATGCTCCCTATAGCCCCAAACTTTGAATGGTGTGACACTCCCAAGGAGTCCTTGGGCAACCGGCGATGCCAAGCATACCACAGCCCGCTACCAAAGCCATTTGCGCGTTGTTTTTACTCACTATTCTGCCCGCACTTCAAACAACTCGCCGTCGTATAGTTGGCCTAAGGTAACAGAAAATCCCTTAGTGCTTAACTCGTATCCGGTTTTTGCGGCGATTATTTTACCGTCCATCGTTTTTACGATGTAGGCTGTTGCAGCATCTAGGCCTCGTATAGTAACCAGCCGTTTGCCCTCAACGGCCCCCTGCCGGAACACGCCGATGAGGCCGCCTTTTTTTGTATCGGTATTGATACGTTGAAATCCGTCCCACATGCCTTCCATGGGTTCGCCAAAGCCGGGTAAGTCCTGCCGGTAGGCCATTATGCCATAACGCGCTTCCATTTGCTGCATCCAGTTGGCGAAGCCTCTGTAAGCCACCAAATCTGCGCCGGATAATTTACGGGGGTCGCCCAGCATAATAGGCAAAGTGCCTGCCAGGCTTTTGGCATGCAGCAGCCAGCCGGTATCCTGCATTTCGGGGTTGCCGATAACCAATGCTGTGCTGGGTATGGCGGGGCTGCGCCACCAAGCCATGTTGCGTACCCGCAAATCAACTTTTGGGCCGGGGCCATTGAAGTTTGAGAGCCAGTTGCCCTCGGCATGTTTAAGCATCGCATAATCAATCAATTGCAGGCCGCCCATGGCCTCGAAGGTGCAGTCAATAAACAGGTCGGGCTTGGCGGCATGCAGCTCGTCAAACAGCCTCCAAACCTGTTCGTAATTGGTGTACAGCGATTCATTGTGGTCCTTATGGCCGGGGTGGTCTGTGGCGTAACAGCCAGAGATATTACTGCCGAAACGGTAGGGGCTGGTAACCACGGTAAAATCAAGCTTCATGTATTCAAGGCCGTATTCCAGTGCCAACTTCATCAAAATACCTTTCATATACCCGTACCAACCGGTGGAGAAGCAGGCGGTTACTTCATCCGTTTCGCCGGGCCAGTGCAGGAAGGTTGTTTTTCCTTTCTCATCCAGCACAAACCATTCGGGGTGTTGTTTAAACACTTTGCAGCCGGTGGTGGCACTGCCTACGCTTATCCAAAGGCCGGGCTTCATGCCCAGCGATTTTATGTAGTCAAATACAGGCTTCAGCCCATTGGGGAATTTCTTCTTGTTAATCTCCCAGTCGCCGTTGTTTTCCTGCCATCCGTCGTCAATCACAAACTCCTTCATGCCGGCCGCAGCGGCGGCTTTGGCCAGCTCCATCACCAGCTTTTCATTAATGTTGTGTTCAAAAGGCTCCCAAGTATTGTACACGAAGGTGGGTTTTTGTTGCAATACGGAAAGGCGGGTGCCCAAATGCTTGTTTACAAAAGCAGGCACAAGGGCGTTAAGTACTTCATCAGGGTCTTTATGGTTATTGTACACCATGGTAAATACCTGCGGGGTGTTAAATGTTTCGCCGGGGGCGATGTATTTTCTAAAGGGGTAAGCGGCATCCTTATGGGTTAGCCCGCTGCAAATGTTTAGGCCCTGCCAAAAAGCGGAGGTGTGCTTAATAACGCCTGCCGCCTCGTTGCCGATAACGATGCCTTGCTGCCAATCGGCATTGTGTACCGTAACCAACGCATCCTGCATATTGCCGTCGTAGGGGCCGATGGACCGCCGCCGGCCGTAATCGTGGCATACCCAGCTAAAGGTGGGTGCCCAGTAGGGGGTGATGTCAAATTTCTCCACGTCAACGGACTCCAGTTGTAATGTTTCGCCCGTGAGGTTTTTTATGGATAGGCTTTTGCGTATCGCGGGTTGGTTGGGGTACAATAAAAACTGTATGGCTACAGCCACCTTGCTGTCGGCACTTGTTAGGGTTACCGTGGCGCCATCCCCACCGGTGGCGTCGGTGCATTTGTCTACGTTTTTCAAGGCCCAGTCGCCCGAGCCGCCGTACACTTGGCCGTTTACCTCAAACTGAAAATCGGTACTGGCGGTGTCAAAATAATTGAAAAACCCTTGCACCGGCTTGTATGATGTGGTATTGAAATGCCCGTTGCCCACAGGTAGCGTTATTACCCTTTCCACAAGGCCATTGCTTAAGGTTAATGTTTCGCTTGTCCATTTGGCAAAAGGTTGCGCGGTGGCGACAGCAACGATGAATACCGAAAAAGCTAATGGAAATAATTTCTTCATGCTACAATACTGTGATTAACAGTTAACAATAAGCTGCAATATAAATAAGTAAAAGCTTTAATATCAATAGCGACAGATATACTATAGTACCAACTATGCCAAGGAATACTATTAACTACCTAGTTTAACGCCTTTGCCTGCCAAAACCGCAAAAATGTTTAAGGTCCGCTTTAAGGGGTATAAACCGGTATTTATTATAGAGAAAATAATCTCAAGCAGTTAGCAAAAAAAAGTTCCCAACCACTAACACTAACCTATTTTTTTTGGCATGTTATAGCCCTGCCACTTCAAACAATTCGCCGTCGTAAAATTGGCCTAAAGCAACGGTAAAACCTTTGGTGCTTAAGTAGCTGCCTGTTTGTGTGGTTATCACTTTACCGTTCATTTGTTTTACCAAGTAAATTGTGGCGGCATCAAGGCCGCTGATGGTAACCAAGTGTTTCCCCTCGATGGCGCCTTGCCTAAATACCCCGATGATACCGCCTTTTTTTGTATCGGCATTAATTCGTGCAAAACCGTCCCACATGCCTTCCATAGGTTCGCCAAAACCGGGCAAGTCCTGCCGGTAGGCCATTATGCCATATCGTGCTTCCATCTGCTGAATCCAAGTGGCATAACCATGGTATATAGCCAAGTCGGCCTGGGTTAATTTCCGGGGGTCGCCCAACATTATGGGTAGTGCCCCGACAAGGCTTTTAATGTGCATGGCCCAGCCGCTGTCTTGCATTTCAGGATTGCCAATCACCAATGCCGTGGCAGGTATGGCGGGGCTGCGCCACCAAGCCATGTTACGGATGCGCAGGTCAACTTTAGAGCCAGTGCTGGTAAAGTTTGAGAGCCAGTTGCCTTCCGCGTGCTTCAACATGGCATAATCAATTAACTGTAAGCCACCCATGGCTTCAAATGTGCAGTCAATAAAAACATCGGGCTTGGCGGCATGCAGCTCGTCAAACAATTTCCATACCTGCTCGTAGTTGGCGTACAGTGATTCGTTATGGTCCCTATGCCCAGGGTGGTCTGTCGCATAACAACCCGATATCTCCCTGTTGTATCGGTAAGGGCTGGTTACCACTGCAAAGTCAAGTTTCATATATTCCAGACCGTACTCCAGCGATAATTTCATCAAAACATCTTTAATATACCCGTACCAGCCGGTTGAAAAGCAGGCCGTTAATTTGGTGGTATCGCCTACCCATTGAATAGAAGAGGCTTTGCTGTCTTTGTCTTTTATAAACCATTCGGGGTGCTGTTTATACACATAGCTGGTAGTGGCGGCACTGCCAATACTTACCCATAGCCCCGGCTTCATGCCCAACGATTTTATATAGTCAAACACAGGTTTTAGCCCGTTGGGGAATTTCTTTTTGTCAATCACCCAGTCGCCGTAGTTTTCCTGCCAGCCGTCGTCAATTACAAATTCCTTCATGCCAGCAGCGGCGGCGGCTTTCGCCAAATCCATCACTATTTTTTCGTTGATGTTTGTTTCAAAAGGCTTCCAAGTATTGTAAACAAACGTTGGTTTTTGCTGCAAAACGGATAGGCGCGTACCCAAATGCTTGTTCACAAAAGCGGGTACGGCCGTGTTGAGCATTTCATCGGGGTCTTTATGGTTGTTGTACACCATAGTGAATACTTGCGGCGTGGTAAATGTTTCGCCTGGTGCGATGTATTTTCTAAAAGGGAAGGCCGCATCCTTATGCGTTAGCCCGCTACATATCGTAAGCCCTTGCCAAAATGCGGAGGTATGCTTTATTACACCCGAGGCCTCATTGCCAATAACGATGCCCTGTTGCCAGTCGCTGTTGTGGATAGTAACCAAGGCATCTTGCAGGTTGCCGTCGTAAGGGCCTATCGAGCGCCGCCTGCCGTAATCGTGGCATACCCAGCTAAAGGTGGCCGCCCAGTATTGTGTTATGTCAAATTTTTCCACGTCTACTGACTCCAGTTGAATTGTTTCTCTCGTAAGGTTTTTTATAGCTAGGCTTTTGCGTATAACCGGCAAGTTGGGGTATAATAAAAACTGTATGGCTACTTCTGCTTTTCCGTCGGCACTGGTAAGGGTTACTGTTGCCCCGTCGCCACCGGTTGCATCTGTACATTTATCAACACCTTTTAATGCCCAGTTGCCCAGACCGGAATATACTTGGCCGTTTACCTCAAACTGAAAATCGGTACTGGCTGTGTCGAAATAATTAAAAGCGCCTTTTATAGGCTTGTACGATGTGGTGGTGAATTGCCCGCTGCTTGTGGGCAGTGTTATTACCCTTTCAGCCATTCCGTTGTTTAAGGTTAGTGTTTGGGTGGTCCATTTGGCGAATGGCTGGGCGTTGGCGATTGTCATTAAAAAAATAACTGGCAGCAAAAATGCAATTCTTTTCATGTGGCGACTTTTTTTAAGGTGCGATAGCAAAATCGTTTGCACACCCTACTGGGTTTGCCAAAAATAAGGTTTTTGTGCCGCGTTTTGTTTTCCGCCAAAACCTTGTAGCGCTTAAAAGTTATTGGTTTTCTAATCGCTAGCTGCTTGGTAGCGCCTTCTGTTTTTGCCGCTGCTATTTTTTTTGACTGCCTATTTGCCAAACCATTTATCAAATTCACTTTGGGTAATAGCAAACACTGTACCGTGCCTAAGGCCTTTGGGGAGATTGATTTGGTTAGAAATATCTTTCCACGTTTTTAAGTCTGTTGAGCTTACTGCACCGTATTTTTCTTGTGCATATTTATCAAAATAAACAATCCAGGTATTTTTTATTTTAATAGCCGTTGGCCCTTCTGCCCAGTAATTGCCTGTAATAGGTGCCGAAGGTTTACTGTACCCACCGGTTAAAGTGCTGCTGGTGGCAGTGCGCAGGTTTTTCTGCGCAACTGGTTTTAACGTTTCATCTTTCAAAAACATCACATACCCTTGGCCGTTGGGCTGTATGGTAGCATCAATCACGTTAAAACCTTTGTCGTATAGCAATTTTCCGGTGGTAAATGTTTTAAAGTCCTTGGTAAGGGTGTAATAAATACGGTGGTTGTATTTTTCATCGCCAAGGGTATCTGTATTGGCAAAACGCCCCGGTATGGTGGTGGCCCAATAAATCATATACGCTTTTGCCTGGGTACTGTAAATAATTTCAGGGGCCCAGCAGTTTAAGGCAGTTGGCTCCTGCTGCATAACCGGTATATACTGTTGCACGCTCCAATGCACCAAGTCTGGCGAACTGGCATGGCCAATGCCCCTCTCGTTCCAGCTAACCGTCCACACCATGTGGAAGAGTCCGTCGGCACCACGGATGATGCAAGGGTCGCGCATCAGTTTATCATTACTTACAGTGGGAGTAACAAAACTGCTGTCGTGTTTTAGTGCCAGCCAGTGTAGCCCATCGTGGCTGTAAGCCAAATGCAACCCGTCTTCCCCATTGTTGTTAAAGTATGAGAACATGAAAACGTTTTCGGCCTTTTGGGCAATAGCTAATTTTGGTGCAAGTAGTATTACGAATAAGCTGGTAAACAGGTGTTTTTTCATGTTGCTTTAATAGTGTTAAGTATTGTTAGTTTTTTAGCACCCAAACCGTTTTACGGTAAAGGTTACTTACCCAAATATAGTTTTTTGAGGTGCGCACGGCTCCATCAACCTTAAATGGTTGGCCTTGCTGTGGCTGCAGCGTGTAAACTGTTTTAATGGTAGCTGTTACAGGGTCTATCCGCTGTAGCGGCCATTGGTTATTGGTAGAAACCACCCAAACCCCGCCTGCGCCAGCGGCAATATCACCCCCGCCGCCCACCGCTTTTACATCAATGGTTGCTGCAACGCTGCCTGTAACGGGGTTAATTTTGGTAACGGTGCCATCGCCTTGGTTAAGCGTCCAAACACCCTGTTCGCCAACTGCAATAAACCTCGGTTTTTTGCCAACCTTTATGGTTGCTGTTACCCGGTTTTTATTAATATCAATTTTTTGCACGGTGTTTAAGGTATAATTGGTTACCCAAACAGCATTAAAACCAAAGCCAGCACAGTACGAACCTGGGCTTACCTGAATAACCTGCTGTACCGTATTATTGGCTGGGTTTACCCTTGTTAAAATGCCTGCACTATCGGTAAGCAGCCAAACAGAACCAGCCCCGGCGGCAATAGCCATTTCGCCGTTGGGGTCTGCAACACCAGTTACTATTTTGCCGATTATTTTACCGGTGTTCTTATCTAACTTATACAGTGTTTTCTCTGTACAGCTCATCACCCAAACGGCATCAAACGCAATTACCGGTGCGGCACAAGCTCCTGCAATATTTACCGTTACCAAAGGCTTATTGCTGGCAACTTCCAGTTTATGTATGCGGTTTTTTGTATTATCAATTACCCAGGCTTCGTTACCATCGGCGGCCAAAAAATCGGGCTGCTCCAGCACTGTGATTGTTTTAACGCTATTGCTACCCAAATCCACTTTTACTGGGGCGGTTTGCTGTGCGTAGGCAGCAACAGGCAGTAGCATCAAGAGCAGAAGGTATTTCATAAACGTATTTAAAAGAAAGTACAATAATCTATGAGGCAGTTTGATTGCTTGCCAGCAAGCAGTTAGCTACCAGTAAAAATTGCCAAGTGGCACCAACCAACAGCAGCGTTCCTTTCTACAGGCAAAACTATTACCCAAACTGTCCGCTCACCACCAACTCCTTGCTCCCTGGCGTATAGACATAAAAACCTTCACCAGATTTTACACCCAGTTTACCGGCCGCCACCATGTTTACCAGCAGCGGGCAGGGGGCGTATTTGGGGTTGCCAAAACCCTCGTGCAGTACGCGCAATATGCTAAGGCATACATCCAGCCCTATAAAATCGGCCAATTGCAGTGGGCCCATTGGGTGGGCCATGCCCAGCTTCATAATGGTATCAACCGCTTCAACGCCGGCCACGCCTTCATACACGCTGTAAATTGCTTCGTTCAACATAGGCATCAAAATTCTGTTGGCAATAAACCCCGGGTAATCATTCGCCACACAGGGCACTTTGCCTACCTGTTTGCTTAACGCAACAATGGTTTCGGTTACTGCTTTTTCAGTGGCATAGCCATTTATCACTTCTACCAGCTGCATTACGGGTACCGGGTTCATAAAATGCATACCGATTACTTTACCTGGCCTGTTGGTGGCTGCCGCTATTTTGGTAATGGAGATGGAGGATGTGTTGGTGGCCAATATGGTATGCGCAGGGGCTGCCTCATCCAGCTGTTTAAATATTTGCAGTTTCAAACCTGCGTTTTCAGTGGCCGCTTCTACCACCAAGTCAACATTTTGTACACCTTCTGCAAGGTTGGTAAAGGGTACAATATTGGCCAGTGCTTGGTTTTTTTGTGCTTCGCTAAGGGTACCCTTTGTTACCTGCCGGCCAAGGTTATGGGCTATAGTTTGCAGGGCTTTTTGCAACTGCATAGGTGCTGTGTCTACCAAATTAACCGTAAACCCGTGTTGCGCAAAAACATGGGCAATGCCATTACCCATGGTGCCTGCGCCAATAACTGCAATATGTTGTATAACCATTGTTCGGCAAGATTTAAAAAAATGGATGTGGCAACAAAAATAAGCAAGGGGTAAGGATTTTTAATATGGGAGCAATACACTTTAAAAAAATTACTAAGTGCCGATACTTTATTAATATCGCCTTATTTTTACCCGAGCTAAATTTATGGGCAGCTACGGATTTAACACGCCATTATTTATCTTAATTAGAATTGTTATCCCCGCTGGTTTGTGTATTATATTTTACTGGCTGGGCCACCGAGCTGGTTATAAAAAAGGGCAGCTTGTAATGTATAAACAACGGGATAAAAATACCCCAGCTTAATGGGATATTTTGACGTTTATCCAACGTTGCCCAAAATCTTCTATGCCATAGTTTAATTATCCGATGAACCGGAAGACGAAGAGCTCGTATCTTCCTTGCGCTTAAAGTCGCCACGTTTCCAGGCCTTTATAAAATCAGCCCATGCCAGCGGGTTTAAAATGTTCATCGGCGGCACTTGGCCTTGGTAGTAATATTTTTGGGCATTTTGCCTTAATTGCATGTTTACCGCCTCGCGGCTGTCGGCTGGCAGCCCGGCCAGCAATACGCGCCTTTTGGCTTCGCTCATCGCTTGGCGCGCCAGTTCAAGCTGGTCGGCGGGTACTTCGGTGTTTACAAAATCCCGTTCAAACTGGCCCGGTGTAGGCCTGGCTTTTAAAATGGTGGCTGGCAGGTAGGCGGTATCGTTCACCAGCAACTGTATTACGCTGTACTGGTTGCCCTTTAGGTTGTAGGGTATGTTTATCAATTTATCCTTGAAGCCAACTGATGAAAAGCGAATTTTATCACCTTTCAACACCACAATGGAGAACACCCCCTGTTCGTTGGTTAGGGTACCCCGGCCTTTATTTTCAACCACAATACTGGCTGCGGGCAGGCCTTGCAGACTGTCTGCCGTCATAACTACGCCGTACAACTGTACAACGGAATCCTGCTGGGTTTGGGTGTTTTGCGCGGCCAAATGCAGGGTGGCAATAAGCATTGTTATGCTAAGCAAGCTATATTGTACAAATTGCTTCATGAAAATGTGATTGGTTTTGCCGTGTTTTGTTCTTACATGCTTTTGTTTTACAGTTGCGCCTGTTATTTTACACTTTGGCATAAAAATAAGTAACCGCAAACAAAAACATACCGCAATAAACAAAAAACCTTGGCCCGTTAATTATTGTTGCAAGGTATTTGAACTAAAAAACAAAATAACCTTGTTGATGGTTAATTTTGCCTCAAAATATTTCTTTTAACAAAATAATGTGTGATGACTGAAGCGGAAGTTATTAAGGCACTCAGCAATGTGCAGGAGCCTGACTTGGGTAAGGATATTGTTACGCTAAACATGGTTAAAGATGTGGTTATCAAGGGCAACGATGTGGCTTTTACCGTGGTGTTAACCACGCCTGCCTGCCCTATGAAGGATATGATAAACCGCGCGTGCGTAAACGCAGTAAAGCTGTTGGTAAATAAGGAAGCCAATGTTACCGTAAACTTTACCTCCAACACAAGCAGCAACCGTAAAGACAATAAGCAGGTACTGGCGGGTGTAAAAAATATTATTGCGGTGGTTAGCGGCAAGGGCGGCGTAGGCAAAAGCACCGTTGCGGCAAACCTAGCCCTGGCATTTGCCCAAGGCGGTGCCAAAGTGGGCTTGATGGATGCCGATATATACGGCCCCAGCGTACCTATAATGTTCGGCGTACGGGGTGAAAGGCCCATGATGAAGGATGTGGATGGCAAAGGGCTGATTATACCACTGGAAAAATTTGGCATTAAACTAATGAGTATAGGCCTGTTAGTGGATGAAAAAAGTGCGGTGGTGTGGCGAGGCCCCATGGTTAGCAGTGCCATACGCCAGTTTATAACTGATGTTGACTGGGGCGAATTGGATTATTTGGTAATTGACATGCCGCCCGGCACCGGCGACATACACCTTACATTAATGCAAGCCGTGCCTGTTACCGGCGTAGTAATTGTAACCACCCCGCAAAACGTGGCCTTGGCTGATGCGAAAAAGGGCATAGCCATGTTTGGCCAAGCACAAGTAAACGTGCCTATTATTGGGTTGGTGGAAAACATGGCCTATTTTACCCCGGCGGAGCTGCCCAATAACAAGTACTACATTTTCGGTAAGGACGGCGGCAAACGGCTGGCCGACGAATACGACCTGCCTTTTCTGGGCCAGATACCGTTGGTGCAAAGCATACGCGAAGGAGGGGATGCTGGTGTACCGGCCATGGAAGGTAACGACATACCCACACAAAAAGCATTTTGGGAGGTAGCGGCCATTACCGTGCGCAATATTTCCCAACGCAATGCCAACAGGCAGCCGACTAAGATGATTGAGATGGTAGAGGGCTGATAATATTGTTCCATTCCCCGGCCATAAAAAAGCCGGGGAATTTTAATAATGTATGCTCTGACCCAGTTTCGTGGAAAACCCAAACCCTTATACAAGGGCGAATTTCTTTTTGATATATAGCATACACAAAACGAGAATTTTATAAATAACAAAGCCCATCAAAACACCTCCTAACAGGCCACCAACCCCGCCAATTAATAATGCAGTTTGATTGGACAAGTCCAGATGAAAAATTCCTGTTACAATAAAAAGACCGATTGACCCGATGGCTGTGCCGCCGATGGAGCAAATAATAACTACAAAGGTTTTAAAACCTGTGGTAATCGATTTCTTATAAAAGGCAATAAGCAATGAAGCGGAGAAAATACCTGCCGAAATAAATACAATTGCGAGCAAAAATGCAAAAGCTGCTAAAAATGACCCGACAATTGCCGCGCCAACCATAGCACAAATCACTACTGAAGCCATGAGTAGTAAACCGGCGTTAAAATCGTCATCAGCAGCAGAGGTTCCAGAGATGTTATTTCTGGCAATTGAACTATCCACGGATTGTTTGCGTACGGTGTCTGTTTGTGCATTTGAAATCAACACGTTAAAACACAGGATTAAGCAAAAAAACAAGGGAATTTGAATAGATTTATACATTGCATTTTTTGGTTGAATGGCTGTAATTTAAGCAAGGTTTTCCACACATCAAACTTTCAATTATCTTCGGGGTATGTACAACTTATCTCATTTTAAGGCAGGTAGCGACGAAGAGGTGTTATCCTTTATGCACGCCCACCCATTTATTACTTTGTGTGGTGTAGATAGTGAAGGCAAACCTGTCGCAACCCATTTACCTGTTTTGATGGAACAGCGGGATGATAAATTATATATTCAGGCACACATCATGCGCAAACAAGACCATACCTTGGCTTTTGAACAAAACCCGAATGTATTGGCCATTTTTAACGGTGCCCATACCTATGTAAGCGCAAGTGTGTACAGCAACCCGCAATCTGCCAGCACCTGGAATTACCAGGCCGTACACGCAAAGGGCACCCTCCGGTTTTTAGACGATGCCGGCTTGCAGGCTTTATTATCAAAACTTACCGACCACTTTGAAAATAACCCGCATTCCCCATCGTTAGTGGATAAAATGCCGGATGGGTACGTAACCAATATGATGAAGGCCATTGTTGCGTTAGAGATTGAAATCACTAGCATTGAGCATGTGTTTAAGTTAAGCCAGAACCGGGATGCCAAAAGTTATGAAAACATTATACATCACCTTAACCAAGGCGACAGTGAGGCAAAAGCTGTAGCTTCAACTATGGCTGACAGAAAAGGCCAGGTATTCCATCGATGAAAAAAATAACTGTTGTTGTAGTATTGGCGGCTTTGGCGGCCTGTAGTTCGCATATCAACTCATCCTACAAGCCCTTGGGCGGCAAAAAAGCTTTTGATAAAGAAGGCCACCGGGGCTGCCGGGGTTTGATGCCTGAAAATACCATACCCGCTTTTTTAAAAGCGGTTGATTTAGGTGTTACTACCTTGGAGATGGATGCCCATATAACCAAAGATACCCAGGTGGTTATAAGCCACGACCCATATTTTAACACAGATATTACCACAAAACCCGATGGCGGTTATGTTGCAGCTGGTGAAGAAAAATCGTTGGTGTTGTATAACATGCCTTATGCCGATATTCAGCGGTACGATGTTGGCCTAAAGCCGCACCCCCGTTTTCCACAGCAACAAAAGTTGGCTGCCATTAAACCGTTATTAAAAGATGTGATTGACAGCGTGGAGGCTTACGCTGCCAAAAACCACAAGCACCCGCTGCAATACAACATAGAAACAAAATGCGTGCCCGAAACCGATGGCATTTACCACCCAAAGCCAGGCCCTTTTGTGGAGTTGTTGATGGCGGTTATTTTGGAGAAAAAAATTGAAAAGCGGGTAATCATACAATCATTTGACCCACGGAGCCTGCAATACCTGCATGAGAAATATCCGATGATAAAAACGGCGTTATTGGTAGATTTTGCTGATAAAAAGAATTTTGCCATGCAGCTAAAGGGCCTTGGCTTCATCCCAACCATTTACAGCCCCGAATACCATTTGGTTACCCCGTTGTTGGTTAAGCAGTGCCACGATACCGGCATACAAATAATACCTTGGACGGTGAATGACAAACCCACCATAACAAACCTAACCAACCTTGGTGTGGATGGTATTATAACCGATTACCCCAACTTGTTTTAATGGAGTTTGCCAT
Organism: uncultured Parafilimonas sp.; assembly: GCA_903882935.1. Taxonomy (GTDB): domain Bacteria; phylum Bacteroidota; class Bacteroidia; order Chitinophagales; family Chitinophagaceae; genus JABDFW01. Next base: position 29,506 of record CAIRZB010000027.1, on the reverse strand, counting down.
TATCGGTTAAGCAGGCTGGCTTACAAACCTATACAAATAAGGTGCTTTGTGCGCACGACCCGTGTGTTTTTTTGCTATCCTTTGCAATATGCCCAAGCCCAGCATTTTGCGTTGAAAAACCGTGCGCTGTAGTTTTTTGCCCAATATGGTTTCGTACACCGCCTGCAAATCGGCCATGGTAAAAGTGTCGGGCAGTAGGTTAAAACCTATCAGCTTTTTGTCAAGCCCGTCCTGCAACGTGCTTAATGCCTTGGCAATAATTTGTTTATGGTCCTGTATCAATGGGGGTATTGTGTCCAAATCGTACCAGCGGCAAATGTCAGATTCTTCATCGGGTGCAGGCACGGCCTTGGTAAAATCTACAAGGGCGTAATAATCAACAGTAATAAAACGCTGCAACAGCCAATGGTTTTCGTCAAATGCGGTGCCGCCGGCCTGCATAATGGCCTTTAACGGCCGGTTATCAAAACGGCCATAGTCGCCAAAAACATAAAACTGGTCAAGAAAAATATTCCCCAAGCCTGTACGCTCCCGTACCACACGCAATGCTGCGTCGTTTACATTCTCCGTTTCCCGAATAAAGCCACCCGGCAGGGCAAAAATACCCGCCAAGCTGTATTCTAGCAACAGCACCTTCAACTGCCGGTCGTGAAAGCCAAAAATCACTGCGTCAATGGCAATGCCGTGCATAAAACCCTTGCCGTCTGCAGCCCTTTTGTCATAGCCATATCCGTCAGCCATATTAAATTTTACCGAAAAATAAGGCGATTTTTTGACATATTGCCAATACTGCTTATTATTGTATCAAAATGATACAATAATATTTTGCTTGTTCATTCCTATACCATACATCCATTTTAACCAACTTGTTTTATGAAAAAAATCTTAGCCTTTGTGTTGTTATTGCAAACCACCGGTTTGGCTGTAAATGCCCAAGCCCCGCCACAGGTGAAAACCGTTAATGGTGTTGTTGAAGGTGTTACCAATGCCCATGGTATACATATTTTTATGGGCATACCATTTGGGCAGCCGCCCGTGGGCGATTTGCGTTGGAAGGAACCGCAACCCGTAAAAAATTGGGACGGGGTGCGTAAGGCCGACCATTTTGGCCCGCAAGCCATGCAGAAAAGAATATTTTCCGACATGGTTTTCCGTTCAGCAGGCACCAGCGAGGACTGCCTGTACCTGAATGTTTGGAGTGGTGCCAAACCCGGCCAGAAATTGCCGGTGCTGGTATATTTTTACGGCGGTGGTTATATGGCCGGCGATGGCTCAGAACCCCGTTATGATGGCGAAAGCCTTTCCCGTAAAGGCATTGTTGCCGTTACCGTAAACTATAGGCTGGGTATATTTGGTTTTCTCGCCCACCCCGAGCTTACAAAGGAATCTCCGCACAATGCATCTGGCAACTACGGTTTGCTAGACCAAAATGCAGCCCTTGTTTGGGTGCAGAAAAACATTGCATCGTTCGGCGGCGACCCTGCTAAAATTACTATTGCGGGCGAGTCTGCAGGTTCCATCTCCGTATCTCTGCAAATGGCTTCGCCCCTGTCAAAAAACATTATAGCCGGTGCCATTGGCGAAAGCGGTGCATCTATAAACCCAACGTTGGCACCCGTGCCATTGGCACAGGGTGAAAAAAGTGGGTTGGCCTTTGCCGAACAGGCAGGCGCGAAAACCTTGGCTGACTTAAGGGCCATACCTGCCGAGCAATTGCTTGACATTGCTTCAAAGCCAACCTCAGCAAGGCAAGCGCCTACCGTTGACGGCTATTTTTTACCTAAACAGCTACCCGACATTTTTGCCGCTGGTGAGCAGGCGAAAGTACCTTTGCTGGCCGGTTGGAACTCTGCCGAAATACCCTACCAAGCGTTTATGCAGGGCACGGCACCCACCCCCGAAAAGTACAAGGAAAAAGTGAGTGCCGCGTATGGTGATAGGGCAGACGAAATATTAAAACTATACCCCGGCACAACCCAGGACGAAGTGATACAGAGTGCCACCGCCCTTGCCAGTGACCGTTTTATTGTATACAGCACTTGGAAATGGCTTGACCTACAAACTAAAACCGCAGGAAAACCGGTATACCGCTATTTGTTTTCGCATGCGCGGCCGGCTGAGGTAAACGCAAAACCTGCGCCTGCCGGTGGCCTACCGCCCGCCATGGTTGGTGCATCGCATGCATCGGAAATTGAGTATGCGCTCGGAAACCTCTCAGCGGACAGCGTGTATGCGTGGACACCAGATGATTACAAAGTATCGGCCACCATGGAGGGATATTTTGCCAACTTTATTAAAACGGGCAACCCTAATGGCAAGGGTTTACCAAAATGGCCCGCCAACACCGGCACTGCACCTGCACAAGTAATTGATATAAACGTGCAAACAAAAGCAGGCCCGGCGGCTAATGATGCGCGTTATTTGTTTTTGGATAAGGAGTATATGAAGTAGCGGTTAGTTCGTGTTATTTATTAGCAACACATGCGCGCAATTTTGTATAAAAATGCAGCATTGGGCGCATGTGTTTTAAAATCAAAAAGATAAAATAGTTGACGAATACGATTAAGTTACTATTTGGAAATTTTTTGGGAATTGAGAGGCAAAAAACATTCAGTAGATGCGGCCATTGGTTTTGTTGGTTGTTAATCCGCTATTCTTGACTGATGCAGCAGTGCTTCAATAAGAACATATTCAGTATGAATAGAACAGGCAATAACCCAATTATTGTAATATAAGCACCTTAATCCTACCCTTTTTAAGGTGGCATTATTGCAGGTTTTTATATGTGCCCCATCAGTCAACTTTTTTGAGGAGCCAGCTTTCATACCTGCCTAACCACCGCAATCCGGCACCTTCTGTATTCTTTTCTTCTATGTAATTGATGAGCTGTATTAAAACCCTATATGTATCCTTTGTGTATCTAATTTCCATGGAGATTGCTACAGATTATTTCATGCGCCTCCCCTAAACTGATGGTGCCAGATATACGGCTATTGGCAATTATACTATCTAATTGGCTCGAAGTAAGCGGTTTTCCGGGAAGGTGATAATTGTTGAAATCATCGTCAATAACTGATAATTGCAGGTTGTTTTGCTGCGCAAAAGCAAGCAATTTGCGTACATCGTCGGTGCTGGTATTTTGTAATTCTAAAAGCATAAGCTAAATTACAGGAATAAATTGTCTATACAATACTTCCACACAGAAACTGCCATATCGGGGTACAGCAGGCATTTTACCCCGACTTTTTGACGAATGACCCGCACACCTTTAGTATCTTCGCCCCCATGAACCGCTTACAACTGATTGGGCAGATACAGCAAAAGAAATCGTTTTTATGTGTGGGGCTGGATACCGATTTAGCCAAGATACCCAAACACCTGCAACAGCAGCCAAACGCTATTTTTGCCTTTAACAAAGCTATTGTTGATGCCACGAAAGATTATTGTGTTGCATACAAAATAAATACCGCGTTTTACGAGTCGTTGGGGCTAAAGGGCTGGGAGGCCATGGAGCAAACACTGCATTACATACCCAAAACGCATTTTACCATAGCCGATGCCAAACGCGGCGATATAGGCAACACCAGTGCCCAATACGCCAAAACATTTTTTGAAACGCTGCCTTTTGATGCCGTTACCGTGGCACCCTATATGGGCGAGGACAGTGTACGGCCATTTTTGGAATACCCGGGTAAGTTTACCATTGTGCTGGGGCTTACGAGCAATGCGGGTGCAAACGACTTTCAAAAGCTGGTGGTGCGGCATACACACGATGACCTTTCGTTGGTGCCTAGTATTATTGAACCCAACCGGGAAACCTATTTGTACGAATACCTGCTTAAAAAAATAGCGGGCTGGGGCACGCCTGACAACCTGATGTTTGTTGTAGGTGCCACCAAGGCAAGGGATTTGGCAGCCATCCGCGATATTATACCCAACAATTTTTTATTGGTACCCGGCGTTGGTGCCCAGGGCGGCAGCTTGCAAGAAGTGGCCAAATATGGTCTTAATAAAGACTGCGGTCTGCTGGTAAATGCCAGCCGGGCGGTAATTTATGCTTCGCAAGGCGAGGATTTTGAAGCCGCGGCAACAGCTGCGGCCAAGGAGTATTCGCAGGAGATGGCGGGGTATTTGTAGTCTTGTATTGGGGGGGCATGATAACGGTTTTCTCGCAAAACCAATTGAATCATTATTCGGCCAACGGTGAATAAGCCGCATTTAAACCGGGTGTAAAACCAAAATATTGAAATAGCAGCCTCATTTCATTGCTCCGTGAATACGCAGATTGTCTTCCGTTCTCAAATATTGCAGTGCAATCCTATTTTCAGGGTTCCTGTCAAAAGTATACAGTACTAGTATAAAAAGCCATTCCAGAGGCTTCATCAAAATGTACACAGCGTCCGCCACATACTGATTGTTAAATACGCCATAGTACCGGTGTACAAAGTGGCCTACATGGTTATAGGCTTTTCTGATAGCTTTGTGCATGAGGGGAAGCTTTTGCTGAACCAGTTGCTCAAAAGCGTTGGATACCAACAACTGCCTGTTACAAATAATTTTATGGCCGTTGCGTTCACCCAGCCTCTGCGGCTTAACAATCTGCCTATGGCCATTGGCGGCTACCGAGCATAAATAATGGCCACCGCATTGCACATTATCACATTCGTGGTTTAACATAGAAAATCCTTGATAATAGGTATCTGTAAAAGCACGGATCAATGAATCTGGTTTTTGCCCAAGTAACAGCAATAGGCCTGTAATAATTACCATCAACGGTAGGCAGAGTAAAATAAAAATGGGTGTTTTTATAAAGGGGTTTAGCTGTAAAACCCGCCAAAAAAACCGCTCCAATGCGTTGCTGGCTTTTAGCTCGGTTTTTTCAAAATGGTTAAGCAATAGCCGCTGATTTTTTATAAGCGCAATTACAAATAATACAATTACAGAGCCTGTTCCTGGTGCAAAACCCCACCGATCATTCTCTTTAAATTGGATTGTGATGAAAATACAAAGGATTATACCCGCCAGCAAGAGGCTGTTAACGGCTATCTCAAGCAATGGGGATGCTATTTTTTTCCGGTAAACCGAGAAAAAATACGCGGCGGCACACAGGGATACTATTGTATAAATTGTTAACCTATGTTGGGGGGAGAAAAAGGTGTCGTGGTTACAGCAATCGTTCTTTTCCCCAGTATCTAGTATTGCAAAAAACAAACATGGAAACACGGCAACCGCCAATAATTGGGTTAACCGTATAATAACTGTTGGTACATTGTTATTTTTAAGAAACAATGTATAAAAAAGCTCTACCAGCACTACCAGGGGGTATACAAAGTAAAAAACGAAAAAAATCATAAGGGTTGGTTTTACAAAAAGCTAAAATACAGCTATACCCTACAACTCACAAGTCTATCTTTGTTATTGCACAAAGCACGATATTGTATTTTGCCCCCTGTTTTTACATAAAGGCGGGTACCATAACTTTAATATCCCACAATCACCAAATCTCAAAACACCCGATGTATGGCCTTAGATAAATACGGTATAGCCAAACGCATAGCGCAGGAACTGCACGATGGTATGTACGTAAACCTAGGCATTGGCATACCAACGGTGGTGGCCAATTTTATACCGGCAGGCATGCAGGTAATACTGCAGAGCGAGAACGGCATTTTGGGTATAGGGCCATACCCCACTGAGGACGAGATTGACGCCGAAATAATAAATGCCGGCAAGGAAACGGTTACCCTTATAAAAGGGGGCGTTTTTTTTGACAGTGCCGAAAGCTTTGGCATGATACGGGCCGGCAAAATTGACCTAACTGTATTGGGTGCCATGGAAGTAAGCGATACCGGCGACATTGCCAATTGGAAAATACCCGGCAAAATGGTAAAAGGCATGGGCGGCGCCATGGACCTTGTGGCCAGTGCCAAAAACATTATCGTAGCCATGCAACATACCAACCCAAATGGGGAGAGCAAATTATTGCCTGCCTGTACCCTGCCGCTAACAGGCGTGGCATGTGTTAAAAAAGTGGTTACCGAGCTTGCCGTGCTGGAAATTACCCCGGAAGGTTTTTTGTTAGTGGAGCGTGCGCCGGGTGTAACCGTGCAGGAAATACAGGAAAAAACAAAAGGCCGGCTTGTTGTGCCAGCCTTTGTGCCGGAAATGGGGTTGTAAATTATGACATAATTGCAAGCGTAAGAAAATTGCCAACCATTGGTTGTATATAAACCGTCGTGTTGTTGCTAGTGCCTTCTTTTACCGCCAAACGGTATGGCTGTGTAAATGCTTATATGTTGCCAGTACAGTTTTGGCGTAATGTAATTTTTTGCCACGGTGCCAAAGCTTTGTTGGTATTGCAGGCCAAACTTCCACTGGTTGGGTAATTGTATAGCAGGGCCAACCTGCCAATTGAACGCTGTATTGTTAAATACGGCATCGCTGTAATACAGTTTGCCATACCTGTTGTCTGGTATTAACCATTGGCTGTTAAACAGCCAGGAAAATGACAAACCACCGTTGAATAAAAACTTTGTTTTGCCTTTTGGGTTAAATACATAACCCACGCTAACAGGCAATTGTGCCTGCCATGCTTTGTTAACCAACAATGCGTCTTTGCCGGGTTGGTAATAGGATTGGACGGTAATTTGTGGTGCTGTTATGTTATATAAATTACCTGCTGTAACAGACAAGGCCGATTTGTATGATGAACCCACCCTTTGCGTGTTTGACAGGTAATTGAACGAAAGGCCGCCAGATATTTTCCAGCGGGGCGAAAGCTCTTTTTCGTATAATGCGCCAAATGCAATATTAAAACCAGTGCCCGGCGCGGTAATATCGTATTTAAAAAAATTCAAGGCTGTTACGGCAGGCACATTTGCATAGGCCGCATTGGCTGCCAGCAAAGTATTGCCCGGTGGCGACCCATTAAACTGCCCAAAAGTAACTGTGCGTGTTGTGCCGGCAGAAAGGGTTACAAACCAAGCGTGTTTTTTTTGTGCGGTAATAGTGGTTTTTGTTGCCGGTTCGCTTGGTTTAAAGGGCTTGGTGGTGGCTTGCTCAGCAAAAGAGCTATCGCGCGTAATCATGGCGGCACCTGTTGCCGTATCCGCACTCATTTGCGCCGCCTGGGGGGGCAACGCTTGGGCTACGGAAACTTCATTATTTGTTGGTGTTTGTTTGCTAGGTATTGAAGCAACGGCTTTTGGTAACTCCACAAATTTTGTACTTGCTTGGGCAGTTGTTTGGCTGTTATCCGCCCCGCTTGTTACTAGGGAAGGAAAGCGTGTTTTTGCAAAAAAAACCGGTTTGCCGCTACTAGCGGTGTTCGCTTTGGTTTTAGGGATGTTGTTGCTACCGTCAGTTGCATTGGCGGTAACGGTAGGTGGGTTCTGCTTCGGTTTACTATTGTCTTTTGCGTTTATTTTTTTGTTATCAAGCGGGTTTGCTTCATCCCTTTCGGTTTTGGAGGGCGTAAGGTTTTGTGTAATGTGGGCGTTGCTGGCGGTATCGGCAATAATCACGGGCTGTTGGTTTAAGCCGTCACGGTTGATTGAGTCTTTTTCATAATATAAAATGGCACCGCCAAACACTACCAAGCCAAGCAGTATCCACCACCCCACAAACACACGGCGGTGCTTTTTCTTGTTCAATACAGCATCTATTTCACCCCACACCTGGTGGGATGGCTGTATGCCGAACGTATGCATCCGTTCCCTTACCGTCTTTTCAAATTCTTCCTGCATATGCCTGGTTTTCTAAAACGTTACTGTTTTTTTTAAGCTTATTAATAAGCATCATCCTTGCCCTGTTATACTGGCTGCGCAGCGTGTTTTCGTTCATGTTCAGCATTTTTGCCACCTCCACATGGCTAAACCCTTCCACCCCCACCAGGTTAAACACCACTTGGTAGCTTACAGGCAGTGCCCGTACCAGCTCCACAAGCTCCTTGGTATCCATGTGTATTTCGGGGTTTTCATCGCTCACCGGGTGTACGGCAACATCATCTACTTGCATTTCCCTTTTGTAACGGTTGTGTTTTTGTATGTAGGTGATGGCCGTGTTTACCATTATTCGCCTTATCCATGCCCCCAGTTCCCCATTGCCTTTAAACTGGTGCAGCCGTGTAAACACTTTTATAAATCCGTCCTGCAAAATATCCTCGGCATCCGCAAGGCTTTTGGTATACCTATAACAGGTACCAAGCATCACCTCAGCGTATTTATTGTATAAATCATGCTGTGCGGTTCTGCTGCCATTCAAACATTCGCGTATAAGTTCCTTTTCCTGCATTTACTGGTGTTGCTGCATATGTATGACCCTTTGCAAGTGCAAAGCATTGCATTTGGTGCAAAAATATTTTAGCGGTACAAAAAACGGTGTTTTATGCGGTTTGGACGGCTGGGTAATGTTAAACGGCAAGGGTTAATAGCTTTTGCTTTGTTTGAAAAGTAAAGTTGTGGGTAGTTACAAATCGGGCAGATGCAGGCTTAGTAGCCTGTTGGATACAATAATAAACGCTTAAAAAAATCGCAGGTCGTTACTGGTGCAGCATGTCCAGCTCTTTTAACAATGGCAACCCTTCTTCCCAATCGCCATGGCCAGATGCAACATTTATATGGCCTACATTACCGATGGTTACCAACCGGCTTCCCCAGCAATCGGCAAAATAGGTTGCCCTGGCTAGGGTTACGTAAAAATCGTTTTCACTGGCCACCACTGTTGATGGAAAGGGAAGTTTGTTCAACGCCATGGGCATAAAGCCTGTGGTGCCATGCGGGTAACTTTCTGCCTCTGTGTCGCTGGGTGCAACAAGCAAGGCCGCTTTTATGGCTCGGTTATATTTTTTTGCCCAGGCGGCCACGGTAGTATTGGCCAAGCTGTGCGCCACCAGAATAACATTGGTGATGCCGTGTTTTACTACCGCAGCATCAATGCACGCTATCCAATCATCGCATACGGGTTCATCCCAATTGGCCTGCCCAACCCGCTCGAAGCCAAAACGGTTTTGCCATTTTGTTTGCCAATGGCCTTCGCCCGAGTTTCCCAAGCCGGGCAAGATAAGTATGGTTGAATTAAACTGCATGTTTGTCTTCCAGTTGGTGTTATGCAATACGGCCAAAAGACGCAAGGCAGGCTTACCGCAACGTTTTTAGCACATCTTCGTTTACTTTAACCGGGTATTTCTTTTTTAATGTCTCAAGCCATTCGTTTTCAAGCAATTGCTGGTAATCGTTAATAACCATGCCCTTGGCATCTTCAAAAGTTCTTTGCGCTTGTTGTGGATACGCATTAAAAACATATACAAATGTAAAGCCGTCGCCAGATTGGTTTGGTTCTGGTGTGGATGCAAACCCAGCCCGCATAGGTATGGTTTGCTTAACAGGCAACTGGCCATTTTCGTAGCGGCTGCTGTCTGCATTTACCAAGTTATTATAACCGCCTGTTATTTTTCGCCATAAGCTGGGGGATGCTTTTACTTTTTGTGCTATGCTGTCAATAATATCTTTGTTGGCCGATGTTACGGTTAATGCGCTAACACTGGGGGCCCAAATGTAATTTTTTTGGTGGGCTACATAATACTTAAGCAACGCCGCAGTATCCTGGGATGCCTTGCCCCATACGTGTTTATCCATAACGGCAAAAAGCAGGTTTGCCTCATTAAACTCAGTCAACTGCTCTTTTATGCCACTGTTGTAGTCTTCAATATGGCTCTTATAGTATTCGGCGCAGCTTTGGCGGGTAAAATCGCTTAACAGCGAGGGGTATTTTTTTTGCGCGCCGGCACCGCCCAATTCCTTTGCTGATTGCACATAATTAACCCAATCTGCCACCGTTATTTTTTTGGAAGGGAAAGAAAACAGCACCGTTAAGCTGTCAACTGATTTAAATGGAGTAGCATGGTTAGCCACTGCGCTGTCGGTGTAACGCCATAAATCCGCATCGGCGTACACGCCTTTTTTATATTTGGTAAGCGTAAGCCATTCAGTTACCAGGTTGTTTTTTGCCAGTGTTAAGCGGTCATCCCCTTGTACCAATTGTTGCAGGTTGGCCTGTGTTACCACATCGTCTTCTTTGGTTGGGGGCGGCAGTACTTCCAGCAGTTTTACAATATTGTAGCCGTACTCGTTTAAAAAGGGCCGGCTGATGTCGCCAACTTTTTTAAGTGCATATATGGCGTTTTCAAAAGCGGGGCTGTACATGCCCACGCCAACGGTGGTTATGCCGTTGCGCTGGCCGCCCAGGTTGGGGTTGGCATACTTAATGGCCTGTTCCTCAAACAGGCTGCCGCTGGCAATCAGTTGGTATAGGCTGTCGGCTTTATGGGCAACCGCCTCTGTTTCCTCTGGTGTAAAGCCTTGTGCAATGGGCAATAAAATTTGTTGAATTTTCCTTGTTCCGGCGGCTGGTCGTTCCTCCGCGTTTTGAAAAATATGGTAGCCTATGCTGCTGTGGTAAACGCCAGTGTATGCGCCCGGCTTTAGGGCGTACACCAGGTTTTCCAGCTCGTAAGGCAAGGTAAAGGTGGTTATATAGCCAATATTGCCTTTTTGGGCCTTAATGTATTCGTCGGTTGAAAAGGCCATCGTTACCTCTTCAAAGCTTTTGCCAGCTTTTAAGGCTGCCAAAGCATCCTGTATTTTTTTGCGGGCAGCGGTAGTGTCGGCCCCGGCGGCTGTGGCCACAAGCACTTCTTTTAACAACACATCCTTTTGGCTGCGTTCAAAAGCCTCATGCACCAGCCTGCCTATGTTAGCCTGGCTGTTAATAAAGTTTTCACTAAGCTGGTTTTTAAAGTTTTGTGCTTCTTCTTTAAACTCATCTTTTGTTTCTAACTTTTCGTTGTATGCCTCCTGCAACTTAAGCTTAAAATTTATGTACAGGTTAAGGTAATCCTTTAGCTTTTGCGTTTGGTTGCCAGTTGTGTCGGGGTTTTTGTTAAACGCCTTTAAAAACTCATTTTTACTTACGGCTTTGTTATTGTACGTAAAAACGGTTTGGGCTTGCGTGGGGGTTACGCTAGCGCAGGCAGCCATTGCTATAAGTAATGCCGGCAGGTGTTTGTTAAACATCATGTTATTTGGTTACAGCTTGCGGTTGTTTTAATTTAAATTGTATAAAGTCGTCAAACTGCAAAAGGCCAATTTTTTTGGCAATAATGCGCTTGTCTGCATCCAAAAGGTACATGGTGGGGGTTTGGTAAACATCAAACAACTGCCTGTAGTTAGGCAGGCCGTCCTTGGTTTCCTGGTCGTGGTCTTTTTTCGTTTGCCAGGCATGGTACCATCCGTTAAGGTTATGGTCGCGTATAAAGGCCTTCCATTCGTCGTGCGTGGCTTCGTTGGTGTTTACAGCAAATATTTTTATACCCATGGCTTTCCATTTGGCCTCATAAATGCTGTCAACTTCTGGCACCTGTTCCTTACAATGGCTGCAGGTGGGGTCCCAAAATACCACAAACGTAAAAGGGGCCTTAACATCGTACAGGCGCAAGGGCTTGCCCGCTGTGTCAACCAAATTTAAGGCGGGGGCAGCTTCGCCAACCGTATTGGTTATCAGGCTCCAGCCACGGTCAAATATAAACTTGCGCTGTGTGGCATTCAGCCATAATGTGTCGCCCTTTAAAAAGTAATTCTTAAACAATTCCACAAACACTTTATCCTGCCCCATTATTTCGGGGTTAATGTATTTATCGGTAAACCTGCCCAATAAATAATGTTCCATCTCTTTTGTGCCGCGTGCGTACAGCAGCATATAATTTATTTCGCTGTAAACGCTGTCGGGGTTGGGGGAAACGTAGTATTTAAAATAGTCTTCCAGTTTGCTGTTATCCTTGCCGTCAAAAAAAGGCGTGTGCAGCAACCTGTCGTCGTTAAAAGCCACATTGTCCCAGTAATGGGTTTTAACATACCGGCCGGCAAAGGTTGAGTCAATTTTACCGTTGGGCAGTAATGGGGCGGCCGGCACATCCGGAAATTTAACCACCCGTAAAAACAACGCCAACATTGAGTTGGGGTGTGCTTTCATCACGTTTTCCCTATAGTCGTTCATCTTTCGGCTAATTTCCATGGCTTGGGCTTTTAAAACGTCACCGTCTGCCTTGGTAAGGTTGGGGTTTTTAAGTTTTATCTGTGCTTCGTTAAGCTTTGGCCCTTCGTCGTTTAAAAACTTGGTATAATTAAAAAACAGGGTATTTTCTGGCGAGCCGGTAACCACAACGGCTTCGGGGTGGGCACTGTCTGCAACAACTGAAAAATGCTGTGGTTCGTCAACGAGTATTTCAAAAAGTTTGCTGCGCGCAGGCGTAACGTAAAAATATATACCGGGGGTAAGTTTATTGCTTCCCTTAAAAACACAGTGGCTTTGGGCGTCGGTACGCGCCGAGTCGGCCAAAATTAAATTTTTACCAAAATAAGTACCTAGGTAAAGCCATTGGTTTTTGTAGGGCGTAAGTGTTGTGGAAATATTGTAGCCTGCGGCGGTGCTGGCTGTGTTGGCGTTTGGGGTTGGCTTTTTTACAACTGTTTGTGCAAGGGCAAAAAAACAAAGTGCCGTAAAAGTGGGTACTAACAATATACGCTTCATTGGTATAAAATTGATTTGGCCGTAAATTTAACGCAAATGGCTATAACCCATGTTAACAGGTTGTAAAAGAAAATTGGTTTAAAGCATAAATTAAGGGAGGATTGGATGACATAGGCGGGCTTTGCGTAAAAATACATTCATATCGTTAGGATGCCAGTACACAAAATTGGTGTTATACCCAAACAATTAAAATGAAATACTTTGTACCTTTAACAAAAGACGATGTTGTGATGGAATTTATAGAAACAGTGCCCAAAACAGCCTTGGATGTTTTTCGCATATTACCAGAAGGCACATTGTGCGAGGTAATTGATAATATATTGTATATGTCACCAGCCCCAAACCTTACCGACCAGCGGTTAGTATTTTTATTTGCAAGAAAACTAGCAGATTTTGTTGAAATAGAGAATGTTGGAGAGGTATTTATATCACCTTTTGATGTTTATCTCGAACATCATTTATCTGCCGTACAGCCAGATATTGCTTTCGTTTCCCAAGCAAACGCAAATATTTTAAAAGATGACGGTTACATCCACGGTGTCCCGGATTTAATTGTAGAGGTTTTATCCGGCGATGTTAAAAGGGATAAAGTAAAAAAGAAAAGCCTTTACGAAAGGGCGGGGGTGAAGGAATTTTTTATTGCTAACCCCAAAACCAAGAAAATTGAATGTTTTGTATTGGTTGATGGCCGCTACGAACTGGCATATGCAGAAGAAGGCGTATTCAAATCAGCATTATTGGGGCTTACGTTTAATTTTTAAAACAAAGTTGAAAAGTAAAAATCCCACAACTTAAATACCAAAAAACATAAAACCCTAAAGCCAAAACCCCAAACCGGTTACCTTTGTGCCGTGAAACATAGGAATAAGACTGTTATATTAGAAAACGTTTTAGTGGAAGACTATGCCGCCGAAGGCAAAAGCCTGGCCCGCGTAAATGGTAAGGTTATTTTTATTGAAAATGCCATACCCGGTGACGTGGCCGATATACGGCTGCATAAAAACAAGAAAGACTGGGCCGAAGGGGAGGCCATCCGTTTTCAATCGTACTCTCCGCACCGCGTGCAGCCGTTTTGCACCCATTTTGGCGTTTGCGGCGGGTGCCAATGGCAAATGCTGCCCTACCAACAACAACTTGCCTATAAACAAAAGCAGGTTGCCGATAATTTGCAGCGTATTGGCAAGGTGGAATTGCCCAGTATAAACACCATTATTGGCTGCGACAATACCACCGGGTACCGCAACAAAATGGAATACACCTTTAGCAACAAAAGGTTTATACCCACCGATGAGTTTAGAAAAATGCGCGAGGAAGGCATAGTGTTGCCGGAAGGGCCAACAGGCTACGGCGGTTTTCATGCAAAAGGGGTGTTTGACAAGGTGGTGGAGATAGATATTTGCCACTTACAAAACGAGCCGACCAATAAAATAAGAAAAGCCATTGCGGCATTGGCATTGCAGAATAATATGCAATTTTACGATGCGCGCTTGCATACCGGCTGGCTGCGTAACGTGCTGATAAGGATGGCCGCCACCGGGGAGCTGATGGTAAACATTGTGTTGGGCTATGAGGACGAGACCGTAAGAAAGGCGTTGTTAAACGCGGTGTTGCAGCAGTTTCCTGAAATTACAACGCTGCTGTATACCATTAACACTAAGTGGAACGACAGTATTTTTGACATTGAGCCGCAGGTGTATTTTGGCAAGGGCTATATTTTGGAAAAACTGGAAGGGTTTAGGTTTAAAATTAGCCCAAAATCGTTTTTCCAAACCAATACCAAGCAAGCCGAAAAGCTTTACCAGGTAACCAGGGAATACGCGGCACTTACAGGCGGGCAAACCCTGTACGACCTATACTGCGGCACCGGCAGCATTGGTATTTTTTGCAGCGACAAAGCCCAGAAAATTGTGGGGGTGGATGTGGTGGTGGATGCCATTACCGACGCGCGGGAGAATGCTTTGCTAAATAACCTAAGCCATGCGGCATTTTATGCAGGCGATGTGATTGATGTATGCAACGATGCATTTTTTGCCCAAAACGGTAAGCCAGATGTGGTAATAACCGACCCCCCGCGGGCTGGCATGCACGAAAAATTGGTAAATAAGCTGCTGGAAATGGCCGCCCCTTTAATGGTTTACGTAAGCTGTAACCCTGCCACCCAGGCCAGGGACCTGGCATTGCTGGGTGAAAAATATACCGTGGAAAAAATACAGCCGGTAGATATGTTTCCGCACACCCACCATATTGAAAATGTGGTGCAGTTGAAGTTGAGGGGGTAAGTACCGGTATTTTAAAACGCGTTAAATTTTTTTGACATGACACAATTCAGGCCTAGCGGTTTTCAGATATTGCCGATGGTGGTGAAAAACCTATTGATTATTAATGTGCTGGTTTATTTGGCGCAGTCTACGCTTAAACTCCCTTTTATTGAGGATACGTTTGCGCTGCATACATGGCAAAGCCCCTTGTTTAAACCTTGGCAATTTATTACCTACATGTTTTTACATGGCGGCTGGTGGCACCTGATCGGTAACATGTTTTATTTATGGATTTGTGCCCCGTCGCTAGAAACCAGTTGGGGGCCTTGGCGTTTTTTGGTGTTTTACATTGCCTGCGGCTTGGGAGGTGCCTTGGCGCATATGACAACGCTTTATTTTGAAAATGAATCCATTATCAGGGAATTTTATGCGATGGACCCTAGCCTGCAGGCACAGTACCAAGGAAGCTTTATCCGAATATTAAATGTGCCTACTTTAGGGGCCTCTGGTGCGATTTATGGCTGCCTTGTTGGTTTTGGATATCTGTTTCCTGATGATATTATATATTTCAGGATGATATTCCCAATGAAAATTAAATGGTTTGTGATAATAGCGGTTGGAGGTGAGTTATACTTGGAGTTTCAAAATTCTGCCGGGGGTGGCATCGCCCATATGGCCCACCTTGGCGGGGCCTTGGTAGGGTTTTTGATGGTGTACTATTGGAAAAAAAATAACCGGCGAAGTATTTATTAACAATAGAAATGGTTTTTTAGCAGCAATTTTGCAGGGTAAGTAGAAATACTTTTAGATATATGGCCGTAATGCATCAAAATCGGAAAAACAACATTCTGCTGGGTCAAAACGACAATGCGTTAACTTGGCTTATTTTAATAAACGCCGTGGTTTTTGTAGGCCTTTATTTTACCAAGTTTATTTACCGCATAACCTTTGACACCGGTAACGCAGAGCTTATCTTTCAAAAAAATATACAAGACTGGTTAACGCTGCCCCCTTCACTGGCAAAGCTTGCGGGCAGGCCTTGGACGCTTATTACACACATGTTTGTGCACGACAGCCCGTTGGGGCTTATAGGTACTGTGTTGTGGCTTTGGGCATTTGGGTATATTTTGCAAGACCTTGCGGGTAATAACAAGCTAATACCGGTTTACTTGTATAGCGGTGTGGTATCGGGCCTGTTGTTTATAGTTGCTGAAAACATGCTTCCCGCGTTAAGGGCCCACTTAGCGGAGACCCCCTATTTTTTAGGTGGCAGTGTACCAGTAGTGGCCATCGCCGTGGCCGTGGCCAGTTTGGCGCCCCGCTATAGGCTTTTGCCCATGATAAACGGCGGCATACCGCTTTGGATACTCGCGCTCATTTTTGTGATCATCGATTTTTCGTCCGTTGTACGTACCAACACTGCTTATGCGGCCGCCCACATTGGCGGTGGTTTAGTAGGTTTCTTTTTTATTTACGAACTGCGCAGGGGCCGCGACTGGGGTGCTTGGATGACGAGTGTTTACAACTGGGCCGACGACCTGTTTAACCCCATAAAAAAACACGCTGTACAAACAAATAAACAACGGCTATTTTACAAAGCCACCCGAAAGCCGTATGAAAAAACATCTGCCGTAACCCAGCAACGGGTGGATGACTTGCTTGATAAAATAAGCCGTGAGGGGTACCATTTGCTTACGGATGACGAAAAAGATTTTTTAAGAAAGGCAAGCCAACAAGATTTTACTAAATGAAGAAATTTTTACGCATAAGCTGGGTAGTTATTTGCGTTGCTGTGTTGGCGTTTTACGCCATATCTTGTTTAACCAGTGTTATAAACCCCTATTCCTTTTCGTTTATCAGCCTGTTTGCTTTATTGTTCCCGTTTGTTTTTCTCGCCGCGTTTTTATGTGCGGTGTCGCTACTTTTTATACACAAAAAAACTGCCCTTATAGTATTAGTTGCAATATTTATCCTCGGGTTTAAAAACCTCTCAAACACCGTGGCGTTAAATTCGGGAAACTGGGACATGAAAAAAGCCCCCAACAGCCTGCGCATACTAACATGGAATGTGGAACAGTTTGTGAGTTTGGCACCCCAAGATAAACCACAAGCACAAACACGGGTGCAAATGCTTAATGCGATACATGCCTACAACCCAGATGTTTTATGTTTACAGGAATACATTGATGTGTTTGGCGATGGCTTCTCCTACATGTCGGTTAAGAAGGAGTTAGATTCATTAGGGTACCGGTACTCGTATGTATCCAACGATACGGTAGTAAAAACGTGGGCCCCAATTATCGTTTTTCAGGGTTGTGCCATTTATTCAAAAACACCGCTGGTAGACAGCAGCAGGGTAAACCTTGCCCACATCCTTTCAAAAGAAAACCTTATTTATACCGATATTAAGTTTAACAACCATCCTTTACGCATTATTACCGGGCATCTTTCATCTTTTAGGCTGTATACTGACACCGTAAAAACAGGAACGCATAAAAATATATATGAATTAACATACGAGCGAAAGCACAGCATAGAGTATAAGATACGCGAAACAGAAATTGAACACAAACGTGAGGTGGCTATAATAAGGGGTGTAATTGACACAAGTACGTACCCTGTTGTGTATTGCGGCGATATAAATTCCACACCAGCCACCTATACCTACAATGTGTTAAGGGGTGATTTACAAGATGCTTTTTTGCAAAAAGGTGCGGGGCTGGGCGGTACATTTTACAAATTACCCAGCACCATCAGAATTGATGTTTGCCTGCCCCATAAAAGCCTTAAAGTGTTGCAATGCACCGTGCCGCAGCTATACCTTTCAGACCATTTTCCGGTGGTAACCGATGTTACTTGGCGGTAGTTGATTTATAACCCTTACATCACTTCCTTTACCACATTCCAAATAACCTTGGGCTTGCCCAACGTGTAATAATGCAGTACCGGCACACCAAAAGCCTTTAACTCTTTCGATTGTTGTATCAACCATTCTGTACCCACTTTTTCACAATCTTCGTCAGTTTTGCACTTCAAAATCTCGCTGGATAATTCGGTCGGTATATCCACATTAAAAATCCTAGGCAGCACAGATAGTTGCTTTTTGCTGGTTATTGGCTTAAGGCCGGGTATAATGGGTATGTGTATGCCGTTATCCCTGCACATTTGCACATAGCTAAAAAACTTACTGTTGTCAAAAAACATTTGGGTCATAATGTACTCAGCGCCTGCATCCACTTTGTCTTTCAAATGCTGCATGTCTGTAGCCAGGTTGGGTGCCTCAAAATGCTTCTCTGGGTAACCGGCAACGCCAATGCAAAATTTTGTTTTGCCGCCGTCGCGTATATCATCGTCCAAGTAAATACCATTGTTTAGGTTGGCCACTTGCTTTAAAAGGTCAATGGCATACCGGTGCCCTTCTGGCTCAGGCTCAAAACTGGCCTCGTTTTTACCGGCATCACCGCGCAAAGCCAGCACATTGTCTATGCCTAAAAAATTCAAGTCAATCAAGGCGTCTTCGGTTTCGCGCATGGTAAAACCACCGCAAATAATATGGGGTACCGCATCCACCTTGTAATGGTTCATAATAGCTGCACAAATACCCACTGTGCCGGGGCGTTTACGCACTTCCACTTTCTCAAAGCTACCGTCTTTTCTTTTTTTAAAAGCCGTTTCGCTTCGGTGGTAGGTAACATTTATCCAAGCCGGCTTAAACTCCATCAAGGGGTTAAGGTGGTTATAAATTGAATTGATGTCGCGGCCTTTTAACGGCGGCAGTATTTCGAACGACACTAGCGTTTTATCCGCTTGTTGTATGTGGTCAGTTACTTTCATTTTGCATTAAAATGCCTGCAATATACACCAGCAAAATTATATAGGCCCCAATTGTGCAAAGGCAAGGGGCAAAAGTTTAAAAAACCCGCACATTGTAAAGCCTAACCCCAATTTTTAACTTTTAACTTTTAACTCTGCCCACGCTTATTGTGTTTCTTACTCTATTTTTGCCCAAACACAAAACATTGAGCCTTACCATAACCACTACCGAACTTGTTAAAATGTATGGCAGCCGCAAGGTTGTAAACCATGTTTCAATTGAGGTAAAACAAGGTGAAATTGTTGGGCTGTTAGGCCCTAACGGTGCCGGTAAAACCACCACCTTTTACATGGTGGTGGGTTTGATTAAACCCGATGAGGGGAAGGTTTTTTTAAACAAAGAAGAAATTACCAAGCTGCCCATGTACAAACGGGCGCAAATGGGTATAGGCTACCTGCCGCAAGAAGCCAGCGTTTTTCGTAAACTGAGCGTGGAGGATAATATTTTGGCTGTGCTGGAAATGACAAAACTGTCAAAAAAAGACCGCCGGGAGAAATTAGAAGCCTTGCTGAAGGAATTTAACCTTAACCATGTGCGGAAAAACAACGGCGACAGCTTGAGCGGCGGTGAACGCAGGCGTACGGAAATAGCCCGCGCCTTGGCTGTTGACCCAAAGTTTATTTTGTTGGATGAGCCTTTTGCTGGGGTTGACCCGATAGCCGTAGAAGACATACAAACGGTGGTAGCTAAGCTTAAATATAGGAACATAGGCATACTGATTACCGACCACAATGTAAACGAAACGCTCTCCATTTGTGACCGTGCCTATTTGCTGATTGACGGCAAGATATTTAAACACGGAACCGCTGAGCAATTGGCAGACGACGACCAAGTGAGGCGTTTATACCTTGGTACCAATTTTGAACTGAAAAGAAAGGACTGGATTATTGAAATGGGCATGAAAGACCAACATAAGATTTCGTTTGAAACCTTATTGGGCAAACTTGAAAGGGCAGTTACGGGGTATAACAGTGAGGCGGCGGAGATGCAGCAGGGGCAACAAGCCATAGATGCCGCAAACAATAATTCGTTAAGCGAAACCGACCTTCAGCTAACCGAATATAAACATAACCTCAGCGAGGTTAAACAATCGGTAATAGCGTACGGCAAGCAAATAGATAATGCTGCGATAGTTGAAAAAGGGGAGCTTCTTTTTACTGGCCAGTTCGACACCCTGTTATCTCTGAACGACTTGATTGATTTTTTAAAGATGGAGAACGTGGGCACAATGGCTACAAAATAGTTTTGCATCTAACGGAGTGGCCAAGAAATTGGCATGGCCACCGATGGTATGATTTTCCCCATCTGCTCCCAAATAAAAACGAACAATCCTTAGTTTTTCAAAAATCATCAGTTACTTTGCTTTCGTCAGCATGAAAATATTATCCCCCGCAATATCACGATTGGCCCGCCTCCGCGCAAGCAACATTGAACAATGGGTGCAGGAACCTGTGGCTTCGCAGCGCGAAGTGTTACAAGACTTGGTTACCCGTGCCCAGAATACCGAAATTGGGCGTAAATACAGCTTTTACGAACTGTTTAATGTTAGAACGTTTAAGCAACGGGTACCCATACACGAATACAACGACCTGAAGCCATACATTGAAAGGATGATGCAGGGCGAGCAAAACCTTTTGTGGGACACACCTGTTAAGTGGTTTGCCAAAAGCAGCGGAACCACCAGCGAAAAAAGCAAATTCATCCCCGTTACGGAAGAAAGCCTGCAAAATTGCCATTACCAAGGTGCTAAAGATGTGCTTACACTGTATTACACCTTTAACCCCGACAGCGACTTGCTTACCGGCAAAGGATTGGTGATTGGCGGCAGCCACCAAGTAAGCCCCATTAATGAGGAGGCATCATACGGCGACCTAAGCGCGGTATTGCTGGAAAATGCCCCTTTTTGGGGGCAATGGATACGTACCCCAGAGCTATCTATAGCCTTAATGGACGAGTGGGAGGGCAAGATTGAGCGTTTGGCACAGTCCACCATTGAGGAAAATGTAACATCGCTAAGCGGCGTACCTACTTGGACGTTGATTTTGCTAAAGCGAATATTAGAACTATCAGGTAAGGCTACCATAAAAGATGTTTGGCCAAACTTAGAATTGTATATACACGGCGGCGTTTCATTTGTGCCTTACCGGGAGCAATTTAAAAAAATTGTAGGCGGCCCGATACACTTTTTGGATTTGTACAATGCCAGTGAAGGTTTTTTTGCTGCGCAAGACAGCCCCGACAGCGACGGGATGCTGCTTTTTTTACAGCACGGTATTTTTTATGAGTTTATGCCCGTGGAAGAATACGGCAAGCCAGAACCACGCACCATTGGTTTAAACAAAGTAGAACTGGGTAAAAACTATGCGCTGGTAATTTCAACCAACGGTGGGTTATGGCGCTACCTGCTCGGCGACACCGTTCAATTTACAACACTGTACCCTTTTAGGGTAAAAGTAAGCGGCAGGCTAAAACATTTTATCAACGCTTTTGGCGAAGAGCTGATAGTAGATAACAGCGACAAAGCAATTGCCATAGCCAGTGAAAAAACCGGCACCATTGTAAATGATTATACGGCCGCACCCATATATTTTAGCGATAACAGCAATGGTGCCCACGAATGGCTGGTGGAGTTTGAAACGCCCCCGCAGAATATTCAACAGTTTGCCTACGAGCTGGATTGCGCATTAAAAACCGTTAACAGCGACTATGAGGCTAAGCGACATAAAGATATTGCGCTGGGCATGCCCATTGTGCATGCAGTAAAAAAAGGGGTATTTACCGAATGGCTGCGCCAAAAAGGCAAGCTCGGCGGCCAGCACAAAATTCCCAGGCTGAGCAACGAGCGCAAATGCATAGAAGAGATTATGAAGTTTATGTAATAATTGCAGCCCATCAGACAGTTATACGGTCAAAAATAAACGGCATTTTGCTGCTGGCGGTTGCAACTTGGCGGAAGGCACTAAACCAACAATTGTTCGGAAAGATTTCCGTTGTCAATCCCACGGTAATAAACTGATATGACAAAAACGCTTAACAACCAGTACCGCATAACACACACCACCGAATATAAATATTACGGGCCAGTAAGCCTTTGCCACAATATTGCAAAACTGTTGCCAAGGGATACGGAAACACAGGAGTGCAAAAGCACAGAAATTACCATTTTACCAAGGCCCGAGGTGTTGGACGAATACGAGGATTTTTACGGCAACAAGGTTATATATTTTGCCATACAGCAGGAACATGAAGCACTTACGGTTACTGTAAAGTCGGATATTGTAAAAAAAATCGCCGCCAACCCAGAGTTTAACTGGTACGCTCGTGCCGGCTGGGAAGAAATAAAACAGCTTATACAGGAAAGCACCGAGTATATTGATGCCCGGCAGTACACTGCAACCACGCCCATGACCGAGTATAACACCGACATAAAAAACTACGCGTTACTGTCGTTTGCGGCCGGCAAAACCTTATTGGAGGCAGCCACTGATATTATGGCGCGTATTTTTAAAGACTTTGCTTTTACACCCGGCTTTACCACCATTACAACACCTGCCACCGAGGTATTTAAAGCACGTAAAGGCGTTTGCCAAGATTTTGCACACTTAGCCATAGCCTGTCTAAAATCATTGGGGTTGCCCGCCCGTTATGTAAGCGGCTATGTGGAAACCCTGCCGCCACCCGGCGAGGAAAAGTTGGTGGGTGTTGATGCCTCACACGCTTGGTTTTCGGTTTACATACCCGGCATGGGTTGGATGGATTTTGACCCTACCAATAATACCATACCCGGCAGCCAGCACGTAACCATTGGTTGGGGCCGCGACTATACGGATATATGCCCCCTTAAAGGCGTAATTTTAAGCAGTGGGCCGCACGAACTGCAAGTTTCGGTCGATATGCGCAGGGTGGGTTGACGGCTTTACGCTAACATTTTACCAATTGGCAGTTGCAAAAATTAAGTAAATTGCATGTATGTCATCTGAAACAACCATACGGCCACCGCGCACCATGATGGAGGTTTTTACCAGCCTTCCGGAAGGTACTATGGCACAGTTGATTGAAAATAACCTTGTTATGTCACCCGCACCCACCGACCGCCACCAATGGATGTTAACTGAAATAGGCGCAGAGCTTCGCAATTTTATAAAAGCAACAAAAAAAGGCACAGTCCGTTTAGCGCCTTATGATGTTTATTTTGACGAAAAAAATGTCTATCAACCCGATATAGTGTTTATATCTAATGAAAGAAAACATTTGATAAAGACAAATGGCCTGCACGGCGCACCCTCATTTGTTATTGAAATTCTGTCCCCATCGACCGCCAATTATGATTTGACAGAAAAGAAAGAAGCATACGCACGTTTTGGCGTAACCGAATATTGGATTGTTGACCCTGCCGATAACGCCACCACCGGCTTTATTTTGGTAAATGATGAATACCATGAGTTTTTTAAGGGTACGGGATTGATAGAATCCAAGTTATTGGATTGGAAATTGGATTTTGAAGCCGAAGGTTTCTAAAAGCCAGCACTTGTCTGCATCCTAGCAAAACCTACAACGACCCCAAAAATTTCAACAATTTAGCCCGCTCACCGCTGCTTAGCTGCAAAAATTGTTGTTTGCTCTTTTTTGCTTCTCCGTCATGCCACAGAATCGCCTCCTCTAATGTACGGGCACGACCGTCGTGCAGGTAATAAGCCGTTCCGGTAGTTTTTTGCAACAGCCCTATGCCCCATAGCGGTTGCGTACGCCACTCGGTACCCGTGGCTAAAAAGTCTGGCCGGTTGTCGGCAAGGCCTTCACCCATATCATGCAGCAACAGATCGGTAAAAGGCTGTATGCGCTGGTTGCTTATTTCCGGCATGGTAACATCCACCCCGGTGCGCATGGTGGGCCGGTGGCAACCCGAGCAATTTATTTGGTTAAAAATTAACTGCCCTGTTTTTACATCTGCGTCAGTAACATCCCTTCTTGCAGGCACGGCAAGTGTTTTTACATAATACAGTACATAGTTTAACAAACTGTCAGCCAATTCTGGGTGCGCATCGCCCGCAACCCCATGCATCTGTTGTTGCCCGTAGGCGCTTTCCACCGGCTGCACGTACGATGTTACACCCATATCCTGTTGGTAGGCCGTGGCAATTTGGGTTAGCAAGGTGGGCGTATTGGCTTTCAGGCCAAACTTGCCAATCTCTTGCTTTTTTGTGTACACATCGTACACATAGTTGGCTTTGCCGGTAATGCCATCGCCGTTAGTATCGCCTGCGTCAACAAAGCTTAAAATGGTTTGCTCTGGCACGTTTTCCAACAAGCCCAACCCTACCATGGGTGGCGCAAGGCGGGGCGACAACATATAGCTTCCGGTAATAGGCAGGTACATGTTTTGCAACGTGTAATTGGGTTTGCGTAACGTTACCACGGTGCCGTCTGGGTAGGTTACAGGCATATCTGTATAGGCAATGTTTATGTTTGCTTCTGGTTTGGCACCCAATACCGCTTGGTCCTGTATCTGGCCGCCGTACTCTGGCACCGCCAACGGGCCGCCATGTGCATCTGTACCCGGCTGGCTGATGCGGAACAACAACCCCGAGTTTGAAAAACCCGCCGTGGGGATGCCTTCACCGTCGTTACGGTGGCAATTAACACAGGAAATATTGTTGTACACCGGCCCCAAGCCTGTAAAAATGGGAGAGGGGGGTGCCACAAATGCCTGGTCAAACGTTTGGTCGCCAATGTCATGTACCCGTGCATCCCTTGCACTAAGGCCGTTTATGGCTATGGTAAACGCCTTTGACGATTCATCCAACACCGTTGCTTCGCCGCCGCTCATGCGTTCATCATAACCGCTGTCGGGAAAATCTGCCGCTTTATGGCACATGCTAAAAGCCAATACAAAAACAGCAATGCCAAATACTATATAAATCTTTTTCATGTGTTCTCACTACTCCATTGTAATTTTAAAATTGAATACCGCCAGTTGCCTTTAATCCTTTACATCCAGCTTTAAAAAATCTTTGCCCGCATTGGTTGGTATTTTAGCCATCCGCCACGTCATATTCTCATGGAATATCAACCCCGGATGATCGTTGTTGGTGAAAACACCCAACAACTGCGACGACCAATAGGTAGCCAAACCAAATAGCTGATAGTCATTGATGATTGCATTGTGCCCGCCGCCGTTTAATCCTTTACATACTGCTTCAAAAAATCAGTGAGATCGTTTTCTAAAATATCTTTTAGGGCCGCCAATTGGTCCATCAACTGCTGTACTTGCACCCGCTGCGTAAAAATGGCCTGCTCATACCGTACGGTTATATTGCTAAAAGCACTGATGGCAGCGGCAAACTGTGCCTGTATTTTATTATCCAAGCTTTTGTTTTGCAATGCCACCAAGTCTCTAAGCCCTTTGCCGCCATTAAGCCCTAGGTACACATTTTGCGCACCGATGATGTTGTTTTTAAAATCAAGCAGGGTATTGTCAGAGTATGGTGACTCTGTTATCGTGGAATCCTTATTGATAAACGGCTCATACATTTTTTCGCTACCTACTTCGCCACAAATACCCGCCATGCCGTTATCACCGGTTATGTCAAGAAAAAAGTCGAGCCTTTTGGTGTAGGCTGCACTGCCTTTGCCTGCTGTAATAACCTGCTGTGCATAATTAGTGGGTGCAGATACCCAGCTTTGGTACAGTGGCTGAATGTTATTGTTGAGCATGTCGGCCGCAAGGCTAACCATGTATTGCTTCTGCTTTTGGGTAAGGCTGGCTGCCGTGCGTGACCCACCCACCCCAAAAAGCATGTATTCAAGCGGGTGGTACCCCCTTAGCGATTGCGGTAAAACGGCAATATCACCCGCCTGCAATGCGTTGTTACTGGCCAATAGGGAGTCTAGCTGGGTTTTGTCGGTCGGCCAAGTGTCAGTATTTGGGTCGTAGTCGTTGGCTTCCACAGGGCCTATCAAAAAGCCTTCACATTGTTCCCAACCTGTGCGCAGGGTTTTCCAGGCTGCTTGTGCCGTTTGCAAATTGGCATCTGTGGTGGCTGAATGTAGCGTGGTTACCGCACTGTTTAATGCAACGGCCGCGCTTACCATATTGGCGTATTGTGGCAGTGCCGTGTTATTGGCAAAGTCATTTATCACGGTTTGCTCCAGCGTGGCAAAATTTTCCGTGGCACTGGGGTTTTGGGTAGCCTTGTGGCACGACGCAGTAATGGTTGCAATACCCAATGCACATATAAATATGGTATTTTTCATGTTATGGTGTTTTTGGTACCTCAATGGTGAGGGTGCTTTTGCCAATGGTTGTTTTGTACTGCCGCAACGGGTCTTCCGCAGGGCCTTTAAGCACGTTGCCGTTTTTGTCAAACTGGCTGCCATGTAGGCTACAGCTAAAGCCCGTGCCGCTTGCGGTAAGCTGGTTATCCTGATGGGTGCATTGCATCAGTAGGGCGGCGTACGTATTGTTTGCCCGCTTTTCAACGGCTATGTCGTAAAACCAGCCCAGTGGCCGCACAACCTGAAGGCTGGTATTTTCAAACAATGCCAATGGAATCTCCAATGCATTACCCACAATAGTTGCTTTGTACACCCCCGTGCTGTGCAAGGCCGGGCTACAGCCGGTAAGTTTTGGAAGTGCAAACCCTGCCGCCCCCAGCAGGCAGATATTACAGGATGATTTTAAAAAGTTTCGTCGTTGCATAGTTTAGTCCATGGTTAATGGTCCATAGTCCATTGTAAAATCCTTGATTATTTTTTTAGCCCATGGTTCATTGTCCATGGTCCATAGCCCATGGTCCATAGTAAAACCGCCGCTCGTTTCCATTTATATCCTTTCCCAGTTTCTTGCCATCGACCATGGGCCATGGACTAAGGGCTAGGCTGTTTCTTACCATGGGCTATGGACAATCGACCATGGACTATGGCTGTTTATTGCCATGGACCCCTCAGAAAGAATAGCCTATCCCTATATTCAAAAACTGGTTTTGTTGTTTGTAGGGCAATGCGCTGGGGGATGGGTTGATGACCAAATCGGGGTTTTGCGCCCCTGTTTGCATAAAGCGCACATCGGCTTTTACTACCACGTTGGGCACAGGCAGGTAACCTATGCCGACAATGATATGCGATTGTTTTTCCGTACCGTCATAAATTGCCTTTGGGGCGGCAGGTATGGATGCATTCATGTCTAGCATTTCTCCCCGCAAAAAAGTGATGAACTGTACGGCTGTTTTTTTCGTGTACAGCCAGTTATAGGCAAGCTCTGCATAGGCACCATACATGCCTTTGGCAATGTTTTTGGCGTAGGCGGTATTAATGTCGGCGGCACTAGGGTAGGCAATATAACTACCCAATGCCTTGGCGGAAAAGCCATTTTTACTGTACTGCACATTTGCCTCGCCCAAATACAAAGGGGTGCCAAATGCACCGCTGTTAAGCCCCAAGCTATCGGCCCCACGGGGCGACAAACCAACCGTGCCGCTCACGTAGCCTGATACTTGAAACTTAAAATCACCCACATTGTATTGCACCGAGGCGGTAACGGCCAGGTTGTTGGCGGTGGCCAGGCTGCCTTCGGCACGGGCACCGCGTATACCATCGCCATGGTTTAAATTGGCACTGTTTAGCCCGTTTAATAACGCTACGGTGTAGTTTAAAGGCAAACGGTTTGCCTTGCCGTAAAAACCTACGCCAAGCTCCCGCCAAGTGGCAGGTATTATGAAGGTTTCCACCATGGGGCGTTCCACCCCGTTAAAGTTTACGGGCAGGTGGTTTTCATTCAAAATGCCTATTCGCGGCACAAACAACCCCGCCACAATGTATTGGGATGCAATTAGGTTAAATTTCAAATAAGCCTGCTCCATAGATATTTCAGCACCGTTGCTTGCCCCACCTTCCACTTTGGCATTTTCAATCTCCAACTCCGAAAAAAAAGCTATCCTTTGGTTAAACTGGTGGCCCACAAACAACACCGCCCTTTCAAGCGTTGCTGATGACAAATGCTGGTTAAAATCCTGTTGGTAAAAAGCGCTGCCATACCCTGAAATAACCGTTTTATTTTTTGAAGTGCCGGCGTTTAACGAATCCGCGTTGGTCATCACCAACTGCTGGGCATTGGTGCGGTACTGCGCATTTGCCACACCAAAACCGAGGCCAAAAATTAATGTAAGTACTATATTTCTCATAGGGCGCAAAGCTATCCCCCCAACTAAGGCAGGCCTTACTGTATCGGGAAAGGGGTTTACGCAAAGGGTAAAAAACAAGCCAATCTTGTAGCCTTGGGCGTAAACTGGCCAATAATATGGCAGGCAAAAACGGCTGGTAACACCAACCGCATGTGTTACTGTTTAATGAAAGCGGTACCTTATTTAAAAATTGTGGGCTTCCATTATTACCTTAGCACTTTAACCAATATACAGTTATGAGAATACTTGTTGACATGGATGAAGTGATGGCGGATGCCATTGCAAGGTTTATTGAGTGGTATGAGCGTGATTTTGGTATAAAGTACAAAGAAGAGCAATTGATGGGCACCAAGCTGGCCTACGTGGTACCCGAACAACACCGGCAAACAGTATTGGCTTACCCGCACCAGCCCGGTTTTTTTAAGGACCTGCCTGTGATTGACGGCGCGCGTGAGGTGTTGGAACAACTAAATAACCGGCACGAGATTTATATTGCCTCCGCGGCGATGGAATTTAAACATTCCCTATACGACAAATACGAATGGCTGGATGAGCATTTTCCGTTTATACACTGGAAGCGAAGAATACTTTGCGGCGACAAAAGTGTATTGAAGGCCGACGTGCTGATTGATGACCACGATTTTAACCTATCAGTATTTAGTGGCAGGCCCATTATGTTCACGGCTTCGCACAACATACATTTTACCAACTACGAGCGCATTAACCACTGGAAGGAAGCGCTACCCATGTTTGATTTGTAGTATTGCCTCGGCATTCTTGTTCAGCATTTGCCACAAAAGGTCTTTCAGCTCGGTAAGGCCTTTGCCGGTAAGCGATGATATGTACACATGCGGTATGTCTGCAGGCAGTTCATTATCAATGGCTGCCTTCAGTTCATCATCCAGCATGTCGCTTTTGCTAATGGCAATCACAAATTCCTTTTGCAACATTTCGGGGTTGTACTCTTCCAGTTCGTTTATCAGTATTGCCAGTTCTTTTTTATGGTCTGCGCTGTCGGCCGGTATCAGCAGCAGCAGTACTGAGTTGCGTTCAATATGCCTTAAAAAGCGGTGGCCAAGGCCCTTGCCTTCTGCCGCACCCTCAATAATGCCCGGTAAGTCGGCAATGCAAAAAGATTTATTGTCCCTATAGGCCACTATACCTAACTGGGGTATCAATGTTGTAAAAGCGTAATCGGCAATTTTGGGCTTTGCGGCGGTTATTACTGACAGCAGTGTTGATTTGCCCGCATTGGGAAAGCCCACCATGCCCACATCGGCCAACACTTTCAGCTCCAGTGTTTTCCAACCTTCAACACCATCCTCACCAGGCTGTGCATGTTCCGGTACCTGGTTGGTGGGGGTGGCAAAATTGCTGTTGCCCAAGCCGCCGCGCCCACCGGGCATAAAAATAACCTCCTGCCCGTCTTCCAAAATCTCCGCAGCCAATTCGCCTGTTTCTTCATCACGCACAATGGTACCAAGCGGTACTTCTATATAAATATCCTTGCCCATGCGGCCGCTGCAATTGTTTTTGCTGCCGTTTTCCCCATCCTCCGCAATAACATTTTTATAATAACGCAGGTGCAACAATGTCCAAAGCTGGGCATT
>CAIRZB010000026.1 GCA_903882935.1 uncultured Parafilimonas sp. | reverse complement strand
CGAATACCACTTCAGGTTCAACAGGAGAAATGCAATGGCGGGTACTTTTAATGCACTAATTGAACGTATGATGCAAGCCCCGCCTATACGTTTAGAAAATATTCAAAAACGAAGTGCGACCTAAGTGCTAATTCCTAAAATCCAGATAAATTCCCAAGTTTTGCAGCATGCGAAAGATACCCATAATTATAGTCTGCCTTATCGCAATCACTGTTTCACAAGCCCAATCCATTCACGACCGTTTGGATGAAAAGGTAAAACACCTAATGGCCGATGGGCAAATGAAGCACGCCATCATGGGTTTGCATGTGGTAAACAGCAAAACGGGAAGGTTGGTGTATGATTTAAACGGACAGGTTGGCCTTGCCCCGGCAAGCACCCAAAAAATATTTACTGCCATTGCCGCGTTGGATACCCTTGGCAGCCATTACCGGTATAAAACCCCCATTGGCTTTAGCGGCCAAATACAAGGCGATACCTTAAATGGCAACTTGGTGGTGGTTGGTTATGGCGACCCCACATTAGGCAGTTGGCGCTACCCCAATACCAAAATGCAGCAGGTGTTGCAAAGCATAATATCCGCGGTGGCTGCGGCAGGCATACATACCATTAATGGTGATATTGTGTTGGACGACAGCAAATTTAGCTACCAGCCAGTGCCCGGCGGCTGGCCCTGGGCCGATGTGGGCAATTACTATGGCTCAGGTACTTGGGCCCTCAATTGGAATGAAAACCAGTATGATGTAATATTAAACCCCGGCGAAACGGAGGGTGATTTGGTTTCAATAGCCAGTACAAAGCCCTCGTTACTGCCAACATTAAGTAATTTGGTAACTACAGGCCCAAGAGGTAGTGGTGACAATACCAATATTTACATGGCACCTTATGCCACAAGCGGGTTGGTGGAAGGTGCCGCGCCTGCCGGGGAAAAGAATTTCGTGGTTTCCGGCTCCATACCCTACCCGGCCGATGTGCTGGGTAAAGCCGTTTTTGATAACCTGGTAGCGGCCGGCATCAAGGTAAAGGGGCATGTCGTAACAGGGTATCAACTGTTTGTTAACAGGCGGCCAATGCCATCGTTTAGCAGCTCATTGTTGTCTATTCGCTCGCCTTCACTGGATAGCCTGGTGTATTGGTTTTTACAAAAAAGTATTAATTTTTATGGCGAAACCTTCGCGAGAACCATTGCCTTTGAAAACATTGGTATTGGCTCCACCCAAGAAGGCGTTGATATTATACGAAACTACTGGCAGGCCAAGGGAATTGAAAAAAGTAGTTTAAAAATGGTTGATGGCAGCGGCTTGTCGCCACAAAACCGGGTTACTGCCGCAGCAGAGGTTGCAGCGTTGCAATATGCCAAAACCGCCGGTTGGTATAGTAATTTTTACACTGCATTGCCCACCTACAACGGCACTAAAATGAAGAGTGGCACCATTGGTGGGGTAAAAGCATACGCCGGCTACCAAAATGCCGCCGACGGTAACCAATACACATTTTCAATCATCATTAATAATTATGATGGAAGTGTTGAAAACGTTATCCAAAAGATGTACGGGGTGCTGGATGTGTTGAAGTAGTTAGGCAGTAGGGGCTAGGCAGAACGGCAACCGCCGTCTGACGGTCTCCGTCTGACGGCGTAAGAATGGGTAAACGCAGTCTGACGGTCTCCGTCTGACTGCGGCACAAATGGGGAATGCAGTCAGACGGAGACCATCAAACTGCAAAGGAATGGGGTAGTGCAGTCAGACTAAGACCGTCAGACTGCAAAGGAATGGGGCAGTACAGTCAGACGGGGACCGTCAGACTGCAAAGCCGGTGCCTCTTTTCGCTTTTGGTAAAAAATTATCCTTCAAAATACGGCGCCAGTTTTTCCCGCAATATGTCGGGCATGTTGGTTTTGCGCCGGGTGGCAAGGTCCAAAAAATACAACAGCACTTTGCCTGAGGTAAGCAGCTTGCCTTGCTCATTAAACACTTCCTGGTGAAACTCAATGCGGTGGTCGGTTGGCAGCTCCCGTATATGTGTTTTAATGGTCAGCAGGTCGTCATAGGTGGCAGGGCGCAGGTATCTTACGTTTAACTCCACCACGGGCATTATAACGCCAGATGTTTCCATGTCTTTATAGGTATAGCTCAGTTGCCGGATGCTTTCCACACGGCCCACTTCAAAATATTGGGCGTAATTGCCATAATACACAACATTCATCTGGTCGGTCTCGGCATACCGTACCCTTACCTGCGTTATAGATTCGTACATCGGCGTGTTTAAAAATTTTAATATTCTTGTGTTTGCCAGCGGCAAAATTGCAGTTAAATGGTGGTGTTTTTCAAAAGCCGGCATACATTTATCGGCCAATACTATCCGTTCTCGTTGGTCGTATCTAATGTAATTGTTTCATGTTCAGCCAAAATATCGTCATCACCTAACAAGATATTCCTGGCAAAATATACAGTTAGGGGCCGGCAAAAAATTATCATCAGGCAGGCAAAAAGAATTTGTAGCCCGTTGCTGAATAACTGTGGTAGCTCTTGCGGGCTGGCCGTGTTTGTATATGCCTTGCTGCCACCTGCACCCAGCAACATAAGGTACAAGTCGTGTACAGTTTTTGGTAGGTAATCCAGCAAATGACCCATTGCTAGTATCACGATGAGTATAGACAGTAGCTGGGAAGGCTTTGTGTAAATTTTAAGGCTATCTTCCAAGCCCGACCGTTCGGCTATGTAAACACTTATTTGCCCGGATTTGATAATTATCACAAACCCAACCACGACAAATAGAACAAAGGCAATTAGGTAAATTGCCTCAAAATAGGTTGTAGTGTGTTCTATAAATAAATGGGCAAAGGCTGATGATATTACCGGCACTAAATAAGTGATGCCAGCAAAAATACTGCTAATGCCCATGTAGATGACTATCAGTTGTATAAGGGTATTTTTTTGCATTCGTAAAGGTTAAGGCAACAAAATTGAATGGTATAAAATAAAGATATGGTTTTTAAATTATTGGTATAAAATATTTGCCTGCCCCAACCACCGGTTTTATTTGTTCATCATGCCGTCAATACTCGCCTTGCCAGGCCCGCAAAAAAGCAGCACCACATAACAGGTTAAATAAAGCAAACCGTTTTCAGAGTCCAACAAGGGTTGCCCGGCATTGGCACCAAACACCGCTACCACCATCGTGATAATAAGTGGTATCACTGAAAAACGGGTAAACAGGCCCAGTATAACAAACAAGCTGCAAAACAATTCGGCAAAAATGGCCAACACCAACGATGTGCGGTGGCCCAGGTGCATAAAATTGTAAAAGCTGCTATCCAGCGTATTAAATTTCTGTAATTTATCCAAGCCGTGTGCCAACAGCATCATAAGCCCGGCCACAAGCCTTATGCAAAGCATGCTCAAGTTAAAGCCCCAACCGCTATACCCTATTGATAATAGTTTTTTCATACCCTAGTTTTGTGCAAATGTAACCATCGCAAATGTTTATCCACAATTGCGGAACAATGTTTGTACACAAAACAACGTTATTAACTTTAAAGTATTTTTACGTTTTATTAAGATACGATTTGAAATATTTGCGCATATACACCGTTCAATCAGTAATATGAAATTAACCTGTAAGAAAACCGCTTTACTGTGTATTACAGCCATGCTTTTTTACACAACACAGGCACAGTATACGAAGGCGAACGACGATCCCGACGCCAAATTTAAACTTGCCAAGGAGGCCTACCAAAAAGAGCAGTTCAGTATTGCATACCCCATTTTTAAAGCCTTGTATGCAGAAAACAAGGGGGGGAGCAACATACCGGTTACCATACAAACAGAATCGAAGTATTATTCCATTATTTGCGGCTTGCAATTGAACGACCCCACAGCCGAAGTTGCCGCCAAGGAGTTTATTTATCTGGAACACCATGCGCCCCGTATTGAGATGCTGAGTTACCACCTTGCCGAATACTACTACCGCAAAAAGAATTTTACCGAAGCGGTTACGTATTACCAAATGGCCAACATTGAAAACCTTGAAACCAGCGAGGTTGCTACCCTGAAATTTCATGAGGGGTATTGCTATTTTGCCATGCAACGTTTTGCCGACGCAAAAGTGTTGTTTGATGCTATACGGCAAATACCTAGCGACCCTAACTATGTGGATGCCAATTATTACTACGGGTTTATTTGCATGGGCGATAAAAATTATAACGATGCCCTTGGCGCGTTTAAGGTGGTAGAAGACAAACCTGCATACAAAGGCATTGTGCCTTATTACGAAACTGAGATATACTACTTTCAGGGCAAAAAAGACGAGGCCTTGCAAGTGGGTGAAAAAGCCTTGACCGCAGGCGGCCAATATTACGATTTACAGTTGCGGCAATTGGTAGGGCATGTGTATTACGAGAAGAGGAGCTTTATTAAAGCATTGCCTTATTTGGAGCAATATGTTAGCCATACCGAGAAGGTTAGCAGGGAAGACCTGTACGAATTATCATTTAGCTATTACCAGGCAAAGCGCTGGAAGGAGGCTACGGATGGCTTTAAGGAGCTCGGCGGCAAGCAGGATTCGTTGGCACAAAACAGCATGTATCTGTTGGCTGACGCCTATTTAAAACTAAACCAAAAGCAAGGTGCCCGCAGCGCGTTTTTGTTTTGTGCGTTAAACAGCAGCAACCCCAAGCAAAAAGAGATTTCGAAATTTAATTATGGTAAGTTGTCTTACGAACTTGGGTACAATGATGTTGCGTTAACAGAAATAAAGGCCTTTATTGCTGCATACCCCCAATCAGACTACAATGCCGAGGCAAAAGATTTGTTGGTGAGCGTATTGGCCAACACCAATAACTATAAGGAGGCACTGCAGCTAGTGCAGGGTTTGGGCGGTCAAAGCGAAACGGTAAAAAAAATATACCCCAAAATATTGCTCGGGCGTTCTGCGGAATTAATCAACGACCAGCAGATTGTGCAGGCTGATGAACTGCTAACACAAGTTTACAATGTGCCATACAATGCGGTGCAGCTGCCTTATGCCAATTTTTGGAAAGGGGAAATTGCTTTTCGCAACAACCAGTACGACTCAGCGGTTTTTTACTTGGGCAACTACATGAAGGCACCGGTTACCTACGGAGAAATAACCCCTGCCAACGCACAGTATATTTTGGGCTACAGTGCTATGCGGGCGCAAGACTATGATGATGCCCTGCGCTATTTTACCCAAGTGGCTCCGGCCGTAACGGCATCCTCTACAGCGGTGCAGCAAAATGCCTTTGTGCGGCGGGCCGACTGTTATTTTATGAAGAAAGAATACAGCACCGCGTTACAGATGTACGAAACGGTTATAAAATTTAATATGCCGTCTGCAGATTACGCCTTGTACCAAAAAGCGGTAATAGCAGGTGCGTCTGGGGAATACACACAAAAAATCAGTTTGTTGCAGTCAGTATCCCAACGCTACCCCTCATCGCCCTATACTTCGGATGCCAATATGGAAATTGCCAACACCTATTTGGCCAACGAAAACTACGAGAATGCCATTATACCCCTTAAAAATATTGTGGCCAATAAAAATGCAGAAGCCTTTAGGCCGCAGGCTTGGCTTAAACTTGGCGTGGCTTATTACAACCTCAAGAACAATAATGAAGCCATAAGCAATTTTAAAACCCTGGTATCTGCCTACCCCAATTCGCCAGAAAGCGACCAGGCCGTAGACTATGTGCGTAACATATTTATAGAAAACCAGCACCCTGCCGATTTTGTGGCCTTTATGCGTCAAAACGGCAAAGCGGTTAGTTTTTCTGAGGAAGATTCTTTAACCTACGTTTCTGCAAACCTGGCCTACAGCAGCCGCTCGTTCGACAATGCATTGAAAGGGTTGCAAGACTATATTGCGAAATTTCCGGAAGGGCGTTATGCCATTGATGCCAATTACCAGGCAGCTGAAATACTTAACAATAAGCAGGCTTATGTGGAGGCTTTGCAGAACTACGCTTATGTGGCGGCCAAAGCACCTAACAAGTATGCGGAAACAAGTGTGCTAAATGCCGCCCGTATTTGCTATTTTGAATTGAAGGATTATAGCAAGGCCGAACAATATTACCTGCAATTAAAAGCCTTGGCAACTGCACCCGAAAATAAACTGGAAAGCATGCGCGGCTTGTTGCGTTGCCAATTTAAGCTGGCCCAGTGGGCAGATGCTGTACCCAATGCGCAGGACCTGCTACAGCAGAAAGGGCTGGCCACGGATGATAAAATGATGGCCAGTATGGTAATCGCTAAAAGCTACCAACTGAACAACCAGCCTGAGGCTGCTATTACCGCTTACAAGGCAGTGGTTGACTTGGGCAAATCAGAGTATGGTGCAGAGGCCCGTTACCATGTGGCAGAAATTTTGTTGGCTCAGGGCAAGCTGCCCGAAGCGGAAAAAGCAGGCTTTGACGTGGTGAACAAAGCAGGCTCATACGACTATTGGATAACCAAGGCTTATATATTGCTGGGTGAAGTGTATTACCAAGAGAAAGACTATTTTAATGCCGAAGCAACGTTAAAAAGTGTTACAGAAAACGCGGCCAACCCCGATTTGAAAAAGGAAGCGCAGGATAAACTTGATATTGTGGTGGCAGATAAAAACAAAAACAGCAAAGTAGAGCAGCAGTAAAACAAATACAATGAAAAAATTACTCATCATAGTTATTCTATTATCTGTAGCGGGCGCATCGTTTTCGCAAAAAAACAAGAAGCCTAAAAAGCCTTCAGTAACACCTGCCGCCAATCCCAAAAAGGAAGAGCAACCTACTGATGCCTCTCAGCCGCGCACGGTGGTGATAACTGCCGCCTTTAGCCCATCGTTAAAGGCAACGCCGAAAATAAATTTTAGTGCGGCTGCACCCTCGCCAGATTCCGTGCTGCCAGTGTTAACCTATAATGTGCCTGCGCAAAACCTGTTTTTTGCCTACCAGTCAGTGCCATTAAAGCCATTGGCCGCCAACATTGACACGGCCATACATTGGCAGAACAAAAACTTTATTAAAGCCGGGTATGGTAATTTTACCACGCCCTACCTGCAAACAGGGTTGTCGTTTGGCGATGGCATACACAGCATTTTAAATGTAAATGGCTTATACACCTCATCCAACGCGGCAAAAGTTTCGCAGGATTTTAGCAGGCTTAACTTGGAGGCCCTGGGCATATTCAGTGATTCGTCCAATAAAAATGAATGGAATGCCAAGTTGTTTGTAAAACAAAACACCCAGTACCAATATGGCTACCAGCCCGACACGCTGAAATTTTCCAAAGACGACCTGCGCCAGCAGTTTACCACTTTTGGCGGCAAGGTAGGCCTACGTAACAAAACGGTTAACGATGCGGGGATAAGCTACTCACCTTCCGTATCACTAAACATGTTTAACGACAACCGCGATGGTAAGGAGACTAATTTTATTATTGATGCACCGTTTTCAAAATCGTTCGGAAAAATATTTGCTTTCAATCTTGGTTTAACGGCAGATGTAACAAATTATAAAAGCGATAGTGGTTCGGTTAACAACAACCTGTATTCCCTAAGCCCTGCCTTGCAGTTTAAAACACCCAACTTTAAGTTAATTGCCGGTATTTCACCCACCTGGGATAACAGTACCCTCTCCATGCTCCCTAATATTTCGGCAGAGGTTAAGATTACCGACGAAAAGTTTATACTGCAGGCAGGTTATATAGGGTATTTTAATAAAAATACTTACCAATCGTTGGCAGATGTAAACCCTTGGTTAAGCCAGCCGCATTCGTTTTTAAACACAAAAGTAATGGAGCAATATGCGGGCTTTAAGGGCTCTGCAGGTGACCATTTTACGTATAACGCCAAGGTATCGTACCTGCAGTTTACCAACCAGCCGCTGTTTGTAAACGACAGCCTAACCGGCAGGTCGTTTACGGTGGTAAACGAAGGGCAGATGAAAGCCATACGGGTACATGGTGAAATCGGCTACACCGTGCAAGAGAAATTGTCGTTTATAGCAGGTGCCACCATTAACCAATACAGCGGGCTGCAATACAATAAAGAAGCTTGGGGTTTGGTGCCTTTGGAGCTAAACGGCACCTTGCGCTGGGTTGTAATGAAAGGAGTAATGGTTAAAAGCGACCTGTTTTTTTGGGATGGTGCCCATTACCGCAGCAAACAGTTGACCGCAGGCAAGCTTGACCCCGCGCTTGACTTTAATGCGGGCTTGGAATTTACATTGGTTAAGAACCTTAATTTTTGGACGCAGTTTAACAACATTCTTAACAGCAAGTACCAGCGCTGGCACCAATACCCAGTTGTAGGCTTTAATGTTTTGTTAGGAGTTGTATATTCGTTCTAAAATTGGCAGTAGTTTGATTGTGGCTATTGGGACAAACCCCATTTGTGCAAGTAGTGCCACTTGTTTGCAAGGGTTTGTTGTAGGAAAAATATAAACCTTGCCGGTAATAATTAATAATAACCATGTACGGATACTTATATAAATAT
Source organism: uncultured Parafilimonas sp. (assembly GCA_903882935.1). Taxonomy (GTDB): domain Bacteria; phylum Bacteroidota; class Bacteroidia; order Chitinophagales; family Chitinophagaceae; genus JABDFW01. The sequence goes on along the minus strand of CAIRZB010000026.1, from coordinate 6,585 downwards.
CTAATTCAACATAAAAAGCTGTCGCTGCCCGATATTGGCGTGTTTAAAATTGAGCAGGTACCATCGCGGATTGACTTTGTAAACAAGAAGCTTTACCCTTTTTCGCCCGTGGTGCGTTTTACGCAGGGGGCATCGCTGGCAGACAAGTATTTTTACCGCTTTATTGCCGCCAGCTTTAAGATTGACGAATTAGAAGCCATTCAGCGCTTCAACGAATTTATATTCCAACTGAAGGAGCAGTTTGCCCTAAACGGCTATGTTGATTTTCCGGGCATGGGCCGTTTAACCCGCCAGTTTTCAAACACATTCACCTTTAGGCCCGACGGCTTTGTGCAATCACTTTACCCCGATGTGCATGCCGAACGAATTATCCGCAAAAACGAAGGCCACACCGTTAAGATAGGGGAGGATGAGGTACACTCGCATGACTTGTTACAAAAGGATGCACCCAAAAACAAAGTAGCTGCTTGGGTATGGTATGCCATTGGTTTGGCATTGCTTGGCGGCGGCGCGATAGCGTATTATTATCTGTTCAAATAATTTTATCAGCTGTTACCCCTAGTCAGCCATTTTTTGTTAGCACTCAATTTGGTTAAAAGAGCGGCGGCTAAGTTCTTTTGATTGGTAATAGCTTTGCCGTTATAGCCCACAGAAGATACCACTGGTTTATTTTCTATTGGTTATGTAAACACCGGCCAATATAACCAGCAGGCAGCCGGTTTCGGCCATCGTAGTAACTTCACCGTCCAACAGCCCCCATAATATTGCCACAAAAGGTATACCGTAAGTAACCAACGAGGTAAAAACAACCCCTGCGCGCTTTACAAGCATATAAAAAAATACGTAAGCCAAGGCACTGCCGCCAACACCAAGTAATATTGCCGCCAACAGTGAGCGCATTGCCGTAGGGTTGTTACTAAACCCAATATTAAAAAAGCCCGTGGCTACTAAAATAACCACGCAGGGGATTATTAAAAATGCAAATGCCAGCGAGGTTACATGAATGGCGTTTATGCCCGATAGGCGTTTTGCTGCAAGGTTGCCATTGATGGCGTACAAAATAGTTGCCAGCAATACTAGGCCAGAAAAAGCCATGCCTGTAATATTTATGCCTTTGTCGGCCGCAAAAGGCAACAGCACCAACCCTACAAAACCGGTTAAAACCCCTGCCAACTTTTTTGTGCCGGCCTTCATGTTAAAAAAAGCCATGCCTATTAATATGGTGCACAAAGGCGTAAGCGAGTTTAAAATTGCGGTTAAAGAACTGTCAATTTTTGTTTCCGCAATGCAAAATAGGTAGGCCGGGAAAAAACTGCCCGTTAAAGCGGCCGCCAAAATAAACTTAAACTTTTTTCTTTCAACTGCTCTTATGGCTTTATAGCTAAAGGGCAGCATAACTATACCGGCACTCAATAGCCTAATGGTGGCAACTTGGTAGGGGCTTAGCACATGCATACCCTCTTTCATTAAAATAAAAGAGCTGCCCCAAATAAGCGAAAGTGCCAAAAAAAGCATCCAATTAATTAAACCTTTTGCCACAATAGTTGTGTTTATGGCAAAGATTGTTATTTATGGCAGCATGATAAAATAAACAAACGATTGAAAACGCTTATTAAACACGTTTGCTACATTTTCTTTCTGCCTACCATTAGCACTACCACGCCAGCAACCACTGCCAAGCCCCCGGCGTAAACAGGCCACGATATTGTTTTGTCTTCTTTTCTGCTAATTTGTATGGGCCCCGCATCCACTATTTTTTTCTCTTGGGTAAATCCCACTTGCCTAAATACCATCATTAATATACCGGCTACAATTAAAGTAACGCCAACTGCTTTCATTTAGGCTGTATTTATGCTGACTTATAAAATATTATTTTGAATCTGAAAACAGCCTTTCAACACTGTAGGCCAAGCCCGAAACGGGTCCGTCCATCTTGCGGGTAGCGTCATCCAGGGTATTGTCGCCCAGTAGGTGGCCCATGCGCAAAGATGCCGGTAAATATTGCAGAATATTCTTGCGCTGCAAAGCAACAAAATCAATCACCTCTTGGGGGTTGTTACTACTACATTCGGTAAGTATTACATGTAAGGCAACCTCGGCCACTTGCTCCATGGTTAGCCTTGCTTTTGTGGTATAGGTATTATTGTATGCAGCTATTTCTTCGGCTGAAGCACCCATATTATCACCAAACAATATTTGCAGGCAGGCGGCGCCACTTGATGCGCCTAACAGCTGTTCGGTCGTGTCAGCGGTCCGGCTTTTTTCGTACATGGCAGCCAGCACTGCGGGTATGGTTGCTTGTAAAAGCGTGTGTGTGGGCCCTGCCAAATCGCCGTTGGGTACGGGTTCTTTCGTGTTGGGGTCAACTTTTTGTAAAACTTCAATACCCATGCATTCCTGTACCGATTCCATTAGGTTAATGGCCATACCTGTAATTTTATTACAGCTATAAGGAAATTATCATGCCACGATTAAAGGCGGTGCGGTAAGACCAATGTTCATTCAACGTCGTTTAGTTAAGCCGTTATTTTCGGTTGTCCAAAGGACTCCGTTGGAGTGGAGACACAACCGAAGTCACCCGCCCGGATTTGCGTCTTCACAAATCCTTTAAATAAATGACATTGAATGTTCATTGGTATAGTACCGGTTTTTTACAGCTCTTCTTCCCGCTCCAGCATCAAAATGGCGCCCTGCGGTACTATAAAATACTTATCCCCTTCATACAAAATTTCGGTGGCGCCATTCACCAAAAAAATGGCCAAATCACCTTCCCGGGCCTGAAGGGGTATATACTTAATTTTTTCTTCTTCCCCTTTCCAAGGCTCATCATCCATGGGCATTGGTATGGCATAGCCAGGCCCAGTTTTAATTACATAGCCTTGCTGCACCTTTTCCTTTTCTTGCACACCTGGCGGCAAAAAAAGGCCCGAGGCTGTTTTTTCGTGGGGTTGGGATGGTTTTATTAATACCCTGTCGCCTATAATTACCAATTTCTTTAACTTATTGTCCGTTGTTAACAACATGTTTTGTTTTTAAAATGCAAAAATAGGTCTAACAGGCAAACAATTTTGTGTTTGGGTGTTGGCTGAAATGTAACAAGCAATACCTTTAACAAAATTTGCCAAACGTAGTTTTGGCACAGAAAATGTTACATTAATTAACAAATTTTAAAACCGGAATATTATGGAAGGGAAGAAATACAAAATTTTATTATGCGAGGATGACCCAAACCTTGGGATGGTATTAAAGAACTATTTGGAGTTAAATGATTACGACGTTACCCTTGAAAGGGACGGCCGTTTAGGACTGGCTGCATTTCAGCGCGAGAAATATGATATTTGCCTGTTGGATGTTATGATGCCCAATATGGATGGCTTTACGCTTGGTGGAGAAATAAGGGATATTGACCCCGAGGTGCCACTGTTTTTTTTAAGCGCCAAAACAATGAAGGAAGATATTATATCGGGCTATAAGTTGGGTGCCGACGACTATATTACCAAACCTTTTGACAGCGAAGTATTGCTGCTAAAAATAAAAGCTATTTTAAAGCGCAACGAGGAAATAAACCGCGAGTCAGACAACCTTGAGTTTGATTTGGGTAAGTACCATTTTAACCCAAAATTGCGCGAGCTAAGCCATGAAGGCAAAACACAAACGCTTTCGCCAAAAGAAAATGAATTGCTGAAAATGCTGGCAGAGCATAAAAACGATTTATTGCCACGTGAAAGGGCTTTAAAGAAAATTTGGGGCAGCGACACGTATTTTAACGGCCGCAGCATGGATGTGTACATTGCAAAACTGCGCAAGTATTTAAAAGACGATGAACAGATTGAAATAGTAAATATACACGGCAACGGCTTTAGGCTGGTTGCGCCTTAGTTGTTATTACAATACGAATTGATGCAAGGGCCTCCGCTAGTTGTGGGGGCTTTTTGTTTGATGCAATCATATAGTCCGCAATGGCCAAGTTTTTGCCCGAGAGCTCATGACAAGCATCGTTTTTTTATGTGTTGAACAGCCTTTTACCTAAGCAAGGCAACATACCCCACCCTGCCAGGAAATTTAGGCACCTTCGTGTCAATAATGTAGTAATAAGTGCCTATTGGCAAGGCCATTCCGTTCAACGTTCCGTCCCACGGTTTGGCATAGCCTGTAGAGTTAAACATTGGCTGCCCATAGCGGTTAAATATTTGCACCGTGCAGTTGGGGTACCCCTCAATGTTGCTAATAACCCATTTGTCGTTAACGCCGTCGCCGTTGGGCGAAAACGCGTTAGGCACCACAATCTGGGTTTCAACTCGCACATCAATATTGGCGTTGGCGGTGCATCCCCCGTTGCCTTTGGCTGTTACCGTGTACACGATGTTTTTGTCGGTGCTGGTGAACGGATAGGCCGCCGTATCGCTGCTCAACAAATAGTTGGGCGACCATAAATAGGTTAAGCCCCCACCCGTGTAGGCAGGCGTAATTTGGAAAGGCAGCCCAGACGCAATAAAAACCATTGGTGTTAGCTTAATAATTGGGGGGCCGTAAATGGTAACCGTTTTTACTGCAGTATCTGCGCAATTTTGGTTGCTAAAAGCCATCAATTTTACCTGATAGGTACCCTCGGTGGCATATTGTGTTGAAGGGTTCTGCTGGGGCGATGTGCTTCCATCCCCAAATTGCCACTGCCATTTAACTACATTGCCGGGTTGCTCAATGCTGGATGAGTCACTAAAGTTGATGGGGGCACTAGGGCAAAACAGTATACCCGCTACACCAAATTTTGCCACGGGCTTGGGGCTTAACGTAATGGTCTTTGCCGTATCGCCATAACAGCCAATACCTGTAACTATGTGTAGCGATACCGTATATGTGTCATAAGCATAGTATTGCTTTATGGGGTTCTGTACATTGGTAGTTGTATTATCGCCAAATGACCAACGCCAGCCGGTTACTGTGCTATTGGGCGAGGTTGAGTTGTCAATGAAACCAATGGGGTTTTTTGAACAACTGTCGTAGTGTGCCACCCAGTTTGCTGCAGGCTTTTCAACGCCTTGTAACGTGTTATTATACAACACCGGGGCCAAGCAGCCGCCTTTTGTTTGCGTATAAATGTTTACATGCAGGTTTAGGGGGCCAAGGCCGCTGTAGCGGTAAAGATAGGGCAAGGAATACCGGAAGATAGAATCATGCCCGTTGTAATAGGCACTGTCTGGCGCCGGGGTTAATACATCAATATTATTGTTGGGGCTAAGGCTGGGGTTGCCTGAAAAATCCCAGTGTATTTCCGATGGCTTTCCGTTAAAATTTGCCGCAAGGCTAAAGGGCTCGTTTTGGCAAATAGTGGATGTGTCTAGGCCCGGGTAGGCGTTTTTGATAGTAATAAATTCCTTCAAAGTGTCGGCACCAAATACTTTTACAGTTTTTACAGCTGTGTCTGTACAATTTTTGTCTGAATAAGTCACCAATTTAATGGTATAATCACCGCCCGTATTGTATTGCTTAACGGGTGTAGTGGTATTTAACAAAGTTGTGCCATCGCCAAAATCCCACAAACGCTTAACAATGCTGGCGGGCTGTTCTATGGAAGAAGAATCGGTAAAGCTCAGCGAGTCCAAGGTACAAGGCAAACCCGTGTAGCCATATATTGCTGATGGTTTTGGGTACTTGGCTACCGTTTTAAATGTGTCGGCAAAACATCCCAATCCTGTAATTGACCTAAGGTTTATGGTATACTGCCCGTAGTTGGCATATTGTTTAGCAGGGTTTTGTACTTTGGTTAATTTGGTGCCGTCCCCAAAATCCCAAAACCAGTTAACAAATTTATCGCCCTTTACATAGGAGCTGTCCATTAATTGTAATGCGTCTTTACTACACATGTTGTACTGTAGTGCAATGCCGGCTACTGGTTTTGGGGTTACCACCAAATTGTATGTTACTGTTCTTTTTTCAAAGCATCCTTGCGGCGTGGGTATAAACATTGTTACGTAAACGCTTAATACCCGTGGGCCGTTTTTAGCATATGTATAAGTACCGGGTAGCGAATAACGCCAAAAAGTAGTGTCTTTGCCAGCAAGATAAGCACTATCGGGTACGGGAAAAACAGTGTCTACAATTTTATTGGGCGACAGGTATGGGTTGTTTTTAAAATCAAATATCAGTTCAACCGGCCTTTTCTTGACTATAAAAAGCATTTTAAAGGGTATGGTTTCGCAAACTCTGGAGCTATTGGCACTGGAATACGGATTTCGGACAAAAAAATTCGACAACTTGCCAATATTGAAGCCTGGGTTAAACGCATAGCTTTCGCCCGGCCCATACCCATATGCTGTTGCTACAAACGCCAGTGTGTCAATACTTAGGGAGTGTACCCCCGGTGTGATAGGTATTTGTGCGTACGACCAATTTGGATTGCCAGCCAGTTTGTGAAAGAAACTTCCTTTGGATATCGCATCTAATTTAAATGAATCTACTACAGTAGTATTAACCACCACATTTATGTAATTTTCGGTAATGTTTTTCAAGGCAGGGGTAAAATACGTTACTACGCCTATCCTTAAATCCATAGGGCATAAAAAAACCATGTCGGGGTCGCCCTTG
>CAIRZB010000025.1 GCA_903882935.1 uncultured Parafilimonas sp. | reverse complement strand
TTCCAAGCAAGAATCGTCATCCGTAAACCGCTTATGAAAATTTATAGAATTCACGCCTTTGAATTTATCCAACATATCCATGTCGCAAATATAAATCTTCTAATTTTAAAGTGCGACCTAAGTGCTAATTCCTATGATTTTTATTGTTGCTTTTTACTTAAATGCAATGCTTGCGGTTTGCGGGATTTTTTTGAGTATTTTTATTACAATCCCTGCTGATTTCACTCACCGAAAATACCCGGAATTAGCCATTACTATTAAAGCTATCGTACTTGATTTCTCACTTTTTATTGCGGTGTTGTGCGCTACTATACTTGTAATTTTTGATTTAGTACTACTAAAAGCCATTTGTAAAAAACATTACAACAATTTGCTCGTTTTGGGTGAAAGCATTGGCCAGCATTTGGGAGGGTAGTTATGCAATTGAAATGGAAAATATATTATTGGTGCAGCGTGTATTTAGCCTTATGGAGTATTAGTATGACTTGCCTGATAATATATGGTATCGGAGCCGCACATTTAAGAGGCAATAATGTTGTCGTTTTACCTTTTTCGCTTTCTGTGCTGCTAATAGTTCTTTCAAATTCAATCGTTTCCATCCGTTTTGTTACAATCATTAAAAAAGGCGGCAGGTACACTAAAAACGAGCGCCTTTTGTTCAATATTTTATATGGTCTTATGTTTGTTCTTACAATATTTTCTTTCATTTTATCGGCAACAGAACTACCCCAAACAATTAAACGGGCCCATTCCAATGCAGGAATTGAAACCGCATTAGAAGTAGGATTGATCTTGGCTACACTTGCGGGAATTTATTTTTGCATCATGGCATCTGCATTAATCAAAGCAATCGATAAAAACCACCACTCTGCCGTCGACCAAATTGGCGAACACCTCCACCCATAATTCCACCCACATTCATCCCCTCCCCCATTTTTTGCGTACTTTTCCACCATGAATTCCCAGCAACCGCTTGCAGAACGGATACGCCCCAGCACCTTGGACGACCTGGTGGGGCAGCAGCACCTTACCGGCAAGGGCAGCATTTTGCGCACGGCCATTGAACATGGCAAAATACCCAGCATGATATTGTGGGGGCCGCCCGGTACCGGCAAAACCACCATCGCCAATATTATTGCCCACACGTTGCAGGCACCGTTTTACCAGTTAAGTGCCATCAGCAGTGGTGTAAAAGATGTGCGGGAAGTAATTGAGGCCTCCAAACAACAGAGCAAGGCCATTTTATTTATTGATGAAATACACCGTTTTAATAAGGGCCAGCAGGACGCATTGCTGGGTGCTGTGGAGAAGGGCATTGTAACATTGATTGGCGCTACCACCGAAAACCCATCGTTTGAGGTTAACTCGGCCTTATTAAGCCGTTGCCAAGTGTATGTGTTGAAGGCATTGGACGAAAAAGACCTTGTACAATTGCTGCACCAAGCCCTTGAAAAGGATGAAGTGCTGAAGCAGTATAAGATTGAACTGAAAGAAACGACTGCATTACTTAATATTTCCGGCGGGGATGCCAGAAAGCTATTAAACCTGTTGGAGCTGGTCGTTGATGGCTTTAAAGCCTCCCCTGCGGGGAGGGTGGAGGGGGTAATCACCGATGACCTAGTAATACATGTTGCGCAAAAGCGCATAGCCATATACGATAAACAAGGCGAGCAGCACTACGATATTATTTCCGCTTTTATTAAATGTATACGTGGCAGCGACCCTAACGCAGCCGTGTATTGGCTGGCCCGTATGATTGAAGGTGGCGAGGATGTTAAGTTTATTGCCCGCCGCATGCTGATATTGGCCAGTGAGGACATTGGCAACGCCAACCCAAATGCCTTACTGTTGGCCAACGCTACGTTTGATGCCGTAACAAAAATTGGCTACCCCGAGGCGCAGCTAATCCTCTCGCAATGTGCCATTTACCTGGCGTCAAGTGCCAAAAGCAACAGTGCCACTGTGGCTATAGGCAGTGCAATGGGTGCGGTTAAGCAATATGGCGACCAACCAGTGCCGTTACATATACGCAATGCACCCACACGCCTGATGAAAGACCTTGATTATGGCAAAGGCTACCAATATAGCCACAGTTTTGAAGGCAACTTCAGCAACCAGGAATACTTGCCTGATTTACTGGCTGGCACCCGGTTTTACGAGCCGGGCAACAATGCCCGCGAAGATGACCTACGTAAGTTTTTAAAAAGCCGGTGGAAGGAGAAATATGGGTATTAGGTTAGTCCATTGTTAATCGTCCATAGTCCATGGTAAAAGGCATGCGTATAGACATTTGGCACTGGCGCGGCGAGGCATTATACACCGTACTATTTCAATTTCTACAAATAGGCAGGGCATATGGCTAAAAAAGACAGCGAATACATGAATTTCACCCTTAGCAACTGTTGTTTGGTTGCAATAAATATTTAGTATAAAAAGCAGTTCTATGCCCGATATTGGTTTAGAGGAGGTACCCGTTGTTAAAGTGTATAATCCAAGTACCATAAGTGCAGCCACATTTTTTGGTGGCCCGCTGGTAGGCTCATATTTAATTGCAGAAAATTTTAAAGCATTAGGCAGCAGGCGTAAAGCAACCATTACATGGTTTGTGGCTATCCTGCTAATCATATTTATAATTGCAATACCACAATTATTCCCTTCGTTAAGCCGGATGCCCAATTTGCCATTTATTGTTTTGTTTACACCTATCGCAGGTTGGACTGCCAAGATATTTCAATCTGATGCAATAAAAAACCACATTGAGAAAGGAGGAAATATTTATACTTTAAAAAGGGTTGTGCTAATTGTGCTTATTGGCATTGCAATTACGGTGGGTTTGGCGCTTCTATTATTCCTTATCCAAGATATCGTGTTCATTTATAGCAGATAACCCATGGTTTGAGCTTACAACCTGACCTTTATCAAATGCAAGCTGCAACGCATAGAGGCTAAAAACTAATCAAGCACACTCAACGTAACACCCACAATATCCTCCAGCACTTTTTTATCTGTGCCAGACTTAGCGGCCACACGTATGCCTTTAATGGCATTTATAATAAACCTAGCCAAAGCCCGGGCATCGTGCTTGTTGGGTATCTCACCATCCGCTTGGCCTCTTTTTATGGCGCTGAAGAAAACGTCTTCAATCTGTTTGTCGTTTTCGCAAACAACGGTGTTTATTGCCTTATCATGCGGTGCATTTTCAACCGCTGCGTTCACCAAAAAGCACCCTTTATGCTGCTTATCTTTAATAATTTCACTGGTGGTAAAAGCCAGCAAGTCTTTAATGGCGGCTTTTGCAGTGGGTGCGCTTTTCGACACTTCGGCCAGCCTTGCGGAGGCAATTTCCTTGTAACGGCCCAAGGCTGCCAAAAAAAGAGCATGCTTGTCACCATAGGTAGCATACATGCTGCTGCGGCTGATGCCCAGCCCTTCTACCAAATCCTGCATAGAGGTTGCATTGAACCCTTTGTTCCAAAAAAGCTGTATGGCTTTGTCCAACACCTCCTTTTCATCAAAATCTTTTGTTCTTGCCATAATTAAAAAGCTTTGCCCCGGGGCCGGGGCAAAGCTAACTGTTTTTCCAAATCCTACCCATGGCTGTTACCAATATCTGTTGCAATAGGCCAACTTCCACCTCACTGCCCGATCACGTTTCAAAAAAGGCAGGCACCCCAACCAACCCCAAACCATCCGCACATTGGTGCCTGCCGTTACACCATAACACCTATCTAACCAACTAAAACCACTACACTACTATAAACGATGCTATCGGTTAAACCTTACAGTTCCTTTATGCCGCCGTCTAGCACCAGCTCAGACCCAAGCATGTACGCAGAATCTTCGGTCGCGAGGAACAAAAAGCCTTTCGCCATTTCTTGCGCAGTACCCAACCTTTTAATGGGTGTGGCACCGGCATAAGCCGCTTTTGTACCTTCCACCACTTCGGCGGATGCACCACCCCTGCTAAAAATGGGGGTTTCTATTGGGCCTGGGGAGAGTACATTCACCCTTATTTTGCGGTCAAGCAAATCGGCCGAAAAGCTTCTTGCCAAAGAGCGTACCGCAGCCTTACTGGCTGAATAAGCCGATAATGTTGCAAATCCCAGCTCATTTACCGCTGACGACGTGATGATGATGGATGCCCCGTCGTTTAAGTAGGGTAATGCTTTTTGCACCGAGAAAAACGCGCCTTTTACATTAATGTCAATAATCTCATCATACAGCTCCTCCGTAAACTCGGCCAATGGCGCGCTTTTAAATATGCCGGCGTTTACCACCAACACATCAATATTGCCAAATTTTGACGACACTTCTTTGTACAGGTTGTCAATATCGCCCAGGTTGGCCACATCGCCTTTTACGCCAATGGCACCATGCCCAATTACTTGTACCGCCTCATCTAGGGTTGTTTGGTTACGCCCTGAAATGGCCACTTTTGCCCCTTGTTGTGCAAATTCTACCGCCGTCGCCAAACCAATGCCACTGTTGCCGCCTGTAACTACTGCTACTTTGTTGTTAAGCCTGCCCATATTTATTTGTTTTTATTTTTGGAATGATTGTTCCGCAAAGGTAACAATATCGGAACGATTGTTCCAAATAAATTTTCAGAAAAGCATTCGGCAATGTTTAATAGCCATTAAAAAGAGCGTAAAAACGCGCACCAATTTAACAGCCGGTAGGTACTGTATACAAGCAACAAACTTTACCTTTGCCACAATAAAAAAATAGTATGTCAAATTGCCGTTTTTCAATCACATTTACAGGGGATGCATTAGCCACATTAAATAAAACGAAAGAAGGTATAACCAAAGCAGGCGGCAAGCTTGAAGGCGATATTACGGGCGGCAGCGTTATAATGCCTAGCCCGGTTGGTTCCATTGAAGGCACTTATACCATACAAGGCCAAAACTTAGAAGTGGAAATTACCAAAAAGCCGGTGTTTGTACCCTGCGACTTGATTGAAAGCGAGTTAAAAAAGCGCATATCATAGGCCATTGCGTAGAGTCAGCCCTTTGACGTCAACAAATATTTTTACTTATGCACCGGTGAATTATGGCGTTGATGTACCGCCCACATAATGTGGGGATATTAGGTTATTCTTCTGTTTATCGTATTACAAGGTTGCACCAAAATTTCCGCCCCCCATTACCGCCAAAATTTTATATTTGGCACAATCAAAGCCAAGTATGTTTTTCGACAGCCCTTATTATTATTATGTCATAGTAGGCTTGCAGGCCCTTTGTGTTATACACTGCCTTAAGATGGGGAGGGAAAGGGGGTGGATATGGTTTATTGTTTTTGTACCTTTTATAGGCAGCGTGGCCTATATTTTCATGGAAATTTTTAGCCGCCGCGATTTGCAGAAAGTGGGTACGGGGCTTGGTGCTGTTATAAATGCGCCTGGGAAACTAAAAAAGCTGGAGCAGCAGCTGCGGTTTTCTGACACGTTTAACAATAGGGTGGCCTTGGCAGACACCTACCTGGCGGCCGGCCAAAAAGAGAAGGCCATTGCGCTATACGAAAGCAGCCTTACCGGTGCCTTTACTGAAAACGAATATGTGCTTAAGCAATTAATTTCCGCCTATTTTGAGGCACAACGCTTTGCGGATGTGGTGGCCATTGCCAAAAAAATATACACCCTGCCCCAGTTTGCACGCTCCAAAGCCCATATTTTGTATGCTATGGCATTGGAGAAAACCGGCGAGGCCGCCCAAGCTGAAAAAGAATTTCAACAAATGAGGGGCCGCTTTGCCAATTTTGAAGCCCGTTACCAGTATGGCATGCTACTTACCCGTACAGGCAGGGGTGCCGAAGCAAAGAAAATATTTGCCGATATGGTTGAGGAAGCATCGCAGCTAACACCCAGGGAACGCAGAGCAGCGAGTAATTGGTTTGCGCTGGCCAAGGAGGAACTGAGGAAATAAATATTGTATTTACCACCCTGTTGGCCGCACTCACTACATACAGCTGTCCCGCAACATCTTCATATAAGCCGCACCCTTTTCGCGGGCAAACATGGTGTTACGGTCGGGTATATCCTCAGGGTTTGGGTAATGCTCCAAAGCTTTTTCTATGCTTTCTTCGCGCAACAAATGCAGCATAGGGTATATTGACCGGTTGGTGTAATTGGCAGCATCATCCATGGGTGTTTTGCTAAACCTATACAAAGGGTGAAAGCTGGCCACTTGGTACACACCTTCGTATTTATGCAGCTTTAATAGCTTTTCTGCAAGTGCCACTGCATCCAAATAATCATTGAATTTTTTAAAAGCGTTTGGAAAGATAATTAACGTTGTTTCTATACTGGCATCCTCATCCAGCCGGGCACATTCCATTATAAAAGTTTCGAGGCAGGTTTTCAATTCCGCACTTTCCTCCACCAGGTAACGGATGCTGCCGCGCTTTACTTCCCTGGCCGCAAATGGGCAAAAATTACAACCTACCACTATCTCCTGCACCCATTTTTGGGTTTGTGCAACAACCTGCGCTTGCATAGGCATATTTGCTGTTAAGCACCAAAGGTAATAAAAGCATGCTGGCGTAGCGGGTAATAATATGCCACAAGGCGTACCATGGCACCGGCATTACATTTAACAAACTTCACCATTTGGTTTTGCAATTACCCTGCAAAAAGCGGCCTTTTTAAGTACACCTTACTTAAGCAAACCGTAGGCTATTTTAAGTAATGCAGCACAATTCGCAAAAGGTCTTTGGGGTCAAAAGGTTTTATAATAATATCATTTATGCCGGCAAGGGTAAGTTTATCCTGTTCGTCTTCCTTTGGCACACTGGCCGTAAGTGCAATTATAGGCAGGGTTACGCCCATTTCCCTCATTTTTGCGCTTGCTTGGTAGCCGTCCATCTCTGGCATGTGCATATCCATCAACACTATCTTATGGCGCTTAACATCTAGTTGTTCCAAGGCTTCCAAACCGTTGCCTGCCACATCAATACGCGCACCCCATTTTTGCAAAAAGCTTTTGGCAACAAAAACATTCATTGCGTTGTCTTCAACCAACAAAATGTCTATCCCCACCAAACTACCTGCTCCGTCTGGCTTTACACTTTTCTCAACGGTGTTTACCGTCAGCCTCCGGGCCAGGGTAGAAAATTTTTGGGTAAAATAAAATTCCGAACCCTCCCCGGCAACACTCTTCAATTGCAACCTACTCCCTTGCAACTCCAGCAGCTTTTTGCAAATGGAAAGCCCCAGGCCGGTACCGCCAAAACTTCTTTGCGTGGAAGAATCCGCCTGGGTAAACTGCTCAAATATCATTTGCTGTTTTTCCGCAGGTATCCCAATTCCGGTATCCTTTACTGAAAAAAGAATGGCAGCCTCCCCGTCAAACAAGCTCTCCACCTTAATAGAGAGCAATACATACCCTTTTTTTGTAAATTTTATGGCATTGTGTACTAAATTAATCAGCACTTGGCTTGTACGGGTAGGGTCACCCATTACATTAAACTGTAGCTTTTCGTCAATTTCAAGCCTAAGCTCAATGCCCTTATCCGCAGCCGTGGCTTTTAAGCCGCTATTGATATTTCTAGCCAGCACGGCCAAGTCCATTTCAATCCGCTCAAAATTAATTTTATTGGCTTCTATTTTATTAAAATCCAATATATCATTCACGATGGACAGCAAGTTGTTGGCCGAAAACAGCAGAACATTCAATTGTTCCTCCTGGTCTTTACGCGGCTGGTTTTGCAACATCAAATGGCTCATGCCAATCACGGAGTTCAAGGGTGTCCTAATTTCGTGCGACATGGTAGACAGGAATTCCGATTTCGCCCGCAGCCCTTGCTCTGCTTGGTTTTTGGCTTGCTTTAACTCATTCGCAAACCTAAAAGACAAGATTAGAGATTGCAGGAAGAAAAAAACCACATACCCTAAAAAAAGCAGTACGCGCGGGTAGGATACCAACCCAAAATATTCCAAGTCGATGGTAACTATAATCAACAACATTATGCAGGTGCTAAACAAAGCGTACAAAGCCCCTACCCTTTTATTTTTAAACGCACGCAAGTACACATAAAGCACATAAACGATGTATACCAATACCAAAATTAAAAATGGGTTTATTAGCTGCGTAAACATAACAGGCGGTAAAAGCAAGGTTACCAGGCAGAACACCGCACACACTACCACCACTAGGTAAACAAGGTTTTTGTTAGAGTCTTTAGGGTAAAGGTGCCTCAGGTACATCATAAAAAAGCCTACGGCCGTATATAAGGAAAGGTATTCGGCATGTACTGTTATGCCCCAGCCAAGGTGAGGCAATAAGGAATGTAGCACGTACATTCTTGAACCTAGCACACGGTAGCTTAAAAAAAAGCTAAACAGCGAAAAAAACAGGGTGGCCTTATCCCGCGTGCCGAAAATAAACAGGCTGAAAAAAAACAAACCGCTCATAAAAATACAGCCGGCCAGCAAAAGGTCTATACCTGAGTTTCTTTTATCCTCCAACAAAAGCCTTTCTTTGCTGCCTATTAAAATATGCTTGTAAGGCCCACCCTTTGAATGTACAAAATTGGCCACCTGCAACACCATATCCAGGGTATCTGTGTTGGCTGCAAGTTCAAGTGTGTAACTTATCCAGTGCGGCGTAAACGCTTGTTTGCTAATGGCGGGCCTGCCATTGTTGGCAAACAAGCGGCCATTAATGTACAGGTTATACGCGGTATACACATCGGGCACAAACACAGCCAACGGCGGCCTATTACTGGGCAGCAATACTTTTACATGGTAAGTTGCAAAACCGCTGGCGGATAAGCCGACCGTGTTCCATAAAACGGGAAACTGGGTAAAAGTATATTTGGCAGTGTCAACCTCCGCGGGTTGCAACAACTGTAGCCAGTAAAACTGCCATTCACCATCCAAGGCAACATCCTTTTCCCCAAAGTCTTCGTTCCGTAAATCAATAACGCCTTTAATGGCCTGCGGATTACCCCCGTTATTGGATGTACAACTGGCACAGCCTAAAATTATCAAAACTAAAAGCGGTGTTATTTTTTGGGTTACCAGACGCATGTGGTTACATTGGTTTTTCAGTCATGACGGTTTTCAACAGGTGTAATTATGTACTAAAACAACTGCAAAGTAAAGAAGGTTATTTGTTACATATAACAATAATTTGAGGTAGCCATTTGATATAGTTGGTTTTTAGTAATATACTTTAATACAGCGTTATTTATTGCAGTACTTGCAAGGTTTGGCGGCAACATTCCAATGCTTTTCCGTAATTTTCCCTATAAATTGTTTGTATGACAGTTCTGGCACTTTATAATCTCAAGGGAGGGGTTGGCAAAACAGCGTCGGCCATAAACCTCGCCTACTTGGCTGCCGTTGAGGGTTTAAAAACAGCTATTTGGGATTTAGACCCGCAGGGGTCCTCCAGCTTTTACCTTAATGTTGAGCCTGCTGTTAAAAACGAAAGCAAAAAAATATTTACGGATGAAATGGCGTTGAAGGATGCCGTACAAGAAACGGCGTTTGAAAAACTATATGTTATACCTGCCGACATCTCGGCCCGCAATGCCGACATTTTGCTAGACGAAATGAAGCAAAACCGAAAAAAAATAAAAAACCTCATCAATGGCCTAAAAGGGTTTGATTTGGTAGTGCTGGATTGCCCGCCCGGCATAAGCTTGCTGCATGTAAATATTTTTAACGCGGCAGACTGGGTGCTTATGCCAAATATACCTACCACCCTTTCAATACGATCCTACGAAACGGTTGCCAGTTATTTTGTAGAAAACAGCTTAGACACCGCTAAAATAAAATGCTTTTTTAGCATGGTTGACCATAGGAAGACTATGCACTATGAGGTGATGCAGCAGTTTTATAAGGATAAGGTGTTTTTTAAAAATTATATACCGTATTTAAGCGATGTGGAAAAAATGGGTATGCACCAACAGCCTTTGTTTGAGTTTGCCAACTCCAGCTACGCGGCACAATGTTACCGAGACCTTTGGCATGAAGTGAAAAAAACATGTTTTTAACGCGCAACAAAACAAATACCCATGCATAGAGAAACTACATCGTGGTACAGCCCGGCTTTAAACAAGCAAATGCCCATTGCCACCTATGGCCATTACGGCTTTGCGCTTTTGATGATACCTACTGCCGCCGCTGATTATTTGGAATATGAACGATTTCAACTGATAGACGCATTAAGCCCCTATATTAAGAACGGAAAAATGAAAGTTTTTAGCATTAACAGCATGAACAACGAAAGTTGGATGAACAACAGTATGGAACCCGCCCACAAGGCCATACGCCAAAACCAGTTTAATGCTTATGTACACAATGAGGTACTGCCGTTTATACGCAACAACACCAGCAACAATACCATGGTGTACACCTGCGGGGCATCATTTGGTGCGCTGCATGCCATGAACCTGTTTTTAAAAAGGCCCGACATCATTAACGGAGTGATTAGCATGAGCGGGGTGTACGACCTTACCGAATACACCAAAGGCTTTTGGGACGAACAGGTGTACTACAACAGCCCCATACATTACATACCTAATTTAAACGATGCATGGTATTTAAACAAGATAAAGGCAAGCCACCATATACACATTTCCACAGGCAGCGGTGAATACGAGGACCCTTCGGCCAACAGACGTTTTTCGCAAGTTTTGTGGGATAAAGGCGTTTGGCACGATTTGGAGGTTTGGGGCCCCGACATAAGGCACGACTGGAGTACCTGGCGGCAGATGCTACCCGATATTATTAGGAGAAAATTTTAAGCACACACCGCCGTGGCAACGTGCGTGGGGGGGGGGGTATGTTTTGCAACCAACCATGCACTAAAACACATCAATAATTCTGCCAAAAGCCCTTGCCAAGATGCCCAAAGAATTGATTATGTAGGCTTGCTAACCGCCAATGTTTATATTTGGTGTGCAGAACGCTTGGCTTTAAAATTATTTGACATGATGGATGCATTGGGCACAGAGAATAAAAACGCTAATACATTGCACCGCCCTATACGGGTGCTGGTTGCAAAAGTGGGCTTAGACGGGCATGACCGTGGTGCCAAGGTAATTGCTGCTGCTTTGCGCGATGCAGGCATGGAAGTTATTTACACTGGCCTGCGCCAAACGCCAGAAATGGTGGTAAATGCGGCCCTGCAGGAAGATGCGGATGCCATTGGCATAAGTATTTTAAGCGGTGCCCATATGACTGTTTTTCCTAAAATATTGAAACTTCTGCAGGAAAAGGAAATGAACGACGTACTGCTTACCGGCGGCGGAATAATACCGGAGGATGACATGCAACAGCTGAACAACATGGGCGTGGGCCGGCTTTTTGCCCCTGGCACCACTACCACCGAAATTGCCACATATATAACAAATTGGGTTCAAAACCACAGGGCATTTTAAATTTCGGGCAAGGTTAGCCGCTTCCTTTTTGAGTAAATCCTTATCCCCACTACAATTATTACGCATACTATCAAGTTGGTATTATAGTCTAGTGGCACCTGCTTTAAAGCAATATAAATAATCCCGCCCACAAGGCTGGCCGTGGCATATAACTCGCCCCGCTTTAAAAGGTTGGGTACCGCGTTGCACAATATATCGGCAATCAAACCACCAAAGGTGGATGTTATAACCCCCATCACCACGGCATACTCCCCGTTAATACCCACCAGCAGGCTTTTTTCAATACCGGCAATGGTAAACAAGCCAAGGCCTGCGGCATCAGTATAAAATATTATCCGCCTAAACTCCCGAAAGTTCGATTTAAAAATAAACGTAATCCCCGTGGCAAAACAAACCAACAATAACGCAATATTATCGTTTACCCAGTTAACGGGCCGCACACCAATCAGCAAATCGCGCAAGGTGCCGCCACCGTAGGCAGTTACAAAAGCCAATACCGCAGCGCCAAAAATATCCATCTTAAAAGTACGGGCCTTTAAAGCCCCGGTTATGGCAAATACAAAAATGCCGGTATAACTTACTATGTCAAGCACTTTCATGGGCGAAAGGTAAAAAAGAAACAAGTAATTGCAGTAGCATTATACCTTTGTTATTATTGCCAAGGCCCAGCCAATACCATTTTAAAAAACGCAAAACACCTATTATGTACCAAACGCTATTAACTTCTATTCAAGAAGGCATATACATCATAACTATTAACCGGCCCGATAAACTCAACGCGCTAAACCAGCAAGTGATGCGCGATTTAGAAGAGGTATTGGACGAGATATATACAAACAATTTAATCCGCTCTGCCATCATTACCGGCACCGGCCCAAAAAGCTTTGTTGCCGGGGCCGACATCGGCGAATTTGTGGGGTTAAACCCTTTGGAAGGTGAGGCTTTGGCGAAAAAAGGGCAGGACATCTTCTTCAAAATTGAAAACTCGCCAAAACCTATTGTTGCCGCCGTAAACGGCTTTGCCTTGGGCGGTGGCTGCGAGTTGGCCATGAGCTGCCATTTTAGAATAGCCAGCGACAATGCCAAATTTGGCCAGCCCGAAATTAACTTGGGTATTATACCAGGCTACGGCGGCACCCAACGGCTAACACAATTAATTGGCAAAGGCCGCACTTTGGAAATGATAATGACTGGCAACATGATTGATGCCCCTACAGCGTTGCAATACGGCCTTGTTAACCATGTGGTACCCCAAGCTGAATTGTTAGATAAAGCAAAAGCTATTTTAGCCATCATAAACGCCAAGGCGCCATTGGCTGTGGCCGCGGCCATAACGGCAGCAAATGCGGTTTTTGACGAAACCCAAAACGGCTTTGCCACCGAAGTGCGGGCGTTTGGCCAATGCTTTGGCACAGAGGACATGAAGGAAGGCACCACTGCCTTTTTAGAAAAACGCAAGCCCGTGTTTAAGGGTGCGTAACTAAATCATCGGTAATTTTACGGGCCGTCCAAACCAACCCTAATTACTTTTACCAACATTATTTTTTAACACAAAAAAATACGTTACCTTTCTAAATAGATTGCCTGCCACAAAAAACTAATATAAACGTATGGGTATAAGAGTTGCAATCAATCACAATACAAAGTATAGTTACGACAGGCCGGTATCCTTGTCGCCGCATGTATTCAGGCTGCGGCCAGCTGTTCATTCAAGAACACCAATTGAGTCTTATTCATTCAAAATATCTCCTAAAGACCATTTCATCAACTGGCAGCAGGACCCTTTTGGCAACTACCAGGCGCGGGTTGTTTTTCCTGAGCAAACCACTGAATTAAAAATTGAGGTAGAGGTAATTGCGGATATGATCGTGATTAACCCTTTTGACTTTTTTGTGGAGGAATACGCAGAAAGCTACCCTTTTACTTACAAAGGGGAATTGGCAAAAGAGCTGGTACCCTATCTGGAAATTCGCGAAAGCGGCGAAAAACTTACCCAATGGCTGTCTGCGGTTGACCGTACGACACCTACCCGCATAGTAGATTTTTTAGTGGCTTTGAATACCCGGCTTAACAACGACATTAAATACAACATACGCATGGAGCCGGGTGTGCAAACCTGCGAGGAAACCTTGGGCAAAGCCCTCGGCTCCTGCCGGGATTCTGCTTGGCTTTTTGTACAAATACTGCGGCACTTGGGCCTGGCTGCAAGGTTTGTATCTGGTTACTTGGTACAATTAACAGCCGATGTAAAATCGTTGGACGGCCCCTCCGGGCCAGAAAATGATTTTACCGACCTGCATGCCTGGACGGAGGTGTACATACCCGGTGCGGGCTGGATTGGCCTTGACCCCACATCTGGCCTATTTGCCGGGGAAGGGCACATACCGCTTGCGTGCACACCCGACTATGCCAGTGCGGCGCCTGTGGTGGGTGCCACAGACAAATGCGAAACCACTTTTGCCTTTAGTAACACGGTAACCCGCCTACACGAGGACCCACGTTTTACAAAACCATACACGGAGCAGCAATGGGCTGCCATTGAGGCACTTGGTTACAAAGTGGATGAAGACCTGCAAAAAGGCGATGTGCGCCTGACCATGGGAGGCGAACCTACGTTTGTTTCCATTGACGATATGGAATCCGCCCAGTGGAACACCGCAGCCGACGGCAAGGAGAAGCGCGAACTGTCGCACGAACTCATTTTCAAACTGCGCCAAGCATTTGGCCCTAATGGCATGCTGCACTATGGGCAAGGCAAATGGTACCCCGGTGAACCTTTGCCCCGCTGGCAATATGGCTTATACTGGCGTAAAGACGGTATACCCGTGTGGAGAAATGTTAACCTAATAGCCCACGAAAAAACGTGGCGTGGCTATACCCATAAAGATGCGGAGGCTTTTGCGGTTGAATTAGCAAAATACCTGGCCGTTACCACCGACAATATAAGCGCGGCATACGAGGATGTATTTTACTTTTTATGGACTGAAGGCAAGGTGCCGGTGAATATTGACCCAACCAAGGGGGATTTGAAAGACTCCATGGAAAGACGCACCTTGGCCCAATTGCTAGACAAAGGCCTTGGCAACCCCGCAGGGTATGTACTGCCCTTAGCGTGGAACCATTGGAGCAACAGTTGGCGCACCTGTAAATGGCTGTTTAACAGGGAGCAACTTTTTTTAATACCCGGCAATTCGCCTTTGGGTTTGCGCCTGCCACTAGACTCTATACCCGCCGCAGAAGAAGACGCAATAGAATTTGAAGAGCGCAGCTTGTTTGACGAGCTGCCTGCATTGGGCCAATACCATGATTCCATAGCCTCGCGGTATGGGCTGTTGCATGAGGAAGCCTTACCCGCAAAAAAAATAGTACCGCAAAAAATAACCGAACAAAAGAAAAAGCTTGGGGAAAAGCCTGAGCCGCCCAAGGAAAAACGAAAGATTCTTTATGAAGTGCCGGTGATTAAAACGGCGATTTCAGTGGAGGTAAGGGACGGTATTTTACACGTATTTCTGCCGCCGGTAAGTTATTTGGAACATTATCTAGACCTGATAGCATCGGTGGAGGCAACATCCGCAAAGCTAAACATACCGGTAAGGATAGAGGGCTACGAGCCCCCCAGGGATTACCGTTTGGAGAGGCTGGTGGTTTCGCCCGACCCTGGGGTAATTGAAGTAAACATACAACCCGCCAACAATTGGAAAGACTTGTTGGCCAACACCGACACCCTTTACCAACAAGCTTACTTAAGCCGCTTGGGTACCAATAAATTTATGTTAGATGGCAGGCACAGCGGCACAGGGGGCGGCAACCATATAACCATTGGCGGTGCAACTCCGGCAGATAGCCCTTTATTACGAAGGCCAGATTTACTAAGAAGCATTATTACTTATTGGCAGCACCACCCCGGGCTTTCATACTTGTTTTCCGGCTCCTTCATCGGCCCAACAAGCCAAGCACCCCGCATTGACGAAGGGCGCGAGGAAAAACTGTATGAAATGGAAATTGCCTTTAGCCAGATACCCGAAAATGGTTATACACCGTTTTGGCTGGTTGATAGGCTCTTTAGGCACTTGCTCACCGATATTACCGGCAACACCCACCGTTCGGAGCTTTGTATAGACAAAATGTACTCTCCTGATTCATCATCCGGCAGGTTGGGCATTTTGGAATTTAGGGCCTTCGACATGCCGCCGCATAAACAGATGAGCATGCTGCAAATGCTATTGATACGAGCGCTGGTTGCAAAGTTTTGGGACAAGCCATATAAGCACGACTTGGTACGCTGGGGCACAGAATTACAGGATAAATTTATGCTGCCTTGGTTTGTTGAGCAGGACATTAAAGATATTGTGAGCGACCTGAATGACGCGGGATACCCTTTTCAGCTAAACTGGTTCGACCCATTTTTTGAATTCAGGTTCCCGCATTACGGCAGGGTATACGTTAATGGCATTGAACTTGAGCTGCGTATGGGTATTGAGCCTTGGCATGTGCTGGGCGAGGAAATGAGTAGCACGGGCACTGCAAGGTTTGTTGACTCATCGTTGGAGCGTGTGCAAGTAAAGGTAAAAGGCATAAACAATGCCAGATACACCTTGCTTTGCAATGGCAAACGTATACCACTGTACGAAACCGGTATAAAAGAGGAGTATGTTGGCGGCGTGCGTTACCGAGCTTGGCAACCACCAAGTGCACTGCACCCAACCATTGGTGTTGACACGCCCATAACATTTGACATTGTGGACACTTGGAACAGCCGGAGCATTGGCGGTTGCACTTATTACGTGGCCCACCCCGGCGGCAGGAGTTACGAAACGTACCCTGTTAACAGCTACGAAGCCGAGAGCAGGCGTATAAGCAGGTTTACAAACACCGCCCACACGCAAGGCACGTTAATACCGCAACCGTACATTAGCGAAATACAACATTACATTCAGCCGCATTCAAAACAATTTGTAATTGACGCGCCACCGTTAGAAGTTAACCCCGAATACCCCCATACACTGGATTTGAGGAAATTTTGGCGAAGAAAATAATAGGCATTAAAAAAAATCCCGCTTATGCAGCGGGATTTTTTTTAATGCTTTTATGCAGATTTTCTTAGAAATCTTTTTTGGCAACGCCGTCCGTAATTGCTTGCAAAGCTTTCGCTTCGCCAAGAATTGCGCTCATTTTATTGCCTTTTCCATCATCGCCTTTTGCTATATAGCCTCCGCGGGGAGTTTTAGATATAACGGCATTCTGCATGGGTACATCTTTTTCCTTTGTCTTTAAACAATATGCCTTGATCATTTTTGAGGTGTCCATGGTTATCTGTTTTTATGTTTTATTAATTATTAAGCGCAAGGTTACAAATAATAACCCACATTATGTATAAAGTGGGGCAAAAAGCATGCCTTTTAAGTGCAACCGTAGGTATTTTGGCTAAAAATAGCAGGTTTCATGCATTTTTAGCCAAAACACAATCCTTTATACGTCTAGCTTAGCGTACTTAGCATGGGTTTCTATAAACTCGCGCCGGGGTGCAACCTCATCGCCCATCAGCATGGTAAACACCTCATCGGCATTCAGCAAGCTATCAATGCTCACCCGTTTTAGGGTACGGCGGGTGGGGTCCATGGTGGTTTCCCATAACTGCTCGCTGTTCATTTCACCCAAGCCTTTGTAACGCTGCAGCGTAACGCTGTCTTCTTTACCGTGGCCCAGCCTTGCAATAAGGTGCTTACGCTGTTCCTCGTTATACGCATATTCTTGCTCCTTGCCTCGCTTAACCAAATACAACGGCGGCTGGGCAATATACACATAGCCTTGGGTTACAAGTTCCTTCATATAACGGAAAATGAAGGTTAATATCAACGTTGCAATATGGCTTCCGTCCACATCGGCATCGGTCATGATAATGAGCTTATGGTACCGCAATTTTACGAGGTTCAAAGCCTTGGGGTCATCAGGCGTGCCTACGCTTACGCCCATGGCCGTAAATATGTTGCGTATTTCCTCGTTCTCGTAAATTTTGTGCTCCATGGCCTTTTCCACGTTCAAAATCTTACCACGCAGGGGTAAAATAGCCTGGTAAGCCCTATCACGGCCTTGCTTGGCAGTGCCACCAGCCGAATCACCTTCCACCAAGAAAAGTTCACATTTTTCAGGGTCCCGTTCACTGCAATCTGCTAGTTTACCCGGCAGGCCGCTTCCGCTCAACACAGTTTTTCGTTGCACCATTTCGCGGGCCTTCTTGGCCGCTACGCGTGCTTGGGCCGCCAAAACAACTTTGCTGATGATGTTTTTGGCCTCTTTAGGGTTTTCCTCAAGGTAGGCTTCCAACGCCCTGCTAACAGTGGTTTGTACAATGCCACTCACTTCGCTGTTGCCAAGCTTTGTTTTTGTTTGGCCTTCAAACTGAGGTTCCGGTACTTTTACTGATACAATGGCGGTTAACCCTTCCCTAAAATCGTCCCCTTCCACCTCAACTTTTGCCTTCTCAAACAAACCTTGTTTGTCACCGTAGTTTTTAAATACCCTGGTAAGCGCGGTTCTAAAACCTGCCACATGGGTACCGCCTTCAATGGTGTTGATATTATTTACGTAGGAAAAGATATGCTCTTTAAAGTCATCATTATATGTTAAAGCCACATCCACAGCCACGTTCGACACGGGGTCGTGCGCCTCCACATACAATGGTTTTGCAATCAGCGAATTGCGTTTGGCTGCCTTGTCGAGCATTTCCACAAATTCAACGATACCGCCTTCACTGTAAAATATTTTGCTGTAAGTGTTACCGTTTTCATCCTTCTCGCGAAGGTCGTTCATGGTAATGCTGATGCGCTTGTTTAAGTACGACAGCTCGCGTAAGCGCACTTCCAATATATCCCGGTTGTATATAACGCTTTGGAAGATGGTTGCGTCGGGCCAAAAATGCTGGGTGGTGCCATGTAAGTCCGACACGCCAATTTCACGCACAGGGTAGTCAGGTATTCCTATATGGTATTCCTGCTCAAATATCTTCCCCTCGCGGTATACGGTGGTGTGCATTTTAGTGCTAAGGGCATTTACGCAGCTTACCCCCACACCGTGCAAACCGCCGGAAACCTTGTAGGTGTTCTTATCAAACTTACCGCCGGCATGCAATATGGTCATTGCCAATTGCAAGGCACTTACGCCCTGCTTTTGGTTAATACCTGTGGGTATACCACGGCCATCATCTACCACCGAAATTGAGTTATCCTCGTGTATGTTAACGACAATATTTTTACAGTACCCCGCTAGGGCTTCGTCAATTGAGTTGTCAACAACCTCATACACCAAGTGGTGCAGCCCTTTTACGCCAATATCCCCAATATACATGGCCGGCCTTTTACGCACAGCTTCCAACCCCTCCAGCACTTGTATGCTGTCTGCCCCATAGGTGTCTTTCTCAGGGGTTACATCCTCCTTAAATTCTTCGCTCATAAATAAGTTTTCCTTTTTTTGGCAAGTGGGCAAAGTTAAACAAAAACAGGGGGTTAACAGTGGAAAAATGAGGTATTTTTAGCCAAAACCAAGCCGTTACGGTATATTTTACACTAAAAAGCGTTAAATATGGTCTTTACAACTTTCTGCCAGCCCATCACAAGGTACGTGCCCCATCAGGGGTATGAAAAAAGGAGGTATTTAAGGCCCATTGTTGTATTTTACTTTAGCAACTTAGTGCCACAAGGTTTTATTAAACCCCTCTATTTTTAGGGTTAAAACGGTATCATATTGGCGTACCGCTTTAATTGTATTTCCGCCGCTTTGCCTGCATAACTAATGTTAACCATAAGGTTTGCCGCATTTTCAAAACTTTGCTGGGCATTTTTTACATCAACAATGGTGGCTTGGCGCAGCTGGAATTTTTGCAATACCAACTGCAACAGCTTTAGGCTAAGGGCGTAGTTTTGTTGTGCTGTTTCAAGCTGTTGCAGGTTACTTTGGTATGCCTGCCAGCTTTTAATGGCATTGGCGGTGTACGCGTTTACAAGGGTATCTTTCTGCAGGTTGGCGTTGGCTACATTTATGCCGGCCACCTGTTGCTGGCGTTTGTATACACCACCGTTATAAATGGGTACGCTTACAGCAATACCTGCATATGGCCCGCGCTGCTGGTTTAACAGGGTAAACCCTGCGGCACTTTGGCTGCGTGACAAGTTATAGCCTGTGCTTAGGTTTACTGAGGGGTACCGTTGTGCCGTTACCTCCTTTACTAAAAACTGGTTGATGGCTATTTGATCCTGCAATACAGCTATATCTGGGTGGGTGGCAATATTGTTTAACACGGTGTCTAATTGCAAACCCTTCTCCACAACAATGGTGTCTTGCACCGTTATTGCAGAATCTGGGTTTAGCGTTAGCAGGTATAATAAGTCTGTTTTGCCTTGGTCAACCACCAATTGCTGTGCCTGCAATAGTTGCGTTTGTGTTGTTAAATCAACCTGCGCCTGAAAAAGGTCTGCATTGTTGGCCAAGCCAACATCCTGTTGCTTTATTACAATATCAAGCTTTTGCTTGGATACCTCGATGGATGTTTGCAACACCTTAGCATAGCTTTGCTGGCGTACAATATCGTAATACTTAAGTAAAACATTTACCACCACTGTTTGCATCCGGCTGTTAAGCTGTTTGTACGACTGGTGTTCAATAGTTGCAAGCCGCTTTTTTGCTGTAACAACCCTTTCCCCATTGGTTATCAATATATTGGCCGATACGCCTGCCGTAAGGCCGTTGCTGCCAACACTGTTGCTTTCCTTATTGTTGGCGGGGTTGGAATATTCCTGCTTGAGGCTTATGGACTGCTGCTGGTCAGTTACCGAGGCTGTTATTGATGGCAGCCCACCGGCCACGCCATAATTATTATTGATGCCCGTTATGCGTGTGTTGTTTTTGCCCACTTGCACCCCAAGGCTATTTTTTATGGCAATGTCAACCGCCTGTTGAAGCGACAGCGGTTGCTGTGCACTTGCTGTTGAAAAAAACAAACAGCAGGCCACCGATATAGAGAGTAGTATTATGCTATTTTTTATCATTTCACCTAATTAAGTATAAACGTGGACTTGTTGTTACTCGGTTATTTCCATTTGCTTAGCCTTATGCTTGCCAGAAATGTATGAATATACCGCCGGTATTACAAACAATGTGAGTATAAGCGAGAACATTATACCACCTACCACCACTACGCCCAACGGTATGCGGCTTGTGGATGCCGCACCCAAGCTTAAAGCAATGGGCAATGCCCCAAGGGAGGTGGCAAGACTGGTCATTAATATGGGGCGCAAACGCTGCGTAGCCGCTTCTATTACTGCTTCCTTTTTGCCCAAGCCATGCTCTCGTTTTTGGTTGGCAAATTCCACTATTAATATACCGTTTTTGGTTACCAAGCCAATCAGCATAATCATGCCGATTTCTGAAAAAATATTCAAGGTTTGGTTGAATAAATACAGGCTCAACAACGCCCCAGCGAATGCAAGGGGAACGGTAAAAAATATGGTCAATGGGTCCAAAAAGCTTTCAAACTGTGCCGCAAGTACCAAATAAATTAATAGTAATGCTAAACCAATGGCAAACAGGATATTGCTGGAGCTTTCCGAATAGTCCCTGGAGGGGCCGCTTAGGTCGGTTTTAAAACTCTCGTCTAACAAGTGGTTACTTATGGCACGCATGGCAGCAATGCCATCGCCAATAGTTTTGCCCTCTGCCAGCGAAGCTGATATCGTTGCCGCTTTGTACCGGTTAAAATGGAACAACGTTGACGCACTGGTGCTGGGCTGTAAGTGTACCACCGCGCTAAGGGGTATATTTTCGCCCCGGCTGTTACGCACGTACAGTTTTTGAATATCATCTGGAGCATTACGCTCATTCCGGTCAACTTGGGCAATTACTTGGTACTGATAACCATTCATGATAAAGTAGGCAAGCCTGCCGCCGCTAAAAGCCGACTGCATGGCCGAAATTACGTCTTGGGTGGATAACCCGAGGTCTTTTATCTTCATTCTATCCACTGTTACCTGCAATTCTGGCTTGGTGAATTTTAGGTTTACGTCGGAATTGGCAAAGGTTTTATCCTTTCTAACCTCGTCCAAAAAGCGGGGTATCATCGCCTTTAATTTCGCAAGGTCCTGGTTTTGCAACACAAACTGCACGGGCAAGGCCCCACGCGAACCCCCGCCCACCGAAATGGTTTGTTCCTGCACAGCAAAAACCCTTGCATCGTTAAACCTGCCCATTTTCTTTTGCAGCGCCTGTGCAATGTCGTTTTGGCTTCGGGCCCTGATTTTAGGGTCTATCAAACCAATGCGGGGTTGGGCAGTATTTACGGTTGTGCCTGCCGGGGTACGCGCAAAAACAAAAGCCCGCTCGGGCACCGAGTCGTATAAAAACGCAGCAATATCGTCTGTAATTTTTTGCATAGCGGCAAAACTGGTACCCTCGGCGGCCGTGGCCGCAAACCGTATACTGCTCTTATCTTCCAGCGGTGCAATCTCGCTTTGCAGGTTGCGTATTACCACCAATATAATCACCACGCAAACACCTACAATTACCCAAGCAACCCAACGCACCCGCATAAACCCCTGCAGCAGGCTTTTATAGCCAGTTTCCATGCCGGTAAAAAATGGTTCTGTTTTGCGGTAAAACCAACCGTGTTGTGCATTTTTACGGTTCAGATACACGTTCAACACTGGGGTTATCGTAAGAGACACGAAGGCTGAAATTAATACTGCGGCGGCAAGCACTACGCCAAACTCCCTAAACAGCCTGCCAACAAAACCTTCTAAAAATATTACCGGCAAAAACACCACTGCCAGCGTTAACGAAGTAGATACTACTGCAAAAAATATTTCCTTACTGCCTTCCAATGCAGCCTTGTGTATGGGCAGCCCTTCCTCCAATTTACGGAAGATATTTTCAGTTACCACAATACCGTCATCCACCACCAAGCCAGTGGCCAGCACAATACCTAACAGGGTAAGGATGTTGATAGAGAACCCTGCAATGTACATGATAAAGAATGTTGCCACCAGCGATATTGGTATATCAATCAACGGCCTTAGGGCCACCAGCCAATTGCGGAAAAAGAAAAAGATTACCAGTACCACCAACCCGAATGATACAAACAGCGTTTCTTTTACCTCGGCAAGGGAGTGCCGGATGTTAAGCGTATTGTCAATTAGCACACTATACTCAACATCGCCCTTGTTGCCTTTTTTTATATCACCCAACCTTTTATAAAACTCATCGGCAATTTGAATGTTGTTTGCACCGGGCTGTGGAATAATTGCCAAGCCAACGGCATTTACGCCATTGTACTTCCAGCTTTGTTCTGGTGCCTCGGGCCCAAGCTCAATCCGTGCCACATCGCCTAGGCGCACAATACCTGCTGTGTCTTCTTTAATTATCAGGTCACGGAACTGTTTTTCTGAGGTAAGCCTCCCCAATGTGCGTATGGTAAGCTCGGTGTTGTTACCGTATATTTTGCCGGGCGGCAACTCAATGTTTTCCTTATTAACCGCACTTGAAATATCAGTAAAGGCCACGTTATAAGCGTTCATTTTGGCAGTGTTCAACCAAATGCGCATGGAGTACCTTTTTTGCCCGAAAATATTTACCGAGCTTACTTGGTTGATGGTTTGTAGCTGCTGTTGCAATATATTTTCAGCATAATCGCTCAATTCCATCAATCCTTTTGTATGGCTTTGCACCGCAAGTATTAAAATAAAATCGCTGTTGGCATCCGACTTTGCTACCACTGGCGGGGCATCGATATCCAGTGGAAGGCTGCGTGTGGCTTGGGCAACTTTATCACGCACATCGCTAGCTGCGGCCTCCAAGTCAACCCCCAGGTTAAATTCAACAGTAACCGTGCTGTTACCCAATGTGCTGGAGGATGAAATAGTACGGATACCAGGAATGCCATTTATCTGCTTTTCCAGCGGCTCAGTTACCTGGCTTTCAATAATATCGGGGTTGGCACCTGTATACGAGGTAGCGACGGATATAACCGGAGGGTCGATGGCAGGGTAATCCCTTACGGCTAAAAAGCTGTAGCCCACCACGCCAAATAAAATGATCATCAAATTCATTACCGTGGCTAAAACCGGCCGCTTTAATGATAATTCTGAAATATTCATGCGTTAATCCGTCTATTTTATTGTTACACTGGGTGTTTGGGAACTACAGATGCAAAGGCTGCCATACCGGGCTATTTACCCAATTTATTAATTGACAGAACCTTACGTATTTTTAAAGTTGCTTTAGGCTTGGCAAACAATACGCCCGTAACCACAACAGTGTCGCCAACAGTAAGCCCTCTGGTAATTTCAACGTTGCTAGACAGCCTAACACCTGTTTGTACATTAACAAGGCTGGCTTTGCCATTTTTAACCAACACAAGCTGGTTGTTAATATCTTCAGGAATAATTGCATTAGAGGGTACCATAATGGCTGAAGCCTGCCTGCTTTCACTAATATATACCTTAACAAAAGTGCCAGGGTTAAGGCTACCGTTATTTAGAATAGCCCTTACTTTTATATTTCTGGTGCTTTGGTTTACCTGGGGTTCCACCGCAATAATTTCAGCTTTGGCATAGGTACCGGTTGCGCCATCACCGGCTTGCACGCTAACGGTATTACCTTTTTTTATTACGCCCGCGAATTCCTGCGGCACAGTAAAATCAACTTTCAACTTATCAGCACTCTGTACTGAAGCAATAACATCGTTTGGGGTAACATACGCGCCAAAACTAACCAGCCTTAAACCGGCAATACCGTCAAAAGGGGCCCGCACAATGGTTTTGTCAATCAAAGCTTGGGTATAATTTATGTCTGCTTTGTAACCTTCTACTGTATTCAGCGCAGCATCGTAATCACTTTGGTTTATACCGTTAACAGCCAATAGCTTGGCATACCGGTCAACAGTTTTTAGGGCAAGGTCCAACTGTACTTTGCTTTTATTGACCTGGGCTTCCAAATCGGCATCGTTAACGCGTGCAATAACTGTACCCTTGGTAACAAATTTGCCCTCGGGTACTTCAATGTACGTAAGGCGCCCACTCACTTCGGGGCGCAGTTCGGCATATTCATTTGCCACAACCGTGCCATTGGCTTCAATGGTATCGGCTATTGCTTGTGGCTGCGCAACAATAACATCAACTATAGCCGGGGGTGTTGCCAAGGGGGCGTTTAGCGCATCTTTCTTTTTTCCGCAGGAATACGAAAAAAGAAAAAATATTAGCACGGCACTAAAACGAAGCGTTTTGTAAAAAGAAAACATCCTGTTTTGTTTATTTTATGTCTTTGGGGGTAAAGATAGGCCGTATTTTATTTTCAACATTTTACCCACCAAATTGTTAGGTGAATGCATTGAAAAACAAGGTGCAATACAACCTGCCGGGTGCGGCTGCTAAATTATCAGACACAAAAAACTAATTGTCGGAACCAAATTACAAACAAAAAGGACGCCGTTACAGAAAACATCTGTTCTAGCACACGCTTACTCTACCAGCTTTACGACCCTTGTAAATTTTCCGTCTTTGCTGATACCTTCTAAAACCACCCTGAACGAATCAGTGACGTCGTTGTTGTAAAACTGGAATTTTAATATATGGTTTTCCGTTGTGGTTAAAATATTGGGGTTCCAATAAATGGTAGACCTCACATCCTCTTTATCATTTTCTTGGTTAAAGGTGCCATAGTTAGGCGAATAGAACTCCTTAAGTACGGTGTAGCCCGGTACTAGTTTATATGGCAGCCCTTTGCCGCCCGTTTTATTTTGCACATCCCCCCCTCTGCGGGTGTACACCGCTATCGCGCCGCCTGCCCCGCCACCAGAACTGCCAAAAAAAGGTGGCCTAAGCACTTTTATATAGGCAATATCGCTCATGCTTAAGCTGCTAACCATGTTTATGTCAGACTTTACTTCGTCCACATAAATATCTGGTGTCGAGCCTCGCCAACTCGCTGAGGCTTGCGGCCCGCCCGACCCCGAAATGGTTAAGCCTGCCACTTTGCCGGTTAAATAACTCAGCACATCCCGCTGGCCAACCGCGCTGGGGTCGCTCACCAGGTCAAACTGTGCGGCGGCATCCCCACCGCTAAAAAGCCCTGAAGCATATTTTTCATCCAATAATTCTATTTTACTCTTTGTTTTTGAGGTTACAATAACCTCCTTCAATGTGGTAGTTTTTAACAACTCCTCCAGCCTTAACCGTTCTTGGGCCAGCAGGCTGTTCCTAAAATCGCCGGTCGTGTCAAAAAACGAATAGCTTAAATTATTTTTATCAACTGTAATATGCCTCGGCGAGGGTATGCCACCTGTTGTGAAGGTTACCTCGGAGGAATTGTTCATGCCGCCACCACCTTTTGACGAGAATTGGTAAAACACCTTCAACGTATCAAAAAAAGCATAACCGGGCCTAACAAAAGTGCCGTCATTTTTAAGCGGAAGGGTAAAAAACTGTTTAGCAGTGTCTTTTCCTTTTCCGCTGGCCATAATAAGAATTGAGCCGGTCTCCCTTATCTCTTGCGGGGTAGCACCGAACACCTTACCCGCAAAACTTAGCCATGAGGAATCTTTGGGATATTTTATCTCGTGGGGTTTGCCCGCAATAGCCTCATCCCATTTAAACCTACGCCAGCCGTTGGTAAGCATCACCAAATCTAAATGCCGGGCCACACTGTCGCTATTATCAGAAAAATAGTACGAGGGGTGGTATACCCTCCCTTTTAAATCGCCAGTAACCAATAAACGCGATATAATATCATCCGAACTATCAATGCCAAGACCAGCATCGGTTACCGACACAGAAAGGTTGGACTCAATTGAATCTGGCACGTTTATAACCAGCACATTTCGGCCACGCTTTGATGTGCCCAAGGCGGCAAACCCGACCTCGGGTTCAAAACGAAATTCCTGGTTGTTTATAAATGCAATCCTTTCTGCCAAGGGTAGCCAGTTAGCATCAAACAAACTAACTTGTATTATTCCGCTGGGCAACTGTGCCGTGGGTATTGCACCACCAATTATGCTGCTTACGTCAAGTTTTACAGAGGCCAAGTACACCGTTTGTTGCTGCATAGTAGCTACAATATGCAGCTCTTTTTGCTCCGCAGGCGCATTGTCTGACCGTTGTATAACAAACCCCATTTTGCCAGCCCCTGGCTTTACTTGCAAGGTTGCGCCAAAGGGTTTTGCCGCAGGCAGGGTAGTTTGGTAGGCTACTTTTTGGTCGTCGGCCCATTTTGCCGTATACACTTCTCCGGGCTGGGGTTCTAAGTAAAAAAAGCCCATGCCATCGTGCTGGCTCTTTATACTGTCTACAACCACACCTTTACTGTTAACCACCTGCCCTTTTACCTTGGCGGGCATACCGTTATGGTAATTTGCCTTAAAAGCTACTTTTGTTTTTAGGCCAGCGACATAATCGCCGCCTTCGGGGAAGAACTGCATCGTGGCCGTTAAGACCGGCTTGGGGGCAATTTTGCCACTAGGCGTTGACTTAGGTATGATGCGGATATCGCGGTTATACAAAAAGGCACTGTCAAAATTCAGCATCCACTTAGTATAGGCCCTCACATGAATATTTTTACCGGTATAATAACTGCTGATGTCAAAATTACCTGCCGCTGAAGCCTGTTGCATCGGGTACACCCCGTGCATTAATACATTGCCGTCCACATCAGTAAAATCAATATAAAAATTTTTACTGAGGTTTGAAATTTCAAAGCCTTTCATTATGTAGGCCTTAAACCAAACGGTTTCCCCGGCAGAATAAGCAGGTTTATCAAACTGAATATATATTTTTTCTTGCGGATAGGTACTGCTATAATTGTCAATATTGCTTTTTACTACAAGCTGGGAAGGTGCCTGCGCAAATGCCACGTGTTGTGCTGCCAGCAAAATGAACAAAAAATATTTACGCATTATTGTAGCCATATTTTAAAGGATAAGTCAGTTGTTTAGGTGGTAAAAATACCCTTTCTGCCAAAGGCAGCAAAGAAATTAACATTTTAGCTTTATAACCCTGCTTTTTTTTGGGTGACAGGCTGGGTCAGCGTCTGCCCAACAATATGCTTCATCGGGGATGCATAATGGCAAAATAACCATATCTTCAACGCAATAATTATTCTTTATGCGTTATTTTTTGTTTTCATTGGCACTTCTCACCTGTATTTTCGCTTCCGCTCAAAAAAACGACCGCGACCTACAGCAGCAGGTAGAAACCCTGCTGAAAAGTTTTAACGGCAATGTGGGTGTGTATGTACACGACCTTAAACATGATAAGTTTGTTGCCATAAATGCAGATACAGTTTTCCCCACGGCCAGTATTGTAAAGCTATCCATCCTAACAGGCATTATGGATAAAATTCAATCGGGCCAACTGAGCTACCACCAGCGTCTTACCTATACAGATTCATTATACTATGCCGAGGGTGATGATATTATGTCGCTCGCAAAACCGGGCAGCACTATTGAATTAAGCAAGGTTATTATGCTGATGCTTACCATCAGCGACAATTGCGCCAGCCTTTGGCTACAGGGCCTTAGCGGCGGTGGAACCCGCATAAACCAAATAATGGATAGCCTAGGTTTTGCAGTAACGCGCGTAAACAGCCGTACGCCGAGCAGGGAAGCTGCGCGTAGCCAATATGGCTGGGGACAAACTTCCCCACGGGAAATGGCCACTTGGATGGAACGTGTTGTCAACGGAAACCTTTTGAGCAAACAGACCAGCGAAAAAATGCTGCGGCTACTGGGCCGCCAATATTGGGATGAGGAAGCCCTTAGCCAAATACCGCCGGGCGTTTTTGTGGCCGACAAAAACGGTGCCGTGGATGCCAGCCGTGATGAGGTAGTGTATGTAAACAGTAAGGAAAACCCTTATATTTTCAGCATATTTACCAAAAACAACAAGGATATTAGCTGGGAAACCAACAACGAAGCATGGGTACTTACGCGTAAGCTGTCTGCTTTATTGTGGCATTATTATAATAAGAAAAGTGATTGGGTGTTGGGTGAGTGAAGACAGGATTGGGCGTTTTATCTCTCAAAATTTCCAAATTTCTTTTTTGGATTACGGCTTGTATGATATATCGCCGAAATGTAAACAATAACATTATCATCATCAATCGTGAAGACAATTGTATAGGGGAAAATATTTACCAATGCTTCTCGAAATGGTTTTTTACTGTATCCAAAATATTGTGGATTTGCTTGCAGTTTTTTAAGTACCTCCTCAATGCAGTTTTTAAACCTGTCTTCTAAACCGGGCTTTTGCAGGCCATACCAACTGTAGGCAGCATTATATTCTTTTTCTGCTTCTTTATGAAATACAAGCTATACATTAAACTTGGCCCTTGCATTTTTCAATGATTCTTCTGCCCTTCGTTGAACTTGATCCCAAGTGAAAGTTTCAACTTCACCATTTTGCATTTCAGCATTACGCCTTTCTATATCGCCCCAAAAAACACTATCGTATTTTTTATTGGAGTCTTCTATATCCTCTTCAATCATTGTATAAATAGCCTTTATTTTTTTGCCTTTCGCTGTTTCTATATATTGATGAAGCTTTTCTCTTAATTCTGCTGTCTTCATACCAAAATGTTTGTTAGTGAAAATAAGGTTTTAATAGAAAAATATTCATTAATATTCCCCCCTAACTAAACACATGAAACACCACCCAGCTCATAAAATAAGCCAAGCCTGTCATGTACACTAATTGTATGGCGGGCCATTTCCAACTGCGGGTTTCGCGTTTTACTACGGCAAGGGTACTCATGCACTGCATGGCCAGCACATAAAACACCATCAGGCTAAGGGTGGTGGGCAGGGTATAAACAAGGGTGCCGTCCTCGCGGGTGGCAGTTTGCATTTTCTGTTTTAGGGTGGTGTCATCATTTTCCTCCACACTGTAAAGGGTT
The DNA here is from genome assembly GCA_903882935.1 of uncultured Parafilimonas sp. Taxonomy (GTDB): domain Bacteria; phylum Bacteroidota; class Bacteroidia; order Chitinophagales; family Chitinophagaceae; genus JABDFW01. The sequence goes on along the minus strand of CAIRZB010000025.1, from coordinate 63,763 downwards.
GCCATGGTACCCACAAATACCTCACGGGCAGCAAAAGATGTTATCAGGGCAATGCCAATTTTCCAGTCGTAACCAAGGGGCTTAATAACCGGCTCAATGCTTTTACCAAAGATACCAGCGTACGAGTTTTGCAATTTTGCAGAATTGTATTCCTTGTCGGCAGCCAATTTTGCTTCGGGCGTTGCCGCTTGTTGCCGGGCTGTGGCGTATTTTTTTTCTGCTGCATCCATCCTTCCGCTGGGGCCGTAACTGCTCAAAAACCATAACAACAAACTAATCAGCAATATTACCCGGCCGGCATCTACCACAAAAATCCTTGCCTTCTCCAGCATGGTTATGCCCACATTTTTCCAACGCGGGGCTCGGTACACAGGCAGTTCTAATATGAAAAAGCTCTTCTCCTTAATTTTTATCAAAAATTTCAACACATAGCTCACTGTTAATGCCATCACTACCCCCAGCAGGTAAAGCCCCATCATTACCAAACCCTGCAGGCTTAAAAACCCAAAATAGTATTTGCTTGGCACTACCAGCGCAATCAATATGGTAAACACCGGTAACCTTGCGCTGCAACTCATTAGTGGTGTTACCAATATGGTTAGCAGCCTTTCTTTTTTGTTCTCAATATTGCGGGCACTCATAATCGCCGGCACGGCACAGGCAAACCCGCTTATCATGGGCATAACGCTTTTGCCATTCAGCCCAACCTTGCGCATCAGCTTGTCGCTTAAAAAACTAATACGCGCCATATACCCCGAGTCTTCCAGTAGGGTTATGAGACCGAACAGTATCATTATTTGGGGTACAAACACCAAAATGCCATTCAGGCCTGCTAAAAAGCCGTTCACCAACAAATTACTCCACCATGCGGTAGGCAAAAAGCCACCCATCCAAGCCCTTAACTGCGAAAAGCTCCAGTCAATGGCGTTCATGGGGTATTGGGCCACCCAAAAAACACTTTGGAAAAGCAAAAAAAGTACTACCAGCAACGTTAGGTACCCCCAAATACGGTGCAATAAAATATTGTCCAACTTCTCAGTAAAAAGCTTGCGCTGCAAGGGGTCTGGCTCCACCACGTTTTTCTTCATTATCTGCCTTATGCGGGTGTAACGCTGCATAATTTCCTCGGCCTGCGTTTTGGTGGGGTTAAAAGCAGTGTCTTTTTCCGCCTGCTCAATAGCAGCCTGCTGGTTGGCCGGTAAAGGAAAGCTTTCGTGGTTTATTAAGTAATGTATGGCCGCATAATCGCTTAACGAAGGATAAATGCCTTTAACCTTGTCTATGGCAGCGGGGGCAAGTTCGCGGTTGGTTATAAAATCCTGCAGTGGCTTAATATGCTTTTGCCGGGCCGTTTGCGCCAGTACTTTTTTCAATTGCACTAGGCCCTTATTTTTTCTAGGGTTAACCGCCACTACAGGCACGCCCAATTCGCGCTCTATCCCTTCAATGTCAACCTCAATATCTTTTTTACCGGCTATGTCCATCATGGTAAGGGCAATCACCACTGGGTATTTCAAATCAATCACCTGGCTGCAAAACAGAAGGTTGCGCTTAAGGTTGCTGGCATCTGCCACCAGCAGCACTACTTCGGGCTGCACATCGGCATCGGCACCCATCATCACCCGGTATGCCACCCACTCATCAGCACGGCGCGGGTAAAGGCTGTAGGTACCCGGCAAGTCGATTATTACTGCGTCCAGTTTTTCGTCCAATGGGCAATGGCCGGTTTTTTTATCAACAGTAACACCAGGAAAATTACCCACTTTTTGGTTAAGGCCCGTTAAAGCATTAAACAGCGAGGTTTTACCACTGTTTGGGTTACCGACTAAAGCAATATGAACGCTAGATATAGGCAAATATTAAATTGTGGGTGCAAAGCTACGGTTACGCATTCAGGTTGCATTACGAGATTGGGAAACCCTTCACCGTCGTAAAACAGCCTTTTTTCGGGGCCGAAGATAGGAGGTGTTAAAAAACTCGGGTATGATTTACGTCATACCATATTTAATATGATACGCTAATGATAGTACATTTGCTATACTAAAACCGCCAAAAAGGAGAATATGCGCACATTATTTATGCTGTTATTGCTTTTGCCGATGGTTGCCCTTACGCAAAACCGCAAGGAGCGCAAAGCCCAAGAAAAAGCAGACAAAGAAACACTTGCCAACCTTAAGGAGCACGTTAGATACTTGGCCGACGACAAACTTGAAGGGCGCAGGACAGGCTCGGCTGGCGAGCTGCTTGCGATGCAATATATTATTGACCAGTTTAAAAAAAATGGCCTGGAAGCGAAAGGCACCAATGGCTTTGTGCAGGAGTTTGACATTGACGAAGGCAAACAATTTACTGACGACAAAAACAACTTAACCATAAACGGCAAAACGCTGGAAGCCAAAACAGACTACTACCCACTGGCATACTCGGCAAACGGCGTAGCGGAAGGCGAAGCATCGCTTGATTTGGGTGAAAAAGGCGAGCCATGGTTTTTTGATGTGAAGGAAGTGTTGGAGGAAAACAAAAACAACCCCCACTTTGATATAGGTGATGCGATAAAAAAAGAGGCCCGGCACGATAAAGAACGGGGAGCTACCGCACTGGTGGTAATTAACAGGTCAAAAGCGGTGGACAATATTCAGTTTAATAAAAATGATACAGCAGCCTCCCTTTTAATGCCTGTGATATTTATTACCGCTGACGGGTTTAAAAAATATTTTACGGATGCCAATGCTACCTACAAACTGAAACTACAGGTTAATATTGCCCCGAAAAAGAGAAAAGCGAGAAATGTAGTAGGATACATAGGCTTTAACGCCCCCCAAACAGTTATTGTGGGTGCGCATTTTGACCACCTAGGGTATGGGGAAGATGGCAACAGCCTTGACGGCCCGGGCCAAATACACAACGGGGCAGACGACAACGCAAGCGGCACTGCTGCCCTAATTGAGCTGGCACGTATATTACAACGCACCACGGCACACAACAACAATTACCTTTTTATTGCATTTTCAGGCGAAGAACTCGGGCTGTTCGGCAGTAAATATTGGCTGGAACACCCATCCATGAACATAGTGCCCAATTATATGGTAAACATGGATATGGTTGGCAGGTACGACTCAGCCCGCAAACTTACCATAGGCGGCTATGGCACTTCGCCCACTTGGGGTACGGTTTTGAATACTATTGCAGACACAGGGCTGGTAGTAAAACTTGACAGTAGTGGTAGCGGCCCCAGCGACCATGCCAGCTTTTATAGAAAAGACATACCTGTGCTGTTTTTCTTTACCAACAGCCACAGCGATTACCACAAAGCCACCGACGACTGGGACAAAATAAATTATGGCGGCGAATTAAAAATAGTGAAATACGTTAATAGGGTTATTGAAGCTACCAACGATAAGGGAAAGCTAACCTTTGCAAAAACAAGAGACCAAGAAGCCCGCAACATGGCACTACCTGTTTCGCTGGGGGTAATGCCAGACTATGGCTTTACCGGAACTGGCATGCGTATTGACAATGTTAGTAAAGGTAAACTGGCCGAAAGGCTGGGCCTGCAACCTGGCGACATACTGTTGCAACTGGGCGATTATAAATTTGTGGATGTTATGACATACATGACAGCCCTACAGCATTTTAAGAAAGGCGACAAGACTGTTTTGCGAATAAAAAGCCGCACCGAAGAAAAAACAATTGACGTACAATTTTGACAATTTGAAAAAGCTAACGCTTGATAATGACGGCTTGTTGGATGATTTTTTTGCAGGCACCCGCCTTTTAGGCATAGTGGTATCTGCAAAAAACTACCGCTTTTGCTGGCAGGTAAACACAACGTTGGGCTATAATTTTAGGCTGGATGCCAAGAACGAAATTCCGGTGGTAAATAAAACCAGAACCTATTTTTTTCAGGTATACCATTATAATGAGGAGGGTACGGGCCTGCACCAATATATTTACCATAACCATTACGACGGCGGCTTTTTGCTGCCGGAGTTTAGGCACATTGATTTTTTATGGCTGTTGAAAGGCGACGAGGTAGATGATGCCCGGTGTAAGGAAATAATACTGTTTATAAAAAACATACCCGGTGTGCAAATGGTTGCAGAACTAACCAACGAACACATAAAAAACAAGGGCAATTTGGTTTTTTAGTCAATCCTGTAAAAATTGCATCAACAACATTTTGCAGACAAAAAAGGCGTGTGTCACCAAATGTTTTGGCACACACGCCATTTATACCGCAGCTTGGGTGGCTTATTCAACAGCACAACCTGCAAAACCTCGCACAGTTTCGCTAAATTTACACAAGTTGTCCAACAAAGTAGATAGTTCAATGCCTTTTTCGGTAATGGAGTATTCCGCACGTGGCGGCACCTCTTCATAATAAGCCCTGTAAATAAAGCCATATTTTTCCAGCAGCTTTAGCCTGTCCGCCAGTATTGTGTCGCTAATATAGGTTAGGCTTTCTTTAATTGCCTTAAACCTGCTATTACCCTCCTCAATACAAAACAACACTTCGCAAACCCACCGTTTGCTCACAAGGTCTAACAATTCATTAAGGGTGCATTTTTCTTCCAAAAACGTTTGATTACGAAAGTTGGTTGAACTCAATTTTCTTTCCGCCATTGCTAATTTATTTATGAGTTACTATTAAAAGGCTAAGTTACCCCAAACACGGATAATAAACAGTTGCTTTGCAGATATTTCCGGTAAGTGTAGCGGTGAGAAATGCGTATAAAGCTTAATTTCGGCGAAAGCTATTTATATGTCTGTGAACAGGTTTAGGAAATACCAAACAAATTGAACAACATTAACCATTTTAACAAAAAATAGGAAAAATCTACGCGTTACTTTATTCACTTGTCACCACTGTGCTATTGGCACAAAGGTTAAAGCCATAAAAATTTAAACATCGCTACAATTATGCAAATCAGTAAAAACAGGTTATTGCCATCAATGTTACTTTTATTAACAACCTTGCTTTGTTCAGCAACATTTGCCTTTGGCAAAAAAGGCGGCAGGTATTATTACCAGTTGAAAGTGTACCATTTAAAAACAACCACGCAGGAAGAAAAGTTAGACAACTTTCTGCAAACCGCGTACCTGCCAGCGATGCACCGCGCGGGTATACCTAATGTGGGGGTTTTTAAACCCAATGACAAAGACACCGAACAATTGGTGTACGTATTTATCCCTTTTAGTTCTTGGAAGCAATACGAGCAACTTGACGCAAAACTGGAAGCCGACAACCAATACCAAGCAGACGGCAAGCAATACATTGACGCGCCATACACCGATGTACCTTATAGCCGCATTGAAACCATAATACTGAAGGCTTTTGAACAAGCACCCGCTCCCTTTGTACCAGCACTCACCGGGCCCAAGTCCGAACGTGTATATGAATTAAGAAGCTACGAAGGCCCCACAGAAAAACTGTACAAAAACAAAGTGCAAATGTTTAATGCAGGAGACGAGGTTGGCTTGTTTAAAAGGTTGGGCTTTAATGCCGTGTTTTACTCAGAGGTAGTGGCAGGCAAAACGATGCCTAACCTTATGTATATGACCACCTTTAACAATAAAGCCGACCGTGAGGCGCATTGGAAAACATTTGTGGACGATGCCTATTGGAAAACATTAAGCACCAAGCCAGAGTACCAGCACAATGTATCAAAAAATGTGATGGTGTTTTTGCACCCAACAGAATATTCAGACTATTAATACATAGCGGTTTTTGCTTTTACAAAGGCGGTTACTGAAAGGCAACCGCTTTTGTATTTTGCTACCAATAGGGGTAAAAAACATTTAATTATTCTTAAACAAATGTTACATAAGGCGAGGGCATTGTTTTTATCGGCCGAGGTACTTCAGCTTAAAAAAGCTTGCCGTAATTTGCAACCATGAGAAAGCACACCACCCTATACATCGCTTTACTGTTTAATTTGGCGCTGCTGTGCACAGCTACTGCCCAAGCCCAGCAAGGCACAATTTCAGGGCGTGTTTATTCTGCTTCCACAAAGGAAGCCCTCCCAATGGCTACCGTAAACTTATTGGGGTCAGACTCTACCATCAAAAGATCGGGCATTACTGACAGTTTAGGCAGATTTTCTTTTACAGGATTGCAAGAAGCCACATTTATTTTACAGGTAACTACCTTAAGTTATAGTACCGCCAACAGCATAATTGTATTGCCACACAACGGGCTAAAAAAATTAGATTCCATATTACTGCAGCCTTCATTCGGAGCATTAAATTCCGTCACCATTGTGTCTAAACGTACCGCAGTAGTCATAAAAAACGACACTACCGAATTTAGCTCTTCCGCATTTAAGGTAAGGAAAAACGGCACGGTAGAAGACATGTTTAAAAAAATGCCCGAGGTTGAGGTTGACAAAAATGGGGGCATTAAAGCCCAAGGAGAAACCGTAACCCAGATTTACGTTGACGGCAAACCTTTTTTTGGTACTGATTTTAAATCGGTTACGCAAAACTTTCCCGCAGATGTAATTGACAAGATACAGATCATCGATAAAAAAAGCGACCAAGCATTGGCCACCAAAGTGGAAGATGGCGTTAGGGAAAAGATAATCAACATCACACTCAAAAAAAACAGGCGGCGCGGTGTATTTGGCAAGGACTACATAGCAGGCGGCACCCAAGGCCGGTATGAGGGCAAAACCAACACCAACTTTTTTAATAACGACCGAAAAGTATCGGTGATTGCAGGTGCCAATAATACCGGCCGCAGCGATAACAACAACAGTGGCAGTGCCGACGCATCGTACAACAACTGGAATGGCACTACAGACAATAAGCAGCTTAAATTGAATTATGCCGACAAATACGGTAAAGATTTTGACTTTAGCGCCTGGGCAGGTTATGACCGTAATAAAACCGTTAAGCAACAATTGATTAACAGGCAGAATATATTTACCGACTCCTCCACCTATTACAACGAGGCCAACCAAAGCACCGCCTTAAGCACCAATGTGTATACAGGCCTTTATTTTGAGTACAGACCCGATACCCTAACAATGGTACGTTTTAATGAGGGGGCAGGTTTTAATTCATACGATAATAATTCCGTAGCTAGCTTTAACACCAATTTGGCCGACAGTACAAAAGTTAACAATGGCAACCGGCAAAACACAAGCCACACAAATACGCCCAATGTTAACGGTCAAATAACCTATAACCGTAGGTTTGCCAATTCAAGGAGAAATATCTTTATTAACATTAACAACAACGTAAACAATACCAAGGCGCAGCTATATAACCTATCTAATAATTATTTTTACCCTGTTGGCAATACCGCGTATGCCCTACTGGTTAACCAGTTGCAGTACAACACCAACCGTACCACCAGGGTTGGTGCCACAGTAAGCTATAGTGAGCCATTGGCAGAAAAAAGCAGCCTGAATGTCAGCTACAACTATAACTACGGCATTAACGACATACCTAAGTATGTATATGGCTACAACACGTTAACTAAATTGTACGACTTGCTAAACGACACCCTTAGCAGCCATTATAACAACCACAACTATAATAACGTGGTACAATTAAACTACAACTATACTGGCAAAAACACGGGTTTTGGTGCGGGCCTGCGCTGGCAGGATGCCCAAACCCAAAGCCAGCCACAGGGTAAAGACACTCTTTACAAACAAAGCTACAAAGGCTTTTCGCCAAACCTAAGCTTTTATACAAATGCAAGGGGCATGCGTTTTAATGTTTATTATTCATTTGGCGTTCAGGCACCCCAGGCTTACCAGCTACAACCGTTGATTGACAATAGCAACCCGCTTTACATAAAATTAGGCAACCCCAACCTGGAGTATGCAGAAGTACACAGTGTACGGTACAACCTAAATTACTACAATAGCCATAACGAAACCGGTTTTAACAGCAACGCGGGTTTTTCCTCGGTGGTGAACAATATAACCAACAGCACCACTTTTAACGGCACCTCCGGCAGCGAAACGACCAAACCAATTAATACAGACGGGGCATACAACTGGAACGCTTGGTTTAGCTTTTTCAGCCCCATATACCTGGGCAAGGAAAAAATAAAATGGAATATCAACTTTTATGCCAACGGCTACCGCAATGTAAACCTGTTAAACGGCACCGAAAACATAAACTCCAGCAACTACGCAAAACTCTCCCTTGGGTTAACCTACGATGCAAAAAAATGGATTGACATGAACACTGGCCTCAGCGTTAGCAAACAAGCGAGCGACTTTAGCCTTCAGCCAGACCTTGGCAACAACGCCTATTTTGTTGATATAAACCCCAACATTACCATAATACCCATAGCAAACACTGAAATAAACATTGATTACGACTATAGGCAAACCACCGGGCAGTCCGCAGGCTTTAACACCTCGGTAAACATGGTAAACGCAGACATAACCCACTATTTTGGCACCAAAAAAGCTATCTGGATTAAATTGAAGGCTTACGACCTGCTTAATGAGAACGTAAGCATTTGGCGTAGTACCAGTGACAGCTACGTACAAGACACGCGAGCAAATGTTTTATCTAGGTTTTTGCTGTTAAGCCTTAATTTTAGGCTTAACAAGTTTATTAGCAGCAACACGGCCAACACTGACATACCGGACGATGCCAGAACAAAAATGTAATTTGATTGCGGCTACTCCCTCGTCCCGCCAGCGGCAACTAAAACAACCATTTGTATTACGTTTTCTAAAACTTTTGTATACAAGCCGTAGGCTTGCCAAAACCACTTAGCTAATCTTATCCTTAATATTTTTTAGGGCCTGTTGCACCAATGGCAACTCATATCCCTTTTGCAATAGATACTGCACCGTTTTGGCCTGCCTGCTAAAAGTATCCTCGCCAACAAGTGCATCCCACTTTTTTTCGACCAAATTTTGTATCATTTGCCTGTAATCTTCTTCATTTATTTCTTTTAATGATGTTTTAATATTGGCAGCGCCCACCCTTTTCAGGCCCAATTCGTACTTAATTTTTACCCGGCCCCATTTTTTTAGCATAAATTTTCCACGGGCAAAACTAATGGCAAAACGCTCCTCATTAAGGTAGTTTTCCTCAATCAGCGTTGCCACAAAAGCTTCCACGCGGCTGGTTGGCAACCCAAATGAGTATAATTTATTTTTAACCTCAAAATGGCTGCGTTCCTGGTAGGCGCAATATCGTTTAATCTTTTCCAAAGGATCTTTTACAGAATCTCTCATCATGTTCAATTTGACACATTAAAATAAAAGGCCAGTGCAGGATTCATTTTTTTGTAACTAAAAAAGCTACCTTTGCACTCCGTACATTATGCAAAAGGCTAAATTACATATTCTGCTTGTCGATGACGACCGGATTTACCAGTTCGCGGCCCGTAAAACTATTGAGGCCACCGGTTTTGCCGAAAGCATATCAGTTTATTCCAATGGGCAAGATGCGATCAATTACTTAAAAGTAAACTGCGAAAACCAAACCAGCCTGCCGGATGTAATTTTTTTGGATGTAAACATGCCGGTGATGAACGGCTGGGAGTTTTTAGATGCTTACAAAAATCTTAAAAGCAACCTAAAAAAGGCCGTGGTTATTTATGTGGTAAGTTCATCGGTTGATGAAATTGATGTAAGTAAATCCCGCCAGTACGACACCGTAAAGGGATATATTGTAAAGCCTGTTTTACGGGAAAAATTCCGCCAAATATTATCCGCACTACCCGTAGAATAGCCTATTAACTGCACATTTAGTTAACATTTGTTCACGAGCCGCCAAAACAATAGAAACCCGATTGCAGAATATTAGTATTTTACAGTAGGTTTGTTGCCCAACATGTAATTTAAGTTTATTGTATGAAATTTATAGTTTCTTCTTCAGCTTTATTAAAGCACCTACAACAGATAAGCGGCGTAATAAACGCCAACACTGTATTACCAATACTGGAAGATTTTTTATTTGACATCCGGGATAAAAAACTGAGCGTGGTAGCCACCGACTTGGAAACCGTGATGGAAATTAACATGGATGTGGAAAGCAAAGACAACGGGCGGGTATGTATACCGGCCAAAATTTTGCTGGATGCGCTTAAAAACACATCCGACCAGCCCCTGACGTTTAATATTGACAAAAATTTTGGCGTTGAAATTACCAGCGATAATGGCAAATACAAGGTAATGGGCGAAAACCCCGACAATTTTCCCAAAGAGCCGGTTGCCGACGACACCAACAGCTTTACCGCCACAAGCGATGCGCTGGTTACAGGCATCAATAAAACTTTGTTTGCTGTTAGCAGCGATGACCTGCGCCCGGCCATGACGGGGGTGTTTTTTGAATTGACGAAAGAAAGCATGCAGCTTGTGGCAACGGACGCACACAGGCTTGTGCGTTACAAACGCACCGATATTAGCTGCCCCAAAACCGACAGCTTTATTGTACCGAAAAAGCCCCTTAACCTACTTAAGAACGCCCTACCGGCCAATAACGACGAAATAACCATAAGCTACAACAGCAACCACTTGTTTATCACCCATGGCTCAACAAAGCTGATTTGCCGGTTGATTGACGCCCGCTTCCCAGATTACAAGGTTGTTATTCCGCTAGACAATCCATATAAACTGGTGGTAAATAAAAACTATTTCCAAAGTGCCTTGCGCCGCGTTAGCATATTCAGCAACAAAAGCACTAACCAAGTGGCATTAACCATTACCGGTAGCGAACTGCAGCTGGCCGCCCAGGATATTGACTTTAGCTTTGAAGGCACGGAAAGAATGAGCTGCCAATACGATGGTGAAGACTTGCAAATTGCGTTTAATGCCAAGTTTTTAATTGAAATGTTGAATGCCTCTGACACAGACGAGGTAAAAATTGAACTTTCAACGCCTACAAGGGCAGGCATTATTAAGCCAACCGAACAGGTTGAAGGGGAAGAATTGCTTATGTTGGTAATGCCTTTAATGCTAAACAGCTAAAACGAGCATTCGAAATTCTACAATATTTAAAAAAACAAGGGCTGCATCATAACAACATGCAAGCCCTTCTTTTTTTAGGGTAACTGTTGGGGCATATTTGCACCCAAATATTCAACACCATATTATAGGCACTGTACCGTAAAGCCAACACGCCACTTGTAAAGCAGCCTTGCTTTTACATGTGTACTATGCAAAAAAAATTAGCAGGCTAACCTTCGCATCTAATAGCCCGTTACGCATCAAGTGCCAAGTATCTGCAATATGGTATACTAAGCCCGGCCCACTGTAAGGTGCCTCACCAAACTGCGCTTTGCAATAGGTAGTATAGTTTCATCAACCGGGAAACCAAGCGCCACGTCAATAGCGTAAACAGCAGGGTTTGGCAAAAAACTTCGGTTGCGAATCAATTGGCCCTTTATGCTTTCATAGGTATTTATAAAATTTCGGTACCATGTATCAACATACTCTGTTTTAATACTGCGGTATTTTTCGTTGTGCTTTTCAAATATACTCAGGCGGTATTGGTAAACCTTAGTGTTTTTATCTGTGGCTGTGCTTAGGAAAAAATAGCCCTCGTTCAAATCTAGCGGAACTAGGCCAACGGGGGCAATACTCATATTATCCTCAACCATTTCATATATTTCAGTACCATTGCTTATGGTACTTTGTAATATTTTGCTTGCATATTGTATAATGTCCTCCAATTCACGCATCAAGTCATCGTCCTCAATCATCTTCTCGTACAATAGCCCCAGCTTTTGTAACTGTATGCCCGTAAATTTTTTAGGAAACTGCTCCTGTAGGTATTGTTTGTTCTTCTTAAAAGCCGACAGGTTATTATAATGAAATATTACATCGGCCAGCTGCGGGTAAAGCTTGCACTCGCCAAAACACTTATTTACCTGCTGCAGGTATGCGAGTAGGGTATATTTTTTTAGTTCAAAATCAATAAATCCTTCTGCAAACCATGTTTCTGAGAGCGTTTTCATACTGCATCATTTGTAACGGAAATTACAAAAAAATAACACAGGATGCGCATGTTTTTGCAGGTATATCCTTTATTAAAAAAAAATTAAGCAGCCTTTCACTTTACCCAAAATACCAATTTATCCCTCCGTATTACCAGCTAAGCTATTTCACCCGTGGCTGTCGTTGCACCCGCGTACACCAGTCTCTACATTATCCAACTTGCCCACACTCCTACGTACCAACCCACCAAACGTGCTTAATGTTTACGGCTGTTAATCACCAACATAAACACGGGGCTATGCCCAAAGATGTCACTTTAGGCATAGCCCCGTGTTTAATAATCTATTGGCTTATTTCTTCCCTAGCCATTTACGCATTGGCTTTAATGGTACTGGTTCGCTCAAACAAGGCCTATATAAGCAATACTATTTCAACACTTCTGCAAGTTTTTCAATCAATTTTGGGCCGCGCAGTTCTGATGCAATTATTTTACCACTGGGGTCAATCAGTACGTTAAAGGGTATACCATCAAACTGGTAGGAGCTAACAGCGGCGCTTTCCCATTGTTTTAAGTCGCTCATATGGTTCCAGTCAAGGCCGTCACTCTTGATAGCCTGCATCCAAGCAGCATTGTCGTTATCCAACGACACACCTAGGATCGTAAAATTTTTATGTTTAAAAAGGTTCCAGGCTTTTACCACATTAGGGTTCTCCATGCGGCAGGGGCCGCACCAGCTAGCCCAAAAATCAACCAACACATATTTACCCTTAAAGCTTTTTATGCTCATCGGCTTGCCGTCTACGCTGTTCATGGCCAAGTCGGGTGCTTGCTGGTTTAGCAAGGGGTAATTTGAAGCCGCCTGCTGGCCTTGTTGCTGGGCCGATGCGGGCGGTTGGGTGGCGGCTTGTGCCATTAGGCTCTTTATAATGGCAATGGTGCTATGTTCCTTAAACCGAAGGGAAGCTGTTTTTACCAAACTGTCAAGGGCTTGGGGGTCAGTGTCGCGTGCCCTTTCCAACGCGTAACAAACCAGTGCTGGGCTGTTAGAGGTTTGCACAACCCTTTTTATCTCATCGTTCATGGCAGTAACCTGCTTAACACCCTGGCTTTTTAATGCGAGCGCAGCGGCCGTATCAAAAGGCAGTTTTCCGGTCATAGAATCTAACGTGGCAGAAATAACCCTTATAGTGGAATCTCTGTGAGACAATGTGGAAATAAACCCATACAATTGCTGCGTGGCAAGGCTGCCGTTTATTACCGGGCGGCGGCTGTTGGCAAGGTCAACATCCATTTGTATTGCATCGTTGTCGTTAATAAAAATAGCAACAGGTGTGTGGTTAATGGTTAAAAGGTATAGGTATTCTTCACTACCGGTGCCTTTCAATTCAAAACTGCCGTTTGCGGCCAGCTTTAGAGAATCCAGCGAGGTATTGCTGGGCGCATTCAGCGTTACCTTCTCCAAAAACAGCGTTTGGGGCAGCGTAGTGTGCGCAATTTGGCCTTTTACTGTAAACGGGCCGTACTTTTTTTTGGCGCAAGAGGCTAACAGTACAATGGCCGCTAAGCACACAATGGCAGTTTTTTGCATAAATGTTTGTATAAAATAGTTGTTAACTGTTTAATTTTTGCTCCAGCAATGCCGTTACAACTTTCGGGTCGGCCTTGCCTTTGCTCGCTTTCTTAACTTCGCCCACAAACAAGCCAAGCAAGCCTTTTTTGCCCTTTTTATATTCGGCCACTTTGTCGGGCATTTTGGCAATTACCTCGTTTACCCAAGCAGCCAATTCGCCATTGTCGCTTACCTGCAACAGGTTAAGCTCGGTGGCCAAGCCTAGTGCTGTTTTTGTGCTATCCTGTATCAATAACGGCATCAGCTTTGAAGACGCTACTGAGAAGTTAACCTTACCGTCATCAGTAAGTTTTATTAGTTCTGCCAACTGGCCCGGCGTTAAGGTAAGTTCTTCCAGTGTAAGTTTTTGTGCGTTCAAATACTGTTTAACTGGGCCATTTATCCAGTTAGCTGCGGCCTTGTAATTATCAGTAAGTACAATCACTGCTTCAAAGTAATCGGCAATGCTTTTTTCCAAACACAGCTGTGCGGCATCATACTCGGTAAGCCCAAGTTGCTGCTGAAACTTTTGCATTAAAGCCTGCGGCAAAGTGGGCAAAGCATTTTCAACTGACTGTATAAAATCGTCTGTAATTAGAAAAGGTGCTAAGTCGGGCTCGGCAAAATAGCGGTAATCATTGGCCTCCTCCTTGTCCCTAATTGCAAATGTTGTGTCGTTACTGGCGTCAAAGCTTCTTGTTTGCTGGGTTATGGTACCCCCTACCTCCACAATGCCAATCATCCGGTCAATCTCATACTCAATGGCTTTCTTCACATTGCGCATGCTGTTAAGGTTTTTCACCTCCACTTTAGTGCCCAGCTTGGTTTCGCCTTTTAGCCGTATGCTAACGTTGGCATCGCAACGCAGGCTGCCCTCTTCCATGTTGCCGTCACAAATACCCGTCCAGCGTACAAGTCTGCGCAGCTCGGTTATATACTGGTAGGCCTCATCGGCTGTGTGCATCACAGGGTCGGTTACAATTTCCACCAAGGCGGTACCCGCACGGTTATAGTCAACGCAGGTATATGCCTCGTCCATATCGTGAATGCTCTTGCCGGCATCCTCCTCCATGTGTATGCGGTTTAGCAGTATGTCGCGCTGGCCCTGCTCCGTTTTAATAGTCACATAACCGCCCTTGCAAATGGGCGTAGTATGCTGCGATACCTGGTAGCCCTTTGGCAAATCAGGATAAAAATAATTTTTTCGCGCAAAGTAGTTGTACCGTTCAATTTCGCAGTGGCAGGCCAGCCCAATTTTAATGGCATACTCAACGGCTTTGCGGTTTGTTTTGGGCAAGGTACCGGGGTGGCCCAGTGTTATTGGGCTAACATGGGTATTGGGTGCCGCACCAAAGGCAACACTGTCACCGCAAAAAAGTTTGCTCTCTGTGGCAAGCTGTGCATGCACCTCCAGCCCTATTACCGCTTCGTATTTGTGTTTAATATCCATTTCAACAATAAAGCGCAAATGTACCTGATTGGGGCGAATATTTACCGGCCGAAAAACAGCCGTTCGCATAAAACCCGCTATTTCAACGCCATCGCAATGGCCGTCCAGTCATGCTCGCCCAGCCCTTGCTGTATGCAGGTATCTAGCTGCTTTTTGGCCAGCTCAGCGGTAGGCATCGCCGCCCCAGCCGCTTCGCCCTGCTGCAATACCAGGTTTACATCTTTTAAGCCAAGTTTTAAGGCAAAGCCCCCGGGTGCGTAAGCATCCTTCAGTATCATATTGCCATAGTTTACATAAACGGGCGAGGTAAATAGGGTTTGGGTAAGCATGGCATGCCATTTGGCTGTGTCAATACCGCTTTTATTGCCCAAGTTTATGGCCTCCGCCATAGCCTCAATGGCAGATATAATCAAGAAATTACTGCACAGCTTAGCCACGTTTGCGGCACTTACCTCGCTGCCAAACTCCCAAATACCTACAGCGCCAGCATCTGTAAGCAGCGGTTTGGCCAACTGTATTACCGGGGCATCGCCAGACACCAGAAAGTTGAGCTTACGTGCTTTGGCAGCCTCGGGCCTGCCCATAATAGGCGCAGCTATGTAATGGTTTTTATGTTGCTGGTGTAATGCATTCAGTTGGGTAGCCGTGGCAGGCAAAATGGTACTCATGCTAATATGTATGCCGCCCGGTTTAAGGTTTGCGGCAATGCCATCTGCCCCCAGGGTAATGTGGTTTAACGCCCCATCATCCGACACGATGCTGAACACAACATCGCTGCCTTCGGCCACTTGTTTAACGGTGGCCGCCAACATGGCACCCTTCTCTACCAAAGGCTGGGCCTTGGCCGCTGTTCTGTTATACAATAGCAGGGCGTGGCCTTTTTGCAAAAGGTTTTCTGCTATGGGGGTGCCGAGGTTACCCAACCCGATAAAGCCTATTTTCATACTATCTTTTTGTTGCGTTTGAGAAATGTTGTGTAAGCCCGATGTTTAATTGTACGACTTACATCTAGGATTTCCATGCCAATACCTTTTAAAAAACACTAAAACATCAACAAAACTATCGTAAAATAGTTGTTGAGCATCTCTTTCGTGGCAAAAACTGGATTGTTGGATGGATGGTGATTTATCGTTTCATTTGCGATATTGACAGCATCTCTAACGAGTTTGTATTAAGTACGGTTCGATTTCGGCTACGATTAATCTTTGGTATATCAATGAATACATTTTAAATAAACGCCCTATTCAAGAACAACCTTTAAACAGCTAATAAGGGCATTTCATCGTACGTTTTGCCGCCAAGTATTCTGCCAGCTTTCTTTTTGTTCGTGCCGCCCCATTGTTTGAAGAAGAAAGAAACGTTTTGCTCTTGGCATTGCTGCATAATGTCCACCACCCACGCTTCTGCCATAGGTCGTGCTTTTCGGCCGCTTTCGCCGCCTGAAATTACCCAATCAATATTTTGTAGGTTCATATTTTCCAAAGGCCCTATCAATGGTTCACAGGACAGAAATTTAATCATCGCGCTGGTATTTCTTAAATCGTCAATCCGGTGTATTACTTTTTCATTCTCCACGGAAACGCCCATCCATATATTGCTCGTCCAGTTAAACAAATGGTGTAATTCGTTAAGCCTCTCGGATCTTTTCGTTAGCACTTGGTAAGTATGTTGTGGCGTGTCGTTCATTACAGCAAACACCTTATGGATAAATTCTACCGGCACTTCGGGGTGAAACAAATCGCTCATCGAATTTACGAAAACCACTTTGGGCTTTTTCCATGTATAGGGGATATCGAGCGCATCTTCATGCATTCTTACTGCAAAGCCATCTTTGTATTTATCTATGCCCATCGCCTGCAAACGCCTTGTCATAACCTCGGCATAGCAGTACTTGCAACCTGCAGAAATTTTGGAGCAACCAGTTGTTGGGTTCCAAGTCATTTCCGTCCACTCTATACTAGATTGTGC
Organism: uncultured Parafilimonas sp.; assembly: GCA_903882935.1. GTDB lineage: Bacteria > Bacteroidota > Bacteroidia > Chitinophagales > Chitinophagaceae > JABDFW01. The sequence goes on along the minus strand of CAIRZB010000025.1, from coordinate 46,814 downwards.
CATTAGAATAATGATTGTTGAGGAGATAAATATTTTTCAACTTTCCGAAAAAAATCATTCCCTCTTTCGTGTTTAGAATAAAATGCTAAATAGTATAACGGAACATTGATATCGTCTATTTTAACTTGATGTTTTTTTACTGGCTCAACGTATCCAATTTTTTTCATATTATCGTCATATTTCTTGGATAAAAACCGGATAAAATCTTTGATTGGAAGCTGTCCTTTTTTAAATTGGTCCCTCCAAGCTGTATCTTCAATAAATTCATCGACCTTCTTACTGTTTTCATTAATATAATTGAATAAATTACGATTTGCATCCATGTGTAACGCCAATAAAATCAAGAAATCAATTTTACCAACAGCCGATAGTTTCCTAACAGTTGCAAATTTTAAGTTCAAAGAAAAAGGATCGACGAAACAAAATCGTAAAACCTTCTCGTCCTTCGAATGCTTGGGAATTGCCTTAATAATTTCTTCAACATTCTTATTCGAGTCTCCATTAATATACTGAACGTTTGCTTCTGGAAAATATTTGCTTACTCTTGTTTTTAAGGCATTCAAACATTTATCATCTTCTTCGCAAAGAATATATTTGTCAAATTTATGCTTCGCAGATAACGCAATCAATGCAGAGGACATTCTAATTTTACTTGTCCCCTTTATTCGGGCAAAACCTGCACCAGAAAACAAATCAATATAAACCAAACTATCCCATAAATTTTTCATTCCCGTGGTAAAAATATCGCTATAACCACCCAATAATTTATATTTTTCGTCGCCCCATGCTCCAACTTCAGGAATGTACAAGCCGTCGTCTTCAACTGAGATAATCGGATTAAAAGTATTCTTCGCCATTGTTAAAAGTTCAGGTATTTGATATAAATGTAATAAATACTCTCTATTAAAATAAACTTATTACCTAATATCTAAATTGCAAGCCAACAAATACAGATTACTGATTACCCTACCCTCAAAACAACCTCCCCTGCTCCGCCCCCGGCCGCCTAAATATCGTACAATCCAGCTCCCAACGCTCGGCATTAAGACCATACAGTTTGTTGTATTTTTGAAACTGCTGGCGCACTAGGTCGCTAATGGGGCCTTCGCCGCGCATACGCAGGCCAAAGCGGCTGTCGTTCACCTGGCCGCCATGGCCGGCTTCTATCATGTGCCATACTTTGTCGACCCTGTCGGGAAAGTTTTTGTATAACCAGTCATGGAACATAATTTTTACCGACCCGTTCAGGCGTATAAACGTGTAGGCACTAAAGCTGGCCCCATGTTCGCTGGCTGCCTTCATAATACGCTGCATTTCATGCTCGTTCAGGCCGGGTATCATGGGGCCAAGCATCACACCCATGCGCACGCCTGCCTGGCTAAGCTGCTCAATAATACGCAGCCGCTGCTTGGCCGTAGTAGTGCGGGGTTCCATCACACGGCGCAAGTCTTCATTAAAAGAGGTGATGGAAACCAATATGCTTATCAGCTTTTTGCTGGCCATTTCCTGTATAAGGTCCTTATCGCGCAGCATGCCTGCGTTTTTGGTTATCATGCCCACCGGCTGGTTAAACTCGTTGCATACCTCCAACAGTTTGCGGGTGATGCCAAATTTTTGCTCCGCCGGTTGGTAGCAATCGGTGTTGCCGCTAAGGCTTATGGGCAGGCATTCCCATTTGGGGTGCATCAAAAACTTGCGCAAAAGTTCGGGGGCATTTTTCTTCACAATAATCTTCCGCTCAAAATCTAGCCCGGCACTGTAACCCCAGTACTCGTGCACGTTACGGGCATAGCAATATATACAGCCGTGCTCGCAGCCTTGGTAGGGGTTCATGCTGTACCACATGCCCACGTCGGGGCTGTCAACCTTGTTAACTAAGGTTTTACTGTGTTCCTCTAAGTATTGCGTTTCAACGTTGGGTTCCGACCAGTCGTCAATGCCCTCAATATGTTCTTTGGTGCGCTCATTTACCAAAAAGCGGTTTTTGGTGTTTATCTGCGCACCGCGCCCTTTTAAATACCCATCCGCGCCGGGACCCTCCCCTTTTGGGGAAGGCTTTGGCGCAGCATTTGGGTTGTCGTTGATGTTCTTCATAATATAGCCACGGCCTCACCCTCCGTCCCTCTCCGCACAGAGAAGGATGCCCCAAGCCAATGCGGCACTTATTTTAGGTTTAGTATAAAATGCTTTTTTATTTCAGCGTTGCCCACTTACTGGCAGGCTCGTTCACAATGCGCAGATAGCACAATGTTCCAAAATATTACATGCGATGATTTAAATATTGCCGTATCGCCTACAGTTATTTGTTACCCATTAACCCAACGACTTTTTGACCATTCGCCAATCACCATTCAAGATTCCCGTTTCAACGTTTCCAGTTTCACGTTTCACGATTTGGCCATTCACAATTCACGTTTCACGATTCCCGATTTGGCCAACATTCACGTTTCACGATTCCCTTTTCACGTCTAGTACCTCACCCTCTGCCTGCCGGCACCGTCTTTTTGCACCGCGGGCTTGCGGGTTTCGGGCAGCAGGCGGCGTTCCAGCACATGTATCACGCAGGTTACCACGCCCCAGGCCTTGTACTCGGTAAACTCACCCAGTTCAATATTGCCGTAGCGGCTGTTTTCGGCCACCAACGTTATGTGGTTAATGGTTTGCTGAAAACGGCGCACCACCAAATCGCCATTAATGGCTGCGATGATTATTTTGCCGTTGGCCGCTTTAATACTGCGGTCAACTATCAACACATCGCCGTTTTGTATACCCGCCTCAACCATCGCATCACCGTTCATCCTAAAAAAAAAGGTTGCCGGTTTGTTTAATATAAGCTGCTCGTTTAGGTCAATCCCACGCTCCATATAATCATCAGCGGCCGCACCAAAGCCGGTGGCGTTGGCTGTGGGTATATCCCACTGGTTAAGGTTTTTAGTGCCGGCATAGCTGGTGCCATGCATAATATCTTTTTCCATCGTGTAAATAAATTTGTTTAAGACAATAAAATTAGCATACATTTACTAAATAAATTAGTTTTTTATTTTAAAATATTTAGCGATCTGCCCCCGAAGGCGGTAGGTAACAACCAAAAAACAATGATTATGCAAACACTATTAGCGCAAACACCCCCAAGGGGCTACATGCCGGCAGATATGTATGAATACATGCTGGTTGTTAACCCTGGCGCAGAGGCTAATGCCCAACTGGCAGAAGAAAAACTGCAGTTTTACAGGCGGTACAGGGAAGAAGGGGCGGTAACCACCAAACCCCTGCTAACCGTTGCCAGCTTTACCGCAAGGGAGGCGATGGAAGAAACCCTAATACGTTATATGCACCGCATTGTAAGCACCCGCGGCAGTTTTGCCGTTATGCTAAACAACTACAGTGGCAAACCGCCGGGCGAAGTGTTTATACGGGTGCAACAGCCGGAACCTTTTAAGCAATTGGCAGAAGCACTAAAGGCCATTGACCATTATGTGCGCAGCAACGGCTACCCGGCCGCAACACTTATTACTAAGCCGCATGTTACCATTGCGGGCCTGCTGCCCGAAAACGTGTACAACAAGGCTATGCTGGATTACTCACAACGGGTGTTCAACACAACTTTCACCGTTACAGAAATGCTGTTGCTAAAACGCAAAGGGCCGTTTGAGGCTACCAAACAGGTAAACGTATTTAAACTTATGCCGGGTATAAGCCATTAACCACCCATAAAATAAAAACGTATGGAACAGACTATTTTACAATTACCGGGCTACAAACCCTGCGAGTTTGTGTTGGTGCTGCAGCCCCACGACGAGCTTTGGAACCGCATAACCGATGTAAAAAAAGAGTTTGCCGAGGCCTATGACTGCCCCATGGCGGTTTTTACCAAGCCGCACATAACATTGGCAACCTTTGTACAATATGCCATGATGGAGCAACGCATAATAAACCGGCTAAAACTAATAGCCATGGGGCTGCCACCCACCAAGGTTGAATTGAAAGGCTTTGGCAGCCTGCCCAGCCACACCATTTATATAAACGTGGCAAGCAAGGCACCCCTGATGCAAATGGTAAAGCAATTAAGGCAGGCGCAGGCACTGATGAAAATAAACAACGAGCACAAGCCGCATTTTATAACCGAACCCCAAATTACCATTGCCCGCAAACTGCTGCCTTGGCAATACGAAAAGGGCTGGGCCGAATATGAACACAAGCATTTTACCGGGCGTTTTATCGCCAGCCAACTGCTGTTGCTAAAACGGCGCGTGGGCGACAAACCCTACCAAGTGGCGGGCCGTTTTAATTTAGAAAACCTCCCGGTGGCAACCACGCAAGGTTTGTTGTTTGCACCCTCACCCCCTATCCCCTCTCCGCGCAGCGTAGAGGGGATGCACGAGACTGCTTAGAAGATGGACGTTTTGGAGTTTGAAATCACACAAAAATTATTAACCAACGATATAAAATTTCCCATTAGGCGTTGGGGTTAAATACTCTCCCTTAAGGGTTGGCATTTTAGGGGATTAAGCTTATGTACGCAATTGTAGATTGTAACAGTTTTTATTGTAGCTGCGAGCGGGTGTTTAGGCCCGATGCCTGGCACAAGCCTGTGGTGGTGTTAAGCAACAACGACGGCTGCATTATTTCGCGCAGTGATGAAGCCAAGCAACTGGGCGTGGAAATGGCGGGGCCTTATTTTAAGGCAAAACCGTTGATTGAAAAATATGGGGTGGAAACATTCTCCTCCAACTACAACCTGTATGGCGACATGAGCAGGCGGGTGATGGATACCCTGCGCCATATTGTGGGCGAAGACCATGTGGAAGTGTACTCCGTTGATGAAGCCTTCCTTAACATGCTGCATATACCGGCCACCATGCTACAGGCTGTGGCAACAGAATTAAAAGAAACCGTGGAGGAGTGGACAGGCGTGGCCGTATCGGTTGGGGCCGCCCCTACTAAAGTACTCAGCAAAATTGCCAACCGCCTTGCGAAAAAGAATAAAAACGCCACGCAATGCGTTATGGTGCTGAACACACCCGAAAAAGTGGCTGAGGCACTCTGCCGAACGCCCGTGGGCGAAATATGGGGGGTGGGCAGGCAATATGCGGTAAAACTGGAGCGTTTTGGTATTAGCGATGCTTACCAGCTAAGCCAAATGCCAGAGGAATGGGCAAGAAAAAACCTTGGCGGCGTAGTTGGCGTACGGTTGGTAAAAGAACTTAGTGGCGAACCTGCCATTGAAATGGAAGATGAACTGGTGGAAAAGAAAATGATAGCCACCACCCGAATGTTCGGCACACCGGTTACCGAGCTGCGCAATATAAAAGAGGCCGTTGCAACCTATACATCCCGGGCGGCAGAAAAGCTGCGCCGCCAATACAGTGCCGCATCAGTAATTACGGTGTTTGTGGTGCCGCGCGAGGAGCGCAACAATACTGACCGTTTTAAGCACGGCCCCACCCTGAGCACCCACACCATGTTGCCCTATGCCACCTCAATAACCAATGAATTGATTAAGCCTGCCATGGCCATGGCTGAAAGGCTTTTTAAAAAAGGCGAGCTGTATAAAAAAGCAGGCGTGGTATTAAGCGGTCTTGTGCCAGATAATACTACCCAAGGCAACCTGTTTGTACCCCAAGCAAAAAACAACGGGCGTATGTTGATGAGCATGATGGACAACATTAATTTTGGGATGCGTGACGATATGCTGAAGTTTGCCTCATCAGGTACCGACCGCAATTGGAAAATGCGGCAGGAGTTCCGCAGCCCACGATATACCACCCGGTGGGATGAGTTATGCGAGGTGCGGTAAGCGGTGGACAACTGGATGAATTTAGGAGCCCCGAAGGCTTTGCCGATGTTGGCTATTTCGGCTACCATTTCGTGGCACGTTTGCTTAATACAACTGCTTTGCAGTTTTGGCAATTGCAACAAATTTTATAATTTGCCTCCTACTTTCGTTACACATTACACCCTTTACAAAACTTTTACATGACCTCGCTTAAAACTAACCGTATTGAATCCATAGACCTTTTAAAAGGGTTGGTAATGGTGATAATGGCCCTTGACCATATAAGGGACTATTTTCACGCACCTGCGTTTTTGTTTGACCCCGCAGACCCGGTAAAAAGCGACCTGCCCATTTTCTTTACCCGTTGGATTACCCATTTTTGCGCCCCCACATTCAGCTTTCTTGCTGGCATGTCGGCGTTTATGGTAGGCAGAAGAAAAACAACGGCCCAGCTGTCGGGCTACTTGGCAAAACGTGGCCTTTGGTTGGTTTTTGCTGAAGTTACCATTATTGGTTTTGCCTGGTTTTTCGATGTTAAGTTCCGCACCTTTGGGCTTATTGTAATTTGGGCTTTGGGCATGAGTATGCTAACACTTGCCGCATTGGTTTATTTGCCCAGAAACTATATACTTGTCTTTAGCCTATTGCTGATAGGGCTGCATAACCTGCTTGATACTGTACATTTTCCTGGCAACATCCCTTGGTCGATATTGCATGAATTGGCACTGTATAATATTACGCCCAACGTAAAGCTACTAGCGGGCTACCCCTTGGTACCTTGGGTGGCGGTGATGTCGCTTGGCTATTATTTCGGGGCGTTTTATGACAAAGGCATTGATGCCAACACCAGAAAGAAAATCTTTAACATTATCGGGTTTAGTGCAATTGCGGCATTTATAGTATTAAGGGTTACAAACCTGTATGGCAACCCCAAGCCGTTTATACACTACGAAACAGTTACCCAAAACATTATTGCCTTTTTAAACCCCAGCAAATATCCGCCTTCGTTGCAATACCTGCTTATGACGTTGGGTGCCGCATTTATTTTTTTGGCCAATACCGAAAGGCTAAAAGGGCGGGTGGTAAATTTCTTCAGCACCTTTGGCCGCGTGCCATTTTTTTACTACATCCTGCACTTATACGTAATACACATTACTGCTATGGTTTTTGCCCAGCTTTCCGGCTTTGGGTGGAAGAAGTTTATACTTGATACCTGGATAGGCTTTGAGCCCAATATGGCGGGTTATGGCTTTAGGCTTTGGGTGGTTTACTTGGTTTGGATAGGTGTAATATTACTGCTATATCCTTTATGCAAACGCTTTGACCAATACAAGCAGGCGAACAAGCAAAAATGGTGGTTAAGCTATTTGTAAATGGGGCAAAAGCAAGCCCGTTACGGCGGGGCACTGTAATATAAAAATGCTTCAGTATAAAAAGCAATGAGTCAAAATTTACGGCGCTAACTGAAGGTATGGGCTACGATCAAGTTGCCGTATGTGCAAAATGGTGGCAAGGCACGCCAAAAAACATTTTCGCCTAGGCACTGGGGAAATTGAAAAAATTCACCAAACCAAATTTTACTGATTTTCGTCAGCAAAATTGCCTTTCCGAAAAACTAACTTGCCGTAAATTTTACACAAATAATTTTGAGACGAAAAATTAAGTATTACCGGCTGGTTTGGTTTAAATACGATTTACCCGCAGGGCTTTCTGTTTTTTTGGTGGCACTGCCACTTTGTTTGGGTATAGCGTTGGCTTCTGGCGCACCGTTATATGCGGGCATTTTATCGGGCATTATAGGTGGCATTGTGGTGTCATTCATCAGCGGCTCGCAACTAGCGGTATCTGGGCCGGCGGCAGGGCTAACTACCATTGTGGCGGCATCCATCGTGTCGCTTGGAGATTACAAAGTGTTTTTATTGGCCGTAATTATTGCCGGTGTTTTCCAACTCATACTTGGCCTGTTAAAACTAGGTGCCATTGCCAATTACTTTCCCTCTGCAGTTATAAAGGGCATGCTGGCGGCCATTGGCATTTTGCTCATTTCAAAACAGGTACCGCTAGCACTTGGCTATGACCAACCTGATTTTTGGACCAGTGGCTTCATTAAAATATTTGCCACCAAACAAATATCCGGCAGCTTCAATATACTTAACCACCATATAGCCAGGGGTACCATCATTATTACAGTAATATCTTTGGCTTTATTGCTTGTGTTGCAACGCCCCCGATTAAAAAAATTCAAGGTTATTCCCGCAGCATTAGTGGTGGTGGTAGCCGGCATTTTATTAAACCAATTGCTGTTAAAAATAACATCAGCATACTCTTTAAAGCCTACGCAACTGGTAACCATGCCAGCCAATATGTTTAAAAGCATTACCCTGCCAGATTTTACCAAGTTTTTATCCAATGGGGAAATATGGAAAGACGGCCTGATTATAGGCCTGCTTGCCACCCTGGAAACGCTTTTGTGCATTGAAGCCATTGATAAATTAGACAAACGCAACCGCATAACGCCGGTTAACCGGGAGCTAATTGCACAAGGCATAGGTAATATAGCCTGCGGCCTGCTGGGGGCCATACCAATTACGGCGGTTATTGTAAGGGGTGCTGCCAATGTTGACGCAGGGGGCAGAACAAAATTATCTTCCTTTACCCATGGTCTTTTTCTTTTAATGGCCGTTGCGTTTATCCCCTTTTTACTAAATATGATACCCTACGCATCCCTGGCTGCCATATTGATTGTTACGGGGTACAACCTTACCAAACCAAAGCTTTACCGCAACATGTGGAGTTTGGGTATAAAACAGTTTCTGCCGTTTATAATAACCATTATTGTAATTCTTGCCACCGACCTATTGGTAGGTGTTAGCATCGGGCTGCTTTTTTCTATCTACTTCATTATCCAAAATAACTTTAAGGCCGAGTACAAGATAGATATTACGATGAACAAAGGCCGGCTATTCTGCTATGTAAAACTAAACACCAATGTAACTTTTTTGAACAAAGTGAAGTTGCGAGATGCGCTTGACAAAATACCAGAAGGCAGCGAACTAACCATAGACGGAAGCCACTGCAACTTTATTGACTACGATATACTGGAAATTATCAGCGAGTTTGCCAACAAGGCTACACTAAAGGACATTACCCTGCACTTAAAAAATATTGAAAAGGTAAATGTTATGGCCGTACACTAACTATTTTGAAAATTGCAATTTGTGCTATCCCTTGCGCAGCCTTATCTACTATTGGAAGCAAGCGTCGTAATTTTCTTAACGCAAGTTGGTCCCCTAGTCAACACATTAGCGTGTGTTGTTTTAAAAATAGGCAGGGTGGCAAAAAAAACTATTCACGTAATAACTGTGTCAATATTAATTAAACACCCTGAGAAAAATACAACTCAATTAAGGTTGCTATATAGCCAACATATTTTTTGCCGGCTCAATAAATTCCGCAGCCCTTCATTCATCAAAAGTAATAAAGTCATTATAGTCATCCTCATTTCTTTCTTGCATTAAACGGCTAAAAAACGAAGCGTGTGAAAATTCAAAAAAAGCCATTGCTTAAAAAGTGTTGGTGCAAAAGCGAGACGACACCACTATGCGTTTTTGGAATTAGATCTTTTATGAGTAGCAATGCCTTGGTAGCGTGAAAGCATGCATAATATAGTCGGTTAATTACGGTGTCAAAAATTTATGCGCCATCAGCACGTCTACTTCAGTAAGTAAATTTTGGGCCTTTGCCAGTTTTAGTTTTACTGAATCAGCTTTCGTACTCATGCTAACATCAATTTTCCTTCAGTTTCCTTTTTAAGGGCATAATAAGACGGGTTATTTGACCAATTGGTTTTATCAACTAATACAAAATTTACAAATGAACCAATCTGTATACTCACTGGAAAAAGAGCAGCGTGTATCCTATTTTTTATGCCTGAGGTGGAAGGCTGCTTTGTTAAAATTAAAATATCCCAGTCACTTTCATCTGAGGGAACCCCATAGGCACGGCTACCAAATAAATACACTTCGGCATCGGGTACAACACTTTGAACTTTCGTTTTAATTATGAACGGTATGGCAGCCATGTTTATCAATAAATCAAATTTACAGCTTTTACAACACCTTTCACTACTCCTTATCGTCATCCTCGGTTTCTTGCAATTCACCTTTGTCACGCCCCATGTGTACAACGGGCTTGTCTTCGGTGCCGGTTATGGTCATGGGTATGCCGATGATACCCAATGGCGGCAGGCCTAACCTAAAGCGCAGGCTCAATTTTCCATCAAAACTAACCTGCCCTTCAAACCTCGGCCTGAAACCGAATATGTGCATTTTGGTGCGGCTAATGGTGATGATGTTGTTGTTGATGGTGGTTTTAATATCCACCTTGCTAAGGTCGGGGTCTAAGATGTCTTTTTTGTCAGTCGCCTCGCTTACTGCACCCAATAATTTCAAGCCCTTCACCTTCACCTTTTTCAACGTCAGTACCCCGCCGCCTTTTAGTGACGGGTAAACGGGTTTCATGTTTGCATCCAGCCTGCCGCTTAATTTGTAATCTAGCGATACCAACCCCTCGGCATTCGCAGCAGAAGTTGCCATATCATGAAACAGCTTAATACCATTGTAGGCCTTTTTTATGTCAAACTCTTTTACGGTTATATGGTAATCAAACAACGCCTTTTTAGGGGTGGTGCTGGCATAAGAGGCATCCATCACCACGGGTGCGCCAACTACCACAAAGCCGGTTTGGTTTAATTTTATTTTACCGCTGTCTATTACTACCTGCCCTTTAAAATCTTTCAAATCCAACCCGTTGTAGGTGATGTTTTTTGCATTTGCATCCAAGGTAAGCGAAAGGTTGGCGGGCACGATAACCACACCCGTTTCAGCAGGTACTTTTTTTGCAGTTGCGGCAGTTTTGTTACCGGCAAAAGCCATAAACTCATCCACCAAAAAATGGTCAGTACCCAACGTAAAACGGCCTTGAAGGGGCGCATTTTTTTGGGTGGCGAAATTGATAACATTCACTAAATAGCCATTCATCGTTAAATCAGTTTTGCAATAATTGGCCCTAAAACTGTCAAACCACATCTTTTCTTGGTCAAACCGGAACATCCCTGTTTTTATAATAAAAGGCTGGGGGAAGCTGTCGGCACTTAGGGTAATATCCTTAACCAGCAGGCTGCCCCTGTTATTAAGTTTTGCGTAATTACCGGCCACTGCATCGCTTTGCAAACCCTGCATGTTCAGGTTAGCCTTTATGTAGCCTGTTACATTGTAGCCTTTTTGGACAAACACTTGGTATATTTTACCAATGTCTAAAGTGCCGGCGGCGTTTATTTTATATGTTAGGTTATCAAAATTTTGCAAATCGGCCTTTATAGTAAAGGGCTGCTCTTCAAATTGGAACGACACTGGCTTTAATTTCAATTTCAGGCCCCTTAACGTTCCAGTGTTGTTTGTTATGCTGGCATCCACCTGTATGTTTTTTACCGGGTGTGGGTAATACTTTGTTTGTATGGATGCGTTTTGTAGGTTGAGGTTTAGGTTGGTAACCGGAAACATTTTTTTTGCCGGGTTGTATATGCCTTTTGTATGTATATCGGCATTCAGGTCGCCCCCAAGCTCTATACTGTCAACAGGATAAAACTGCTTTATGTCGGCCAAATGGAAGATTGATTTAATATCCGCATCCACCACTGGCTCGTCAGGATTTTTAAGATGTAGGTAGCCTTTAATAAAATTGGCAAGCACATTGGCATTAACGTTGTCTAAAGCTAGCGTAGTGTGTTTGTAATTACTGTCGGGGCAAACAGCTTTCAGGTTAAAGCCAATATTGGTGATGGCCTGCGGCAGGGATGCATATTTTACGTACCCATCCTTTAAAATAGCCTGTACAGTAAACGCGGGTATGCTGGCTATAACGGTGTCTACCCTCCTAATCCCTGTGCGCTGCACCTTGGTGGCAAAGCGCCCCGTTGCAAACAAGTTAGCGGTAAGCCTGCCTTTAAAATCAAGCGGCACTATACCTACTGCCCTATCCCATTTTTCTAAGTCTATGGCAGTGTTTACTCTCGCGTACACTTCAGGCGTTTGCAGACCCTTTAGGTGCAGTACGGATGCACAAAAGTCATCGTCTATGTTAAAGCCCAGTGAGTCAATATCAAACCTTAAGCTGTCGGGGTTAAGGTTAGGTACACTGGCCCGCAGATTAAGAAACAGGTTTTTTACTGGTGAAGGGGCTTTTTCATTGGCTATAAAACCATCCCTAACTGCAAGTGCAAAACCCAGGCTGGGGGCGGCGTGGGCTGCTGCAATATAATCGCCGGCAAGGGTAAGCGACATATCTGCCGAGCCTTTCACATCGGTATGCTCCAACCAGGTTGTGTAGGCGGCAGGCAAGGCCGTAATTATGTTTTGTAGCCCAGTTTTGGCGGACACCAATTTAAAATCCATCGTATAACCATCTTTCAAAAAGCCAAAACTACCAGTAAACGACACCGGCATTTGGTTAATTTGCAAATCATTTTTTTGGAAGATGAACGACAATGAACTGGTATTTACCCGGGTTACCAAGTCGGCATTTACTTTTTTTGACTGCAAGTATTCCTTATTGCCAAAATAAAAATCCATTGATGCTATTTCTGTATGCGTGGTAAGGTCAAATATATCCTTGCTAAGGTCTCCCTTGCCTAAGTAGTTAAAGCCCCGCAAGTTTATTTGCATGGGCAGTGAGCGGTCGTTGTACACAATATTGCTGTTCTCTACCAAAATCTTGGCTATTTGAAGGGAGGCACTGGATGAATCGGTGTGTGCCGTCTTGGCCACCGTGGCAGGCTTTGCTTTATACACGTTGTAGTTGGCACGGCCAAGGGAATCAACTTGCACGTTAATGGATGCGGCAGACAGGAAAATTTCGTCAACTTTTATATTACCAGCTACGAGGCTTTTAAGGTTTATACCCAGTGCAACTTCCTTTGCGGCAACCAGTGTATCGTTGGCAAAAGGTGCCGACCCATTTAAATTAAAATCGTACAAGGTTAGCGTTAAAGACGGAAAATGTTTGAAAAACGACAGCCGGGCTTTGGAAAAATTGAGCTGTGCGGTGATGGTTGAGTTAACCAAGCCCTTTATTTTGTTGGAAACAAAACTGGGGAACAGAAATGGCAGCAAAAACATAAGCAACACGATAGCACCCAAGGCCATGCCCGTTATTTTAAAAAAATGTAGTAAAAATCTTTTTGGGGACGCTTTCATGGAGATGCCTTTTAGCAAGGTACGCAAAACTGCTGCTTTAAGTACAAATTAAAAGGCAAAGTAAATGAATACTTTTTAATCGCCCAGCGGCAGGGTCTAAAATGGCGGGGTAGGAATATCCAAGGCTCATAATACAGCAGTTACACCAACCGCTTAACTATCTCCATACAAGCGCGCGCATTATGGTATGGGCATTTCCAAAAACCAGCTTTGTCCTGCCCCTGCATTATTTGGTGGTTTTCGTCAATACCCCAAAACCATTCACCTTTGCCATGGTCAATAATATACTGTTTGGTAAACAGCCAGTTGTTAAAAGACTGTTGCAAGAATGTTGCATCACCGGTCAGCTGCCAGGCGTTTAAAAAACCAACCATGGCTTCCGCCTGCGGCCACCAATGTTTTTCTTTAATTAACCGGTGGTGGGCAGGCTCGCATTCATACCAAAGCCCCCCATCGGTGTCAAGACCATCTGCCGCCGCTATCGCAGTTTTAACTGCATGCTTTTTCATGACGCTAATCCATTTTTCATCACCAGCTATTTCGGCGCACTCCTGCAAAAGCCAGGCCGCTTCAATGTCGTGCCCATACGAAATAACATCAGGTTTTACCGTCCATTGTTCATCAAAAAAAAGGTTCAGGTGGCTAGACGCTGCATCAATCATATACTTATCAAAAATCTCCAGCAAAGCAATAATCTTACCCTTTAATTGCACATCAGGCCAAGCTTTATACAAATTGCTATACGCCTCAATAATATGCAGGTGCGTGTTCATTGTCTTTTTTTCGTTGGCATCTTTGGCACTAAGGCGCAGGTCATACAACGGTTTCCAGTCTCGTGCAAATGCCTCAAAGTATCCGCCATATTGTGCATCGTAACTATGTTGTTCAATTACGTTAAACAACTCAATGGATAAGTGTAAGGCTGTGCTATTTTTCGTAGCTGCATAGTATTCGCTCAATCCGTACAGGCAAAAAGCCAGCGCATATATCTGCTTGCGGGTATTCAGCGGCTCACCGTAGGCATCTACCTGCCAGTAAACCCCGCCAAATTCCTTATCATAAAAATGTTGCAGTATGTAGGCGAAAGCCCTTTCGGCCACAGCTGCATATTGCTCATTTGGCTCCATTTGCATGGCAGCAGAAAAAGTCCATAGTATCCTTGCATTCAGCACCAAACCTTTCGGTGCATCAATGTCGGCGATGTTATTGTTGTCAATTTTGCCGTAAAAACCGCCCTTCTCTTGGTCTATGCTATGGTTTATCCAATAAGCCAAGATATTGTCCAGTTCTTGCTCTACTTCGGTTTTATATTGATGTAATACGTTCATTTTGTAAATTCTCAGAAAGGTTTAAAGTAGTGTAGCCAATTTAACACCCCTTTGAATGTTTGTCGCATGTAACAAAGTTCGTATTAGTATGCCGCCCCGCCAGGGCTTATTGAAACTACTTGTTCTTTTCGATGGGCTTCATACCACCAACGCGGAACAAACAGATGCAGCCGTTTAGGGCTTTTCCTTTTGAATTAGCCTGCCAAACTAATGTTGGCACAATAAATCTGTAGGGCGCATACCCCACTCCTTACACCAAAAATATCTATTCCCTCACCCCTCGGCCTGAACCAGCAAACTAAGATTTTTCTGGATGATTCCTGTTAGTGTTTCTACCTGTTTAAAAGAGGTAAACCCGTCTTCGGGTGTGTGCAACACATAATCAACCAGCTTGTTCAGGGTAGTGGTGGCAACATGCATACGTGTGTCGGATGACGCGTAGTATATAAACACCGTACCGTCCGCATCGGCTACCCAACCGTTACAAAAAGCCACATTGCTTACATCGCCAATGCGCTCCATGCCCTCGGGAGCCAAAAAATAACCGCCGGGCTTGTGTATCACTTTGGTTAGGTCGTTCAAATCGGTCATAAACATGTACAACGTGTAACGCAGCCCAGCCGCCGTGTTTCGTACGCCATGGGCAAGGTGCAACCAACCATGCGCTGTTTTAATGGGTGCAGGGCCTTGGCCATTTTTTAACTCATATACGGTATGGTACACTTTACGGTCAACAATAAACTCCTCCTTTATCACCGCGTTTTCCATTGATGCTGCAAGGCCAAAACCAATGCCACCGCCTTTACCGGCTTCAATAAAACTATCCTGGGGGCGTGTGTAAAAAGCATACTGGCCGTTTACAAATTCGGGGTGTAGCACCACATTGCGCTGCTGGGGCGACGGGGTAACCAAATCGGGCAGGCGCTGCCAGTCCTTCAGGTTTTTGGTACGGGCAATGCCGCATTGGGCAATGGCTGAGGACTCATCGCCCGGTTTGGCAGCAGGGTCTTTTCTTTCGGTGCAAAAAAGTCCGTAAATCCAACCGTCCTCATGTTGCACCAACCTAATATCATACACATTGGTATCCGGCACTTCTGTTTCGGGCATTACCACGGGGTAATCCCAAAACGTAAAACCATCAATGCCGTTTGCACTTTCTGCAATGGCAAAAAACGATTTTCTGTCTATGCCTTCCACCCTAGGCATCAAAATGTATTTGCCGTTAAATTTAATGGCACCTGCGTTTAACACCGCATTTATGCCGAAACGTTCAGCCAGGTAGGGGTTGGTTTCGGGGTTAAGGTCGTACCGCCAAAACAATGGCGTATGCTGGGCAGTAAGCACTGGGTTAAGGTATCGCTGATAAACGCCGTTGCTCTCGGCCGTCGGTTCATTAATACGTTGTACTACTTTGGCATGCTGGTGTTGCAGTGCTGTTAACCGCTCAAAAAAAAATTCTTTCATATTGGATACTATTTCAAAAATTTCGGGATTTCGGTTTATTTGGGTTTTAAGGATTTAAGGGGAATGGGTGCTTTAATTCATCAACCTATACCTTACATAAACTTGCTTCTTTTAAGGTTGAAAGAAAGTGACATCAGTTCTCCAATTTATTCCACCAGGTTCTTTTTAATATCACCACAATCACTGCCAGAACCGCCAAGGTTATAAACAACGGCGCGTGCATGCTTAATATAAAATACATGGGTAATATTGTTAGGCACAGCTGGGCTATTATACCAATGGCCACGTTAAACATATCCAGTTTAAAGTTTTTATTAGCCAAAAAACTTGGGTCCTCGGCCACCACCCATGCGTGTACTGGCTTCCAAAAACCCCAAGGGCGCACAGTGCGGTAAAATTGTTTTAGCGTTGCTTGTTCCGTTGGGGGGGCTGCATAGGTGCCTATTATACTGCCTGCTAAAGACAGCACAAACAATACGGGCCAATAATACAGCTGCTGGCTAGAGGGTACAAACTTAGCCATTAACATAGCCCCGGCTATACCCACCGCCATGCCCCAGAAAAAACCGTTGGCATTAAAACGCCACCAGTACCATTTTAAGCAATTGGCAGCCACGTAGCCACCGTATAAACCGCCCACAATCCATTGCAATATGTCGTTTACATTGGTGGCCAAAAAGCCAAAAAACACACCCACCGCCACCACGGCCACACCTACAATATAATTGATTGAAATTGTTTTTTTTGCGGTGGCATTGGGGTTTATGTATTTAAGGTAAATATCGTTTACAATGTAAGCCTGCGCAGCATTTAACGTGCCGCTAAACGTACCCATAAAGGCACCGAGCAGCCCGGTAAGCACAATGCCCAAAATACCAACCGGCAAGTAATTGTTTACGGTGGCAGGCAGTATGCGCTCAAAGTCAGCAACCCCGTCGGGGCCTTTTATGTTCATTTGGTTGTAGTACAGTAAAGCCAATACGGTTAAGCCTATAACCATTGTGTACCGTATGGGCAGCAATATAATGCTTACAAAACCGGTCATTTTCGAGGCCTCTTTCGGGCTTCGGGTACTCAGCACTTTTTGCATATCGTAATTGGGTGCCGGCCCGGCCAGTGAGGCAAAAACACCTTTCAATAACATCATCATAAAAAACAGGCCAAATAAGCTAAAGCCGTCGTCTGCAATTTTTTTGTTGGCATCCGCCGCAATTTTAGCCCAGTCTAAATTCAAGTGCCAGCTAAAAAAGGGGTTATCCCAGCCGTTTGGCACATTAAGGGTATGCCCGTGCAGGTGGCCAAGCGCAATGGCACCTATGGCTATGCAGGCCACCGTCATGATAATATACTTGATCACATCGCCCAGCACTATGCTGTGCATGCCACCCAATATGGAATAAAACATAGCGAACAGGGTGAACACGATGCCGTAAAAATGGGGCACATATTTTGCAGAAACGGCAAACGGTACATAGCCCTTCACTACATCCCAAGGCACAAAAATTTCAATGAACTTACCCAAGCCTATGAACCCATAGGCCAAAAAGCCTAAGCACCCAATTAGCGCAAACGCTATTACCACTATTTGCGAGGCTTTAACACCAGGGCCTGCGGTGCCAAACCTAGTTTGCAACCATTCGGCACCCGTGGTGGCGTTTGACCTACGCAGCCATTTTGACAAAAACATCATCATAAACACTTGGTTAAACACCGGCCATAGCCAAGGTATCCAAATGCTCTTTAATCCATAAACAAAACATAAGGCCACCATCCACATGGTACCGCTTATGTCAAACATATCCGATGCATCGCTTAACCCCAACAAATACCATGGAATGGATTTACCCCCCATTAAATAGTTTTCTTTGTTTAGGCTGGCTTTTTTGCGCGAAAACGCACCTATAAAAACCATGGCAGTTAAATACACAACTATTATGGCAACATCAATAAATTGTAATTTCATTTGGCTTTTTTACAATCGCGTTACAAAAAATAAAACCCTATACGTTCGAACACACAATTTATACTTAACATGTGCTACTTTAGGCATGTTGCGTACTAAAACATTATTCTTTTGTGGTAAGCAATACCCAACTTGCCCCTACCCCGCCTAAAAATGATACCCGTAGTAGACACTACAGGCCACTGCTATTTTTTATAATTAAACTAACAACCTAAAACAACTTAGCCTTTCGCATGTAACGCCATTAACGAAACAAATGCGCCTTGGTAACTTCTTTTTGAAAAAGGGTTTGCGGTAATTGCGAAAAAAGTACAAAATCATTTGCCGACAACTGGCCCTTATACGGCACATAATACTCATAATGCTGCTCATCCTTTATGCCCGCATTCCTCCAACCCATCACATAGCTAATTTTATGGTTACCAATGCCTTTTGCAAACACATTTGTCCACCAACTGCTGTCGGGCAGGCCGCTATACCCAAACTCGGTAAGGGCGGCCAACTTATTGTTTTGCTGGGCAATACCTACCAACGTGGTAAGGCTTCTATCCAGTTCTTGAATAAACTGCTGGTTGCCATCGTCGCCACCCTTTCTTTGATAAATATCAAACCCCACAATATCAACATAGTCGTTGCCAGGGTAACGCTCCAAATACTCATCCTGGCCGCTAAACCTATCTGTGTTAAAAGCATAAATAAGGTTATGCAAATGCTTAACATCCCGCAAATAGGTTTCGGTAAATTGGTATAAGCGTTTTAGTTCGTAAGGCGTACAGTTTTTGCCGCCCCACCAAAACCAACTACCGTTAAGCTCGTGAAATATCCTGAATATAATAGGTATAGGCTCGCCGTTTGCACCTTTTAAGCTTGCCAAAAAATCGGCACCTTTATCCAGCCATTGGGTATATACTTGGTGTGTGGCCGGGCTGTCTAATATTGCGGCCACTGTACCAGATGGCGGTGCATCCCAAGCAGTTTTACCGGTAAGTGGGTTGTTAAAATGCCAGCTTAACGTTGTTACGCCACCGCGTTTGTATATGTCTTTAATATACTGCCGCATGCTGTCGAACGGAACACCGTCTAAGTTTACGGCTTGGCCTAATTCCAGCCTCCCTAGTTCAAAACCATATAACCCAGGATAATCGCCGGCTACGTCTTTAACATCACTTCTTCCGGCTTCGTATTTCCACCCAACACCATAGGCCAGGTCGTCCTGATGCCCAAACATATACCCCTTTTTAAGCAGCTTTTGCATATTATGGAAAAGGAGCGTAGTTTGTGGTGTGGCCTGCTTGTCGTTCAATATGGCTTGGGCCATAGCACTGCCTTTAACTAATAAAAGCAGCAGCAACATGGCAAGTGAATACCCATTTTTTTTACCCATGGCAATAATAATAAAATAACTTTTGGCGGTGAATACGGCAACTGAGTTACGCAACGCAAACAATAGTTACTGGGGCCAACAACAAGGTTTTGTTTACAAAAAAGCCAGATAATGCAGTTAATACTTACATCAAGCCAATGCCAGTAAAGGGCTTTTTAAAACATAAAAATTTGTCTCATAAGCAAGCTGATAAGCCACCAGCAACTATTTGTCAAAACTAAAGTCAAATAAGCTAAAACATACATACTTTTTTATCAATTAAATAAGCTAATTAAACTAAAAAAAAGAACGGATTGATTCTTAAAGATAGTTCTAATCGTCAATTTTACGACTGGTATTAAATAAATACTGATACTATTTTAATAAAAAATATGCTACAAATTACTCCTACCCCCTTAATTTGCACAGTAAATTAATACAATAAGTATGGCCGCCCAGCTTTTACGAGAAATTATCCCCCTTACCCAAAGCGATTGCTTCACTATTTTTTCAAGGGTTAAACACAATTTTGATTTTCCCCTGCATTATCACGACGAGTTTGAATTAAACCTGATTTTACATGCCAATGGCGCCAAACGCATTATAGGTGACCATATTGACGAGATTGGCGATTACGAGCTGGTGCTGGTTGGCCCCAACCTACAACATGGCTGGTTTACCAACAAATGCAAAAGCACTGAGATAAAAGAAGTTACAATTCAGTTTCACCGGGATTTGTTTGACGATAAATTATTACGGCGCAACCAGCTTGGGTATATAAAAAGCATGTTTGAGCGGTCGGCAAGGGGCATCTTGTTTTCAAAGGAAACCGTGCTTGCCATAATGCCGCGCATTGTGGAGCTGGGCAAAAAGCATGGTTTTGACTCGGTGTTGGAACTGATGTCAATACTGCATGACCTTTCCGTTTCCCGAAATATGCGCACATTGTCGGACGCGTCGTTCTCCAATACGGAGAATTTCTCATACAACAGCCGCCGGGTGGAAAAGGTGATGGAGCACATTAACCAAAACTTTGACAAAACGGTTACCCTTGCAGAAGTGGCCAAAATTGCCTTGATGACAGAAGTAGCCTTTAGCCGCTTTTTTAAAACACGCACCGGGCAAACCTTTATTGACATGCTGAACGAAATTCGGCTTGGCCATGCCAGCCGCATGCTGATTGAAACCACCAACAACATTACCGAGATTGCCTATAAATGCGGCTTTAACAACATGAGTAACTTTAACCGCATTTTTAAAAAACGAAAAAACTGTACCCCAAAGGAGTTTAGGGAAACCTACGCACAGTCTGGGGTGAGGACGTTTATATAGACTACGGCCCGCCCCAGCCCCCCTAAAGGGGGGGGCTTTTAGCAACGCATATTTGCCATAGCCTACAATGATGGCAGCAATGACCAAACTGGCAAATTGAAAGCTATTTATCTAAATTACCTCAATACCCCAAACACTTTTCTGATTTTGTATCTTTGTAAACATCATGCCTACACCAGACGATAAAATATATTCCGACGATTTATTTAACTTTGAAAGGCCAGATCTAACAAAACAGGTTTCTTCTTTCTCCCCTTTAGGGGTTGGGGGTTTAACGGGGGCTTCGCCTGCATACGCCGAAATAATCATCCCCCTCGCCCTGCCTAAAAATTACACATGGGCAATACCAGAAAACCTATTATTGGCTGCCAAACCGGGCGTGAGGGCAGAAGCAGTGCTGAAAAACAAAAAATATGCGGGCATTATCAAACAAATTAGCCAACAAAAACCTGAAGGCTTTGACCCCAGACCGATTTTAAATATTTTAGACAACGATCCGGTTATTTATCCCCAACAGCTAACCCTTTGGCGCTGGATTGCGAATTACTACATGTGCGGTGAAGGTGAAGTGATGCAGGCCGCAGTACCAAGCAACCTAAAACTATCCAGCGAAACCATTATTATTTGGAATGACGAACGCGGCGAAGACTTTAGCGACCTCGATGATGAAGAATACCTTGTGGCAGAGGCACTTACCCTGAAAAAAGAACTGCATTTAACAGAAGTGCAGCAACTACTTGATGCCAGCCACGTGTACCCGGTTATAAAACGCCTTATTGAAAAGCAGGTATGTTTTGTGTGGGAGGAATTGAAGGAAAAATACAAGGCCAAAACCGAAACCTATATTACGCTACACCCTGATTTACACAATGAAGCCAATTTGGAGAAACTGCTCAACAGTTGGGGCAAGTCGCCCAAGCAGATGGAGTTGCTACTCTCCTACTTACATCTCATAAAAACAGAGGGCGTTGTTACGCAGGCCTCGCTCATAAAAAAATCAAACGCCACCACAGCCCAGTTAAAAGGCTTAACCGACAAGGGTATATTGGTGGCAGAAAAAAGGAGTACCAACCGTTTACAAAGCCTTCCCAAAGATATTAAGATTGATTTTGTACTATCAGCTGCCCAGCAAATGGCAGCAGATGACATACTAACAATATTTAGCGAAAAACAGGTTTGCCTGCTACATGGCGTAACCTCCAGCGGCAAAACACAGATATACATCAAGCTTATAGAGCTATATATTAAACAAGGCAAGCAGGTGCTATACATGCTGCCCGAGGTTGCCTTAACTGCACAAATGATACGGCGCCTGCAAAAGCACTTTGGGGGCTACATAGCTATTTACCACCACAAGTTTAACGCCAACGAACGGGTGGAAATTTGGAACAAGGTAAAAACGGGTGAAACCAAGGTGGTGCTGGGTGCGCGATCGTCGCTCTTCCTGCCGTTTAAGGACCTGGGGCTTATCATTGCCGACGAGGAACACGACCCCTCATACAAGCAACAGGAACCAGCACCGCGCTACCACGCCAGGGACGCAGCCATTTACAGTGCCGGGCTATTTAATGCCAAGGTGTTGCTAGGCAGCGCCACCCCATCGCTCGAAAGCTATTACAATGCCCGAACGGGCAAATATGGCCTAGTAACACTAACTGAGCGGTTTGGCAACGTGGCCATGCCCACTATTGAAATTGTTGACGTAAAACAAATAGCCCCAACGGAAAAAGGCGCCAAAGTAATTGTTTCACCTCGCATGAAGGAAGCGATAGCTGATTCATTGCAACAGCACAAACAGGTTATCCTGTTCCAAAACAGGCGTGGATACTCGCCCTACCTTATCTGTGGCGTTTGTGGCTGGATACCCCAGTGCCGCAACTGCGACGTTACACTCACGTACCACAAAGCTAAAAACAAGCTTGCCTGCCATTACTGTGGCACCACCTACCCCGTTATAAACACTTGTGCGGCGTGCGGTAGCCATAATTTTAACCAAAAAAACTTTGGCACGGAAAGGATTGATGAATTGGTGGCAGAGGAGTTTCCGCAGGCTAAAACCGCCCGTATGGATTACGACAGCGTAAAAGGCAAACACGACCACGACAACTTGATTAAGCTGTTTGAACAGCAGAAGATTGACATACTTACCGGCACACAAATGGTGGTTAAAGGGCTGGACTTTGAGCATGTTAACTTGGTGGGCATTATGGATGCCGACGGCATATTAAACTTTACAGATTTTAGGGTGAGCGAACGGGCTTTTCAATTGATGGAGCAAGTGAGCGGACGCGCGGGCCGTAAAGACGGCAACGGGCTTGTATTGGTGCAGGTAAGCAACACCCTACACCCTGTGCTGCAGTTTGTGAAAGCGCACGATTATGCTGCCATGTATGACTATGAAATTGCCAACCGCAAACAGTTTTTTTACCCCCCATTCTCCAGAATTATACAAATAATCTTTAAGCATAGAGATGTATTTATTGCCGAGGAGGCCGCCAATATTATGACCCAGGGCCTAAAAAGGAATTTTGAAAAATACATAACAGGACCAGCAGAGCCAGTGGTAAACCGTATACGCAACCAGTACATTTGGGAGTTGTTGCTAAAACTACCCAAAGACAATAGTTTTATCCAACAATGTAAAAAGGAAATTCTCCAACAATCGGTTATCATCCAATCCAACAAAAGGTACCGGGCTGTGGGCATTGTTGTTGATGTTGACCCGGTGTGATAGTTAGGTTGTTAAGTTGAAAAACTCTTTGAAGAGTCCACTCCAGACAACTTGAAGCTTAACACGCAAAAAACGGTTGATTATCAGCTATCTCACCAGTTCAATATATCTTTTGCTTTCGGATGTGTTAAAAGTTTTATCACCACCAACATCATTCCCACAACCTTGAAAACTGTTCCGGCAATCAGGAAGTTATCCCCGTTCTGCCAGTGCTCGATTTTAAGCAATGCGCCTATAAAATCAAGGCAATAGCCAACAGCAAGATACACCAAAGCATGTTTCATCTTCATAGCCGTTCATTTTATTGGAGGTCAGGTCAAATCGATACAAAATCCCTAAATCATTGTTCTTAAACTCTTCCCCCCCACTACCTCCTCCGCAAAACCAAAACTCAACGTCATGCCTGCGCCGCCCATGCCATTTACAATGGTAACGCCTTGTTCAGGCGAATACACAAAATCGGTTTTTCCATCAGTTTTTTTAGGGTAAATACCATTCCAGGTTTGTAACACATCCCAGTTTTTAAACATGGCAAATCCCTTTAGGTAATCAACCACTAATTGGTTTATGGCGTGCTTGTCAAACGGGTCAAATACCAAACCGTACTCATGGCTGTCACCAATGGTAAGCTCACCCTCGGCATTTTGCGATACCATAACATGTATGCCCCACTTTACATGGTCGGGCAAGGTGTCGGCATAATATTTTTTTAGCAACGGCAGTGATTCAGCAGCTTCAAAAGCCTTGTAATGCGTTAGCGACAAGCCTCCGCACAACGATGGCCCGATGCGCCAGTTATTTTGCTGCGCAACAAACCGCATCATTTGCAATTTGCATTTGGTAAAGTTGTTGGTGGCAAACACCTCTGGGTATAAAGTCTCAAATTCAGCACCGCTGCATACATATACCAAGTCGGCGCTCCAGCTTTGCTTGCCTGCTCTTACCGTTGGGTGTTCCACTTGGGTAATGGCCGTGTTAAAATGGAAAGTTACCCCATATTTTTCCGTTAAGTAGGCGGGTATTTTAGCTATGGCCACCCGGCTTTCCACAATCATTTCATCGGCACTCCACAAAGCACCTTTAAGCCCAGCCGGGTTAACAGCCTCCGACTTTTGTAGGGTTTGCTCCGGTGTTAAAACTTCCACGGGCCTACCGGCTTTTGTGGCTTCGGCAAACTCGTTTATGATTGTATATTCAAGGTCGTTGTATACGGCATGTAGGCTGCCAACATCGTTAAACCAAAGACCAGCCTCGGTGCAAAGCTGCTTCCAAATGGATTTTGAGCGCAAAGCCCTGTCGTATAAATACCCTTCGGGCTGCCCCACGGGCCACACCATGCCAAAATTTCTTATCGAGGCGCTAACGGCCATTTCATTCCTTTCAAACACCGTTACTTTATAGCCCCTTTCTGCCAGGCTTCTTGTTATAGCCAGCCCCACTATGCCAGCCCCTATTACAATCGCTGATTGTTGCATAAATATCTTCCTATTTTTTCTTATAAAGTTTTGCAAAAAGGCCGGTGCCAACAAACGTTAACAAAATGCCCCCAGCCGCCGCAGCGTAAAAAAGTACGGTAAAAAAATCAACCCAACTATATTTAAAATGCACCGTTTCCTTCACCAACAATACAACCACCGTACCCATGTAGCCAAAGGCGTCTGCAATGTACATTACAAAGCCAACGTTGCCAGGCACTTTATAGGCAGCCAACATTCGCTCGAAATAAAAACAGTTAAACGGCACATAGCCAAGATACAGGCCAGACGACGCGCACACTATCCAAATAAGCGGGGAAATAACATGTTGGTGATACAAAAAAGTTGACCCTGCCGCCAGCAGAAAACCGATGATGATTATGGTGTGGTTTAATTGGAAGGCCTTGTAGTTGTTCCTTATTAGGAAAAAACCTCCAACAACAGCCAGAATTATCACTGATATCAAAGTGCTTGTTTGTACAAATTTATCTGCATTGTTCGGGTAACCTGTCTCGGTCCAGAGTTCATTGGCAAAATCTTCACTAAAATCGCGCAGTATAGTAAGCATCACATAAGCAATAATAACCGGTATTAACGCAAAACCAAAGTGTTTTATAAAAGTTTTACGCTGCGCCTTATCCATGGGTAGGCGCACCGTACGGTGGGCAATATCATCTGCACTGGGTGAAGGTGCCTTGTTAAGTAGCCAGGTGCTAATTAGCAGCGGCAGAATAAACACCCCGCCTGCGGCGAAAGGCATCCACCATTCAGAAACATGCATGACAAGCATTAACTTCTTGCCTACCGTTTTGGCAAGGCCCGAGGCAAAAATAAAGCTTGTTGCGAGCACGGCACCCATCAATTCGGTAGTGCGCCTGCCCTCAACAAAACCAAAAACAAGGCCCCATATCATACCTAGTGGAAGGCCATTGAAAAACATAAAAATAAAATTATACGGCGCAGGCACTACCCCAAACATTAACAACGACAGCCAGGCGGCTATTATTAACTTAATAATATTGGCCGCCCTTTTTTGCGGCTGCATACCCGCAATAAACTTTATGCCAATAAACTTACTGAGCATATAGCCGATGGTTTGCGATATTACCAACACGGTTTTATAGGGCAGGCCTAAAAAGGTAATGCCTTCAAACGACGCTGAGGTAAATGGCTTTCTAAAACCATACATGCAGGCATACACAGAAAATGCCGTTATGGAAACATAAAAAATCAATACCCACGCAGGTGCCTGCTCTAACCTTTGCTTAATGGTTTGCTTGCCTTGCAGTAAAATGTTCGGGGCCTCCATGGTATCGTTTTCTTTAGTTTTATTAAACAGCCATTTCCAAAAACAGCGACGGTAAGGTAAGGCTTTTTTATTGGGCTTACCTTTGTTATGCCGCCAAAAATTTCAGCAATCACATTTGCAAATACTCCATTGCAAAAAACTACCCTGCTAGTTCCGGTCGTTTAAGTATTCATGTATAAGGTGTGTAAAATGCTTAATGGGCAGCAACACCGCATGGCCGTCTTTTGCTTCCTCATCCCACATCCTTACTTTAATGATGTCATCAAAAAATGGGTGGTTTTTAAAATCGGTTATTTCTTGTTCGGTCATTAACCCTCCCTGCCATTGCATTAGTGTTTGCAGGCTGGCCTCACTCAATTTATTTTTATAGGTCGGGTCGGTTGTTACAAGGTAACGCTTGGCGGCCACATGCTGGTCAACCATCGAACAAATCCGCTCCGAAAAGCCATTTTTACGTAAATACTCACCACCCAACCCTTCATGGTTTACGGCACCGTATTGCCCCATTGCCTCTGACTGCATTTTATGGCGCAACAGATGGCCTACATCGTGCAAAAGCGCCCCTATTACCAACTCCATGTCTCCACCAACTGCCATAGCAAGCATACCGCATTGCACCATGTGCGATGTTTGCGATACAGGCTCGCCGTCATAATCTTCGTTTCCGTGGGTTTCAAAAAGGCCAAGAATTTCTTTCGTTACTTCGTCTGCGCGTTGCTTGCGATCCATTATCGTATATTAATGTTTAGGCTGTTTAATGTAATATTGTTTCTATCGGCTGCATGGTTGGGTGCTGGGGGCTAAACGTAAAGCCCAGCAACGCCGCAAATGTGGTGGCAAGCTGCCGTTGGTACAATTGCGGGCTGTTGGTAACCTCACCCAAAGGTTTTGTATCGGGGCCAATGGCGGCAACCCATATTTGGTCTGCCCCAGCTATGTTTGCGCCGTGGCTTGTCCACTGGCTTTTTACCTTATCGCCCCGCCCATGGTCGCATGTTATTATTAAAGTGGTATTGTTTTTATACCCGGGCATAGCCTGTAAAGTTTGCCACAAATCGGCTAACATGGCATCTTCGGCATGGGCACTTTTTATATATTGGTCATACTGCCCGGCATGCGCAAAATCGTCCGTTTCATCAAAGGCAATGTACAGTACTTTTGGCTTATAGGCTTTCAAATATTCCCGGCCGGCAAAATAAGTTAATGCATCTGGCCGCACATTAATGGGTTTAGCCATTAAAAACTGCATGTCGTTAATAAGTTTAAGCGAAGCATCGTTAAAATGTAGCGTATCAACATCAGCGTTTACGTAAATGCCGCTACGGTGTTTGTTTAATATAAAAGGGAAACAATCCCAAGTGGTAAAGGCCGCCACCTTGCCGGCATAGCCTTTTTGCTTGTTAAAAAACTCGAGTACGTTTTCGTTCGGGTTCAGCACTTTGTTGTTGCTGTTTACGGCACTGTCTGGATAGCCAGTAAAAATTTCATTATAGCCTGGGTATGAAAACCAATACCTATTAGCCACATTTACATTACTGCCCGCATTGCGGTTGCCATATAATTGCCCTTGTTGCTGCATTGTACCCCATAAAAAAGGAAACAGCTTTTGCCTGCGCTCAACTGCATCTGCTGCCCAAAATTGCTTAGCAATGCCTGCCGAATCTTTCGTAAATTTCTTGTTGCCCATAATGGCTGTGTCAACGCCGCCAAATATCTCCTGCCAGCGCATACCATCCAACGTTACAATAACAAGGTTTTGTGTTTTGTGCTGCCCGTTGGCGGCCAAGAAGATACCCAAAAAAACAAGTAATGTGGTTAAAAGCTTTTTCATAAAGATGATTGGTTTTACAAACATTAACAGCAGTGCGAATGTGGCAAAAACATATTTTTAAAAATGGCGGAGCCTGAAAAGGCCCCGCCAATATTATGCTAAAGAAAACTAGTGAAAAGAGAGAATGGACTACTTATTTAACCACATAACTTGGTTAAGGTCGTCTGCGCTAAAACCTTGGTTAGTTAAAGCGGCTTTCCAATTGGTACCGTTTTGTGATTGCTCGCTAACTGGGTAAGCCCAACGTACTGGTACAACACCGTTATTACCAACACCAGAACCACCTAGGAACTGAGGAACACCTGTGCGGCGAGCATTGAAATAAGGCTCGTACCCTGAATTTTCGAAGCAGGCAATATATTTCTGCAACACTATTTGGCTAATGGCTGTAGTTGAAGAAGAAGACAGCTTAACCGAAGGCTGTGCATAATAACTTGCAAAGCTGAAGGTAAATGGATAGGCCACTGTTTGTGTTACAGAGTTGTTGCCTGGTGGCAGAAAATGGGTAGTAAAGCTTGTTTTGGTTGTATCTATACCATAGAACGCCATTGAAGCAACGATACCTTTTTTGTAAAAACTTTCAGCATTGCCGGTAGCCCAACCACGTGAGATACCCTCGGCTATGTTAAAACACAATTCCTTGTAGCCAACTAACACATTAGGCTCGCCTGTGAAATTGGAATAATAACGATACCTGTTAATAAAAGAGTATTTACCAGCATTGGCATTACCGTACATTGTTGCAAGAGGCTCGCCAGTGCTTGCCCCAGCAAAGTACTGGAACTGTACTGGGTTGGGGTCTGTGCCAGCTAGAGACCAAGCAGGCTCAGTGGTGATGAACACCCGTGGGTCGTTGGTAGAAGTTAAGGCACTTACATAGGTTTTTGCCATATTGAAACGTGCCGCGATAGAACCGAAGTTACTTGGGTTAAAAGGATAAGTAGCATAAATGTTTTTACTGCCGGGGTTGTAAACAAATTGCATATCATCGCCTGCGCTGGTGAACACAGGGTATTTTGTGGGGTTGTTTACGATAGCCGCAAACTGGCTGGCCACTTGCAAATCGCCGTCAGAAGACTTGTTGCTCAGCGCAACCAATACCCTAATTTTAAACGAGTTAACACATTTTTGCCATTTGGTAAGGTCGCCAGCATAAAACAAGTCTTGGTCGCTTGACAACGAATTGTCGTTGTTGGCTATTAAAGCCGCCAAATCAGTATTTGCACTGTCTAGCGCGCTCAATACATACTGGAATACTTGCTTTTGCGGTGTATAAGCTGGTGTAGAGTTCGCACCAGCTTTTAACGCTTGGGCTTGTGGCACATCCCCAAACAGTGAGGTTAAGTTATAGTAATAGTAAGCACGTATAAACTTGCCTACAGCCTCATAAGGGTTTACTGCACCTGCACCCCTTGTGGTGGCTTCAGCTTCCATCTGAACCACGTTTTTCAACACCAAATAGGGGTCAAAAGAACCGTTTGTCCAAGAGTAAATGTTGTTTCCGTAGTAGTCATAGTTCTGGCAGTGGTACTGGTTCCACGTATGCACGTTATCCCATGAATTGATACCGCCCAATGAGCCTGCGCCGCCGTTGCCGGCCATATCAATAAGCACGGTCCCTAATATCAAGCTGGGGGGTACGCTGGTCGGATTGTTGGGGTCTGTCCTGTACTCCGTTATCTTTTTGTTGCAGGAGGCCAAAAGGATGACCCCAAGAACAATTGTTAATATGGATTTGAAATTTTTCATTTTTGTTTACTTTGATGGAGTTTAGAAAGAAAGATTGATGTTAACACCATAGCTGCGCGTAGTTGGCGTTTGAAGCCCCGAACCACCGTCTTGCGTGTATTGGTCTACGTCAACATCTTTGTACTTATTAGGGAAGAAGTACAGTAGGTTTCTGCCAACCAACGAAACGGTGGCCTTACGGATGAAAGAGTTTGAACCAAACATCTTCTCGGGTAAATTGTACGTAATGGCTACTTCCCTCAATTTTACATAAGTCTTCTTGATGATGTCTAAGTCTGGTATGCTAGCTTCTCTAGTTACGAACGGCTGTACCTGGCTTTTTGTGCTGTTTTGTGTAACAGTAAGACTCTTGTAGTTGGTTATTACACCAGTTATAGGGTCAAGCATAATTGGCGCACCAGTTAAGTTAACACCATCGCCTGTGTAAGCAGCCAAGTTTGCTTCGTCAGAAGGCCTAGCAACACCCAAAGCACCAACCGCACTTTCTATATGGCGGCCACCTTGCAAAGTCTTTTTACGAACATAGTCTTCTAATACACCACCAACCATACCGTCAAATTGGAACCGAAGGCCAAAGTCTTTGTAAGTAAACGTGTTTACAACACCCCATTGAAAGTCTGGGTCTGCATGGCCAAATATTTTCTTAGCCGAAACACCTAAGTCAGAAAAACGGGTATAAACACCAGATGCTGGGTCAATAACCATTTTACCGTCTGGCGTTCTTACAAAAGCATTGCCGTAAACCAAATCAACCCTTTCGCCGTTCTTTGAGTAATTATCTGGGTTTGCATCATTAACCCATTTCCTCACATAAGTAGAGAAGTTGGCTATAACAGTCCAATTCAAACCCGATTTGCTCTGTAGAGGATGTGCAGTTAACACAGCTTCCCAACCATCATTTGAATACACGTTACCGTTGGTAAGGTAAGATGAATAGCCAGAGGCATCAGAGGTACCCTTGTTAACAATACCAGTATTTTTGTAATGGTAGTGGGTAACATCCAAGCCCAGTTTGTTATTGAACAAACGGATATCAACACCAAACTCAGTGGCTTGCCTATCTTCAGTTTGTATAGTGCTACTAAGCGTTTGGTCGCTATAAACAGCACTGTTCTGGCTGGTATAGGTCGGGTTTAAGCTGTAAGGCTGAGAGAACCTGTAGCTAGGGCCGCCATAAGGAGAAGCCCATGTATAACCATAGCCGCCCGCAGGTGTAGAATTTACATTCGGAGAAAAGAAAGCGTTGGTACCACCGCTCTTACTTTCTGCGTAAGAACCCCTAATTTTTAAGTAAGAGATTACAGAAGGCAACTTAATATAATCAGTAACTACTGATGCTACGTTAAAAGATGGGTAAAAATAGCTGTCGCCGTTGGCTGGCAGGGCAGAAGATTTATCAACACGGCCGGTAACGTTGGCAGACAAATAGGTTTTGTACCCAAGGTCAACTGAATAGTAGGCACTCAGCACTTTCATGTCTGAATGGAAGCTGCTACCCGTTAACGGGTTTAAAGAGTTTGAAAAAGAATAGATACCAGGCACGTTAAGGTAGTTGGTAGAAGTAAAGTCTGAGTTAAATTTAAAACTCCTAACAGTACCGCCGCCCAAAGCTTGGAAATCTAAGAAACCCAACAATGAGTTTTTGTGATACCTAACTTGTGCATCTACATTCGATTCAAATAAAGACCTTCTGTCTTCTCTGTAATCACCCATGTGCAAGGGCCTTCCGTATACGGTGGCAGAGTAAGGTAATTTTTCCGAGTTCAACATGTCATAAGCGGTCATACTTGGCCTGAACTGGAAGTCCAAATTTTTGTTGGCTTTGTAGTTCAACGAAATATAGCCGTATTCGTTATTTTGGTAGTGGCCCCTTAACCATTCGTAGCTCATGAAATAAGGGTTGTTGTACCTATAATACTCTTCGTATTTCTGCTGTATGCCCACTTTACCAGGCTGCCAGTAATTCTTCATGTCGTTAATTGCCCAGTCTGCACCACCCCATATAATAATGTTGTAAATGATACTGTTAGGGCCATAGTTAACGTCTGGTACGTTAGGCGTAGACTGCCTGCTGTAGTTGATATAGCTGGTGAAAGACAATTTGTCGTTGAACCTGTGTATGATGCTTGAAGTAAAGTTACCGTTGTTCAACTGCGTGTTTGGCACAATGCCTTGTTGGTAAGTGTTACCAACAGAAAAACGCATGTCAGTTTTTTCTGTAGATGAACTAACAGAAACACTGTTTGAAGAAAGTATGCCGGTTTGCAAAAAGTTTTTTAGGTTATCCTTGCCCCTTGCTACCCAAGATGTTGGCTTAACGTGGCCTTTGTAGGTGCTACCGTCAGCATAAGTTGTGGTATACGTTTGGGTTGGGTCGTAGGCACCATCATATTGAGGCAATAATTGGCCCCTGAATTGCGGGCCCCAAACGTCGTAGTCATAGTCGTTGTTACCAACGCCAACTGCGCCGCTGCCAAAGTATGAACCTGGGCCAGAACCACCGCCGCCGTAAGCATATTGGCCGTTGTCGCCAGGGCCGTATGTATCTTGGTACTTAGGTAAAGCAATAAAACCTTTGTTAAACTGTGTGCTTGAGTTAAAGCCAACAGCCAAACCCCTTTTATCCTTAGTACCTTTTTTGGTAGAAATGATGATGGCACCGTTTTTACCTTGGAAACCATAAAGCGCTGCGGCATTTGGCCCTTTAAGAACAGTAAATGTTTCGATATCGTCAGGGTTAATGTTGTAAGTGTCGGAGCTTATAGAAACACCGTCAACCACAAACAAAGGCCTGTCGTTTGAACTATTTTCACCACGGATGATTACATCAGGTGAGTGGCCAATCTCTGAATTGATATTAATTGCCAAGCCAGCCGCATTACCCTTTAATGAGTTTATCGGGTCAGCCTCCCTAGCTTGGGTAAAGGCTGATGCATCAACCGTTTGAACGGCATAACCCAACCTTTTAGATTCTTTTTTAATACCTGTTGCAGTTACAACAACGTCAGTAAGGTTGCCTGCGGACGGTGTGATAGCCAATTCCAAAAAATCTTGGTTGGCAACAGTAGCTGTAAGGTTTTTGTACCCAACATAGCTGATGGTTAAAACATCGCCTTTCTGTGTTTGTATGGTAAAGTTACCATCAAAATCAGAGACAACGTTTTTGGAAGAACCTTTGCTGGAAATGGTTGCCGCAACTACGGGAAGCTTGGTCGTGGCATCTGTTACGCGCCCTTTAACCAAAAACAAACCCTGTGCGTGCAACAGCACAACAAAGAAAAAGGCTGCCGCAGTAAGCGTACAAACCCTTAGAATTGAAGTAAATTGCTGCTTCATGAATAGTTAGTTTTAGACGGCAAAACTATTCACAAACGCCTCCACTTAAGAGAATGTTAAATTAACTAAAAGTTAAGTAATTGTATACTTTATGTAGTTAACAATAAATTAAATTTAGCGTAACTATACATTAATATTAAAACCTTAGTGCGTGGATTTGAATTACTTGTTAAATAACTGCTGTGCAAAAAAAGGGCTATTCCTCATCAAAAAAATACAATACCAACATTTCATAAGGCTCGTCGCTGGTGCATTTGGTAAGGTGCGGCTTACGGGCATCGTAATAAAACGTGTCCCCAGGCTCCAAATCATACTTTTTGCCCTCAATGGTGTACTGCGCTTTGCCCTTCAGCATATAATTAAGCTCATGGGCCTGGGTTGAAACATAGCCCTTTTTGGCATTTTTTTCCTGCTTGTGCAACACCACGTCCACCAGTTTGCCCTGATGCTTAAATGATGTTATACGGTAATAATATATGCCGTTGGTGTATTCCTTCTCTACTATATGGTGCTGGCTGGCCTTAATTACCACAGGTTCCTTACTGTCTGACACGTCGAGATTCTCAAAAAAATCATTCAGGTCTACATTCAAAGCTTTAATAATACTCAACAAAACCGTTAGAGACGGTATCGTCCGGCTGTTTTCAATCTGCGAAATTAGGCCCTTGGTCACACCCACATATTCGGCAAGCTGCTGCAAGGTTATCTTGCCTTCCTTGCGCTTTTGCTTAATGCGGTTGCTAATTTGCAGTATCACATCGTTACTCATGCTAAATTTTTACGTTTTAAATATAAACACTAAAAATTGTAACAAAACTGTTAAACAAAGCTATTTTTTTACCGGGTGGCAAAAGTATACCAGCGCTAAACTTTTTAAAACCCATACCCCATTTGGCCTAAAAATTAAACCAGTAAAAAACATGGCATCCTAAAATTTTTAAAATAAATTAAACAAATACTTGTTTTAATTAAACGTTTGTTTAGTTTTGTGTTTTCATTGGTCCACTGGTTATGATAAATTACACAGACAAGCAATTTCAGATACTTAAAACCGCCGAGGAGCTTTTTGCCTTAAAGGGATTTGACGGCACCTCGGTGAGGGACATAGCAGACGAGGCGGGGGTAAATGTATCTATGATATCGTACTATTTCCGTTCCAAAGAAAAACTGATGGAGGCGCTTTTTGAATACCGAATGGGCCATATAATAATGCGCGTGGAAACCCTACTGAAAGATAACCTGATGGGGCCGCTGCAAAAAGTAAATGTTTTGATAGATGACCATATTGAACGGGTAATGGACAGGCAAAAATTTTACCGCATTTTGTTTTGCGAGCAAATTCTCAATAAAAACCCCATGATTATTGAGATTGTGAACAATTACAAAAAACGAAACATTGCCATTATTACCGAACTGATAAAAGACGGCCAGAAAAAAGAGGTATTTAAAAAGAAAGTGGATGTGGTAATGATGCTTAACACGATGATTGGCACGGTTGCACAAACGATGGTTAGCTTAGACTATTATAAGGATGCGCACAACCTACAGGACATGCCCGATGCCGAGTTTGCAACCCTGGTAAAACGTAAATTGAGTATTCACATAAAAACCTTGTTTAAAGCAATATTGACTTATGAAGCATAAATTAATACTAACCGCCATTGCCCTTGCCTGCTGCTGCACTTTAACCGTGCAGACACTGCTAGCGCAGGAAAAAAGGGCCATAACGCTTAATGAGGCCGTGGAGCTGGGCCTGAAAAACAGCAAACTGTTAAAGAGCAGCCAAGCCAAAATTGACCAGGCAACTGCCATGTTGCAGGAATCGTACGACAAGCGCCTGCCCGATGTTAGCGTTAGCGGGTCGTACCTGCGCGTAAACAGCCCCAATGTAAGCCTTAAAACAAGCAGCAGTTCTGGTGGCGGCGGTACACCATCGGTATCGCAGGCCATGTACGGCATTTTAAACGCATCGTACAACATATACTCCGGTGGCAAGGTTAAGTACGGCATTGAATCGGCCAAATATCTATTGCAGGCTTCAAAATTCGATTCTGCCCACGACCGTGGGGACGTGATGATAAATATTATTGGTGCCTACATTAACCTATACAAAGCCAAAGCCGCAGTTGACCTTGTGAAAGAAAACCTTGAACAAAGCCGCCAGCGCGAAAACGATTTTATAAACTTGGAGAAAAACGGCGTTGTGGCAAGGAACGACTTATTAAAGGTACAACTGCAAACATCCAATGTTGAACTTTCTTTGCTTGATGCAGAGAGCAACTGGAAGTTGGCAAATGTGAATATGGATTTGCTGCTGGGTTTGCCAGAGGCAACCGAACTTGCTACTGACAGTGGCAGCATTGTTTCGCCAGTTGACCTAAAGTCAATTGACGATTACGAGCAGCAGGGCTTTCAAAACCGTAAAGACATGCAGGCACTATTGTTACGCAAAAAAGCTGCAGGTGTTAACATTAAAACTATCAACGCCGACTATTACCCTTCAATATCATTAAGCGGTGGCTATATTGCACTTGACGTGCCGGGGTTTCTCAGCGTAACCAATGCGGTAAATGCCGGGGTGGGTGTTAAGTACAGCCTGTCTTCCATTTGGAAAACCAAGGCAAAGCTAGCCGAAGCCAAAGCACAGGAAAACCAGTTGGTGGCCAGTGAGGGCCTGTTGGGCGACAACATGCGCTACCAGGTTAACCAAGCTTACCAAACTTACCTGCTGAGCCTAAAAAAGATAGATGTATACGTAAAGGCGATTGACGAGGCGCAGGAAAACTATAAGATTACCAAAAACAAGTATACCAATACCTTGGCCACCACTACTGATTTGCTGGATGCAGATGTGGCCCAACTGCAAGCCAAACTAAATTATGCATTTGCCAAGGCAGACGCCGTATTGGCCTATAACCGCCTTATGCAAGCGGCAGGTATTTTAACTGACAAACCAACAAACAACTAAAACCACATATTACCAAAGATTAAAAATATTTTTTATGGCAGAGAATACACAAACACCAGAAGCACCAGCAAAAAAAACCAATAAAACCTTCCTTATCGTACTGGCCGTATTGGTAATAGGCGGGGGATGGTTTGGCTACAACAAATACACATATGGGCAGCACCACGAAGAAACAGACGATGCCCAAATTGAGGCTAACATAAGCCCGGTTATACCACGTGTATCAGGTTATGTATTAGAAGTTAGGGTAAAAGACAACCAAAGGGTTAAAAAAGGCGATACCTTGATAGTGTTAGACAACCGGGATTATGCATTAAAGGTTGAACAAGCCCAAGCCGCATTGGCAACCGCACAAAGCAGCCTTGGCGCAGCCGAGGCTACTACCAGCGCATCACAAGTTAACATAGCCACCTACCAAGCCAACGTGGCCACTATTGACGCGCAAATTGAAACCGCCAAAGTAAATGTTTGGCGCACCACGCAGGACTATGAGCGTTATGCCAACCTTATAAAAGACCATTCCATAACCCAGCAGCAGTACGAGCAGGCATTGGCCGCAAAGCAAACCGCCGAGCGCCAATTGCAAGTTATGGTTGAGCAGCGCAAACAAGCAGCCAACCAAACCACGGCCGTTAAATCGCAAAGCAATGCAACCTCCCAACAGGTGGCCGTTGCAAGCGCCACTATAAAACAGCGGCAGGTTGATGTGGATGAGGCAAAGCTTAACCTTTCCTATACCGTTATAACCGCGCCTGAGGATGGGCTTGTATCAAAAGTAAACGTTCAGCCAGGCCAGTTTGTAACCACAGGCCAATCATATTTTAGTATTGTGTTAAACGATGAGCTTTGGGTAGTGGCTAATTTTAAGGAAACACAGTTTGACCGCATGAAAGTTGGGCAGGAAGTTACCGTTACTGTTGATGCGTTTTCTGGCCACGAGTTTAAAGCCAAGCTTACATCTTTCGCAGCGGCCACCGGCGCCAGGTTTGCTTTGCTGCCTCCAGACAACTCAAGCGGCAACTTTGTAAAAGTGGTGCAAAGACTGCCGGTTAAAATTGAATTTGACAACCAGGCAGATAGCTTGCTTAAGCAATTGCGCCCGGGCATGAATGTAGTTGCAAACGTGCATATTAATTAGAAAACCCCCGCCGCACCCAAATGCGGAACCGCAAGCCTGCTTATATAACAAAACAGCTTTGGGTTTGGGGATTTGATGAGAAGTGCAGTTGCTTTTATAACAACGGATAGTAAATATATTTTATGCGCCAGAAATATTGCAACGAAACAAAATTATTTACGATGTTAAAGCTTCCCGTTTAGGGGAAGGGAGGGGTTTTATGGTACAGCAAAACTCGTTGGTTGAATATGGGGCTAGGCGGGT
The DNA here is from genome assembly GCA_903882935.1 of uncultured Parafilimonas sp. Classification (GTDB taxonomy): domain Bacteria; phylum Bacteroidota; class Bacteroidia; order Chitinophagales; family Chitinophagaceae; genus JABDFW01. The sequence continues at coordinate 9,555 of CAIRZB010000025.1, read as the reverse complement.
AATTATTACGATTACCGCCATTATGTGCGCCCTGCTTGAAATAGTAGACACCACCATTGTAAACGTGGCGCTTCCAAATATGAAAGGCTCACTGGGTGTAAGCACCACCGAAGTAGCTTGGGTAATAACCGCATATGCCATCGGCAACGTTATTATAATACCGATGACAAGCTGGCTGGCCCGGCAGTTTGGCCGCCGTAATTATTTTGCGGCCTCCATCATCATATTTACAGTTTGCTCATTTTTATGTGGCAACTCACATGGCATATGGGAGCTGGTAGCGTTTAGGTTTTTACAAGGCGTGGGCGGGGGTGCCTTATTGGTTACCTCCCAAACCATCATCACAGAAAGTTACCCAGTTGAAAAACGCGGTATGGCACAGGCTATTTACGGCATGGGGGTTATTGTGGGCCCAACATTAGGGCCACCATTGGGTGGGTACATAGTTGACCACTTTTCTTGGCCGTTAATATTTTATATAAACATCCCAATCGGCATCGCGGCTGCATTACTAACCCTTATTTTCGTGAGAAGCCCCAAGTATGGTGAAAAAAGTGCCGCCCGTGATGTTGACTGGATTGGCATAGCACTGTTGGCAGTTGCCGTAGGTTCACTACAGTACGTATTGGAAAAAGGGCAAGATGACGACTGGTTTAACAGCAAAACCATATTAACATTAACAATCATGTCGTTTTTTGGGTTTTTCTTTTTCATTTGGCGGCAGCTAAATTTCCGAAACCCAATAGTGGAACTAAGGGTACTTAAAAACGGCAACCTTAGGGTGGGTACCATCCTATCCTTCATCATGGGCTTTGGGCTGTATGGCTCTACTTTTATTATACCGTTGTATACGCAAACCACCCTGGGTTGGACGGCGCAGCAAGCCGGTATGCTAATGGTGCCTGCCGCCCTAACCACGGCGTTTATGATGCCTATGATTGGCCAGTTACTGCAAAAAGGTGCACCGCACCAATATATGGTGGCCTTGGGCATGATAATCTTTTTTGCGTTTACGTATTGGGGCTTTAAAATAATGACACCAGATACCGGCAAAGACGACTTTTTCTGGATGCTGATCGTGCGCGGGGTAGGGATGGGCTTCTTATTCATACCCATCACCATGCTGTCGTTATCAACACTTAAAGGCCAGCAAATAGGGCAGGGTGCGGCATTTACGGGTATGATGCGCCAACTGGGCGGCTCGTTTGGCATAGCGCTTATTACCACCTACATGGCATCGCAGGTGCAGGTGCACCGCAACAGCTTGGTTAGCCACATGGACGTTAACAACCCATATGTTCAAAACAGGGTTATCGGCCTTCAGCGCAGCTTTATGGCCAAGGGTTTTACACCCGACAACTCGTTACAAAAGGCCTATACTATACTTGACTACGGCGTTAGCAAACAAGCAGCAGTACTATCGTACATGGATGTGTTCCTGTTTTTGGGTATCATGTTCTTAATTTGTGTGCCCATTGTGCTGGTGGTAAAAGGCAAGAAGGAAAGCAAGGTAAGCATGGCAGACGCGATGCATTAGATAAAACAGAAGATTCTACAGATTGGATATACTGATGAACAAAGGCCTGTGTACGCTTTTATGCAAACACAGGCCTTTTATATTACCCATCACTTATTTCAATATTTACACCGCACTATCCCTCTTCAACCCGATTACCCCAATTAATATCAACCCAAAAAAAACAAACTGTTGAATATTGTAAGGCTGCTTAAACACAAATATATCTACCAATTTTACACCAATCAAAGCAGTACCCAACCACACCGCCATGGCTGTAGAAGCGGGTATTTGCTTAATGGCGATAGAAAAGAAGGCAATATTGGCACCCCCAAAGGCCAAGTAGCCGCCAAGTGGTGCCAATATTAATAGGTTTTTAGCCGGCTCATCAAAAAAGTTGAGCCATTTAATAGTACCGATATCTTTAAAACTCAAAAATTTTACACAAAACGTCCAAACAATTTCACACAACGATGCAATAAAAAGGTATATCCAAGCCATAATGGTTATTTTAATTCTTCTGCCAAGGCTTGGTGAGGTTGCTGTTCCATAACATGCTCCTCGGCACTAAACGTTTGCCCCTCTTTTATAAGGCCTAAAAACTTAAACAATTTCGGCCTTAAATCATAATAAGCCTTAAACGTTTTAATCTCCAACAGCTTGTCTTCATCTACCTTTTTAAACATATATAAGTGCTGCAAAAAATAGTCTTTGGGAAATTTATAGTACAACCCAAACCGCATGGGCTTTTTGTTAGGCAGGTAGGCTGTGCCAAACATCCAATCCCATATCGCAAACTTGGTGCCGTAGTTGGCATAAAAAACTTCCCGCTGGTCGGCATGGTGCCATTGGTGCATTTCGGGCCCGTTGATTATGTATTGCAGTTTACCACTTTTAATATCAATGTTGGAGTGTATGTACATACCCCAAACGGCATCAATTAAGGCTTTAATTGGTATTACTATAGGGTTTGCGCCCAATAAAATGATGGGTGCGTATTCTATCGTTTGGTTTATTAAAATTTCCACACTGTGGCTACGCGTACCGGCCAGCCAATCAACCTCTTTGTTACTGTGGTGTGCCTCATGGGTTTTCCATAGTATTTTAGAGTGGTGCTGCCAACGGTGAAACCAATAGATATATAAATCGTGGGTAACCAAAAAAAACAACACCTGCCAAACAATTGGCCAATTGGTAACAAAATTAAAGTTTGCCAAATAATGCTGCCTCAACGGGTACAATATCCATGCAAATATTATAATCTGCAAAAAGTAACTCTGTACAAAAGTATACCATATCAGGTCTACCCAAAACCCCTCCCGGAAAACCTTAAGGCCTTTACGGTAAGGGTATTTACGCTCCAAAAAAATAAAAACAAATACACTTAACACCAAGATAGACGTAGTATAATATACAATGTTGCCCATAACTATAATCAGCTGTTTACTGGTGTAACTATTCTTCTAAGCCTTTTCATGGCCCCAAGTTCGCTGTCGTATACTTTTTTAACGCCGTCACCCAACGCAAGGTCTATATCCCTTAAGTCTCTAACCAAGCGCTGCATACCTTGTGGCTCAACGGAGGCTGCTTGGTCGCTTCCCCACATGGCCCTGTCTAAGGTAAAATGCCTTTCCACAAACGTAGCACCCATAGCAACTGCCGCCACCGTGGTAGCTAACCCTGTTTCGTGGCCGGAGTAACCTATGGGGGTTTCAGGGTATAAAGCACCCAAGGTATTAATCATCCTCAGATTAAGCTCTCTTGGTTGGCACGGGTAAGCCGAAGTAGAATGTGCTATAAGCAAGTTATCGGTGCCAAATTTATCCACTGCTTGTTCAATTTCAACCATGGTACTCATACCTGTTGAAAGTATATAGGGCTTGTTAAGGCTTTTTACTTTCTCAATCAAGCCATGGTCGGTTAATGAGGCAGATGCAAATTTGTACAACACGGGGTTAAACTGCTCAATAAAATCAACAGCTTCCTCGTCCCAACAGCTTACAAACCAATCAATGCCTTTTTCTTTGCTGTAACGGTCAATTTCAGCATAGTCTTCAAAGCCAAACTCTACTTTGTGGCGGTAGTCAATATAACTCATTTGGCCCCATGGAGTTTCGCGCATAATATGCCACTGGTCTTTTGGGGTACAAAGCTCGGGCGTACGTTTTTGAAACTTTACCGCATCGCAACCTGCGGTGGCGGCTTCGTCAATCAGTTTTTTAGCAATTTCAAGAGAGCCGTTATGATTAATACCGATTTCGGCAATAATATATACTGGTTCTCCCACGCCAATGCTCCTGTTCTCTTTTATCTGTATTTTTTTCATACCGGTTCAATTTTAAATATGTTTAGCAATCAGAAAAAAAATCTAATTTCTAGCAACCCCAACCCAGCAGCGTGCTTAAGTTGGTTTATTTATGCTAAGGGATGTTTAATGCTATAATTAGCTCTGCAAACTCCCTAAAGGCACCGTAGCCGCCTTTATTTTGGCAAATATAGTCAACCACCGCAAGTACTTGCGGCATGGCATCAGCCGGGCAGGCGGAAAATCCTATCTTTTCTATAATTTGCTGGTCGTTCACATCATCGCCTATGTAGGCTATTTCATCTGCAGTTATGCCCTTTTGCTGCAAAATATCATTCAACAGGCCAACTTTATCTTTTATGCCCAAATGCAGGTCGGCTATCGCCAACTTTTCTGCACGTTTTTTTACAGAGGGCGATGTTTCACCGGTTATTATACCGGTGCTAATGCCACAAAGCTTTTTCAAGCGCTCCACCCCCATCCCGTCGCGAATGGAAAACCGCTTCAACACCTCGCCACTCTCCCCATAATAAACCCCGTTATCTGTTAAAACCCCGTCATTGTCGGTAAACAGTATTTTTATTCTGCGTGCTTTTTCTTGTAATGCGCTGTTGTGCATGCTGCGTAATTTATATGGCGGTCCAGCCACCGTCTACAACAAGGTTTGCACCTGTCATATAGGCAGATGCATCGCTTGCCAAAAACACGATGGCCCCCTTATAGTCGGTAGGGGATGCCATGCGCTTCAACAAGGTTTTGTTGGAATAATTTTGTTTGAAAAACTCGTCCTGGCTATTTTCGACACCGCCCGGCGATAGGGTATTAACCCGTATGTTTTTAACGCCCCAGTACGAAGCCAAAAACTTAGTAAAACCAATTACCGCTGATTTAGTTACCGGGTATGATGGCGATTTAAAGAAGGTTTGTTCGCCCGCCTCGTTTTGATAAATCGTTTGGTCGGGTGCAACAATGCCATAGGTAGAGGCAATGTTTATGATGCTACCCCCGCCATTGTCTGCCATTACCTTGCCGAATATCTGCGAGCAAAGAAACACACCACTAACGTTTACCCTCCACGATTTATCCCACATTTCCAGTGGGTAGTTCTCAAACATGCTTTGTGTACCGGCCAATGCAGGGTTTTCAAACATATCGTTAATGGCTGCATTGTTTACCAATACATCAATACGGCCATACCTTTCCAAAATGCGTTGTTTGGCGTTTTCGATTGAATCGGCGCTGGTAACATCAAAACCCACTGCAAAATGGTTTGCACCCAACGCAGCAGCAACTGCTCTACAAGCCTCTTCATTAACATCGGCAACTACTACATTGGCACCCGCTTCCGCCAATGCGGCGCAATGTTGCTTGCCCAGCAAGCCGCAGGCCCCTGTTATAATAGCGGTTTTATTTTCAAGAGAAAAAGCACTCATATCTATTCCTTAGGTTGAATGTTTGAGGTTGTTGAAAAAAGGCTGTATACCTTGGCTACCCACAAAAACAAGTTCCTGATAATTCGTTATACCAAAGTATAACCCAGCCCGAACTGGACGTTCAACATCTTTTGACGCATATTGTAGGCGTAACAACAGTGCCTATGGCTTCACAACCGGCTTTGTGTTAAAGTTGCTTACCTTTCTAAATACTGCCTCTACAGGTTTGCCCCTAAGCAGGCTGGTTACCTCTTTTTTATCTACTGCGTCTTTCAGCAATGTTAAAACAGCCCTGTAGGCTTTTAGGGTATATGCAATGTCTTCGTCAGTATGGCTGAAACTCATGTTATGGAAACCAGACCATAAGATGCCTTTCTTAATCAACTCCTGCTGAACGAACGATTTAACTTCCAACGGGTTACCCGCAGACGCATCAAAGGTGATGAGGGAGCGGCAATCATAGCCCACACACTTGGTATAATGGCTTATGCCAAGTTCTTCGGCAATAGCATTGTAACCGTTCTTCAACAACGCACCTTTTTCTGCAAGATATGCGGGTACATTTTTGTCAATCATTTCCTCAATAGTGGCCACTGCGGCCGCTAGGGAAAGGGCTTCCCCACCAAAAGTGGTAAAGAAAAACACATCCTCGTTAAACAGGCTCATCACGTCTTTTCTGCCAGTGAGCAGCGAAATAGGCATACCGTTGGCGAATGCTTTTGAATAACAAGCCAAATCTGGTTTTACCCCAAAATACTCCTGCGCGCCGCCAATGGCAATGCGGAAACCCGTCCACATTTCATCAAATATCAATAATGTGCCGTTGGCTTCACAAACCGCCTTCAACTCTTGTAAAAAATTATCCTTGGGGGCCTCAAAAACAAACGGCTCCAATATAACGGCCGCAGTATCTGCATCCAAAGCGTCTTTTACCGACTGTATATTATTAAAGTCGATGGTGGCTGATAGGGCTTGTATTTCCTCTGGTATACCGCTGTTGCGGCTTGTTACAGAAATGTACCAATCGTGCCAGCCATGGTAGCCGCAACACAATATCTTTTTTCTACCGGTAAAGGCCCTCGCCACCCTAACAGCAGCACTGGTAACATCAGCACCAGTTTTACTAATGCGTATCGCCTCAGCATTGGGTATGATTTTGTGTATCAGGCTCGCCAGCGTAACCTCTAACTCGTGCATAAGAGAAAAGGTTATGCCATCTTGCAACTGTGCCTTTATGGCTTCATCTACCTTAGGGTAGCAGTAGCCTAAGGAAAGCGGCCCGATAGCCATATTGTAATCTATGTATTCGTTTCCGTCAACATCCCAAACGTGCGCAGCCAATCCGCGTTTAACATATTTAGGGGCAACACCGTTTATGTATTGGCCCGGCCCCTTGGCCAAGGTTTGGGTAACTGGTGTCATTATTTGCACAGCACGCTCGTACAACTTGTTACTCTCCGTTATAACCGGGTAATCTTCGTTAAAAGCAATCTTATTTGGCATATACTTAATTCGTTTATTTCTTAACTCCCCAAAAAAGGAAAAATTTGTTTTTTGTTTACCGGCACAGGCTTGGTTTGTTTACAAAACTCCGTTACCGGCCGCTTCGTTACTGTAAAACGCCCTTGTTTTGTGGGCTATTTTTTCTGCCGTAAAGCCTTCAAACGCTAACACTTCGTTCAGCATGCCTGGCTTAAACCATTTGTTTAACGCTAATGACAGTACCGATGCGGTAAGCTTGTGTTTAAGCAGTGTTTCGGCCACAATGGTGTAAAGGCCACCGGTGGCAAAATGGTCTTCCACCACCACCAGCACCTCGCTGTTCCGCACGCAATTTATAATTACTTCCTCATCCACCGGCTTAAGCGTTCGCATGTTAACCACACCCACCGATAACCCTTCCACACCACCGTCAGCCTCCAATATTTTTTGGGCAGCCAACACATTATCCAACAGCATGCCGTACACTAAAAAAGTAATATGCTTGCCTTGGGTTATCACTTCGGCCTTGCCAGGTTCAAAAGGCGCATGGGTATAATTGCCTTTTTTATGGTTTATGCGCACATATGCAGGGTTGGGATTTGCCCAAATGGCAGGCAGCATTTTAACCAGATCGTCTTCATCTGCAGGGCAGTAAACTTCCATGCCAGGTATACCCCGCATAATGGAAACATCCTCAATTGCTTGGTGTGTGGGGCCGTTGCCATCGCTTAAAAAGCCTGGTATAAACCCGCTTAGCTTAACAGGCAAATGGGCAATGCCCACATCGGTACGTATAAACTCAAAAGCCCGCATGGTTAAAAACGGCGCCAATGCATGCACTACTGGCACGCGGCCGCGTAGCGCAAAACCAGCGGCCATGCCTATCATGGTTTGCTCGGTTATGCCAGTGTCAATAAAACGGCTGCCAAGGTTTTTGGGCATGTTGCGCACCAAAGCCCGGTTTTCGGCGGTCATTACAATTATGCGTTCATCATCCTGCGCTGTTTGCAACAGCAGTTCTTCATAACCCATCTATCGTACTATTAAAGTTTCTGATTCAATAATGGCGTATGCATGGCCGTGCAGCTCTTCAAGCAGCTGCTTGGTTTCATCCTCGGTAAAGGTGCAAAACCACCTGTCGGCCCTTGCTTCTATGCTGGGCAGGCCTCTACCCCTAACGGTATCGGCAATAATTACATTCACCTTGTTGTCACTGTAGGGTATACCCTTTAATGCGTTGTGTATGGCGGTAAAGTCGTGCCCGTTTATGCGTTGCACCTCGCAGCCAAACGCTTTAAATTTATCTACCAAAGGCTCTAGGGGTATAAGGTCTTCTGTGCGTATATTGGCCTGAAACTGGTTACGGTCAACAATAATGGTAAGGTTGTTAAGTTTATAGGCATTTGCCACCAATATGGTTTCCCAAACGGTGCCTTCGTTTAATTCGCCATCCCCCGTTATTACCACTATTTGGTTAGGCTCGCCTTTTAATTTGCAATCCAGTGCCACACCGGCGGCCACCGAGGGCAGGTGGCCCAGCGAGCCCGAATGAAATTCAACCCCAGCAACATTCCTGTTAGGGTGCCAGTAGATAGAATCGTTGGTAAGCAAATGGTTTTTTAACCTTGCAAGGTCAATAAAGCCCAATTCGCCCAGCGTGCTGTATAATGCTGGCACATCGTGCCCTTTGGATAGGAAGAGGTAGTCCCTGTCAGGGCTTTTTATGTTATCAACGTCAACATTTAAAAACTCACTATATAGGTACACCACCAGCTCAACGCACGATAGCGATGCGCCGATAAAACAGCCGCCGCCTGTTGACATGCCAATAATATGTTCCCTAACTTTTAATGCCGTTGACTGAAGCGATGCTAACTTATTCTGTGTCATAATGCCTGTCCGGGTATTTTTGTTTGCGCGGCAGAAACGGTTTTCAGTTCATCTAAGTGGTTTCTGTACCAATTTACCCCTGCTAATTGGTGGTTAATCTGGTAAATATCACTGCGTTTCTCCAACAAATCTATAATATCAAAACACGAAAATAAAGGATTAAGCGGATACAGTTCCTCAAAAACCGCTTTAATAAAAAGGTAATCTTCCTTGTAATCTATCGTCCAGCGGTGTAACATGCTATAATCCAACCCACCTTCCATCGTAACATTACCTATCCTAAATTTTTCAGGGTTCTCCCAAAAGTATGGTGTGGTATGTTCCCGCTCAAAATTTTTAGTAGCATGTTTCCAGGCATCCTCCAGTACAGCCATACCCATTATTTCAACATCATTGCCGTCGGGGTATGTTGCGGGGTGCAGGTTACTTACAAAATCAAATTTGTGTTGGTTGTTTAAATAATGGGCTATTACCTTGTCAATAATCTGGGGGTCAATTAAAGGGCAGTCGCTGGGTATTTTAAGCACAACCTTGGCATTGTATTGCAGGGCAGCCCAGTAGTGCCTGTCTAAAAGGTCAAAGGGGTGGCCTCTGAAACATTCCAGCCCTTCCTGTGCGCAAATTTCTGCTATTGGGTCGTCCACAGCCTCGGTAGTGGTGGCAACCACCACATTACCCGACAATTGGGCCGCTTTAACACGCTCCACCTGCCGCACAAACAAGGGTTTGCCAGCCAACGGCATCAGTACTTTTCCCGGTAATCTTGAAGAGCCGCAACGTGTTTGTACAATGGTAACGATACCCGATTCTACCCCAAGGTACTCTGAAGGGGCTCCAATATGCTTGCTGAGTATTTTCGAGGCCTGTTCATTTGCCATTTCTTGGATAATATACATTCAAAAATATCCTGTTTCATATAAATATTGTCA
>CAIRZB010000024.1 GCA_903882935.1 uncultured Parafilimonas sp. | reverse complement strand
CGAAATATTACAGATTTTGAGCATCTCTATTTTCGAAAAAATGCCCATAAATCAACTGTTTCAGCTCACTCAATTACAATATTTCAAAGAACAGAATCATAACCAATTGAATATGTTCGACTTATGACGCAACGCTAATGCAGCAAATTATTAAAAAAAAGCTACATTGGCATTGTAAAGTCGGCTGTATTATAAGCCATTAATGATTGCGCAATTATTGATATATTATTTGACCTCTGTTTATGACTTCCAGATAAGTCCGCCTTTACGTTAAGTTTAGTGAGCGCTCAATTAACGATCCTAATATCAGCTGGCAAATGAATACGGAAATATAATTTTAAAGCAACCTTAACGATTTAAATAACATAAATAAATGATCACAACAAAACAATTTTATTCGGAACTGATCCTTAAAACTATTGAGAAGCTAAAATTCAACAAGCCAAATCAAATTTTCGTAATCCTTGGACAGTCTAACCTTTTAGACTTGGTGAATATAAAGACATCGATTGCTGACAATGACACTTTCTGCCTTGAAAAAGACGAACTGCTGTTTAACCAAGCCTGGTTTACAAATATTTTTTTGGTTCTCAACCAAGTAAAAGAATATCATTTGTTGTCATTTGCTCAATTCAGTTATTTGATAAACTACATTGACCCTTCTTTCTTCATAGACAGGGTAATAATTCTCAAAGATAACCTTAGACAACTTTTCCCTATCGACAAGAAAGAATATCTTGAAAATGATGAAAAAGAAAATATAGAACTGCGTCCAAATAATTTGCCCATTTATCAAGCTGAACAGGTGGCCATTAATGGAAAATATTTCTATTCTGTCAGAACGCCTGTAACTCCCTTTAATTCTGTAGATATTTTCGAAGACTCGAAGGAATTGAGTTTTTCTAGCGACCAGAGTTTAGAATGTATTGATGTGAGCTCAGACCCCTACTCACTAGATTTCTTCGTAAATGAATGCTTTGAGCAAAATAATTTTAATAAACAGGCGATTGTTAAGTATTATAATAAACAACCACTAAACTATGCCATACTTGACATTCTAAGGAAGTTAAATTCAATATTACATACTTTTCGAGGAACACTTTTCGTACTTGAAGAATCGTCAATTACCTTGGATTACAAGGTAGATGAAAAAACCCAAAATCTTTTGATTAACTTCTGGGGACAGAATGCCTCTTTTAGAAATATCTCAGTTTATAAAAATCCAAATATTGGGAATGAAATTTTACAAGTTTCGCAAGGTCTAGTTGTTGACACAATAATTGAGGAATATGAAAACTCTATAGGTAATAACCCTTGCAGAGATTTATTTCTTACTGCGCCAACGGGCGCAGGAAAATCATTACTATTTCAATTACCAGCATTCTATGTTTCTCAACGAGGAGACGTAACAATTGTTGTCTCGCCATTGATAGCATTGATGAAAGACCAAGTAAATGCAATAATCAAAGACAGGAATTTTGATAAGGTTGCTTACATCAATAGTGAGTTAAGCCTTATTGATCGCGAAAGAATTATTGAAAGTTCTAAAAGTGGGGAGACAGATATCCTTTATATGTCCCCTGAGCTGCTACTCTCTTTTGACATAACGCATTTCATTGGAACTAGAAGATTGGGGTTATTGGTAATAGATGAAGCTCATTTAATTACCACTTGGGGTAGAGATTTTAGAGTGGACTATTGGTTTTTAGGCAACCACATTAGAAAGATGAGAAAGTATCATAACCTTAGTTTCCCTATGGTTGCAGTTACAGCAACCGCTATCTATGGCGGTGTAAATGACATGGTCTTTGACAGTATTGACAGCCTTGTAATGCATAACCCTCATATTTTTATTGGACAGGTTAAACGAAATGATATTGAATTCATCGTAAATAATTATGAGAGATTTACCGTAAACTATGAATCCAGTAAGGTGACTCAGACTGTTGAGTTTATAAATAATATAAATGAATTAGGATTAAAGACACTGGTTTATACGCCATACACAAGACACATTCGACAGATTCTTGATCGAGTAAATTCTGACCAACATATTATAGCAGCTGGCTATCACGGCTCTTTGGATGCATTGAATAAAGAGTTTGCATATAGGCAATTCAAAAGCGGCGGGAAAAAAATAATGATTTCAACAAAAGCTTTCGGAATGGGTATTGACATTTCGGATATTCAAGTTGTATATCATCATGCCCCATCCGGATTGTTACCTGACTATGTTCAGGAAATTGGAAGAGTCGCGAGAAAACCGGAAATTAACGGTTTTGCTGCTTTAAATTACTCCTCACAAGACCAGCGTTACACAAAAGCTCTTCACGGCATGTCTGCCCTCAGACAATATCAAATAAAAGAAGTGCTAAAGAAAATTCATAAGTCGTATTTGAAAAATAAGAAAAATAGAAATTTACTTCTTTCTGTAGATGATTTCGGTCACATTTTTGAGAATGCGCCTGATCTCGACCAAAAAGTGTTAACAGCGTTGATGATGATTGAGAAAGATTATTTGGCAAAAAATAGATTCAATGTGATAATCGCCAGGCCTAAACAAATGTTCGTAAAAGTATTTGCTAGGATATCAGACCCAAATTTAAATAGCTTTTCAAATAAATACAGAAATACATTTAAAGTTCTTTTGACCGCAGGAAATGGCAACAATATAATTGAGTTAGATCTCGACAAACTTTGGTATGATCATTTTGTCAATAAGAGTTTCCCAATCCTCAAAAGAGATTTTTACTCGGGAAATCTTTTTAAAGATGACAAAATTGAGCTTATCCCGCAGTTAAAAATGTCATTTGAGCGGCTTGAAAATTTCAATTCTGTGTTTAATAAGTTGCAAAACTTACTCAATAATATTCAGTCAATTTTTGCAAATGAAGAAGGATTCTTCAAAAGAGATGAATTTCAAGAAAAGCTGAATAATATCCTTGGCGAAAATGAAAAAGCTGAAAAGTTAAGCAAGTTTATTTTATCCTCCTATTCAGGGCGGTTAACTCAGCCGGGTTTAATAGAGCCGAATGCGTTTTTGCAACAGCGAAGAAGTATAGATGGTTTTGAGTATCGAGTTTTTAATACCCAATATCTGGCAAGTTTTACAAGCCTACTCAATCTTCTAAATAGCTTGTTTGGCAGTACTGACAACATATCCGTTGAAAAATATGTAACTAATAAGGAGGCAAATTCAATTAACTATGTTCGTCTTGGCTATTTGTTGGAAATGCTGGAGTTAGGAACATTTGAAATAAAAGGCGGTGAGAATCCTATGGTGTTTGTCCGTATCAACGATCCAAATAGAATCGAGCGTGATTCTAATAATTCACATTATTCAAATAGTCTTCTAAGTAAAACCTTAGAAAGGCATTACCTAAGTAACCAGATTTTTGACCATTTCTTTTTAAGAAGTTTCTCGAATACAGATCGTTGGGAATTTATTGAGGACTTCTTCTTAGGCTCTGACGTTGATACATTACTTGAAAAATATAAAGGTGGTGAAGCCAACAACGTCGATATAATTGAAACATTAAAAAAAAAGACTTAATTGAAGTCGAAGTTCAAACCGATCACGACGATGGTTCAAACATTCACATTTTTCACCCAACCGCAGACAGAACGTATTATTTAAAAGACTTATTAACCATAAATGATGAGAGTGGCATCAGGACGATGCGAATAACGGAGTGGCTTCTTGAGAACCCGGTTGCACTTGATATCTTAAGGAAACAAAAAAAACTAAAGGTCTCTAAGGAAATTTTTGACCTACTAATCTCTAAATTAAAAGCGCATCACCCTGAATATTTTAAAAATACGTTGGGTTTAAAAACAAAAATAACTTTTAAGGGATATAACTATCCTGTCCAAGCTTCAGTACCTTACTCGAACAACCCTGTTGAATTTTACAAATGGTGGTGCGCTAACCAAAATTCGGTCAACATGACATTGGAAGAAAAAATACGGCTTTTTGATAAAGTGTATTATCAAAAACCTAATATTTTAATAAAAGATCATAAGCAACTGATAAAAAAGAATTTTGGTTAACAATACGGTATAATCTTTAATATTTACCCTTAGATTTATGAAAAGTCCTTCGAATTTCTAATGAAAGTCAGGTTTGTATGCAACTATGGCCACGACAGCTACATATCATATTCACGGCCTTAATATACAGGCTGTCGTCATGTGCAACCAACCTTTGCCGCCCAGATGTAATCTCGATGTGCTCAGCGTGCTGTTTTCGGGTTTTTCACCAAGTCCGTCTTTAACGAAGTTTCAAGTCAATAGACCTGCGGCAATGATTATTATTTCAACGAAAACACCCCCCTTCGCTATCCTTAGAGTGCTACGCTCCCTCTAAGGATAGCACGGTCAGAAATATCTCCGAAAGCTATTTGTATTAAGACCCTTTTCGATTCTTAGTACTATTTCTACCATCAAGTCATTTAACAGCTGTGTAAAACATTCTATGTCTTTTAGCTTAATTGGAATTAAAATTTCTCCGTGCGCTATACTATTTCGAAAATTCACTAATCTGCCGAGAGGTTTGTCAAAGTCTTTTGGTAATAATTCTAAGTTAAAAAGCAAAAGGATTTCATTTATCACTTGAAAGTTAACATTTGATTGTGTAGGGATAACTTCGGCAATTTCAAAAGGCTTTGATATGGCGGTCAAATAGTGCTCAGTAAACTCTTTTTTTGATTTGAATGAATTTCGAGGATTGTCGAGACGCAATTTATCAATAGAAGTAAGTGCGTGTACAACTAAATTTATATGTATGTCACTGAATAGAAGCTTTAGTGAATTAATTTCAAATATGTAGCACCTGAAAGCTGTTTTTACAAATCCTTCCCATAACGCATATATCGATGGAACTGTATATTTAATGATCATCTCCCGATGATGCGGTAATAATTGATACCTTAAAGGAATGCTTTTAAGTGAGCCTAGTTCAGCCATTCGCCAATCTATGTCTTTTGTAATCTCCTGAATGCAGCTCATAAAGTGCCGAAAATTTCTTTTGAAAATGCCAATCTTTTGCGTACTCTTTCTACAGAATTGTTCCCGCCCGATCTTGTCATTGCCTGATATTTATCGTCACTCTTAATGATCTCAATCTTGGAACGTATTTTATCGATTTTAGCACCGCCATAAAGATGGATATTTTCGGAAATCCCAATCATAGTAGTGTCGAACACTGCAGTTGAAAAAGTATTCCCCTTTGCTCGAAATGCACTTGAACCTAATGGTGATAATATACTAATTGTCTTGTTAAATACTTGCTCGTACATATTATAGTTAAATTTCTTGTTCTCGGCTGCTTCTCGCATGAAGTCCGTCATATGCTGGGCGATGCTCTTTTTTACATTGTTAGCGATTTTATATAATGACATGAATCTCAACACAAGCTCCTCATGATATAATTCATCCAACTGTTCTTGACCAACATTGATGAGTTTGATGAAATCTTTATTTTGACCGAGTTTTTTTAGAAAGGCATTAAACTCCCCCGAAACTTCCCTAAATAAAGAGTTTCTAATTTCTTGATTAGTTAATGGGGAACCACCTGTGTTCAATCTGTTAAATAACTCAAATCTTAGGTCATATTTACTATTCCATTTAATTATTTCTATCCGGCATGACGCCCTCTTGATATTGAGCTGAATTTTAAGCGGTAGGTCAGTACAAGAATATTTATCCAAAGTTTGTATTAAATCTCCATCGTTCAAAGCCCAATTATTCTTCTCGGGGAGTATTTTAAGCATCCCGAAAAATGAAAATACTGTTGAAAGTCGTTGCAATCCGTCAACTAGTTCCCAACGCCCGTCCTTGTCTTCGGCTACAAAAATTGGAGGGATAGGAATTCCAATAATTATAGATTCAATAAATCTCGTTTTTTGATATTCAGTCCAACGGTATAATCGTTGAAATTCTGGATTTATGATTATTTCACCTTTATCATACATGCTCATTATTTCCCCAAAAGACATATCCAACTTGTCTGTCTGAAGAGTATTTCGCCCCGTCTCAATGTCGTTAAGAAGCCTATCCGATGTAACCTTCATATATTTATTTTGTTATTCGGTTTATATTTCGCCTAATGTGATTTTTTAGTCAATTTATTCTTGGTTAAAAATATCCAGTTGGCCTTTACTCAAATTTGCAATATGCAGTTCTATACATCCTTTGGCACTATATTATTTCTTTGCCCAATGGTAATAATTTTTAAAAAAATATTTGAAAATCCCGACTATCTCTATCTAATCTCTTTTAGATTCAAAAGGTGCTATTTGAGGATTATTTGGTAAAATACTATATCTTTTTGAATTATGCAAGCTTTTTAAAAAAAGAGCTATAAGGAGAAATTTTCTCCGCTATTCGTAGTGTTCCATAAAGATAAAAAAAACTGGTGGCTATCCTCCCCAGCTACTCATACATTTATACAAAGATAAAAAAATGTAGTTGCCATCCTCAGCGTTCGCGCAGCACTCTAAGGATGGCACATAAACGCCAGTCTCCGCCCCGCAGGCCAACCTTCGCGTCAATATTAGCCCAGGTAATCATATCAATGCCGCAAAAGCATAAGCCGCCATAGGGTGTTCAACGGGCAGCAGGCCTATGGCTCCGCTGTAATCACGCGCGCTGCTAAGCAAATAATCTTCGGGCTTTTCAACTAGGCTGGCCTTCACCGGGTTATTATGAATGTATTGCAGCTTAACCAAAATCGCGCAGGTTTAATTTTAGGAGATGCCTGCCTACGCAGGCATTACGGTTTTTTGCCTCTTACAATAAAAACCTGTGTACAAACAAATATAATGTGTTTGGCCTGCCACGCCGGGCCGCCAAGCTGGCGGTTTTGTGGTAATTGTACACTAATTTTGCCCCAAATTTTTACTATTGAGTGTTCCTGTGTTTTTAATTACGCCGCCTTTTACGCAGCTTAACACGCCGTACCCGGCAACGGCCTACCTAAAGGGCTTTCTCAATACCAAACATATCCCCTCCTTCCAAAGCGACCTGGGCCTGGAGGTAACCTTGCAGTTGTTTTGCAAACAGGGGCTACAGCAACTGTTTGGCCGCATCAACCGCCAAAACTTGCCGTTATCTGCCAATGCCGCCCGCATGGTTGCCTTGCAGGACGTTTATATTGATACCATTAACGACGCAATCACTTTTTTGCAGGGGCACAACCCTACCCTGGGCCGCCGCATTTGTACACGTGATTTTTTGCCCGAGGCCAGCCGTTTTGACCAACTGGGCGACCTTGACTGGGCTTTTGGCACCATGGGCATGCAAGACAAAGCCAAGCATATTGCCACCATGTACCTGGAAGACCTGAGCGACCTTATACAGGAGTGCGTGGACGGCCATTTTGGCTTTAGCCGTTATGCGGAGAAACTTGGCCGCTCTGCCAACAGCTTTAACGACTTGTACAACGCCCTTCAACAGGGGTATACTTTTATTGATGAATTACTGGTTACCCTGTTACAAGGGCACATGCAAAGGCTGCAACCCAAGCTGGTGGCCATTTCGGTGCCCTTTCCCGGCAACTTGTATACCTCGCTGCGTTGCGGGCAGTGGATAAAACAACACTACCCGCAGGTTAAAGTGGCCATGGGCGGCGGCTTTGCCAATACTGAGCTGCGCAGCATTAGCGACCCGCGCGTATTTGAGTTTTACGACTTTATTGCCCTTGACGACGGTGAAGCGCCCCTTGAGCAATTGGTACAACTGGCCGAGGGCCTAAGCACGGCCGATGCGCTTAAAAGAACGTTTACCCTGCGGGATGGGGCAGTACACTACGTTAATAACAAAAACTGCCACGATTATAAGCAGGGGCAGGTGGGTACACCCGATTACAGCGATTTTTTGCTTAACAAATACATCTCGGCCATTGAATTGGTAAACCCGATGCACCAAATGTGGAGCGACGGCCGCTGGAACAAACTAACCATGGCGCATGGCTGCTATTGGGCCAAATGCACGTTTTGTGATATTTCGCTTGACTACATCAAGCTGTACGAACCGATTGCCGCCAACCTGCTGGCAGACCGCATGGAGGAGATGATGAAACAAACCGGGCAAAACGGCTTTCACTTTGTGGATGAGGCAGCACCCCCTGCGCTGATGCGCGCACTGGCGCTGGAAATAATACGCCGCAGGCTTGTATTAAGCTGGTGGGCCAACGTGCGCTTTGAGAAGAGCTTTACCCGCGACTTATGCCTTTTGCTTAAACAATCTGGCTGCATCGCTGTTTCAGGGGGGTTGGAGGTGGCCAGCGACCGCCTTTTGGCGCTCATCCAAAAAGGTATTACCGTGGCGCAGGTGGCACAGGTAAACCGGCACTTTACACAGGCCGGCATTATGGTGCATGCTTACCTTATGTACGGCTTTCCCACCCAAACCGAGCAGGAAACCATCGACTCGCTGGAGATGGTGCGGCAGCTATTTGCCGCAGGCGTGCTGCAATCAGCTTTCTGGCACTTGTTTACCATGACGGTACACAGCCCCGTTGGCATGCAGCCAGAGCAATACCAAGTAAAAAGGGCATCCACGGCGGTGGGTACCTTTGCAAACAACGACTTGGTACACATTGATGAAACAGGCGCCGACCATGAAAAGTTTGCCTTCGGCCTCAAAAAATCGCTGTTAAACTACATGCATGCCATCGGCCTTGATGAGCCATTGCATAAATGGTTCGATTTTAAGGTGCCTAAAACCAAGGTACCGCCGGATTATATACAAAAGGTGCTGGAGCAGGACGCCTATACCCAACCCAAACCCACTACCAAGGTTATTTACTTAGGCAGGTCACCCATAGTGGAACATTTTACCAAAAGTAAAAAAGGCAGTAGCTGGGAGATGACTAACCTAACCTTTATTGACAAAAAGGGAAAGCACACCATTGGTATTGACCGCGGGCAAGCCGATTGGCTGGTGGAAACACTGAACGCCGTATCAATTGCTAATAAAAAAGTTTTGACGCTGCAAGACCTGATGGAGAGCTACCATGCCGCCGGCCTGCAACATTTTGAACTTTTTTGGGATAATAAACCAGTGAGTACGTTGTATAAGGCTGGGTTGCTGCAGTTGTAAGCGGGTTAAGGGCATGGCCCCAAAGGGGTACCTAACAACAATATCCGACATCCTCAGGGTTAGGGCAGTGTTCTTAGGGTGTACCATAAAAACCAGTCTCCTGCTGGCAGATGGCACCGCAGGCCAACCTCCGCGTAAATATTAGCCAAAGTAGTCATAACAATGCCGCAAAGTATAAGCCGCCGTAAGGTACTCAACCCCCGCTACCCTTAGTATTTAGCGTAGCACCCCAACGATAGCAACGGAGATTCTTTGCATGGCTCCCCAAAGCCCCAACCCTTCAACTGAGCGTAGCAAGTGTAGATGCCATGAAATACCCCTGCCGGTCACCAAAGCCCTCCTTCCACAATTTCCAATCCCCCGCCTGAATGATTATTTCAACGAAAACAACCCGCCGTCAGGGTGTCCGGGATTATATTCCAGCCTGTTTTCAGAAGGGATAACCACCAAATCCATACCTTCCAAAGGGATGGCACCCAATAAAGGTTCAGTATTACCGGGCAATACAAAAGCATCCGTATAGCAACTTCTATTGCCGAAGCGCACTTTTATGCCGCCCAGCATTTCAATGGCGCGTGTGCTTCCATCGGCCATGGCAACAGTTAATAACTGGCCCTGTTTTAACCCCAATTTTTCTTTTATTTCTTCGTTAATGGCCATACGTACGGCACCAGTATCAACCATGCATTCGCCGTTCCAGCGGCGAATTTTGTCTTGGGTAATTTCGCCTTCCCCAAATTTATATTCGTCGAATTGGTTGGTTAATTCTATGGTTGCGTATGTAAGTCCCATCCTCTTTGTTTGTTATAAATATACATTTTTTATTGCATAACTTATGCGAACGTTTACGGCCGCTTGAACTATCGAAATAATCGCCGGAGGCGATAGAATAAGCGTGTGAAGCGAGGACGCTTCACACAGCAGAACACATTTCTTGCCCTAGGCGATAAAACAATCCGCTCTACGAAGTCTCCAGACTTCGTAGTATTATGCCCGGTGTCTGCGATACCACATTTAAAAGAGTCGGAGACTCTTTGCATAGAACTACGAAGTCCGGAGACTTCGTAGAGCGGAGCATCCCAATGACCCACCGCTCCAATGACTCACTGCCCCTAATGCGCTTCCAACCAATTATCCCCCGAGCCTACTTCTGCTTCCACCGGTACGTCGTTGGGCAACAGCAGGGCTGTGCGCATATTTTCCAGTATCAATGGTTTCAGTACGTCTACTTCTTCCTTTAGGGCATCAAACACCAATTCGTCATGCACCTGCAGTATCATGCGGCTGCGGAGCTTTTCTTTTTTAATGGCGTGGTGTATTTTTATCATGGCCAGCTTTATCATATCGGCGGCGGTGCCTTGTATGGGGCTGTTAATGGCATTGCGTTCGGCAAAACCGCGCACGGTAAAATTGCTGGAGTTAATATCGCGCAGCCAGCGTTTGCGGCCCACCAGTGTTTGCACGTAGCCATGCTCGCGGGCAAAATTTACGGTGGTATCCATATAGCTGTTTATACCGCTGAACTCCTTTTTATAATTGTCGATGATTTCTTTGGCCTCGGTGCGGCTTATGCCCAGGTTATCGGCCAAGCCAAAGGCACCCTGGCCGTAAATAATGCCAAAGTTTACGCTTTTGGCTTTGTACCGCATCTCCTTGGTTACCTCGGTTTCGGCAATGCCGTACACCTTGGCGGCGGTGGCGGTATGTATGTCCTTACCCTGGCGGAAGGCCTCGCACATATTGGGGTCGCCGCTTATGGCGGCCACTATGCGCAGCTCAATTTGCGAGTAGTCGGCACTTACCAGCACATGGTTGCTGTCGCGGGGTATGAAGGCCTTGCGTATCTCGCGGCCCCTATCGCTACGGATGGGTATGTTTTGTAGGTTGGGGTTATTGCTGCTAAGCCTGCCGGTAACGGCCACGGCCTGCGCATAACTGGTGTGTACGCGGCCGGTTTTACGGTTAATCATTAACGGCAGCGCATCCACATAAGTGCTTTTTAGTTTGGTAAGCTCCCTAAAAATAAGAATATCTTCGACAATGGGGTTGCTGTGTGCCAGCTTTTGCAGCACGTCCTCACCGGTGGCATATTGGCCCGTTTTTGTTTTTTTAGCCTTGGGGTCAAGCTTTAGTTTATCAAACAGCACCTCGCCCAATTGTTTGGGGCTAGCCAGGTTAAACCTAACACCGGCACCGGCATATACATTCTGCTCGGCTATGTGCGCCTCTTTCTCCAATTCCTTCGAATAGGATTTTAAAAAGTCCATATCCACCCGCACCCCTTCAAACTCCATGTCAGTCAATACTTTTACCAAGGGGTTTTCCACTTCATAAAAAACCCTTTCCACGGCCTTTTCCGCCAGGCCCGGGTGTAGCGCATATTTTAACTGTAGGGTTATGTCGGCATCTTCGGCGGCATAGTCTTTTATTTTTTCAAACTCCACATCGCGCATGGTGCCCTGGCCCTTGCCTTTTTTGCCAATCAGTTCCTCAATATGCACGGGTTCGTAGCTTAGGTATTGGGCGCTTAGTAAATCCATGCTGCGCCTGCCGTCGGGCTCCACCACATAGTGTACCAGCATGGTATCGTACACATTGCCTTTGGGCTCAATACCGTACCATTTAAGCACTAATAAATCGTACTTTATGTTTTGGCCCACCCAGGTAATAGAGGCATCCTCAAACAGGGGCACAAAATGTTGCAATACAGCTTTGGCTGCTTCCAAGCCGGCTGGCACCGGCACATACCACGCCTCGTGCGGTTTTATGGCAAAGCTCATGCCCACCATTTCCGTGTCGTTGGCATCAAGGCCGGTGGTTTCACTGTCGTAACCTATTTCGGTATGGCCTTTTAGGGCGGCTAGCAATTCATTTATTTTTTCCTCGGTATCGGCCAGCATATAATTATGCGGCGTATTGTTTATGTTGTAGGCGATGGATAATGATGCTAAAGCAGCTTCATGCTCCCCCTCCAATCCCGGCTTTGTCGGGACTTGCGAAGCTTTTTCTCCAAACAGGTTTAATTGGCCAATGTTGCCAGTCGCCGTATTTAAAGCCTCCCCAGCGGGGGGGGAGGGGGGGGCAAACAAATCAGTTTGCACGGCCACCGGCCCAGTTTGGAACACATTAAACTCCTCGCCCAAAATACGCTTGCCCAAGGTTTTAAACTCCAGCTCCACAAACACCTCGGCCATCTCGGGTTTGTTCCATTCCTTCAGCCTAAAGTTCTCTTCATGAAACTCAACCGGCACATTGGTTATTATTTTGGCCAATTTTTTACTCATAATGGCACTTTCGGCACCGGCACGTACTTTCTCGCCCAGCGAGCCTTTAATATTATCGGCATTGGCCAATATGTTTTCCACGCTGCCAAATTCCTTCAACAGCTTGGCGGCTGTTTTTTCTCCTACGCCTTTTATGCCGGGTATGTTATCCACGGCATCGCCCATCAGGCCCAGAATATCCACTACTTGTTCCACCCTGTCAATACCCCATTTGTCGCAAACCTTTTGGGCATCCATTATTTCCACGTCGCCACCTTGGTAACCGGGTTTGTAAATGTATACGCCAGGGTGTATCAGCAACTGGCCGTAGTCTTTATCGGGGGTAACCATATACACCTCATAGCCTGCATCGGCCGCCTGCCAGGCGAGGGTACCTATCACATCGTCGGCCTCGTAGCCGTCCAGCTCCATCACGGGCAGGTTAAAACTGCGGATGATGCGTTTAATATCTTCCAGCGAATCAATCAAATCTTCCGGGGCTTCCTGGCGGTTGGCTTTGTAATCGGCAAAGTCAATATGCCGCTCGGTGGGTGCATGCGTATCAAAGCAAACGGCCAAGTGGGTGGGCTTTTCTTTTAATATTAAATCGTACAAGGTATTGGTAAACCCAAACTGCGCATTGGTGTTGCGGCCTTTGGAGGTGATGCGGGGGTTGCGGATGAGTGCATAGTACGCCCTGAATATTAAGGCAAGCGCATCTAGTAAAAACAATTTCTTTTGCATGCCACTAAGGTAATAAAAGGTTTTATGCAGCCTGTTTCTTCTTTTTGCCTTGCTGCAAAAAGAAGCAAAAAAATCAAGACAAACGCGATGCTCCGCCGCTTTGCCATCCCTCGCCTCCCCACGTGCAACTGCGTGCTTTTTTTGCAGGCACCTTGCTTGATGCCTTATCACAGCCGGTCTATTACTAAACTACCGTAGCTTACACTGTTTGTTCAATCCCTAAACTACCGTTTTTGTCAGCTTAGCCGAATTCTCCTCATTTGGTCACCCACACAAAACACTAGAAAACCAAAGGAGGATATTTTTAAGTTATACAGTCAATGATTTTTGAACACCAAATCTCACAGCATCAATTCTGGGTAAATTGCGCAAGAACAGTAGCCAGAATCTAAACCAGCAAGCAAAAAAGGTATCACGCAACAGGCCCATGAAAAAAGTGCGCTGCTACACCCTGGGGAGGCGTGGGAAGGCAAAGACGCCCGGAGGGATCGGGCTTTGCCTTGAATTTTTTTCTTTCTTTTTTGTTTCAAGACAAAAAAGAAAAAGATAAAACCTAAACAGGTTTATGCATGTTGCCAAGTTGGCAATTGCACCCGAGTTAAGAATTGGCACGAGCTTGCAAACCCAGCAACCCATAACCCTTTATATATTAACTTTGCGCAAATTTTTTTTATGGCACAGTTCCGTAATTTCAGGATGGTGGGGTATGTAGTGTATGGCAGGGGCAGTTTTAACCAACTGGACGAAATATTGGCACCCCGCCGCAACGGGGATGCACCTATGATATTTTTGGTTGACCATTTTTTTGAAAACAACGCCTTGCTTAACCGCATCCCTTTACGTGGCAAGGACAAAATAATAATGGCTGATGTTACCTACGAGCCTAAAACCACCCAAGTGGATAAACTTGCGCGGGAACTGAAAGCCGAGTTTGGCAACGTGAGCGGCATTATTGGCATTGGAGGAGGCAGCGTGATGGACCTGGCAAAAGCCGTTGCATTGATGATGACCAACCCCGGCTCATCTGCCGACTACCAAGGCTGGGATTTGGTGAAACAAGCCGGCGTGTACCACGTAGGCATACCTACCCTTAGCGGCACCGGCGCAGAAGTAAGCAGGACCACCGTTTTAACCGGCCCCACCCGCAAACTGGGCATGAACAGCGACTTTACCCCTTTTGACCAGATAGTGCTTGACCCCGAATTAACAGCCAATGCGCCCGCAAACCAACGTTTTTATACGGGCATGGATTGCTATATACATTGCATTGAAAGCCTGGAAGGAACCTACCTGAACGAGTTTAGCAAAAGTTATGGCGAAAAAGCATTGCAGCTTTGCCGGGAAGTGTTTGTTGAAAAGGAAACCTGGGATGCGGAGTGTGATGATAAGCTGATGATGGCATCGTACGCAGGCGGCATGAGCATTGCCTACTCACAGGTAGGCGTGGCCCATGCGGTTAGCTATGGCCTGGCTTACCTGCTTGGCACAAAACACGGTATTGGTAATTGTATTGTAATGAACCACCTGGAGGAATATTACCCTGCCGGTGTGGCGGAATTTAAAGGCATGGTGGAGCGGCATAACATCCATATTCCGCAGGGTATATGCCAGGGCCTTACCGAAAACCAGTTTGACATTATGATGAATGTTGCCCTTAGCCTTAAACCGTTGTGGGAAAATGCCCTGGGTACCGATTGGGAAAAAATTATGACGCGGGAGAAGTTGCGGGCGTTGTATGGTAGGTTGTAAACCTTGCAGCTGCGTTAAGATTTTGATGGGCGATATTGTGGTACGCCAATAGCTGCGGCTGTATTCTAAAATAAGTACAATAGTTTACGGTGTACTTATATATCCTAAGTTTGGCAAAAATTTTACCACGTGATACCCATTATATATTCAGACAGGATGCGGCAGGCCCAAGGCGAGCGGATAGTATTGGCAGGTGATGCGGGCGGCACAAAGGTTAACCTTTCCATTTTTAAGTTTACGGGTACTGAAGTAACGGTGCTAAAAACAAACCAGTACCACTCCAAACAGTACAACTCGTTAACCGATATACTTACCACCTTTCTTGCGGGGGATGACACGCCCATGCCCGAAAGCTTTTGCACGGGCGTGGCCGGGCCGGTGGTGAACAACAATGCTGTAATGACCAACCTCTCCTGGCATATTAAGGCCAGCGAAATAACCGAGGCAACAGGCATTAAAAAAGTGAACCTGCTGAACGACCTTGAGGCCAATGCCTATGGCTTGGCCATGCTGAAGGACGAGGATTTGGTAACGCTGCATGCAGGCAGCCCCATACCGGGCAACGCGGCCATAGTGGCACCGGGTACCGGCTTGGGCGAGGCGGGTTTATTTTGGGACGGGGCTTTTTACCGCCCTTTTGCTACCGAGGGGGGCCACTGCGATTTTGCGCCCCGTACTGACCTTGACACAGAACTGCACGCCTACCTAAAAACGATACACGGCATTGTAAGTTGGGAGCATACGGTGTCTGGCCCCGGCATCTACTCGTTATACAAGTTCTTCAGGGATGTTAAGCATATGGAAGAGCCCGACTGGCTGGCCGAAGAAATGCGCCGGCAGGATGCATCGGCTGTTATAAGTGCCGCCGCCTTGCAAAATACCGCCGAAATTTGCGTAGCCGCCATGAACCTTTTTGTGGAGCATGTTGCCAGGCTTTGCACCATTATTGCCTTGAAAATGAAGGCCACCGGAGGCATTTATTTAAGCGGCGGCATACCACCCAAAACCATCAGCCTGTTTCAACAAGCATTTTTTAATGAAACCTTTATTACCTGCGACAAACAAAAAGACTTGGTAAGCCTTATGCCCATTCAGGTAATTATGAACGAAAAAACACCCATGCTTGGTGCGGCCTACTACGCTGCCTTTGGCGGATAACACAGTATTTTACATATGCTGCCGTACTTTTTTACTGATGGCTATCCAATAGCCATAATACGCAACTGCACATGTATTAAAGTATATGGGTTGATGTATGTCATGTTGCCGCTTAACTGAAATCAAGTTTAGCCAAAGCAGCGGGTTTACCTTTGCCATATGCTAAAAAACACTACTACGTTGGCAAGAAACTTAATATTCACTGGAGATATTGAGAAAGGCGACTATGTACAACACAAAAAGCTGCGTTTTATTTATGGCGAAGTATTAGATACGAACGACAAATCACAAAAAGTCGAAGTTAATTATATGGATGTAATTGATTCCATCATTACCTATTTTCAGGGCTGGTATTTTATATCAGAACTCAATATCCTCCATAAGAACAAGGCAATCGTTTAACCCGCTCATCTGGATGAATGATAGCTGCAAAGACTTTAAAGCTATTTGATACGATTAACTTTCCGATAGTTCTAGTCCCGAAGTAATGCCTGTTCTTAAAAAGCTATCACCCCCTAATACAACCCCAACTTAAGGCTAAGCTACCCAATATCGGCATGCCGCGCCACAATTGGCTGGCCATAGAATATAGCTGCTTTTTCTTCAAAGTCTTCTGTGGAGTCGGTAGTATAAAAAAGGCGGTGGCCATTTTTACTTATCTCCTTATCCATTTCTGGGTGCCGTTGTAGGTAGGTGGCCAGGCTGTTGGCAACAATGTTGCCCTGTGGTATAATTTTAACGCCCAAGGGGGTAAACTCCTCAATTTTTTCGTACATAAGGGGGTAGTGCGTACAAGCCAGCAACACGGTGTCAATCAGTGGGTTTTGTGCAAATAATTGGCGAAGGTTCTTTTTAATAAAAAAATCCGCACCATGGCCCATATGCTCATTGTTTTCAATCAACGGCACCCACATGGGGCAGGCTTGCTGGTAAACTGCCACATCGGGAAAGAACTTGTGTATTTCAATCACATACGACTCCGACTTTACCGTGCCATTGGTGGCCAATATACCCACATTTTTACAATCGCTGTAATTGCCTACCACTTCTGTGGTTGGCCTTATAACACCTAACACCCGCTTTTCCGGGGCAATAATCGGTAAGTCATTTTGCTGTATGGTACGCAAGGCTTTGGCCGAGGCCGTGTTACATGCTAAAACAACCAACGGGCACCCCTGCTGAAAAAACCACTTTACGCACTGCAGGGTGTATTGGTACACCGTTGAAAAACTACGGTTGCCATAGGGCGCACGGGCATTGTCGCCTAAATAAATATAGTCGTACCCCGGCAGTTTTTCTACAATCTCCTTTAGTACGGTTAACCCGCCGTACCCCGAATCGAATACCCCTATTGGCTGTGCCTTTTGCATGTACCAAAATTAAATAACCACGCCGGTACCGGCGTGGTTATTTACAATATTATTATTTGCTAATATACTAAGGTTTTTTAGCACCACCGGCAGCTGGTTTTGCACCTGCAGCGGCTGGGGCTAGGCCTTGTGCTGGGGCATCGGGGTCAGCACCCAACATAAGGTATTCCTGTGGCAAGCCTGTTAGCTTTAATTCTTTGGCAACTGATATAAAAATGTTGTCAATACGGGGGCCGTATTCATACGCACCTGGCTTTAAAACAAGGTTATATTTTTTAGCTTCCAGTACTTTTAAATATGCGTCTTGCACTTTTTGGTATAGGCCTTGGGCTAAAACACCTTTCTTTTGAGAAAGTTTTTGTTGCGCTATATCCCTCCAATTAACCAAGTAAACATAGTTTTCTTGCAATTTCGTCCTGTTATAAGCAATGATAGCTTCTGGCTTCTTTGCCGCTGAATCTGCTTTTATTGTACTGTCCAAACGTTTGTATTCACTTAAGTATACGTTGTATTCAGCACCCAATGAATCATTTTGGTATATATTCAACAGGCTGTCTACAGTACGGTAAGCCGGCATGGCTGTTACCATTGCATCAATGTCAAAAACGCCTACTTTAAATTGTGCACTGGCTTTATCGCTTGCAAAAAACATTCCTGCAAACGCAAGGAAGGTAAAGAACACCTTTTTCATTTGTTTTGTTTTATTTATATTTTGTGGTTACACCCTAATTTTTTACACCCAATTCCCTTAGCACGTCATCGCTCTTGTCCAATTTTGGGTCGGCAAATATAACGGTAATTCCTTCACTTTTATCCAGAATAAAATCGTACCCACGCGCAGCGGCAATTTTCTGCACGGCGTTGTACACCTTATCCTGCAAAGGCTTAACTAGGTTTTGCCTTTCTTTAAAAAGGTCTCCCTCGTAGCCAAAGCGCTTTTTTTGTAGGTCGCGCAACTCCTTCTCTTTGTTAAACAGCTCGTCTTCGCGCTTCTTTTTAAGTTCATCGCTTAACATAAACTGTTCAGCATCAAAATCTTTATACATTTGGTTTAGCAACGTCTGTTTGCCATCAATTTCTTTTTGCCATTGGTTGCTTAAATCCTGCAACTTCTTATCTGCAAGGGTATACTCAGGCAGTTTTCCCAAAATATATTTTGTATCTATAACGGCATATCGTTGGGCCGAGGCCGAAAAGCCTGCAAGCAATACAATTAGCAACGGTAATATTAACTTTTTCATATAACAATTATTGAATGATATGAAAGTAGCCATTTTATTAATACAAACACTACTCAGGTTCATACCCTAACATAAATGTAAACCGCCCTGCACCTTTCAAGCCATTACCTGGGGTTACCCTGTCTAAACCTATACCGTAGTCAAAACCAAGTAAGCCGAACATTGGCAAGAAGAACCTTGCGCCAATACCCACCGAGCGACGTAACTGGAAGGGGTTATACTCCTTAAATGAATACCATCCGTTAGCTGCTTCAAAAAAGCCCAATGCGTAAATGGTACTGCTAGGGTTAAGGCTAAGCGGGTACCTAAGTTCTGCAGTGTACTTATTAAATATGGTAAAATATTGGGTAGCACCTGTTTGGTCGGGGTTTTGGCTAACGTTGGATGATTGGTACACGGGGTAGCCGCGCTGCGAAATAATGTCGTAACCAAGCAAGGCATAACTGTTGCTCAAACCGGCATCACCCACCTGAAAACGCTCAAACGGCGAAATATCAAGCTTGCGGTCGTACCGGCCCATAAAACCATATTTGGCAGACATTTTTAATACCAGCTGTTGGTTTTTGTCAGCACCGGTTGGCGGTGTAAGCGGCACATACCATTCGCCGGTAAAACGCCATTTGTGGTACTCAATAAGGTTGTATGGGTTATTATTGTTTACCACGTTGGGGTTAAACAATGAATATGGCGGTGTTAACTGCAACGATAACAATAGGTTTGACCCTTTGCGCGGGAATGTTGGCTGGTCAACCGAGTTACGCTGCAACGCAAACTTAAAGCTGATGTTGTTTGATTGGCCGTTGTTATACAATGAGCCATTTTTTAGTACCAGGCTTCTGTCAATCGCATAGTTTCTTAACGTGTACAAAGCATAGTTTAATGTTACACCAAACGTAAAGAAGTCATCCGGCCATTTTAACTGTTTGCCAAGACCAAGTGAAAAACCAGTGGTTCTAAAATATGAGGTGTCTGCCCCGCTGTTATACCTTGCTGTGTACGGGTTATAAGAATTTGAAAACTTGGTATCGTACAGGCTTACTGACAAAGAGTTGCGTTTGGTACCGCCCAACCAAGGCTCGGTAAACGACATATTGTACGACCTGTATGCTTTACCATTGCTTTGAAAACGGATGCTCAACTTCTGGCCATCGCCTTCGGGCAAGGGATCCCAAGCTTTTTTAGAGAAGATATTATTAATGGAGAAGTTATTAAAGGTAACCCCCAAGGTACCGGTTAGGCCGATGCCTCCGCCAAAACCCGCACTCAGTTCTAGCTGGCTGCTCGATTTTTCAATCAACTTCCAAGTTACGTCCACCGTGCCATCTTCTGGGTTTGGCACAATGGCGGGTTCAATTTTTTCTGCGTCAAAAAAGCCAAGCTGCGAAAGTTCGCGCTGGGAACGTATCACCAACTCACGGCTAAACTTATCACCTGGCAAGGTTCTTAGCTCGCGGCGGATAACGTATTCCTTGGTTTTTTCGTTGCCTGAAATTTTAACATTCTTCCAAGTGGCAACCGCACCTTCGTTTATGCGTATTTCAAAATCTATGGTGTCGTTGTAAACGGCTGTTTCAACGGGGTCAATACGGAAGAACAGGTACCCTTCGTCGTAGTACAGGCCGCTAATGTCGCCACCTTCGGGCGAAACATTCTTACCAAGCTTTTTATTCAACAATTCTGAGTTGTAAACATCGCCTTTATGAATGTTCAGCACCAGCGACAAGATTGAATCTGAATATTTGGTGTTGCCACGCCAAGTTATGTTGCCAAAATAGTATTTATGGCCTTCATTTACTTTTATATCAATGTTAACGGTGCCGCGTGCAGAATCCAATCGCTTGCTGTCGGCAGCAATATACATGTCCCTATAACCTTGGGAGTTATAGTAATCGATAATTTTATTTTTGTCATCCTCGTACTTGGTGGCATTAAACTTTGCGCTGGAGAAGAAGTTTAACCGTACGTAAGGGGCCAATATACGCTTTGTTTTACTGTAGGTAAGGTAGCCTTTTTCGTGTAAGTAATCCTTAAACGAATACACTTTAACTGGTGCTAAACCGCCGGAACCGTCAATTGGGTACAAGGTAAAATGCGTCATTTCCTTGGTATCCTTCATCTTGCCCTTCAGCTTCTGGTCGGCCAAGGTATTGTCAATAAAGTTAATTTGGTTTGTACGTTCCTTTTTGCCTTTGTTAATGTAAAAGTTTAATACCGCGGTGTTTTCAAACAAAGAATCCTTCTTTTGTTCAACCACCACGGTTGTTAAAGGATTGCCTTTTTCTGAATAAAACTTTTTTATGGCATCAACGGCTGTGCGCTTCATGTTTTCGGTAATAACCCTGTTTACTACAAGCCCCGCCTTGTCTTTTATATCATCGGCCTGGCCTTTGGGTATGCCTTTAAAATAAAACTTCGACAGCCGGGGGCGTTCAGTAACATTAATTTCTAAGTAAATGCTGGTGCCCTGCAGCTTAGTAATATAAATGGTTACATCGCTAAAATAGTTTTGGGCCCACAGTTTAGTAATGGCCCGGGCAAAGTTTTCGCCGCCGGGTATGGTAACCTCATCGCCTATGTTTAGGCCGCTTACTGATATAAGTAGTGCTTCGTCAAAATATTTGTTTCCGGTAACTTTAATACCGGCAATCTTATATTTTTGGGGGGTGCGTTGGTTATATATATTAACCAAGTCGGCATTGATGGAGGTAACGGCGGTATCGGATGGATTAACTGGGCTTTTACCCGGTATTTGAGAATACGCATTAAAAGAAACCAGGCAAATTATAGCCGCCAGTATAAATGATATTAAAAACTTCTGCATCCGGATGTATTGTTTGTTTTGCGTTGCCAAAATT
This sequence comes from uncultured Parafilimonas sp., assembly GCA_903882935.1. GTDB lineage: Bacteria > Bacteroidota > Bacteroidia > Chitinophagales > Chitinophagaceae > JABDFW01. Next base: position 44,940 of record CAIRZB010000024.1, on the reverse strand, counting down.
CTGCAGGTACGGACCAACAGTTTTATTTTAGTGGCGGCAAATTAACGGGAATATTTAAAAGTGTTTGTTAAATAACTTTTTAAGAACCTTTAACCTGCAATATTATACGAGTGCTTCCTGCTGTATTTGGGCACTTATTTTGCCAAAACGCCGTTCCCTAGCCTGATAGTCTAATATGGCTTCCACCAGGTTTTCCTTCCTAAAGTCGGGCCAGCGGGTATCTGTAAAATACAATTCGGCATAGGCAAGCTGGTACAACAAAAAATTGCTAATCCTAAATTCGCCGCTGGTGCGTATCATCAGCTCTGGGTCAGGAAAAGCGCTGGTGCTTAGGTAATTTTGTAAGGTATCCTGCGTTATGGAAGCAGCATCCATTTTACCGGCCTGCACATCAAGTGCAATGTTTTTTACGGCATTCACCAACTCCCAACGGCTGCTGTAACTCAATGCCAAAATAAGGTTAAGCCCTGTATTTGGACTGGTTTCATCCAATGCTTCCTGTAATTGCCTTTGTGCATTGGCAGGCAACATATCCACTGCGCCAATTACGTGCAGCCGAATATTGTTTTTGTTTAAAACCGGCACCTCATTCTTTATGGTTTCAACCAGCAGCTCCATCAGGCCCGTTACCTCGTAAGCCGGCCTGTCCCAGTTTTCGGTGCTAAAAGTGTACAGGGTTAGGTATTCAATACCAATTTCTGAGGCACCCTCAACAATATTACGCACACTTTCAACACCGTGAAAGTGGCCGTACAACCTGTCCTGCCCTTTTTCCTGCGCCCAACGCCCGTTGCCATCCATAATAATAGCAATGTGGCGGGGCAGGCGGTTTTTATCAATTTTTTCGAGCTGCTTCATAACTCACCCGGGAGATTAGAGTTGGCGAAGGTAGTAAATTAGACCTTGCCGACCACCAAAAATTAACATGCCCTAAACAATTGTACCGTTGCAAGGGTTATTTTTTTCGTAAAAAAACCTTGCAGGCATGTTTACCAAAGCCTGTTGCGTATTAAGTGCTAGAAAATTATTTACAAATACAGTTGGTAATAACCCTACATTATGGCTGCGCTTTAAACTAACGCGTACAATTGGCAAGGGCCACATGCTTTGGGCAATAATAAAAACATTGCCAAACTAGGTTTGCTTGCCTAATGCTAAGGCATAAATTACCCTATTTGGGGGTGGGTGTAGGACACAGATAAGAAGCTATATTGAATGAAAGACCCACATGAAAAAGCACATAGGCATCCGTTTGTGTGCTGTTGCCTCTTTGGCGGCCTGCGATACCAATTGGTACGGAAACCACTTCGCCACTTCTATCCTGTAATTGATAACCGATTGTAGGCTGACCGTTTGGTTGGGGTGGAAAAGCTGCCGCACCAGCGTAGGTCGTACTCACGTCATCAATATAATCAGTGGTTGTGAATCGGTAACCTAGTTCAGCAAAAAGGTTCACTTTTGGGCTGATGCTGTATTTAACGCCCACAGCCAACGGAAAGCACATGGCCATGGAGCCATAGGTTTTTTTGCCAGGTATTACACCCTGTCCTTCAGTACCCCACGCCCTTAGGTAAACTTTCTGCCCCTTTAAATAGGCATAGGGGTCGTAGGAAAACACGCCTAGGCCTAACGATACATAGGGGGTAAAATTATGGTCTTGCGTGCCGGGTATGTATTTAAAAAAGTTAAACACCCCGCTAACTGAAAACTCATATATATCCGTATTAAAACTCAAGTTGCGGGTTAGCTGCGCATCATTGCTGCTGTACTTATCAGCATAGGCCAAAAAGGCATAATTACCCGCCACTTTAATACCCATGTAATTATTAAACTGCTTTAAAAAATACACGCCGGCAGTAAACTTGGGGTGGTTAAGGGCAACGGTGGGGTCTAAATCGCCAAAATAATGGTTAAGGCCAACACCAATGCCAAACTCCCCTTCTTGCTTATAACTGGCGTAATCGCCCTCAAACTGGGCAATAGCGCCCATGTAAAAGGCCAATAAAAAACAAACTAGTGCAGTTCTTTTCAACATGATGTGCAAAATAATGCTCTTAAAACGAAAAAAGAAGAATTTTCTTGTGCGTAAAAATTATTTTATGCCAATTGGCTGTTCTGCAATTGTACAGCCACCCTTTTATATTTTTACCGGCAACAAAAATGCGCTAAAATTGTTATTTAAGACCGACACAAATGGCTAAAAACAACGAAATGATAACATTAAATGTTGGCGACAAAGCCCCTGTTTTTAAGGGTACTGACCAAAATGGCAGCAAGGTTTCTTTGGCAGATTTTAAAGGCAAAAAAGTGGCCTTGTATTTTTACCCTGCCGACAGCACCCCCACCTGCACTGTGCAGGCCTGTAACCTGAGAGATAATTACCTGTTATTAAAACAACGAGGCATTGAGGTAATTGGCGTAAGCCCCGACGATGCAACCAGCCATAAAAAATTTGAAACCAAACACCAGTTGACCTTTACGCTATTAACCGATACCAAACATACCATTGTTAACCAATATGGTGTTTGGGGGGAGAAGCAAATGTTCGGCAACCACTATATGGGCGTGTACCGCACCACCTTTTTAATTGATGAGAAAGGAAAAATAAAGGCCATTTTTAAAAAGCCGAAAACCAAAGCCCACGCCGAGGAAATTGTGGAGGCGGCCCTCACCCCCAACCCCTCCCCACGGGTGGAGAAGGGGGATGCGAAGAAAAAGTAGGAGAACGAGTAAAAAACTTTAGTGAGGCAACTTCGGTAAATAAAAGCCAGTGCCCTCACCCCCAACCCCTCTCCACAGGTGGAGAGGGGGGATGCGAGGAAAACGTAGGAGAACGAGTAAAAAACTTTAGTGAGGCAACTTCGGCAAATAAAGCTATTGCCCTCCCCCCCTCTCCACAGGTGGAGAGGGGGGGATGCGAGGAAAACGTAGGAGAACGAGTAAAAACTGTACTAAAGCAACGTCAATAAAAAAGCAGTTTCCCATCTCCTGCTTATGCTACTACGCCCCCTCTCAACAGGTGGAGACGGGGATGCGAAGAAAAAATAGTAGAACAGGTAAAAACTGCACTAAAGCAACGTCAATAAAAAAAGCAATTTCCCATCTCCTGCTAATGCGACTACGCCCCCTCTCAACAGGTGGAGACGGGGATGCGAAGAAAAAGTAGTAGAATAGGTAAAAACTGTACTAAAGCAACGTCAATAAAAAAGCAGTTTCCCATGTCCTGCTTATGAGACTCTTAACCCCCTCTCCACCTGTGGAGAGGGGGTTAAGAGGTGAGGGGGCACGTGTATTAAGCCATGCGGTGCTAAAACACCCACTCCACCTCCCCAAACCCGAAGTAATCCCAGGATGCATCTTCAACACGCAGGCGCCCATCAGGCAAAGCCTCCTTTACAGTAGCGTTAAATACAATATTGTTTTTGCGCAGTTTGGCAGGCATGTTCTTTTTGTATAAAACATTGTTATACGCGGCTAGCACGGCGTCCTTATCCTCTAACAACATGGCAAACCGCTTTACAACATGCCCCCGCAACTGCTTTGCCAAGGCTAAAACATCAAACGTTTTGCCGGTAATTTGCTTAAGCGATACCGCATTGGCCGCCGCCCCCAAAAACGCAGTTTGGTTAATATTTATGCCAATGCCAGCCACTGCCCACTGCCAATTATTTCCTCTTAAAACGTTCTCTATCAATATGCCACCTGCCTTTCTGTCATTCCAAAAAACATCATTTACCCATTTAACACTTGTTTCACTACCGGCATATTCACTAAAAAAACCATGCGCAGCCACCGCCACGGCGGCAATTAAATAAAACTGTGCGGAAACTGGTAACGCACTGGTATTTAAAGCAACTGACAAGGTTATGTTTTGGCCCGGCTGGGCATTCCATATCTTACCGCGCTGCCCTTTACCCGCTGTTTGGTTATAGGCAAACCAAGCAGTACCATGCTCAATTCCCCCATTTTGTACCGCTGCCATGGCATAGTTGTTGGTACTGTCAACCGTAATCAATTCTATAAAAGGTAACAAGCCGGTATGAATAATACTGTTTGTAGACAAAAGAATTACTATTTTTGGTCGAAATTAGATTAAATTATAATAAATATTATTTCACTATAAATCTCATTCATTATTGGCACCATTAACTGTTTTAGCCGAACGCAAAAAATCAAGCGTGGCAAAGCTTAACCGCAATTCAAAAATTTTTAAAGCAATCATCAAGGCTATCCGTGAGAAAAAGGGCGAAAATATCGTCGCGCTCGACCTTCGCAAAATACCAGAAGCCGTATCAGACTTTTTTGTTATTTGTGATGCAACCAGTACCACCCAGGTAAAAGCCATCAGCGACTCAGTGGAATACACCGTAAAAAACGAGTGTGGCGAAACCCCCTATAAACACGAAGGGCACCAGGCAAGACAATGGATACTAATTGACTATGTAAATATCGTAGTGCACATTATGCATGCTGAAACACGAAAGTTTTACAAACTGGAGGAGATGTGGAGCGACGCAGAACTGGAGGAATTTGAGAATTAGCAAAATAACTAGGACTTTTTTCGAACTTTTTTGGATAATAACTATTAATCAATTTGTGAAGTAAGCACGTATGGCACAGGACGATAAAAATATTAAACCCAACCTTACAGATAAAGGTGGTGATGACAAGAATTTACGCAACAAAGCCCCCCGTTTTAGTATTTATTGGGTATATGCACTAATTGCAGCGGCACTGATAGGCTACCAATATTTTGCAAAACCAAGCACAGATTCGGCAAAACTTACCGAACAGGAGTTTTTTCAAAAAATGCTTTTACCCGGGGACGTTTCAAAACTGGATTTGATTAAGAACACGGAAATTGTAAAGGTGTACATTTATGCCGACAGCCTGAAAAAACCGGAATACACCAGCAAAATGCCAAAAAGCATTCAGGCACCACAGCCCGACCCGAATGTGCCTTTGTTTGAGTTTAAGGTTACAGAAGCAAAAACATGGCAGGACCGCTTTGACAAGTTTTGCAAAGACAACAACATACCCGAAAGCAAAAAGCCTGAGATTAACGTAACTACCGAAGGCGAATGGCTGGGCCCAGCATCGCAAATGTTGGTTACCGTGTTAATGTTGGTAGCACTTATATTTTTATTTATGCGCAAAATGGGCGGCCCTGCAGGCGGTGGCGGGCCAGGTGGCATATTTAACATTGGCAAAAGCAAAGCGCAGTTGTTTGAAAAAGGCACTAAGGTTAACATAAACTTTGCCGACGTGGCTGGGCTGGATGAAGCCAAGGTAGAGGTAATGGAAATTGTGGACTTTTTAAAGAACCCCAAAAAATACACACTGCTTGGCGGTAAAATACCCAAGGGTGCCCTTTTAATAGGCCCCCCCGGTACCGGTAAAACCCTTTTGGCCAAAGCAGTGGCAGGTGAAGCACAAGTGCCATTTTTTAGCATGAGCGGATCGGATTTTGTTGAATTGTTTGTGGGTGTGGGCGCAAGCCGTGTGCGTGACTTGTTTAAACAAGCCAGGGAAAAAGCCCCATGCATAATATTTATAGATGAAATTGATGCCATTGGCCGTGCCCGTGGACGCAATGCCATAATGAGTAACGACGAACGGGAAAACACCCTTAACCAATTGCTGGTTGAAATGGACGGCTTTGCAGGTGACGCAGGCATTATTATACTTGCCGCCACCAACAGGCCCGATGTGTTAGACCCTGCGTTGTTACGCCCAGGTCGTTTTGACAGGCAGATATCTATTGACAAGCCCGATGTTAAGGGCCGTGAGGCAATATTTAAAGTGCATTTGAAGCCTATAAAAATTTCTCAAACGCTGGATATACACAAACTGGCAGAGCAAACACCTGGCTTTGCTGGTGCCGACATAGCCAATGTTTGTAACGAAGCAGCGCTTATTGCGGCCCGCAAAGGCAAGGATGCTGTGGATATGAGTGATTTTCAAGATGCGATTGACCGTGTGATAGGCGGGTTGGAAAAGAAAAACAAAATAATACTGCCGGAAGAAAAGGAGATAATTGCCTACCACGAAGCAGGCCATGCCATTTGCGGCTGGTATTTGGAGCATGCTTACCCGCTGTTAAAAGTAACCATCGTACCAAGGGGTACCGCTGCGCTAGGTTACGCACAATACACGCCAAAAGAGCAGTACCTGTACAATACCGACCAATTGATGGACCAGATTTGCATGACCTTAGGCGGAAGGGCTGCTGAAGAAATTTTCTTCCATAAAATTTCAACAGGCGCCTCCAACGACCTTCAGCAAATAACCAGGATGGCATACTCCATGGTTACGGTGTATGGCATGAACGACAAAATTGGCAATGTTAGCTTTTACGACCCCACACAGGAAAATACATTTACCAAGCCTTTTAGCGAAGAAACCGGCAAAATTATTGACGAAGAGGTGAGGAAGTTAATTGACGAAGCCTACGTGCGTACCAAAAACCTGCTTACCGAAAAGAAGGGCGATGTAGAAAAATTGGCAAAAGAACTGCTTACCAAAGAAGTGCTTTTTCAAAGCGATGTAGAAACGTTGATTGGCAAACGCCCTTACGAGGAGAAGAAACTGCTTGATGTAACAGAGGCACCCCCTGCTGACCATAAGCATGCAGAAACTGGCCTTGTACAAAACGAAGAAACTGTGCCGGGCATTATTAACAACCCGATAAAATCGCTTTTTTCAGCTTAAAACATTTTGCACGGTGAATTCATCAAACGCAAAAAAAAATATACTCGGCAAAATAAAACAGGCACTGCACCATGCAGTGCCTGTTCCTTTTCCCCAAATAGATGCCGCTAACAGTGTTTTTAAAGAACCGGCACCCGACAATGATGTTACGTTTGCGGAACATTTTACGGGATTACAGGGCAGGTTTTCGTACTGCGGCAGTGCCAGCGAACTTGCGGGGCAATTGCAGCAATTGTTTACAGAGCGCAAATGGGCCAATATTTATTGCCGGGAGAACCAATTGATAGATTTTATGGCCCAAGCTGGGCTGAACCTACAGTATTACGAAACCCTTGCCACCTGCGATGCGGCCATTACGGGCTGTGAGTTTTTAGTGGGCAGAACCGGTAGCATTGTGATGAGCACCGCTCAACAAAGCGGCAGAACAGCCAGCGTTTACGCACCCGTGCACATTTGCATTGCCTATACCAGCCAACTTGTAACAGATATAAAAGATGCGTTGGGCGGCATAATTGAACAGCATACCAAAATACCCTCGCTAATAACATTTGCCACCGGACCAAGCCGCACGGCGGATATTGAAAAAACCCTGGTAGTGGGTGTACATGGCCCTAAAGAGGTGTTTTGCTTTTTAGTAGAGGGCATAAAACCAACCAACGTTTATTAAAAAGGGGGCAGCCGCTTTATAAAGTCTTGGGTAAATGCATCGGCACCTTTTGTATTAAGGTGCATTTCGTCCTTAAACATGCCTGCGTCAAAAGGCAGCAGCGTGTTATTAAGATAGTTAATATACTCAACCCCGCTTATTTTGCATTCCGTTTCCACTACTGCAATGGTACGGTCAAATACCACAGGGCGGTAACATGGGGAGGTACACACAATTAGCCTAATGTTAGCCTGCTTGCACAACAGTATAATCTGCTTAAAATACTTGTAAATACTGCTGTTAAAACTACTATCGTTTATCGTAAGGTTATCCAGCACCACACTTTTCACCGGTAAAGCCGAGTACCCCGTAATGGCTGAAGTATCAGCTGGTTTGCCGCGGGTGCTACCCAATATTTCCAACACTTGGTTGTTATATCGGTAACATTGGCTGTACAGCTTTATTTTCTCAAATGGCGAAACCATGTTAAGGTCATCGCCATCCATGGCAACCTCGTCAATTATTGGGTACAAAGGGGCTACTTCATTAAAATTCTGGGTGCCACCAAAATCACCTGGTTTTATATCCAGCACCACCAATTTGGGTTTGTGCCAGTGCAAAAGCGTTTTTAGCAAAATATAATGGGTAAAAACACTTGTTCCATCCTGCCCATAGTTCATGGCTTTTTCATGGGTGGCTTCTTCAATAAGGTTTACGTTGTAATGGTGGTTGGCCCTGGACGAACCCAAAACAACTATGGCAGCTTTGGCTTGGGTAACCTTGTATTTAAATTCGTAATAAACCCCATTGCGCTGCCTTTGTATGGCACTGTGCATTACCCAGCCAACCATGCGGTCGGCAAGTATTAAGCCGGCAACCAGAAAAACAACGCGCCAAATGAATGTTAGTTTCATTAAAACTGGAAATAAATGAATGATGAATTGCGAAAAATGCCAAACAACAAAATGCCCAAGCACAGCATTAACACCGATGCCATCCGTACCGCAGTATTGCTATGGTGCAAAAGTGCCAGCTTAAGCCTATACTCCTCCGCCATATCAGCACCCAAAACAATCGCTATGCCTGCGCAGGCCAACAGCATCCAAGCACCGGTTTTGCCAAAAATAGGTGCATTGGCATGCAGCAACATTTTGCCTACTATGCCAAAAGCCTGCTCAACATTGGCTGCCCTAAAAAACACCCACGCAAAAGTTACAATGGCAAAATTTATTACTACGGCAAGGGGCTTCCAACTAAACAACAACAGCAACTTTTTTACAAATACGTTGCCTGGTTTTTCATCAAATTTTTCAACCAGCTTGTGTGCTATGGTAACCAAACCGTGTATTAAGCCCCATATAACAAAAGTCCAGTTGGCACCGTGCCAAATGCCACTCAGCAAAAAAACAATTAAAATATTCCTACACCATTGTACCAGCCGCACCTTGTTGCCACCGAGGGGGAAATACACATAGTCCTTAAACCAGCTCGAAAGGGATATGTGCCACCGCCGCCAAAAATCAGTAATGTTTGCTGCCAAATAAGGCCGCCTAAAGTTTATCATAAGGTCAAAACCCATGGTTTTAGCGGCACCCCGTGCAATATCTGAGTATCCGGAAAAATCACAGTAAATCTGTATCGCGAAAAAAAAAGTAGCCACTATTAAGGTGCTACCTGTTTGGTTAATATAGTTGTCGTATGCGCTGCCCACATAAACCGCCAACCTGTCGGCAACCACTATTTTTTTAAACAAGCCCCACAACATAAGTTTAAGGCCATAGCTAACATCTGCCTGGTTAAAGGTTTTTTTCTCTTTAAACTGGTGCAGCATACTCTGCGGCCGCTCAATAGGGCCGGCCACCAGTTGGGGGTAAAACATCACATACAAAGCATATATGCCAAAATGTTTCTCGGGTTGTTGGTTACCCCGGTACACTTCTATCGTGTAGCTCATTGCCTGAAATGTGTGGAAAGAGAGCCCGATGGGCAGCAAAATATTAAGGTAGCCTAACCTTGCGCCCATACCGGCAGTGGCAAAAAGGGCATTTACATTGCCCACAAAAAAATTGTAATATTTAAACACCGCCAGTATGCCAACGTTTGCAATAATGCTGGCTACCAAAAGCCATTTTCGTTTTTTACCCTTAAATTTTACCAAGTTTACACCAACAAAATAGTCAATAACGATGGTTACGCCCAGTATTAAAATGTAAATTGGTTTAAAAAACATGTAAAAGTAGCAGCTCGCGGCCAACAGCCAAAACCATCTGTATTTTTGCGCCAACAGAAAATAGCCAAGGGTTACGATAGGGTAAAAAATTAAAAATTCCATCGAATTAAAAAGCATCTTTGTGTCAGCTATGGTGAGTAACAAAAATAAGAAAATTTATTTCCTATCCGATTTCCATCTCGGGGCACCAAACTACAATAGCAGCCTTGAAAGGGAAAAGAAAATAGTGGCCTTTTTAACCAGCATACAAGAAGATGCCGCAGAGATATTTATTGACGGCGACATTTTTGACTTTTGGTACGAATATAAAACCACCGTGCCAAAAGGATATGTGCGCTTATTGGGCAAGCTGGCAGAACTTACCGACGGTGGCATAAAAGTGCATGTGTTTACCGGCAACCACGACATGTGGATGAGCGGCTATTTTGAAAAAGAATTAAACATACCCGTTTACCACAACCCCAAAACCTTTACCTGGGGCAGCAAAAAATTTCTGATAGGCCATGGCGACGGGCTTGGCCCCGGCGACCACGGTTTTAAGTTTATAAAAAAAATATTCAGAAACAAGCTATGCCAATGGCTGTTTGGCCAACTTCACCCCAGCTGGGGCATGGGCCTGGCAAACTATTTAAGCCGCAAAAGCAGGGAGAAAACGGGCACCAGCGACGAAGTGTTTTTTGGCGAAAAAGAATGGCTGATTATTTATTGCAGGGAAATGCTGGCCAAAGAACATTTTGACTACTTTATTTTTGGGCACCGGCACCTGCCGATTGACCATAGGCTGAGCGAGACAAGCCGGTATATAAATCTTGGTGATTGGATACGATATTTTACCTACGCAACGTTTGATGGCAGTGATGTAGTGCTGCATACATGGAAAGACTAAAAAACATATTATTGCTGCTGGTAGCCTCTGGCTTTGCCATTGCCACCCATGCAACGCCTGATACCACCATTGTGCTTACCCTGCAAAAGACGATACCCGGCAGTTTTGCCGATTTTTATACCGATGGGCTAAACAACACTTACCTACTAACACTAAGCAACCAGATAAAAAAACTGGATGGCAGCTACGATTCAGCGGCGGTGTACAACGATGTGCGCCGCTATGGCGACATATCTTGGTTTGACGGCACCAACCCGTTGAAAGAATTGGTGTACTATAAAGATTTTACCACGATATTGGTGCTTGACCGTTTTTTGAACCCACGCAATACCATAGACCTGCGTAACGCAGGCATACTGCAAGCAAAGGCCATTGCCGCCAGTTACGACAACAACTACTGGGTTTTTGACGAACTGGACAACAAACTAAAAAAGCTGGATGACAACGGCAACCTTTTGTTACAATCAGCCGACTTTAGGGTGCTTTTTGGTGAGGGTTATAACCCCACCCGCATTATTGATAACGGGGGGCTTTTGTATTTATATGACGAAAAAAACGGGTGGCTAATTTTTGACTATTACGGCGGCCTGAAACAGAAGCTACCCATAACAGGTTGGAAAAATGTGCAGGTGGAAAACAAAAGCCTAATGGGCCACGATGAAAATTATTTATACATAACCAACCCTACCGCAATAAGCCTACAAAAAATTAAGCCCAATTTTAATGTTGCGGCAGCGTTAAAAGTGCAAAAAAGGGGCAATAATTTTTTTGTGCTAACAAAAGAGGGGTTAACAATTTATAGCCTTTAGTACCTTTACGGCATGATAAGTTTTTTTAGTTATCAGTTTTGGGGCAACAGTGTTCAAGCCTATTTAGAGGTTTTTATAACCATTGCTATAGCGTTTTTTGTAAAACGGTTTATTTCAAGGTATTTTGCGGGGCTGCTTTACCGCCTGCTGTCAAGCCAAGGCAAAAACTTTCACCGTAAGTCGTTTCTGGAGATGATCATCCTGCCGCTGGAAACATTTTTGCTGCTGTTGATTATCGTAATCGCCTTCGACAAGCTATCGCTGCCACCTTTTATGCATTTTTATGTGTTTAGGGATGTTGATTTTAAAACCGTGCTGGAATCGATAACCAACGGTGTATTGATAGTGGTTTTAATAAGGCTATGTGTACGCTTTATTACATTTATAGCCTTGGTACTGGAGGAAAAGGCCAGCACCCACGGCAGCGAAAACACCAACCAACTGGTTGTTTTTTTTAAAGACTTTTTCCGCGTTGTTTTAATCATCATAGGGGCACTGCTACTGCTGCACTTTTCGTTCCATTACCGCGTAACCAACCTTGTAACGGGCCTTAGCTTGGTGGGTGCGGCCGTTGCACTTGCCACTAAAGAAAGCCTTGAAAACCTTATTGCCTCGTTCATTATTTTTTTTGACAAACCATTCAGCACTGGCGACACCGTAAAAGTACAGGGCTTTAGCGGCACGGTTGAAAAAATTGGGCTGCGCAGCACACGCATACGTACCGACCAAAAAAGCTACATAACGGTACCTAACAAGCAAATGGTGGATACTATATTAGACAATGTAACGCTGCGCACCCAGCGCAGGGCCGATGCAAACCTACAGTTAAGCTTATCGGCAAACACGCTACAGCTTAGTGAACTTATTGAGGATATTAAAATGCTGTTACAGGACGATATTGTGGAAGACAAAGTGGTTTACCTAAGCGATACCGGCAAAACGGCACATGTTATTACCATACAATATTTCACTTCCATTACCCAATCACTGGCCGATTTTTACGTGTTTCAGCAAAATATAAACCTCAGCCTAATATCGTTGATGGAAAAACACAAGGTTGAGGCGGCAGCAGCCAGCACCGATGTGGTTGTTATGCAAAAAGCCCCGAGCCTTTAGTGGTGGGTATTTTATGTGTAAAAAAGTGCATAACCACTTACGTTTCCTTCCATTTTGCAAAGCCATATGTTACAATATCACAGGGCAAAATAGTAGGCTATTATTTGGCAAAAAATACCAGTGAATAAACCTGCATACAGTTCTTTATTACTATGCTCGTTAAGCACCAGCCTAGAGGAGCATGTGATGCCCGCAATGATGATAAATAGCGAAATATCCGTGCCGATGTAAATGTGGTAGAAAAATGAGGTTAATATAATAAACATCAACGCGCCGCCAACCCCCATGGCATGCATACTTATTTTGAAAAAGTTATTAGCTATTAACCCAACCACGGTGGCCAAAAAAATACCGAAAAAGAAAAATTTCAACACCTCAGGCTGGTCGCTAAAATTTCGGCTCAAGTACCACATCCACCAGTAAAAAAACATGGTTATTATATAAGGCACAATCCGCTCCTTTTGGGAGCGCAGGTAAATGTTTTCAATAAATTTTAGTTGGTACAGCAAAAACACTGAGAATGCCGGAAAAAAAGCCGTCATCCAAAACACCGTTATTTTTCGGGTAAAAAGGGCAATGGATGTTATGCCCGCAAAAGCAAACGGAAAGCGGAAAATAAGCCACAGAAATATATACGTGGGCATAAAAAGCGGATGGAAAACATAGGAGAATATCCTCGCCAAAACTTTCAATACCGTTGGCGTTTGTGCTGCAAGGCCTTTATCTTCAATCATTGTTCTGCACTTAAGTTAGCATGTAAAAATTAGAGTTCCTTCCGCAGCCTGGCCACAGAAATATTTAGCTGCTCGCGGTATTTGGCCACTGTGCGCCGGGCAATGTTATACCCACGCTCCTGCAGCAAATCGGTTAAATGCTCATCGCTAAGCGGTTTCCGCTTATCTTCCCCTTCAATTAAGTTACTCAATATTTTTTTCACCTCGCGCGTGCTAACCTCTTCGCCGCTATCGGTACTTAACGATTCGCTAAAAAAGAATTTAAGCCTGTAAGTGCCAAATTCGGTTTGTACAAATTTGCTGTTGGCAACGCGGCTTACTGTAGATATATCCAAGCCCGTGACTTCCGAAATATCTTTTAATATCATCGGGCGCAGCACCGTTTCATCACCCGTTAAAAAAAATTCTTTCTGGTAATTCATAATGGCCTGCATGGTACTGTACAGTGTATGCTGCCGCTGCTTTATCATGTCAATAAACCACTTTGCGGAGTCTATTTTTTGCTTAATAAACATCACGGCCTCTTTCTGGCGCTTATCTTTTTTACTGCCCTTGTCGTATTCCTTCAGCATATCCCGGTAACCCTCGCTAATACGCAGGTCGGGGGCGTTTTTCGAATTGAGCGTAATTTCCAGTTTACCGCCGTTGTTGAAAATAAAAAAATCGGGTATCACGTAAGCCTCGGCCTTATTTACTTCCCCCACGTTACCGCCTGGCTTCGGGTTGAGTTTTATAATGGCACCTATCACTTCTTTTAGGTCATCGTCAGTCAAATTAAGACCCCGCTGAATTTTTTCGTAGTGCTTCTTGGTAAACTCGTCAAAATACTTTTCCAACACCTGCATAGCCACGGCAACATTCTTGCCGCTGTGCAGCTGGTGCTGTAGCTGTAGCAGCAGGCATTCCCTCAGGTCGCGGGCGCAAATACCGGGTGGGTCAAACTGCTGAATTTTTTTTATAATATCTTCCACTTCTTTTTCAGTGGCCATAATGTTTTGCCTAAAGGCAAGGTCGTCAACAATGGAGCTTAATTCCCTGCGCAAATACCCGTCATCATCAATACTGCCAACAATTTGTTCGGCAATTTTGTAATGCTTTTCATCCAGCGAAAGCATGCCCAATTGGTCCAGCAGCATTTCATGAAAGCTGTTTTCAATTTTAAAAGGCATTACTTTTTTATCATCCAGTTCGGGGTAATTGTCATCTTTCAGTTTATAATCGGCTATGTCATCATCCCCATCAGCAACATATTCACTAATATCCAGGTTATCATAGTCGTCATCACTTCCGTCCAATTCGTAATCGTCAGCAGAATCAACATCGTCTTTTAGGTCGTCAGAAAACTCATCATCATGGTTCTCCTCTGTAACTTCCAATGCCGGGTTCTCTTCCAGTTCTTCTTTAATCCGTTCCTCCAAATTCGCAGTGGGTATCTGCAGCAATTTCATTAGCTGAATTTGCTGCGGCGACAACCGCTGTAATAATTTTTGCTGTAATGATTGGCTAAGTGACATTATTTAACTTACAGGTTTACAACTTATATAAATTTATATTTATCCAGCGCGTAAATTTACATACAATTACTTCTTTACATGCACAAAACTGTAATATCCGTTTTTATAAGTGTTATTTTTATGCTTAAAGCTGCCGGGCAGTTTACTACTGACACCCTGCAAAATAAGGCAACTGCAACAACCACCATTAAACAAAACAACTTGCCTAAGCCAGTTTTTTTACCCTCGGTGGTGCCTGCCAATTTTTATACAACGCATCTTCCTTTTTTTTGCGACAAGGAATTAAAGCTGCAAAAAGCAGTAAAATTTCCGGTAAAATTCAGGATAGGTTCGGTAGATGCTTGCAACAAACTGGAGGGCAAGCACTAATTTTATTGCTTAATGCTTATTTAAGATAATCTTAAGCCCATTTTTATCAACACAAGCACACAATAAGCGATTTTACACCATCATTCATTTTAAACTTACATATAAAACCAAGGGGCTTTTGCTGGTGCTGTTCATGGCTGGTTTAATGGTTGTGCTAACCACGGTTATTTACAATATACTCAACAAATCTAACAACACCACCAAACGCATCTCCCGTTCGCTTCAAATCACCAACCGGTTAAAAGAAGCACTCAACACTATGGTTGATGCTGAAACGGGCGAAAGAGGCTACATAATAACCGGCAACCAAATTTTTTTGCAACCCTATTTGGCATCAAAGCAAAAAAACACCACGCCGGTTAACCCCGACAGCCTTTTGGCCTATATACCAGAATACAACGAAAAAATTACAGCCTTAAATAAACTTATTAAACAAAAAATAGGCTATGTTGACACGCTGATAGGCCTTATGCGTGCAGGAAAGCCAGCTAAAGCGATAGAAATTACCAATACCGGCCGCGGGCGGCTGTTGATGGACAGTATAAGGGCCATGGTAAATGATATGCAAACCGCTGAGGCTACCAAAATTAGCAGCGTATACCCGGCAGAGGTTGATGACAACAAAAAAATATTTGTGGTGCTGGTTAGTGTTGCCGGCTGCTGTATAATATTACTGCTAATATATTTTATGATGGTTTTGCGTAACGCCAGGTTACGCGAAAAAACAGAGGCTGACCTGTTGGAGGCTAAAAACATAGCCGAAACGGCCAATAAAGCAAAAACAAATTTTCTGGCTTTGATGAGCCATGAAATAAGAACACCCATGCACGATATTATTGCCACGAGTTCTCTACTATCAGAAACTGGCATTACGGCTGAACAGCAAGACCACTGCGACACCATTTACCGCGCCAGCATGGCATTGCTTTCGGTTGTAAACGATGTTATCGATTTCTCAAGGATTGAAACGGGTGCAATTCCACTGGAGAATACCCCCTTTGTATTGCGCGATTGTTTGGATGAGGTATTTTCAGCGGCAGCACCGTCTACCGCACAAGGAAGGCGCTTATACTATGTTGAAGAAACCATTCCTGAATTAATAGAGTGCGACCCTGCAAGGCTTAGGCAGGTATTGCTAAGCATATTGGGCAACTCACCGAAAGCCATTGAAAACGGCGAAATTGGTTTGAGCATACGGTTGATAAGTACTGCAAATGATGCCATGCTGTTAAGGTTTACTGTGATGAACACCAATGCTAGCAATTTTAATACCCCTGAAGAAAGCACCACCAATGACGAATCCGAAGGTTACCAACTTGAAAATAACTTATTCGGCATCTCATCCCTTCGGTTTTCAATTACAGCCAGGCTAATTTCGTTAATGGGTGGCACGATAAAGCTGGTGGATGAACACGGCAAAGGCAACACGGTTACTTTTACCATTACGGTGCATAAAGTGGACGAAAAATCGTCTGAGTTATTTTTTTCAAAGCGTAAAAAACTTGACCTACTTGACAGCAAACTATCAAGCAACCTGCCTTTAAATATTTTGGTGGCTGATGACTACGAGATGAACCAAGTGCTGTTGGTACAAATTCTTGCCAAAATGGGTTACTCCTGCAAAACGGCCCGCAATGGGGCAGAGGCAGCAGGCCTGGCCATTGACACAAAATTTGATATTATTTTTATGGATATTGCGATGCCCGTAATGGATGGCATAGAAGCCAGCAAACGCATAAGCGAATACTATATTAATAGTTTTACCCCTGTAATTATCGGGGTAACCGCCAATGCATTGCTTGAAGACAAGCAAAAGGGCTTGGAGGCCGGCATGGATGATTTTATTATTAAGCCCTACAAGCCGGTTGACGTGCAGCACATTCTAAAAAAATACGGCACCCAAATTGTAAAGCCATTGGCCGCCATGTAAAAGGCGGCCCAAAAACCATCCCGATAAATTAGGCTATTTCCAGTTTGCTTTCCAGCACTCTGGTAACAACCGCAGCCAGTTTATGGGCTTTATCTTGTAACTGATCCTCCGACCAAGACAGGTTAATTAAAGTAGAGATGCAGCGCCCCATAATACGGTCGCTTTCCGCAAACTCGTTATGGGCCAATTGTTCCAGTGCAACTTTTTGTGCATCACTTAGGGCATTAAGGCTTGCAGCGCTTTTTAAATGCTGCCATTTGCGTATATAGTGCCAGTTGTTGTTAAACCAGTAAAAGTTGCCGGCCAGTATGCCGTTTGCCTTTAAGTCTTCCACTACCTCGCGGGCTATATCTTCGGTGGGTAAAAACCAGTTTAAAAAGGTGCAACTGTCGCCAGCCTCGTCTGGTATGCGGCGGAAAGTAATACCCGGTATGTTAGCCAAAGCTGCCTTTAAGTACGCATGGTTTTTACGCTGAATGGCTAAAAAAGTATCCAGCTTGCGTATTTGCGCCAAGCCAACGGCCGCATGCAGCTCGCTTATGCGAAAGTTATACCCTAAAAAAGGGTGTAGGTCCGCACCGCGGTCAACACCCAAATGGTCGTGGCCGTGGTCGCTGTAGGCATCGCATTTTGTGTACACGTCGTGGTTATTGGTCAACACCACACCGCCTTCGGCACAGGTAATGGTCTTTACAAAGTCGAACGAAAAAGTGCCCGCATCACCAATGGTACCCAAAGCCTGGCCCTTGTAAGTGCCGCCAATACTTTGGCAAGCATCTTCTAACAACAGCAGGTTGTGTTCGGCGCAAATTTGCTGTAGCGCACCAAGGTCGGCCATGCTGCCGCACATGTGCACCGGCATTATGCATTTTGTTTTGGGGGTAATGGCCGCCCTAACGGCTGCAGGGCTAAGGGTAAGCGTATCGTCAATATCTACCAACACCGGTATGGCACCAACACTTAAAATGGCTTCAAAACTGGCAACAAAAGTAAAAGCAGGCATAATCACCTCATCCCCCGCACCAATACCTAAGGCGGCCATGGCCGTGGTTAATGCAGCTGTGCCGCTGCTTACAAGCTGGGCATGCTTACAGCCGAAAGTATTTGTTATGGCAGCTTCTAATTCTTTGGCCTTCCAAATGCCCTTGCGGGGGCCATCAAAACCATAGCGCATTAATATGCCTGTTTCCAGCACGTCGTTTACCTCTTTTCTTTCTTCTTCGCCAAAAAATTCAAATCCAGGCATATAGTAATGTTTAATTTGGCTGCAAAGGTAAAAACCTATGGCTAAATGATTCGCTAAAAAAACGTTATTCGTAAAGTTATTGCCTAAAACTCAGTGATAGCCTGTCAATACAGCCATGCAATGTGGCTTATGCCAGAACAAGCAGGCGATACCCCTGTTTATACCGCACTGGCAGCGGGCATGTCAAAAAAAAACGAACGAATGGACTCAACTTTTGCCGCCTTACAACCCCACCCCAAACATATCACCCACTTTTTTCAAATCATCCACCACACTACCAACAATGGGGATACCCTCTTTCATTCGTATAGCTTCCATTTCGCGCTCGGGGTCGCCGGGTATCAATACGCGGTCATGACCTTCTGCGGGCTTTGCGGCTCTAAAGCGGGTTATCCAATTATCCATATGCTGCTTAAATTCATCTGCCGGTCTAAATGCATCCACCCGCATGGCACCAAAAAAGTGTCCGAGGCCCTCTCCTGGCATGTTTTGGGGCATAGGCACATAGGCCGGAAACGGTGGTGCCCAGGGCCCGTAACTGGCCCCGCTCAGTACAGCCGAAAATATATCCACAATACTGCCAAGGGCATAGCCTTTGTGGCTGCCATGTTCGCGGTCACTGCCAAGGGGCAGCAACGCACCATTCTTTTTTAATATGTTGGCATCCGTACTGGTATTGCCTGCCTCATCTTGTACCCATCCCTCTGGTGTATCCGCATTTTTGCGCTGTAATATTTCCAGCTTGCCGTTGGCGGCGGTGGTAGTGGCGAAATCAGCCACAAAGGGGGGCTGGTCGTGAGCCGGAATGGCTACCGCTATTGGATTAGTACCCAACATGCGCTCCACTGAAAAAGTGGGGGCTACCAAAGCACTGGCGTTGGTCATGGCCATGCCAATCATGTTGTGCTGTAAAGCCATCATGGCATGGTAACCAGCAATACCAAAATGGTTGCTGTTTCGTACGCTTACCCAGCCAGTACCCACTTTTGCAGCCTTGTCAATAGCCACCTGCATGGCATAAGGTGCCACCACCAGGCCTAGGCCGCTGCCCCCGTCAACAACCGCGGTGCTAGGGGTTTCGTGTACAATTTTTATAGTCGGCGTGGCATTTATGCGTTTTGCTTGCCACAGGCGCACGTAACCGCTAAGCCTTGCAACGCCGTGGCTGTCAATTCCGCGTATGTCCGCACTTAACAGGGCTTTGGTGGCTGTTTCCGCATCGGCATCCGTGCAGCCGATGCTTTTAAACACGCTGTAGGTAAAACTATATAGCCGGCTGTAAGCGAATATTTGTTGCATGGGCGCAAGATAATCAGTTTGCTGTTTTTACCCTACCCTTAAACGCGGCTATTTGTATGGGTACGCATACAGCGGGATTAGCTTGAAAAATTGGCTATGCCATGCTTTTTTATAGCAGCCGAATTTGGGACTGCCTGCCCTTAACCCAGATGCAAACAATTACCAACCGTACTTGTTAATAAGCAGGTAATATAACACAATAGTAGCAGGCGTGCGGCATGCCACGTTTGCGTATATTTGGCCAATCAAACATTTACCATGAAACTCAATTGCTATCTTACCGCCTTGGCGGTTTTAGTAGGCTTTGCCCTACAAGCCAACGCCCAAATTACGCCGCCGCCCAGTTCGCCCCAAACCATTACACAAGGTTTCGGCATGGGCAAAATAACGCTTACCTATTCGCGGCCCAATGTAAAAGGCCGTAAAATATTCGGCGAAACAGAGCCCTACGACAGCGTTTGGCGTACCGGTGCCAATGCGGCAACCGTTATTACTTTTACCGATAACGTTACCTTGGAAGGCCACCCCGTGGCTGCAGGCCAGTATAGCCTGTTTACCATACCAAACCCCACCAAATGGACCGTGATATTAAACAAAACGGCCGACCAATGGGGTGCCTACAGCTATAAGAAAGCAGATGATTACCTGCGTTTTACCATAAAACCAGTTGCTATACCCGCGAAAGTGGAAACATTTACGATGGATTTTGCCAATATGTACCCCACCACGGGTGAGCTGCATTTGCTTTGGGAACACACCCAATTGATAGTACACATGGCGGTTGACATTGACGCCAAAGTAATGGCCCGCATTGACTCTGCCATGCAAACAGATAAAAAACCTTATTACGACGCAGTAATTTACTATTGCAACAATAACAAGGATATGTCAAAAGCACTTGCT
Organism: uncultured Parafilimonas sp.; assembly: GCA_903882935.1. Lineage (GTDB taxonomy): Bacteria > Bacteroidota > Bacteroidia > Chitinophagales > Chitinophagaceae > JABDFW01. The sequence goes on along the minus strand of CAIRZB010000024.1, from coordinate 24,547 downwards.
TGGGCCAACGAGTTGGAAAAACAACCAGGCATGCCACCTATGGTTGCCAAATTATGGAAAGCGCGGGTATTGCTTAAAAAAGGCGATAAGGCCGCAGCGGCAACTGTTGCACAGGAAGGCATAACAGCGGCCAAGGCAGATGGCAGTGCCGAATATATCCACTTGAATAAAGAAGTGCTGGAAGCCACAAAAAAATAGCCACCACATTATTAAAAGCCGCTACTACAAGTTTTGCAAACGGCAAACTGTGGTAGCGGCTTTTTCAGGGGCTAATGTAGGCAATGATACTGACGGGCGGAGGACCGAAGTATGCACCATTGGCTTAATTGTACCAACACGAACGAGAAATATCCCCGTTGTTTTCACCAATGTTTTTGGCTTATCCCACCAAATCCTTTCCAATCTCATCAATATCATCATGGTTGCCTAAGCCTTTGGGGTTAGGGCCATATTCGTTTTGGCCATAGTTGCTGTCGGCAAACAACATCCAAAAAACATAAAACGGTATAATTTGATACCAGCCGGTATGGCCGCGGTCATGGCACCTTTTGGCACCTTGTGCAATTAAAAACCATATCAATGGAATATATGCAATGGCCAAAAAAGATGCCCCCGGCGATATTTCACTTATGCCGGCGATAAGGCCCGCTGAAACAAGATAAATCAGGTACGAAATACCGAATTCTGTTCTTCTAATACGGCCAGTAAATGAAAAAGGCGCTTTAAACATAATGCGTATTTTATAATTGGTAAAAAATCTGCTGTTCAACAATATCAACAACCCAATATTTTTTTTCTATGCCTTTTGCAGTAATTATGTCTAACCCTAGAAAATTACTACTAACCTTTAGTATCATATTAAAAACCGAATCCCCCCATCCGACGCAAGAACCAAACGGCATGGCGATTCCGACTAAAACTATTTGGCTTACCCAAAAAATTTAGGCAATTCGGCATACAAAACCATAAGCCAACAATATCAATGAGGCTGCAAAGGATAATTTTTAACTGTGAAGTTTTTTAAACTGGCAAGGCATGGGCTGATATCACATCTACGGGTTTAAAAAATTCTGCTAGCCAAATATATTTTAAATACTCAAAAAAACGGCATGAAGCCGAATTTATTTTACCCCGCCAATTTATTTTAGCCTCGTCAGTTTAAGATTATTTGCAGGCCGAAATCAAATTATCCCCTACCCTAACGGCCTCAGTTGCTTGCCAGCAGTACATTGTAAATTTAACGCACGCCTTGCTTTTACACCCTTTAAACACAGGCACCATATTTGTACCTTTATACACCCAAACCAACCAAGTATGCCTAGCAGGCTTTTATATTTTTTAATAGCATTGTTACTTTCGGCCAACGCTATTGCCCAACCCGGCACCACAAAACAATGGCGCATAGCGGTGTTGGCACCATTGTACATCGATTCAGTTTTTACCGATACATTTTTCACCGGCACCCTACCATTGCCAAAATATATGCAGCCTGGGCTAGAATTTTACCAAGGGGCCATGGCCGCCGTTGACAGTATGCAGAAAGAACATTTGCCCGTGGAAGTATGGGTGTACGATACCCGCAAAGCACACCAAACCGCCGAAGACCTGCAAACGCAAATGGGCACCCGCCATTTCTCGCTCATCATTGCCGCTTTAGGCAGTGCCTTGGAGCAGCAGTCATTTGCCAATTTCGCATTTAGCCAAAACATACCGTTTATTTCGGCCACTTACCCCAACGACGCGGGTGTTACAGGCAACCCGTATTTTGCCATCGTAAACCCAACATTAAAAACACATGTGGAGGCCTTGTATAAATATGTGCAGCGTAACCATATTGGCAATAAAGTGTACTACATAACGCGCAAGGGCAGTATGGAAAATAAAATAAAAACCTATTTTGATGGCACTGCGGCCAAAACAGCCGCCTTAAAATACACCTTGCTAACCATGCCCGATACCTTTACCGCCGCCAGCCTACGCCCACTGATTATTGACACTGCCACGGAAAGTGTTTTTATATGTGGCAGCTTAAACGACAATTTTGGGCTGCGAATGATACATGCTTTAAGTGCCATTGGCTTTACCCACGGGGTAACGGCGGTAGGCATGCCCACTTGGGACGGTGCAAAACCCCTTACCGGCGACGATTGTAAAAATGTGCAAATAGTATATTCAACACCGTACAACTATAGCCGCACCAATAAAACGGTGGCCGCTTTGGCAGATGCCTATAAAAACAAATTTGGCAGCCGCCCCGGCGACATGTTTTTAAAGGGCTACGAAGCCATGTATCATTTTACGAGCCTGTTGGCAAAGTTGCAAGACAGTTTGTTGTTTAATTTATCCAACACGGCGTTTAAAGTATGTAACGATTACAATTTTCAGCCGGTATACCTAACCCCAGCCTCGTATGCACCCGACTACCAAGAGAATAAGAAACTATATTTTGTAAAAATGCTCAACGGCGAAATAAAGTCGGTTTACTAAACAGCCAAGCAGGTAAGGTGTAAACCAACAAATGTTGCCCCAAGTTTTTAAGGCATGGCAGGCCAAATATTTGGGCCAGTTAGGGCAATAAGGTACGCAATCACTTTTTTTTGAAAATAACCTCTTAGGGTCTATGCACCGCCAAACTGTATTAGCCAGAGGGAAGCCACTGTACATTACCCCTATTTACCGTTGGTGCATTTACAAACAGGCGCAAAAAAAGCGGGCTGTGTTTTACACACAGCCCGCTTTTTTAATAACCCAATAACCACTTTTTATTCTGGCATTAATACCAGCCTCACATAATTGGTCTCGTCAAAATACTTATTGGCCAACTCTTTTGTTCTCTCTACTGTAAGCTTTTTAACATCATCCGTATCGTTTAGGATAGATAACGGGTCTTCGCCGTGGTAAAATTTTTGTTCCAAGTTAAAACGCCAGTAGCTGTTCTCTTTTAATTGGGTTTCCAAACTACGCACGCCCTCTGCGATTACCTTTTCAACATCAACTTGGGGAGCACCGTTTTGCTTAAATTTTCTCATTTCATCCAACGACAGGTTTATCAGTTTGTCAACATTGTCTGGCGCACAGGAGAATGATATGGTAACGCCATAGCTGTTTATCGGTTCACGGTTAATACCGCCGTGTACACCTACCCCATAAACACCGCCTTGGTCTTCCCGCAATACTTCGCGCAAACGTATGGCAAGTGTTTGGCTCAGCTGGTCAAGCTGGGTTGACTCTACATCACTGGCCGAGGCAGCCATACCGGTAAAGGTTAACCTAACGGTACTCTTTTTTTCCTGGCCCTTTTTAATAACCTTGTTAATAGTGCCTTTGGGAAAGCGGATGCCTACGTCTTTCCAAGTTTCCTTGCGGCCTTTTGTTGGCAGTGAGGCAAGGTATTTTTCCACCAGCGGTTTAATGCTTTCGGTTGAAAAATTACCTACAAAAGTAAAAATGAAATCGTTCGCATCGGCAAAGCGGTCTTGGTAAATTGCATTGGCTTTGTCTAAGTTCAGTTCGCCCAGCCTGTCTATAGAAAGCGGCCTTGAGCGCGGGTGGTAGTTGCTGAGTATATACCGCACAGAATCACCAAACACACTGTTGGGGTCTTTGCCTTTGTTGATGAGCGATACCTGTAGCTGCTGCTGCACCACCTGAAACATGCTGCTGTCTTTTCTAGGCTCAGTAAAGTAGCCGTACAACAGTTGGAAGCCGGTTTCAAGGTCTTTTGGCGTAGCACTGCCGGTAAACCCTTGGCTGTAAGGCGTTATGCCGGGTACAACATTAACTTGTTTGCCAGCCAGTTGCTTTTGCAAACCTTGTATATCCACGCTGCCAACGCCGCCATAATAGGTAATGTTGGCGGCAAAAGTTGCGGATAGGTAATCAGTATCGGCATACAGCGATGTGCCGCCGGGGCTGATGGCAGAAAACTGTATTTCGTCGTTTTTAAAATCAGTGGGTTTCAATACCACTTTAGCGCCGTTGGACAATGTCCATAAAGTTGTTCCAATAGAAGGGAATTTCTTCTCGTCCACAATTTTGCCGGGTGTAGGCTCCTGCAACAACAAGGGTGAAGTAGAAACCTTGTCTTGGTAGGCCGTAACGTTTTGGATGGGCTTGTTTAGTAAGGCCAGCACTTCCTTCTCCGTGGGCAGCTTGCTTTTTTCCGCCTCGGGGGCAAGCACTACCACATCTCTGTCTGTTGGTTTAATCCAACTTTTAATAATGTTGTTTACTTCCTCCACCTTTATGCCGTCTAAATATTTTTTGTACAAACCAAATTCGTATTCGATGCCGGGTATGGGTTCATTGTTCAGGTAGTTGTCTATCAATTCCTGCACCAGTTCTGATGAGCGGGTTTTGTCACGTTCCTTGTAAGAGCTTTCAATATTGGAGAAGGCTGATTTTTTGGCACGCTCCAGTTCCGTTTCTGTAAAGCCAAATTTGCGCACCCTTTCATTTTCAGTCAACAATACTTCGGTGGATTTGGCTATGCTTGCACCATTTTTAGCCACAGCAAATAGCGACAAAGCATCTTTATCACCAATAAATTTGCCGTAGTTGCTAAAGCCTTGCAAAAACGGTGCGTCTGGCTTTTGGGCAATTTCTTGCAGGCGGTCGTTCAACATATCGTTAAACAAGCTTCGTATTATATCGTTGCGGTAGTCGTTGTCGGTTTTAGCTTGGGGAATGGAGGGCTGTAGGTAGAATACTTGTAGCACATTGTACTGCTGCTCAGCATCTGTTAATATGGATACGTAGGTATCTTTGTGCGATGGCACGCCGTATTTAACACGTGGTTTTTCCTCCGTGCGTTTGGGTATGGTGCTAAAATGGGCTTTTATCAACTGCTCTACTGAGTCAACGTTAACATCACCCACTACAATAACACCCTCCAAATCGGGCCGGTACCAGTCTTTGTAAAACTTTTTAACGGTTTCATATTTAAAAGTGTCCAGGTTTTCCTTGGTGCCGATGGGGCTGCGTATAGCATAGCGGGAGTCTTTTAATATAACAGGAAAATATTTGTTACGCATGCGCGTGGCCGCGCCAAGACCCAGGCGCCACTCTTCCACCACAACACCGCGCTCTTTGTCAATTTCGGTCTTGTCGAAAGACACATTGTGGGCCCAGTCTTCTAAAATTTGGAAGCCTTTTTTAAACACCGTGGGGCTGTCGGTAGGCAGTTGCAGCATGTACACGGTTTCATCAAAACTGGTATACGCGTTTAAATCTGCGCCAAACTGCACACCGCTTCTTTCCAAAAAGTCTACCAGTTCGTTTTTGGCAAAATGTTTGGTACCGTTAAAACTCATGTGTTCGGTAAAATGCGCCAAGCCCACTTGGTTATTGTCCTCCAAAATGCTGCCCGCTTTAACCACCAGCCTAAGCTCAGCCCTGTTTTTAGGCTCCGTATTTTTGCGTATGTAATAGGTTATGCCATTGGGCAATTTACCTTTTTTTACTTGCGGGCTAATGGGCAAAGGGTTGCCCACTGGGGCTTTTTGTGCATATGCACACACACCAACACCCATTACTGCGATTGCTATTAATGCAAAACGTTTCATAAATTGTAGATATAATGTTTACTTAGTAAAGCTGTAAAAATAACTTATGCAATCGAAAAATAGGGCTGCGCCATACCTGCGAAGGCCACCAACATGCTTAAGTTATTTTAAAAACTTTACTTTGGCGAAGTACGCAAAAATGTGCAACCCCTGTTGTTAAACAATACTTTTTATTTGGAAGGCATGGCTGTTTTTGTAATAAGCGGGTATGTAAAGGAGAGTTATTTTATCACCCCGTTATTGAAATGGGGTAATCGGTTGCCCAGATTCGCAAACACTAGGTTTAGTTTTCGCTTTGCGAACCCGCAAACACCGGCAACGCGCTTACTTAACCATGGCGGCTATGGCCTTGAACGATTGTTGGTTAAAGTCAGAATGCAAAGCACCAGCCACGTCTGCCTTCTCCGCGGGCGTTAGGTGGAAGCTTAACGAGGCCGAAGCTGATTTATTGGCTGGGCTGTATTTAAATAACACGGTATTAAACTGTGGGCCCAGGCATTGCGAAAAGTAAGCCGCCTGGTCACTTTGGTTATAATCCTGTAGCTTATACCAGTTGTTTTGCAACAACAACAGCGGGTTTATGATAAAATTAAAAAAATCATTGCCCTCGGGGTCGCCTTCCCAGTTGCTCATGTCCCTGTCTCTTATTTCCAGCAGCACCACTTTGGAGGTATTTTGCTGCAACCAGCTTTTAAAGGTATTGATAAAGCGGAATGATGCAGTAAGGCCAAAATTATCACGCAGGCCTGCATCCATCACATCAATCACCGGCTGGCTGGGCAGCCACACGTTGGGCAGCACATAAGGGAAGGTGGCATTCATGCGCAAAGCGGTAAGTACCCTTAGGTTTTGGGGGCTTTGCTGCTGAAAAAAAGAGGCAAAATCAACCATGTCGGGGTCGGCCAAAATATTGCTGTTGGTATCTTTTGGCTGCTGCATTAAAAAACGGGCGGGTTGTGTGCTAATGACCATACTGCGCCCATCGCTATTGATGGTAGAATTAAAAAGCATGCTGGGTATAACCGCCTGTTGCTCCGCGGCGGCATAGTCTCCCAAATGCTTATCCAACAGGCCGTGGGTGTTTTCGTTAAGCTTTTGCTCAAAGGCAAATCCACGGTCTTTCACATAGAGGTTACCAGCCGACTCAAACTTTTTTACGGGGCCAATCAAATCCCTTGAAACAAACGAGGCGAATAGGGGGTTCAGCAGGTCTTTTGCAATATCATCCACATATTTCTTTTCCCTTACACTGGCAATATGGCCCTGTTGTTTTTCCCAATACAACTGCCTAAAATAGGCTGCACCCAACATACCGCCGCTGGCACCCGTCATCAATACAGTATGTTTCATCATACTGCCATTGGTAACACTGTCTAGCACTTGCAAAACATTCATGGCAAAAGCCGCGCTGCGCAGGCCGCCCCCGCTAACATTTACAATAAATAAAACGGGCTTTGTTTCTGCTTGCCTATGCTTCCAATTGTCGAGCATGGCTTCATACCGTTTTTTGTCGGCCGCCACGTTTGCCGGGTTGGCCAACAGTTCAACAGCCTTTTTTGTATAAATGGGCTGTTGTGCCTTGTTGGTATACGTAAGCCCATATGCCTTGTTGCGGGGGTCAATAATATTTTGTTGGTAAAGCCAGTTAACCAACACATACAGTACCACCAAGGCGGGTATGCTCCAGCTATTTAAAAACAAGGTAACCGCCCCCGCGGTGGCAATAAGTATGGCAAAAAATACTGTAATACTTGCCGCCGCCGGAAATTGGAATACGCGGTGGTCAGAGAATAAGCCGATGGTAAGCAGGCAAACAAAGGCAAACAGTATAATAAGTACAGCCGCTATATGGTGCCGCTTAAAAATAGTGTCTAAAAAATACTGGCTGTAGTGTTTAACCATACGCGGCTTGCGCAGCCGTAAACGGCCGCTCAAAAACCAGTCAACACGTATTTCTTCATTGTCTTGCCGCTTTAACTTGCGCCTTGGCAGGCGTTCATATTTAGTGTTTGCGTTGGTTAGCACCACCTGCATGCGGCGGTAAATAGTTTTATCGGCACTAAAAAAATATACCACGGCAATGCCTATTGATGCAGTAAGGCCCAGTAAAAAACCTAGGGTAAAAAGTACAATTTGGCTTGTGCCCCTCAACTCTTGGTAGCGCGCGTAATGTATGGCACACACAAAATAGGTGGCCAAAAAAGCCAAGGGTATAACCGCGTTGTTTATGCAATATTTTAAAAAAGGCTGTGCATTGGTAGCTAAAAATTTAATGTATTTGGTGTGTATTATAAAGGTGGTTATGTTCCAGCTCATAATAAAAATGGAAATGGCAAAACCCACAATGGCAGTGCTAAAAACGCTAACCTTGTTTAAATATTCCGGTGCCAAAAACAATGAGTCTGCGCCGTAGGCTTGCAAAAAATTACCGCTTACGGTAGCAAATAAAATATACCAAAAAACCAGCAATACCTGGTTGCGCCTAAAATGCAACAACACCAATTGCACAGGCAGCGAGTAAAAAAAGCCGGCCAGGTATTTTTTCATGTTCTGTGGGTTTACTTACCGCCAAGGCGGGGTTTAAACGCCTGGCTATAGCAACACCAAATGTAGCCATACAAAAAATATAATAGTAAAACCCGTTTGCAAAATTGGTGTTAATGCGGCGGGCGGTTGATAAAAGCTGCTACCCTTGCTTGGCCACTTGTAGGCTAATGCTAAAAAGCAGGATGAACAATATGGAAGATAGCAGCAAATGCAGGGGCTGCACAAATGCCGGCATGTTTAAGCCCGCCATCACCAACCCAGACGCAACACTTAGCAATACCGTTAGCATTAAACCAACAGCTGTTTTAAGTAAGGCCTGGTGCGACAAAGCCCGCCAAAAAACCAGCGAACAAACCGCTGCCAATGCAATGCCAATAACTTTATGCATGTTAAAAATGCCGTTTAGCTCGGCCGTCCACAGTTGCCGTTGTTGGTAACCAAGGCCCTTGGCTATGGTATCAATTTGTGCGCGTATGCCGGTGCCAACAATTATTTGCGCTAACGTAATACCAAGGGCTAATAATACCAACCCTTTTAACCCATTGCTTTGCACTTTTACAACCCCATTAAGCTTGTGTATAATAATGGTGGGTATGGCCGCCAATGCCAACACGGGCAAAAAGTGCGCCGATATTTGCAGCAGCCCCAGGTTAGTATCAACCACTACTTTGCCCAGCCACGCTTCAAAAACTACCAATACTATTAACCCAGCCGACAGCCAAGGTATGCTTTTGTTGGTTGTATTAAATTTTACGAACGACCATACAACATGTATTATCAATAAAAAACCAAGCACTCCGGTACAGAGGCGGTTAACGTATTCAATCCAAGTTTGGTAAACCTCAAATTTTGCATAGTTGTGTTTTTCGTACTGCTGCCAGTCGGCGGCATTGTATCCATCACCAGTAACAAATTTTTGTTTGGCATATTTCAGGCTGTCGTTATAAATAATAAATTGCCCCTTGGCATAGGCATGCCTGGGGTGGAAAACCACTTGGTTGTAGGCAGTAGGCGGTATAATGTTGCCAAAACATGTTGGCCAGTCGGGGCAGCCCATGCCGCTTTGCGTGGTGCGTACAATGCCGCCGGCTAGCACCACCAAAAACACAAACAGCAAAATGAGTTTTGTAAAGCGTATGTACCCGTGGTTGATATTCATGCTAAAAACATTAAAATTTGTGGTAGCAAAGGTAATTGTGGATTAATAGTTACCAATTGTTTTGTTTGGCTGGGGCGTAACTGCCAACTTTGAACCACTGTACATGCTTAAACAATTTTACCAAGAAAACACAGTAGAGGCAGGTTGCGACGAGGCTGGGCGCGGTTGCTATGCTGGGCCGGTGTTTGCCGCCGCAGTAATACTGCCCCCAACCTTTAGCCATGCAGCGCTTAACGACAGTAAAAAAGTTACCGCCGCAAAAAGGGAAGAACTGCGCGTTTATATTGAGGCGAATGCGGTAAGTTATGCCGTGGCGATGGTTGACAATACTGAAATTGACGAGATAAACATTTTAAGGGCCTCGTTTAAAGCCATGCACAAAGCTGTAGACGCATTAACTGTTAAACCTGCGTTGCTGCTGATTGACGGCAACCGTTTTGCCCCTTACCAAGGCATAAACCACCATTGCATTGTACAGGGCGACGGTTTATATGCCAGCATTGCGGCGGCCAGCATATTGGCCAAAACGTACAGGGATGATTATATTGGGCAATTGCATTTGGAGTTTCCGCAGTACAACTGGCAAAAAAACAAGGGGTATGGCACTGCGGAACACCGAAAAGCCATAGAAACCCACGGCTTGTGCAAATACCACAGGAAGAGTTTTAATATTTAGCCCTTACAAATTCCTCTTATTTTTCTGGGGGCCTAAAGCAGCAAACTAAAAAGGCCTGCCTTTTATTAAAAGGCGTTTGGTGAAAAAAAGTATTACACTCCAGTTTTTCAAAACCTGCACCCAGCATTTTAACTAAAATATCCTCATCATATTTATTAACGGCCAAGCCGCTGCATTTGTCAGGGGCCTCCTGTGCAAAAGTGCTTAATATTACAAGGCTGCCGGGCTTAATGCTTTTGCGTAATACACTTATATATAGCTGTATGTCATGCTGGTTGGTAAGAAAATGAAAAGCGGCCCGGTCGTGCCAAACATCGTATTTCTCTGGCGGTTCAAATGTTGTAACATCGGCTGCAATCCAATGTATTGCAACAGCTTTGTGCCCTAATCGCAATTGGGCTTTTTCTAGTGCCTTGGCCGAAACATCCAGTGCAGTTATATGGGCATAGCCCGATGCAAGCAATACGTCAATTAACAAACTGTCGCCGCATCCAACATCTATGATGCTTGCATCCGGGGGAATTTTAAATTTCTCAAAAATTTCAAGCGAGGATGGCTCAGCTTCAAACCAACTTTGGTCTTGCAGGTTTTTAGTGCTGAAAACCTTATCCCAATATTCTGCACGGTTAAAAACACTGGTTTCCATAATGGCCGCATGTTACGGTGTAAAAAACATCAGGTAATTTCGCGTTACGGCTTAGTTTCAACCGGGTAACCTTTATCAATCCAATCTGCCTTTAGGTTATGGGCCAGGTTTAGCAATTTGGCATTGGTAAAATGCAAATCGTTCAAAAGGCTAAATGCCGGCCTAACGTTGGGGCAGTGTTCAAAAGGGCAGCAGCCGCAATAAATTACAATATTGGCATCTTTGGGCAGCGCTGCCAATTCGGCTTTCCACTTAAGCAGGTTGGCACTATCGCGGGCCGGCCCCATTATCACACTATTTTTAATACCGCCCCCAAAACCTATGCTAAAAATTATGGGCTGCTTTTGGTTACCGGCCATAAGTTTAGCAAGTGCTATAGGTTCAATTAACTGGTCTTTCCGCCAAGTTTCTGGCGGCCCCTGCCTAAACGACGTAGCAATAATTGTGAGGGTTAGCAATAGCAAGGCAATGTATGTTTTACGCATGTTGCAATTTTATAAGCAGTAAAATTACTGTTTAATCAATAAAAAAAACAAAGCTTGGCAGCACGCTGCAACTTTTGGGTTAACCCGTTGCAATAAAAAAAATGCCGCATACACCAGTGTTTTATATTTTTACGGCATTAAAACGCCGCCATGCATTTGGATGACAGAGAGTTGTTACTGCAGTTTAAACAGCCTGAAACAAAAGAGAAGGCATTTACTGCAATTATTAAAAAATACCAGGAAAAGCTGTACTGGCACATAAGGCGCATGGTTGTTGACCACGACGATGCCAACGATGTGCTACAGAACATGATGATAAAAGTGTGGAAATCGCTGGAGAACTTTAGGGAAGACAGCCAGCTATACACTTGGCTGTACCGTATTGGCACCAATGAGTCGCTTACCTTTTTGGAACAACGCAAGAAAAAAGCCACCGTTAGCATGACAGATGTGGAGAACAGCCTTGCAAACAAAGTAGTTGCCGACAAAGATTTTGATGCAAACCGGTTGGAATGGAAACTGCAACTTGCCATACAGCAGCTGCCGGATAAACAAAAAGCCGTATTTAGCTTGCGTTACTACGATGAAATGCCCTATGAAGAAATGAGCCGGGTGTTGGAAACGAGCGAAGGGGCTTTAAAAGCCAGTTACCACCATGCCGTAAAAAAGATAGAAGAGTTTATTAAAAATAATTAAACCTGTTGGTTATAAATATGTCAATAACAGGTGAGTTATGGTAAGGAACGAAAACATATTACAGGAGTTGCAGGAAATTAGCACGGCCGTTGCAGCCATAAATAGCCGGAATGTGTATACCACACCTGCGGGCTATTTTGATGCATTGGCGGATAGTTTATTGGCAGGCGTGCAATCGGCCGGCCGGCCGGCCTTGCCACTGCCATTTGGAGTACCGGCCAACTATTTTGACGGCCTGTCTGCCGTTATAATGGAAAAAATACGGTTGCAAGAAATAACTGAAACAAACAACCCCCAGGCCGAAATAGAGGCACTTGCCCCATTGCATGCAACCATTGGCAAAAACAACCCTTATAAAGCACCTGACAATTATTTTGAAAATTTAGCCAACGACATTTTAACCAAAACGTCACACCAAAGCATTGGCGACGGGTTACCTGAAGTTTTTGAGGAATTAATGGAAATAGCCCCATTGCTAAATACCCTCCCTAAAAAAACGCCTTACGAGGTACCTGATGGTTATTTTGAAGGCGTAATAAGTTTTGTGGCTAAAAACAACTTTAGTAATGCCAAAACGGCCGCAAATAACGATGTTTTTGAAGAAATTGAGGAATTAGCGCCGCTACTGAATACCATTGGCAAAACTGGCCCGTACAGTGTGCCAGAAAACTATTTTGAACAATTTGCCGCAAACATTGCTACCAAACCAACGCCCACAAAAGTTGTTGCAATAAGCCGGCCCAAAACCCCATGGCTGGTTTGGCTTGCGGCGGCTTGCATAACTGCAATAGTAGCCACCGGCAGCTTTTTATATTGGCAGGGCACCGGCAAACAACAACCACAGGCAGATATTAACAAGAGCCTTGCCGCTGTAAGCGACGAAGAGATAAGTAACTACCTTGGCACGATGCCGTCGCCAGGTATCGAGACCATACCATCATCGGTAATCGACGAGCAGGCACCCCAGGTAGAGCCTGTTATACAAAACATGAGCACGGAAGAGATTAAAGATTACCTGGAAAAAAACAGCGACCCTGGGGAAAAAAGTCGCAAAGACATTTAATTTTAGTCAATTATGAAAAAAGTTTACATAGTTATATTTTTTTTCTTCTCATGTGCTTACATTTGTGCAGCACAGCAGGGGCAAAGGCTTGAAGCACTTAAAATTGCTTTTATTACAAGAGAATTAAACCTTACCGCAACTGAAGCGCAAAACTTTTGGCCTGCATATAATGGCTTTATATACGAAATAAAACAGGCAAGACAAACGTACCCTAATGACGAGATTGCGTTTGGTGAAGCCAGGTTAAATATTCAAAAAAAATATAAGGGTGAGTTTAAACGGGTTTTGGGCGATGATGAAAGAGTTAACAAAACGTTTTTGTTAGAGCCAAAATACCGTGAAATGCTGCGGCAAGAACTGATAAACAGGCAAAAGAACCCGCGCTTGCTACGGTTATACAACCAGCGTTAGGTGAGTTTTAAAAAAAATGATACAATTAAAAATAATTTACGATATTTAACGCGGTGTTTTTCATAGGTTAGCAACGGCCAGCCCTGTCTAGGGCGGGCCTATTTTTTTAGCACCCTTTTTATTGCAACCTTCCCTTTCCCTGGGGCTAGGCACTTTAACCAAAATCAATTTCTGTATTGTCGCCTATGTTTAGGCTGCGGCTAAGGCCTTTAACGCTGGCATCGCTACCTATCAAGGAGTTGTCAATCACTACCTCAAAAAGGTTGGCATAAGAACCAATAATGCTGTCGCGCACGATGGAATATTGTATGTGCGAGTTGGCACCTATGGCCACATGCGGGCCAACAATGGCATTTTTTAGCACACATCCTGCACCTATGCTAACTGGTGGTACAATAATTGAGTTTTCCGATACCAGGCTTGGGTGTATTTGGCCGCCAAATTTCTTTAACAAAGTGGCATTGCTCTCCAACAAGGTTTCCTTCTTACCGCAGTCAAACCAATTCTTCACACGGAATGACTTGAATTTGGCACCCCTTTTCAACATACAGTCAAGCGCGTCGGTAAGGTTGTATTCGCCGTGGCTCTTAATATTTTGGGTAAACAAATGCCGCAGGCACTCAAACAAAATATGGGTTTCTTTTATTTTATATAAACCCACCAAGGCAAGGTTGCTTTTGGGTATAGACGGTTTTTCAACAACATGCTCAATAAACCCCTCGCTGTCAACTGCCGCAACGCCAAAACCCCTAGGGTCGTCTACCCGCTTAACGCCCAGCATGCTGTGCGGGCTTGCAAGCACTTCGGCTACATCGTACTCGCAAATGGTGTCGCCCAATACCACAAAAACCTCATCGTCGCCCACAATACTTTTTGTCAGCTCAACAGCGTGCCCGGTACCCTGCCTTTCATTTTGGTAAATACAATGGCAGGTTAGGTGGGGGTATGTTTGGGTAACGTATTCTTGAATTTTTTCACCCAGGTAGCCAACAATAAAAATAAACTCGGTTATGCCGGCGGCGTGTAACTGGTCAACTATAAAACTTAAAATAGTTTTACCGGCTATGGGTATTAATGCTTTGGGCTGTGTGTAGGTATGGGGCCTTAATTTTGCCCCTGCACCCGCCACCGGTATAATAGCTTTCATTTGGAGGTCATTTTTTTCATGTTGGCTTGCCGCCGTGTCACTTTCAGCTTAATGAAGCCGCGAAATTAGGCAAATCCCCGCCATTTTGTAATTAAGAGATTTTAATCACCAAATTATACATACCAAGCATATAACTGCCACTTGTTGTGGTAGTAAAAAACATGGGCAAATTCCGGTATGATAAGGCCACAAAAACACTCCATAACTATTTTCAAAACTGTTCGTTGCAGGCCTGCCGAATAATCAAAAAAAACTATAGGTGCCGTACAAGTTTAGCCGGGTTACCCGCGTATACGCCCGGTACTGTTATGTTTTTTGTTACTACGCTGCCGGCCCCTATTACAGCATTGTTGCAAATGGAAACCGGCAAAATTGTAGCGTTGCTGCCAATGGATACATGATTGCCCACCTTGGTTGGCCTCCATAAGCTTTTATCCCCACCGGCGGGGCCGCCGTTCGCAAACACATCGTTTATAAACACCACGCCGTGGCCAATAAAGCAATTGGCCCCAATGGTTACAAGCTCACAAATAAACGTGTGGCTTTGTACGCGGCAGCCATCGCCAACGGTCACATTTTTTTGTATCTCCGTAAAGGGGCCTATAAAACAATCGTTGCCAATGCTACAACCATAAATGTTGCAGGGCTGCACTATGGTTACGTTTTCGCCAAGTACAACATCGGGTGCTACCGAAACAGAAAGCTGATTATACGTGTGCATGGGCCTAATGAATGGTTATGCATGCAATTTAACAGGATTTTTTCGGCTAAAGGGTAGCAGGTGGTTTTGAAGTATTTTTTCGTAAAATTTTGAGGAACGGTAACATCACCCTATTTTTGCAACCCTTCTGGGGAATTAGCTCAGTTGGCTAGAGCGCTTGCATGGCATGCAAGAGGCCACCGGTTCGAATCCGGTATTCTCCACAAGCTTTAAAAGGTTCGCAGCAATGCGGGCCTTTTGCATTTAAACCCAACATACACACTGCGTTGCAAACCATAAAGCACCAAGGCCAAATTTGTTGGATGATTAGCCAATAACGTAGCATGTTATCCTAGCTTTACTGTATAATTTCACCACGGCCAAGCCCGGCTAAATACGGGATGTGCTGCGGCATACCGCCACTAAAGCAAACAGTTATTTTTTGCAATAAACAACACGGGCTAATGAATATTATTTATAGCAAAAACACGGGCAAAAAAGCTATGCATAGTTTTTTTAAAAAAGCCGGGATATTTTTAATGGTACTTATTTGCATGGCAGGCCTGCATACCACCGCCCAGTATAAAGCTGATTGGGAAAAAGGTGCTAAGCCAAAGGCTGACACCAATACCAATTGGTTTAAAAACGCCAAATTTGGTTTGTTTATCCATTGGGGCTTGTACTCTAAACTGGCCGGCAATTGGAAAAACAAGCGTTACTATGGCAGCGGCGAATGGATAATGCACCAAGCGAAAATACCTGCTGCTGAATATGCAAACGTGGCCGCGCAGTTTAACCCTGTACATTTTAATGCGGAAGATTGGGCGCAGTTTGCGCAGGAAGCTGGTTTCCGCTACATGGTCATCACTGCAAAGCACCATGAGGGTTTTAGTATGTTTGGTTCAAAGGTGAGCCGTTTTAATATCGTTGATGCTTCCAAGTACGGTAGGGACCCCATGAAGGCACTGAGCGTGGCCACGAGAAAACGGGGCATCAAGTTTGGGTTTTATTATTCCCAGTTTTTGGATTGGCACGAGGCAAACGGAGGCGGTAATGATTGGGACTTTGATGATGCCAAAAAAGACTACCTGAAATACTACCACGAAAAGTCCATCCCCCAAATAAAGGAACTGATGAGCAACTACGGGCCGCTGGGGTTAGTTTGGTTTGATATGGCCGGCGGGCTTACAAAGCAGCAGACGCAGGAATTTATTGACACACTGCACCAACTACAGCCCAATTGCTTATTCAGCAGCCGGGTAGGGCAGGGTTTGGGGGATTATACCGATTTTGGCGACTCAGAAGTGCCACCCGCCCCTATTAACGGCGTTTGGGAGTCAATTTATACCCACAATGATTCCTGGGGGTTTATCGAGCATGACATGAACTTTAAATCTGCCCCGGAAATAATCAGGCTATTGGCAAATGTAGCTTCAAAAGGGGGTAACCTTATGCTGAATGTGGGGCCAGACGGGCAAGGCAACCTGCCCCCCTACTCGTTAAAGTTTTTAAAACAAACAGGTGCATGGCTGGCTAAAAATGGCGAAAGCATTTATAGCAGCACTTATGGTTTTGTACCGGCGCAACCTTGGGGGGTAACAACGGCCAAACCAGGCAAGTTGTTTCTGCATGTGTTTAACAAACCCCAAAACAAAGTGCTTTTGTTGCCAGAATTTGCGCCTATCATAAAAAGTATTTACACCCTCGCAGGCAAAAAAATACAGGTATGGAAAAGGCAGGGTAATGACATATTAATAAACTTGGAAAACTTTGACGTTTTGAACCCCGACAATGTATTGGTGGCAGAATACAACGGGCCAGCCCCATCCTACCCGGAAAAGCAAACCATCACCGTGTCAAAACAGTATGCCGTTAACAATGCGGATGCCGTTTTTGCCAACCGTACGGGCCATGCAAATTTTGAAAGCATTACATTCAGCCATTATTTTGGTGACTGGAAACATGCCCCGTGTATTACCGGCCAAACAGATTCAGGGGATGTGGCTTCTTTTCCCATCCGTGTGTTAGAGCCTGGCGACTATAAAGTAATATTGGAATACGCAAACAACGATAAAGACGACAAGAAAGAAGGTATTGTGGCCGTTGATGACAAAGAGTATTATTTCCGCGCATTATACACCTCAGATTACAGCGAAAACAGCCCGTTGCTTTTTATTAAACACCCGGTGGCCATTGTAACCTTTACAAAAGCGGGCAACTACCAATTGGCGATACACCCTGTTAGAAAGGGCAACGAGTTGTTTAAATTAAAAACAATAATACTGGAGCCGTTGTAATTGGCAGGGGAAAATTTACCAACGCTTTGTTTTAGCGGGAAAGTATCATTGAAATAATTTTCAAATAATTTTGAAACCTATATTTCATAAGGACGTTTATTGAATTAAAAAAACGGCTTTAAGCCGTTGCGATCCAGGTTTTACACCACTACAATTTTTCTATTTCGTCAACCGTTAGCTTGGTAAATTTTGATATTTGGGAAAAAGGCAAACCTTCATTTTTCATCCCACGTGCAATGGCTCTCTTTTCTTCCAATGCTTTAGCGCGTTCTTGTTTACGTGTTTCATTAACGGCCTCATTCACCGCATAAGCAAGAACATTTTCGTTATCCCATTTATATTTCAAGCGTCTGTCGTACATTGTTTTTTCCTCCTTTGTTAAGTTACTGTATTCGGCAATACTGAACAGTTTTTCAAATATCGGCTTCCGTAAGTACGTAGGAATTTTATCCATGCTGCTCATGTTTTTTAACACATACAGCCATTTTTCCAAATCCGTTTCCAGTTCGGCATCTGTTTTTACAAATTTACCCAATTCAATATATGTGTACCCTAATCTATCGTAAAATATTTTGCCCGTGTCTCTATTGCATAGGCAAATATCATGCAAATATTCCTGTTCGGCACTGCCTGCCAAAGTAAAGTCCTCCAGTAAGGCAATTAGGTACACCTCGGTTAAATTATAACCCCAAGCGCTGCGCCGGCCTTTTGGAGCCTGGTCGCTGATTAGGCGGGATGTATAAAATAGCGCCCTTTCTTTAAAATTATCCTGCCTGCCGCGCTTCACTTCAATTAAAAACTGCTCCCCGTTTGCAGCAGTGCAAAGTAAATCGAATATGGCCCCACCCTCACCTTTTAAATCACCAGGGTGCTCATTCTTGCCATACACTAAATCTGCAATGTGTTTCCGCCCCCTAAAAACCTCATTCAAAAAGGCAATCAGTAAATCTTTGTTCGGCTCGCTGCCAAAAAATTTTTTAAAGGCAAAATCAACCAATGGGTCAATATATTTGCCGGTAATGGGTGGTTTAGATTTGGCCATAAGCAATGGTAGATTTTGGAAAGATGGTAACCAAGTGATACACCCTATCAACTTGCAACACCTGCATTATGCTTTAATTTTAATGGCTATCCGCTATTTGGCTTTTTATGTGTAGTGACTTAGGAAAATCCTAACCGGAGCTCGATATAAACCATTTAATTCCGCGCCTTTCAATATTGTTTGTAATAAGGAAAGTCTTTTTAGGTAAGCCACTACTACAACCGCTCCATTATCACCCTGTACTCGCAAATCCCGTCCCATAGGTTTTGCAGGCGTAGGTTTTCGTTTTCGGCATGTTGGTTATCGTCGTAATTGGCTATGGGTACAATTACAATATGTACACCCATCTTGTCTTCAATTATTTTTAACGGAAGGCTGCCGCCTGTGCCCGGCAATACCACCACGGGTTTGGTGGTGCCGGCTTGTACGGCTTTTATCAACTCCTGCGAAAAAGGTAACGACATAGGGGTGCGCTGTGCATTGTACCCGGTGCCGTGTGTAATTTTTGCAATTAATGCGTGCTGTAGCCGTTCCTCGGCGGTAGGGTCATGGTCGGTAACAAAATAGCCCTGCGCCTCAACATGTTTAACCAATTTATCAATCTGCCGCTGCCAGTCGTTGCCCAATACCAACCTAAGGTCAAGCGCTGCGGTGGCGGTAGTGGGTATTACATTGCGGCTGAGTGAACCCACGTCGGCGCTTTGCAGCCCATTAATATTTAGCGATGGCTGGTTTAATAAAGCTATTTGAGTTTCGCCGCTGCCTTCGGTTTTGGCAAGACCCAAAGAAGCTGCCAATACCTGTTCATCTTTTGGTATTTTAGCAACGGCGGCTTTTTCTTCTGGTGTAAAAGGCACCACATCGGTGTACCAGTTTTTAATGAGTACGTGGCCGCTATTGTTACGCATGGTCGCCAACAGTTGCACCAACCGCCAGGCCGGGTTAGGTGCCCAGTTGCCGTAATGCCCGCTGTGCAATGGGCGGTTGGGGCCGTACGTGGTAATCTCAACATTCACGTCGCCGCGAACGCCAAAACTTATTTCCGGTTTACCGCTGGGGTGCACAGGGCCGTCTGCTATTATCCAGTCATCAGCCGCCAGCAAATCCTTATTGGCTTCCAGTATTTCAGCAAGATGGGTAGAGCCTTTTTCTTCCTCCCCCTCAAACAATAACTTTATATTACTGGCAGGTTGCTTGCCTTCTTTTACCAACTGCCGGCAAGCTTCAATAATAGTCATCACACCTGCTTTGTCATCACCTGCCCCTCTGGCATATAGCCGTAAATCTCCGGCAAACGCTTCACCAGCCGCAGGTTCGGCCATCAGTTGGCCGCCTTTGTCAAACGGTGCTGAATACAACACTGGTTCAAAAGGGGCAATACCTTTTGCCCAGGCGGCAGGGGTAACAGGCTGCCCGTCGTAATGGGCATAAAACAAAACGGTACGTTTGGCACCCGGCACTGTAAGCTCGGCAAATACTAACGGTGGGATATTGGGTTGGGTGGCCCGAAGCACCTGTATTTTCATACCCGTTTCTTTAAGCATACCGGTTATAAATTGTACGTTCCTTTCCATTTGTGCAGGCTCGCCTGTGTTGGGTATGCTACAAAATGCTTTAAACTCGTTGTACAGCTGGTGCTGCTTTTCAATGGGTAATACAGGCTGTTTTTGCTGCGCGGTGGCGGCAAAGTGCAACATTAAACAGCACGATATGGATAAGCGAAGTGCTTTTGTCATCAACCGGTTATTATCAGCCATATTTAAAGATAAACATCCCTTTTCAATAATCCATCACCAATCATTTTCGTCGCACCATTTCGCGGGTTTGTCTCTTTTTTCTACGCAAATTTTAACCAAGGGCTACTTTTAAATTTCCTATTAACACATTCTCGCGGTTTCAACAGTATATTCCGCTATTTTGCCAACTAAATCATCACTGTGAGAGCAACATTTACGCTGTTTACTTTTCTTGCTGTTTTTTCCTTGTGCTTGGTTGCCTGTGGTAATAACAACCAAGGCGGCATGCAGCCATTTGACCCTAATGCGCCGCAACCACCTAAGCAGTACAAAGTGTTAACCCTAAGCACCCGCAAGGCGAGGGTTAATTTTGATTACCCCGCCACCATACAAGGCCAGCAGGTTATTGAAATACGCCCCAAGGTAGACGGCTATGTGGATGCCATTTATGTAAAAGAAGGTGCCACCGTTAAAAAGGGCGAATTGCTTTTCCGTATCAGCAACCCGCAATATGAGCAGGCGGTGGTTACCGCCACCGCAGCTATTAAAAGCGCTTTGGCAGATGTGGATGCCGCCAAAATGCAAGTGGCAAAAGTTAAACCCCTTGTGGAAAAAGACATTGTTAGCAAATACCAATTAGAATCGGCACAATATACGCTGGAAGCCAAGGAAGCAGCACTGGCCCAAGCAAAAGCTGCGCTGGCAAACGCGCAAACCAATTTGGATTATACCATTTTGCGCAGCCCGCAAAACGGCGTTATTGGCAACATACCCTATAAAGTAGGTGCGTTGGTAAACAGCACGAATACCGAGCCACTTACCACCCTTAGCAATATTGGCAATGTATATGCCTACTACGCGATGAATGAAAAACAACTGCTGCAGTTATTTGCTTCCACACCGGGCACCACCATAGAAGAAAAGCTTGCCAAGATGGCACCCGCTACCCTGTTGCTTGCCGACGGAACGGAATATACCGAAAAAGGCAAAGTGGAAACAGCCAGTGGGTTAATTTCCACTGAAACCGGAACCGCCAGCTTTAAGGCAATTTATCCCAACCCGTTGGGTATCATTCGCAGCGGTGCCAGTGCAACCGTAAGGATACCCACCACCATCGACTCCGCATTGGTGATACCGCAAGGTGCCACTTACGAGCTACAAGACAAACACTTGGTGTACCTTCTACAGCCAGGCAATAAGGTTACCAGTGTATCCATTACCATTAAACCAACCGACGACGGAAAGTATTTTATAGTTACCAACGGTTTAAAAGCCGGGGATGCCATTGTGCTGGAGGGTTTGATTGGCCTGAAAGACAACATGCAAATTATACCAAAACAGGCCAACGCAGACAGTGTTTACACCCAACATTAAAATTAACGGACTTATACGCAGCACTTGAATTGATTATGCATAATTATATTACAGATACTAATAACAGAAAAGCCCTGAAGGGGCGACATCTGTCAGCGATGGGTGAAGCCCATCGAAAAATGGAAAGCATGATTATTATAAGCCCTGTAGGGGCGGCATACAAATATGGCCAAAATTTATGTGCATTTGTAACGCATAATTTCAGCAAACATTAACAGCCCACAAACATTTATATGATTAAACGATTTATAGAACGCCCGGTGCTTAGTACCGTAATTTCGGTAATTATTGTATTGCTGGGTATTTTGGGGCTTGTTAAACTACCGATTGAGCAATACCCCAACATAGCGCCGCCCACCGTGCAGGTATCTGCAGGTTACACTGGTGCCAATGCAGATGTGGTGCTGAAAAACGTGATAGTTCCGTTGGAAGAAGCCATTAACGGCGTGGAAGGGATGACCTACATGACCTCCACCGCCAGTAACGACGGCAGTGCATCCATACAAGTGTATTTTCAAGTAGGTACCGACCCTGATAAAGACGCCGTTAACGTACAAAACCTGGTAAGCAGTGCCACCAGCCAGTTGCCGCAGGATGTGGTAAAGGTGGGTGTTACCGTTAGAAAACAGCAAAGCAGCATGGTGCTTATTTTTGCCTTGTACAGCGACAAGGCAGCTTACGACCAAACTTTTTTGCAGAACTATGCCAACATAAATGTGCTGCCGCAAATAAAAAGGGTGCCTGGTGTGGGCAGTGCTTCCTCGTTTGGTACACGCGATTATTCCATGCGCATTTGGTTGAAACCCGATGTAATGTCAACCTACGGGCTTACGCCCGAAGATGTATCGGCGGCGCTTGCCGAACAAAACATTGATGCAGCGCCGGGCAAATTTGGCGAGAACGGTGACCAAAGTTTTCAATACGTTATCACGTACACCGGAAAGCTGAAAGACGTTTCCCAGTTTGAAAACATCATCATAAAATCAAAAAGTAATAGCCAGATATTGCATTTGCGGGATATTGCGCGGGTTGAAATTGGTGCCCTCTCCTACGCCAACGTGGCGGCTATCAACGGCCATCCGGCTATTGGCATCGCAGTAAGCCAAACAGCGGGCTCTAATGCAAGGGATGTGATCAACCTGTCAAAACAAGTGATTGAGAACGCTTCCAAAACATTTCCGGATGGTATCCATTACACAACCCTGGTTGACATCAATAAATACTTAAGTGCTTCCATTAACAAAGTAATCCGCACCCTGTTGGAATGTTTTGCGCTGGTGTTCTTGGTAATTTTCATCTTCCTGCAAGATATCAGGTCAACCATCATACACGGTATATCAGTACCGGTTTCCATCACGGGTACGTTCTTTTTTCTATATATTTTCGGTTACAGTATCAACCTGCTTACGTTGTTTGCCTTAGTGCTGGCAATTGGTATTGTGGTGGATGATGCCATTGTGGTGGTAGAGGCAGTGCACGCCAAGTTGGAGGAGGGTTATAAAAGCCCGCGAAAGGCGGCCATTGATGCCATGAATGAAATAACGGGTGCCATCTTATCCATCACTCTAATTATGGCCGCAGTATTTATACCCGTTACTTTTATTGGGGGTTCCACCGGTGTGTTTTACAAACAGTTTGGTGTTACGCTGGCCGTGGCCATTGGCATATCAGCCATCAACGCCTTAACGCTTTGCCCGGCATTGGCCGCGTTATTTTTACGGCCGCCCAAACACCATGAAGGGCATGTAAAGCGCAATTTTTTGCAAAAATTTGGTATCGGCTTTAATGCGGCCTATGATTCCATGACGGCGAAGTATACCCGGTCCATAAAATTCCTATCGGTACGAAAATGGCTAATTTTATTGTCGGTGGCCGTTTTCAGTGGCGGCTTGTTTTACCTAATGAAAACAACGCCATCCAGCTTTGTACCCGATGAAGACATGGGTACCATATTCGTGCCCATTAGCCTGCCTGCCGCCTCGTCAATGGAGCGCACGACCAAAATAGTGAATGAGGTGAGCGACAGTGCAAGCACCATCCCCCAAATAGAAAACGTATTCAGGATCGTCGGTTTTAACTTTTTTGCAGGCAGCGGCAGTAGTTACGGCATGGTTATTTTGGAACTTAAAACTTGGGAAGACCGTAAAGGCGTCAGTAACCTGGACGTTATAAAAGCGTTCAACAAAAAAGTGGCAGGTATTCGGGAGGCGGCAATATTCTCCATATCCCTGCCCACCATCTCTGGGTTTGGCGGTATAGGCGGTTTTGCCTTCCAGTTGCAAGACAAGGGTGGCCACAGCATAGCAGATTTTTTCTCCGTGTCGCAAAAATTTTTGGCTGCGTTAAGAAAACGGCCAGAGATACAAACTGCCAATACATCCTTCAACCCAGGCTTTCCGCAATATGAAATGAGTGTGGACGTAGCCAAAGCCAAAGAAGCGGGGGTTTCGGTAAATGAAATATTAAACACCATGCAGTTTTATTACGGTGGTTTTTATGCCAGCAACTTTAATAAATTTGGTAAGCAATACCGGGTAATGATACAGGCAGATACCAATTACCGTGCAAGCCTGGCGGGATTGGGCAAAATATTTGTACGAACACCGGCCAATAACAAGATGGCACCCATCACCGAGTTTATTACGATGAAAAGGGTGTACGGGCCGGAGGCCATATCGCGGTTTAACCTGTTTACCTCCATCGGGGTTAACGGCTCGCCCAACCCAGGCTACAGTTCCGGCGAGGCCTTGGTTGCCATAAAAGAGGTTGCCACCCAAACCCTGCCGCCCGGTTACGGTTACGAGTATTCCGGAATCAGCCGCGAGGAACAAACCAGCGGTTCGCAATCCATTTATATTTTCTTCTTAAGCCTTGTGTTTGTGTACTTGTTGCTAAGTGCGCAATACGAAAGTTATTTACTGCCATTTGCCGTGTTGCTATCCATGCCGGTGGGCTTGTCTGGCGTATACATTTTCGCCAAAATGTTCAACATAGGCAACAACAT
>CAIRZB010000023.1 GCA_903882935.1 uncultured Parafilimonas sp. | reverse complement strand
TTCCAAGCAAGAATCGTCATCCGTAAACCGCTTATGAAAATTTATAGAATTCACGCCTTTGAATTTATCCAACATATCCATGTCGCAAATATAAATCTTCTAATTTTAAAGTGCGACCTAAGTGCTAATTCCTATGATTTTAAATGATAGATTCAAAATACTGGCCGAAAGCCAAAACTATGTATTAGGCAACGAGTACGAGTATGGCTATTTGATAAATAAGCACACAGGTAAAGAATTTTATCTTGGCGATAGTTATGGCGACCCCACATTTGGGTTGATTGATAAAAACGAAAACTGGGCATTGCTATTTGGTCATGATTCATATTTATGGACGCCTGCCGACATAACCCATCTTAACGAGGAGCTTTATATTTGGGAGCATTTATTCACTTGGCCTTATGATGCCAGGCAGGTTTCCGACTTTGAAGTGGAGATTTTACATGAGCCTGATACTGATAATGCCGCCATATTTTCTTTCAACATCAAAACAATGGAGGTCAAAAAAACCGCAGACTTTAAAAAGATTGAAATACTTTACAGCAGTTTCGAAAAACCAATAATTTCATGGTAAAAAACAAACCAACAAAATGAAACACGCCCTGCTGCTTTCCGCTTTACTCATCATCTCCGCTTCATTTATGCAGAAAAAAGATATTAGCTGGGTGGCCGTCGGCGACTCCATCACTTACCTGAACGACCACCCCGACGAAACTGGCAACAGGGTTACTAAAGGTTATATGACCATGGTTGCAGAACAGCTGCCTTACATACATTTTACCAACCAAGGCCACAACGGCTGGACGAGCGGCGGAATTGCCGACGCCATAGAAACATTGGGCATACAAAAAGCCGACGTGTACAGCATATTCCTGGGTACGAACGACTGGTGGCAGGGCAGGCCCGTGGGTACACTGGAGAATTATAAAAACGACAGCGGTAACAGCACTGTGTATGGCTCGTTCCGCATCATTGTAAACAAATTGCGCAGCCTTAATAGGGATGCTAAAATAATCTTCATCACACCCATGCAGCGGTTAGACTTTGTGTACATCAACAGCTATACCAACAACGCATGGGGCAGCTACAAAGCTAAAAACGGGCGAATGTTAGAGGAGTTTGCCAATGCGATATTAGCCATTTGCCAATACGAGCATTTTGAGGTGGTTGACTTATACCATACCCGTAGCATGCGGTTGAAAAAGCTGGTTAATTTTAAACGGCTTAAAAACCCGCAAACCGGTGAGTATACCAACTACAAATATCCCAAATCGGTTAATATACCGTTTAACCCCAATGCCGACGAATACCCCTACCCTGTTGAGGCCAGCAATGTAACCTTCGATGGCCTGCACCCCAGCGATAAAGGGTATACCATTATTGCAGAAAAGTTGGTGAAAATACTGGAGAAGTATTGACGCTATGACATCCCATCAACCCATGGATAAAACCCTGTTTAGATGAAAAAGATAATCTTTATTGGTTTAGTGCTTATGGCCACCTCGCAATTTGCATCAGCCGAAGCTTTAGACACCCTCAATTATTGGCATGTATACTATAATGGTGTAAAAATAAGAGACTACAACGCGTTATTCAATGAGGTTAAAGAGGCTTTACCATACAAAACAATATCGCTAAGGCTTAATAGCATTAAGGGTTACGATTCGGTCACCATTTTGTATGGTTCAGACACCCGATGCCCTATTTGTGATATTCATTTGTCGTTTTATGACGGCTTGCATGAAATTGTTATCGGCAGCACTAAAAGGCATGGATTTAAATATCCAGTTTCATTTAAACTTAAAACGCTCGTAGATTTTGAAAAAGGCCGTGGCACCAAAACATTTGAGATATTTTATACAGAAGTGGCTGATGACAAGCCCTATCGCAAAGAATCTGTTTTCATTATACAGCTTGATTAAAAGCAAAACAACGTCGTCTATTTGCCTTTAATCTTTAAGGTTTATCAAATATTAAATGACTATCCGCAATTTGGTTTAGCTGAATTTTTTGAAAAACCAATGCTGTATAGCCTTGCCCATAATACGGTTGTGGGGACACAAACGGGAGCGTTCGCCCGGATTTGAGTCTCCACAAATCTCGTAAGCTGGAATTTTTTTACGCTTAAACCAAATTTCGGATAGTCATTAAATATTAGACCCGTCACCACATTATTAAACCTTCTTCCCCCTGTTCTCAGGTGCCTTTCTTACCCATTTGGATAATGTGGTGCCATTGTGCATAAGCTGCAACAGGCCGTTGGTAATTTTAAATTGGTTTACCTGTATAAGGCCTGCCATAAACCTATCCTCCTTGTCTCCAAAGCAGGTGTTTTGCGTAAGTACTGATTGTTCGGCAAATGAAAGCCGGTTGCCTTTCATTTGCAATTTTCCGCTAAAGTTGTTACAACCCGTATTGCCTATAAAACGCAGACCTACTACATTAAACGTTAGCGACGGTATGGGGTCGTTGGCAGTATCTGCCGCAAGCAAAGGTAGCAATACCCACTGGCCGGCAATATTGGTGTTGCCTACATGCTTAACGCGGGTAGCCATTTTTTGCGCATTAAGCACCAAACCTGCCAATAACAAAACGGCGGCAGCCGCAGTGAAAGCGTATTTTTTCATAAAATGTTTTCCTAATAGGTTTCAATTTCCCTGCCAGTTATACAATTACGCGGGTGGTATGCTGCACTTTATCATTTCTACAATTTTTTAGGGCAATGTGACGGTTTTTGAGGCCTGCTTTGCAAAATGAAAAAGGCCAATGGCGTGGAAAGGGCATATCTTACACCGCGAAACAAGCAGGCAAACGCAATCATTCACAATAAAGCATCTCCGTATATGGCACTTGCAGTGTACAACAGCAAAAGAAATTTTAAGGAAACATCTGAGCCTGAAGGCCTTGAAGGCGAAAAAACACAATTTCGTTATGTAGTGCAAAGGCATGCCGCATCCCACTTGCATTTCGATTTTAGGCTTGAGTTGGGCGGCGTGCTAAAAAGCTGGGCGGTTCCCAAAGGGCCATCCCTAAACCCTAAAGACAAAAGGCTTGCCGTTATGGTGGAAGACCACCCGGTTAGCTATATTAATTTTGAGGGCAGGATACCTGAAGGCAATTATGGCGCAGGCGAAATAACCATTTGGGACAGCGGTGTGTTTACGCCTATTGATGCAAAGCACCACACACTTTCTGAGCAACAGGCCCTTGACGGTGTAAAAAAAGGTGAGATACGTTTTATGTTAACCGGCGATAAGCTAAATGGAGAATTTGTGTTGGCCCATTTTAAAAGCGATAACCAAAAAGGCAACAGTTGGCTGCTGATAAAGCACCAAGACACGTTTGCAGTGGAGGAATAACGCAAAGCGGCAAAATGAGGCTTATAGCCGGCCGAAACCGCCTGCTATAAGCCCGGCTATTTGCTGTTTAACATTTACCTCGGGCATAAAAACGGTTAGCTATTGCCATCGGTTTGCTCAGCCGCCTCATCATCCTCGTCTTCTTCTTTTAAAGGCTCAACATCCAAGTCGTCGCCGCTGGTATCAATGGTTTCGTTCAGTGGTGTTCCATCCTCATCCAAGTCATCCAATTCGGCATTAAACACGTCTTCATCGTCTTGCGTACTCATACTGTCTTCGGTGCGTTGCAACAATAGTTTTTCTTCCTCGCCTACGTTTGTATCGTTTTCTTCCTCTTCATCGGCAAATAAATCATCCGCCTCCTCATCTGCGGAGGAAATGGTGGTGTCTACATATTCGTTAAAGCGCGGCGGGTGCACATGTTCCTGGCCCGGAATATCTTTTGCATCGGGCAACTGGAGGGATGCCGTATCCTGCTGTAATTCTCTTTTGTCTCGTGCCGAATCGGCTATGTCGCCTTTTGGCCTGTTGTTTTCGTCCATATGGTTAATATTTAGCATTTTAAACAAGTACGCCAACTTATGCCGTTGGCATGGTTACCGTTGATACAATAATTAAGCCCAATGTTGGCTTGGGTATTTATTCTACCCGCTTTTTGCATAAACACACGTTGTATGGCTGGTTAAATGGCTATACCGTACTCGTAAACAACACATTTGCAATCGTAGGCTGCACTACAAAGCAGGGCAACTGCGGTTTGGTGTATGCACCTATTTAAGCCACAATTATTAGGGTGAACCCCAATACTTTTTTTGCTATCCGCTTTTTCATACTTTAGTTGCCCGGCTTAGGCCCCCCAACAAAAAAACACACAATTGCAACTACCATGGTTAGAAGAAATTTTATATCAGCCTCATTAAAAGCAGCAGGTGCCAGCACATTGTTAGCCGCACCTTTTGTAACCCAGGCAGCGGGCTTTTTTACCCCACCTAAGGAATATACCGTGCAGGACGTAATGGACATTATTTTAAAAGAAATACCGGGTGCGCCTTTTAAACAAACCGTTGACACGTTAAAGAGCGGCAGCGGCAGCCAAAAAGTAACCGGCATTGTTACCACTATGTTTGCAACGATTGCCATTATTGAAAAAGCGGCACAATTGGGGGCTAACTTTATTATAGCACATGAGCCAACTTTTTACAACCATACTGACGACCCCAACTGGGTATTGGGCAACCAGGTGGTAAAGCAAAAACAAGCATTACTAGCGAAGCACGGAATTGCCGTTTGGCGTTTTCACGATTACTGGCATGCCTATAGGCCCGACGGCATTGCCCACGGCGTAATGAAAAAAGCCGACTGGCTGGCCTTTTACAAAGAAGGTAACCCTATTTTGCAACTGCCCCCAGTAACGCTGCAAAATCTTGTTGCGCATTTGAAGCAATCATTAGGCATCAAGCACCTGCGGGTAATAGGCGACCTTTCGCAAACCTGCAGCCGTGTGGCATTAATGCCGGGTGCCTCGGGCGGCCAAGGCCACGTGGCATTGGCGGAAAAACAACACCCTGATGTGTTGATTGTTGGTGAGTTGAGCGAATGGGAAACTGCAGAATACATAAGGGATGCAAGGCAATTGGGCTCAAAAATCGCCCTGGTTATACTAGGCCATAGCGTTAGCGAAGAGCCAGGTATGGAGTGGCTGGTTGAATGGCTACAACCTAAAACACCTGGCCTTACCATAACCCACCTACCCAGCGACGACCCATTTACCTGGCTATAACATTTTGTGGCTACCCGTGGGTAATAAACAAGGGGATGGTTGTTTGGGAAATGATGTAGTTGGCCAAGCTTTGCCTAAACATTCTTGAAACAGCACTTCTGCCATAAGCACCCATAACAACGATGGAGTTATGCTGGTGCTTATTTATATAAGCCGAGAGCACATTTTTTGTATCACCAGTTAAAACATCGGTTTGCAAGTTGGTAAAATGCTGCCCCAACCAGCTATTTATTTTATCACTGTTGGGTAAATCGCTGTGGGGGCCTTCGTCAACACAAACCAAAAAAGCAGGCTTTTGCAACTGGCTGGCAAAAAGGTAACTATACATTTTTATGGCGTGCATGCTTGATGCGCTGCCATCGTAGGTAAGTATGGTATTTTCGACAGGTTGCGCTTTTTCGTGCACCACCAAAACGGGGCAATGGCTGTCGGCTAAAAATTCCCGTAGCGAAGTAGTGAGCAGTGAGGGACTGGCACCATACAGGTCGGCTTTTGCATCAATTACAATCAAATCGGCAAAAACACTTTCCTTCAATAGCTCATGCACTGGCGTGCCGCCTTCCAAATGGGTTGCGAAGCGTACCTTATTGGCCAGGCAGGTATCGCTAAACAAAGTAACCTGCGCTTTAATCAAAACAGCTTCTTCGCTGCCCGCCTCATCCAAATAAAAAGCATTGCTCACCGAGGAAGCCTCGTTGATGAAGGGGTAAATTATCTCCGAGGGCGTAGGCGGACGCAAAAAAACACCCACCAGTAACGAACCGTCTTCCCTTGCCAGGCTTATAGCCTGCTCAAGCACATGGAACAAAAATTTAGGCCCGCTAAAAACTACCAATATCTTTTTCATACATGTTATTTAAAGCGATTTCGCCAATTTGTTATTTCTACTTTGAGAAGTTTACTACGCGCCTTAAGAAAATTCAAATTCTGTGGAATATTATTTGAACAATTGGCGCCTTAGCGTCTTGGCGCGATATATAACTCCGCCTTTGGGGGAGCCAGCGTTGAAATATCGGGCGACGACGCCAAGTCGCTAAGCGAAAAATTCCATTGCAAAATAATTTTTCAAAGTAGAATTATTTAATTAGTAAAATTGGCCATAAACGGGTTGCCCTTAGCTGACCTGCATCAGGCCCGTGCATGAGATTGGTATTTTTATGCCATGCCTTGCACTATTACTTGTTTGTTTGTTAATTTGCCCTATGCTACAAGCGACCATTGTTACAACGGCAGACGAAATAGAACAGATACACCGTTTAAACATGTTGAATTACCGCAAAAACGTAACCCCTGAGGAAAAAGAAAAAGAAGGCTTTGTAAGCTGGGAGTATCCGGTTGCGTTGTTACAGCAACTGCAAAACATAGCCCCACACGTAATTGTGAAAGATGGCGACATTGTAGTGGCCTACGCATTGGTAGCCACTAAAGAAGCGACCCCTTTCCATAAGGATTTGAAAACGATGTTCGACCACCTTGCCGGCTTATACTACCGCGGCAAACAGCTAAGCGATTATAATTTTTATTGCATGGGGCAGGTTTGCATTGATAAGGCCTACCGCGGAAAAGGCGTTTTTGCCATGTTGTATCAACACCATAAAACACTGTACCAGCAAAGGTTTGACATGTTGATTACAGAAATATCGCCTGCAAACCCCCGCTCGCAAAAGGCGCATGAAAAGGTGGGTTTTAAAACCATTTACAATTACAGGGATACGATGGATGAATGGAATGTGGTAGTTTGGGACTGGAAATGAGGGTAGAAAATAACACTTCCGGCCCTTTAGAAACAAAATTCCACATACTGCTTTTAAGCGTTAGCCCCGTTGAATACAATAGCTATAAACAACAAAGCGCAAGGTAATGTTACCTTACGCTTTGTTAGCCCACACCCACATTAGCCGTATTCCCACTAGGCTATTTCAGTAACAAACTCCGTTTTTGGCCTGCGTACTTTTTTCTGGTTAACCAACCAGTCGTTGGCCGTATCCCTGTAACCCAAGGGCAAAAGGCAAACACTCCTAAGGCCTTTATCCTTTAAGCCAAGCAACTCATCTAGCGCCGCGGGGTTAAAGCCTTCCATTGGGGTGGCATCCACTTGTTGCTCTGCGGCAGCAATAATGGCCGCGCCGTATGCAATGTAGGCTTGCCTTGCGGCGTGCTCAAACTGCTGGTCGGGTGTTTTAGCAGCAAACATACCCATCAACCTTGCCTTATAATCGTCAAAAGCATTGGCTGGTAAGCCGCGCTCGGCTATCGTAAAGTTAAAAACATTGCTCACGCGCTCGTCTGTATAACCATCCCAAGCGGCAAACACCAACAAATGCGACGTGTCTGTTATTTGACCCTGCCCAAAAGCAATGGGCTTAATTTTTTCCAACAATTCTTTATTGGTAACAACAATTACTGTGTAAGGCTGTAGCCCAGATGAGCTGGGTGCCAAACGGGCAGCCTCCAAAATATAATCCACTTTTTCCTGCGGCACCGCTTCGCCATTCATTTTTTTGGTGGCGTAACGCCAGTGCAGTAATTCATTAATGCTCATAATCTATCAATTTGTTATGTTGTGCAAAGGTATGCACAACCGGTATACATTAGTAACTACTATATTAAAGTATATCGCAGTTAAACGCTAAATTTTGTTAAAAATACACAGGCTTTCGAAGAAAAATTTGGGGTAAACGCCAAAATAAACATCACAGTTTTGCAAGTACACCGATACTGCAATTACAACACACACATCGAGGTTGATAACAACTCCTTATTGTTATAACATGAAAATGAATACTTTGTTCATTACCCTCCCAAGAAAATAGGCTGTTCCTTAATGGTGCCCGTAATTTTTTTCGCCTGCTGTTACGGCAATGGGTAAAATATTTTGTTTCGGGGGCAATGGGCAGGTAGCATAGTCGGTAAAGGCGCAAGGTGGGTTATATGCCTTGTTAAAATCAAGTATTGTTTTGCCATCGGCACCGGGCTTTTTGGCATATACAAACCGGCCTGCGGGGTAGGTGGTTTTACCGCTGGTGGCATCACCAAAAACAATAAACAGTTCGTTACCTTCCTCCAAGGCATCTAAGCTGTATTGCTGGTTGTTGATGGTGAACACCAATTTGCCGGGCGATTTTTGGGCATTGGTTTGGCCGATGATATTGGTTATAAAAATGCTGGCAGGCTGGCTTGGCACTTGTAATGTTGCCTGCACCCGCCAAACGTCATCCACCCCAAATCGCTCAACCCCTTTAAAACTGTTTACCAAAGGGCTTTTCAAGTCGCGAAGACGTATGCCAATTTTATCATCCCGTTTAATAATCACCCATTGCAAGCTGCCATAGGTTACCACTTGTAAATCCCTTTTGCCTTCCTGGTAAATAACCGCCTGGCCATTTACCAACGCCGCGCCGTTTACTTTTATCACGGTATCTTTATCCACCACCAGCTTTACCGTGTTGCCGGCACGCTCAAAATAGCCTTCCACTTCATTAATACTCCCTTTGGGGAACACCACATCATTTTGGCTACCGCTGCCAAAAATGCTTTTTCCTTCTGGCAGCCAATAAAGCCCCACCAGATTAAGCCAACCATTGTCGGCCTTTAGGTTCTGTATGCGGTCTGCATGCCAGTTGTCAATTTCCTGTTGGTAGGCGGTGCCGGATTGGGCATTTAACTGAGCGACAGACATAATGGTTGCCAATAATATAACAAGGCTACTGAAAGACTTTTTCATTGAAATTAATTTTTATTCATCATATGTGCATCAAAACCCGTTTGACTGTACGGTACTATTGAAACATACAACCACGGGTTTTGGACGAAACATTCCTCAAAGTTAATTAATCCACCAATTGAGTAGATTAATAAAAACTGTTTCATTAAAATTTAACCGGCCTGCTCTATAGGGTCCATCTCACCTTATTTGTCTAATTTTATATATATGGAAACCTTTAAAGTGGTCATTTTTATCATGGCGGTGCTGATAGGGCTATCTGCCGTGGCTGACAAAAGCAGGCTTCCGTTCCCTATTTTGCTGGTGGTCGCAGGCTTGGTAATTGGCTTTATACCGGCCCTGCCAGATTTGGCCCTTGAGCCAGAAGTGGTTTTTTTAATATTTATGCCCCCGCTGTTGTACGATGCGGCCTCTAAAACATCGCTGCATGAAATGCGGGCCCTGATAAGGCCCATTTCAACTTTGGCTATCACGCTGGTGTTTTTCACCACCACGGTGGTGGCCGTTTCTGCACACTATTTAATACCGGGTTTTACCTGGCCGCTTGCATTTGTGCTGGGGGCTATTGTGTCGCCGCCCGATGCGGTGGCCGCAACCTCCATCACCAAAGGCCTGGGTCTGAACAAACGGGTGATAGCCATTTTAGAGGGTGAAAGTCTGCTGAACGATGCGTCTGCGCTTATTGCCTATCGTTACGCCATAGCGGCAGTTGCCACAGGCAATTTTGTGCTTTGGCAGGCTGGTTTGCAGTTTTTACTATTGGCCTGTGGCGGCGTTTTGGTGGGTGTGGTAACGGGGTACTTTTTTGTGTTTGCACATAAAAAAATAACCAATAACGCCATTATTGACACCAGCCTTACCCTGCTGTCACCGTTTGTAACCTATCTCCTTGCAGAGTATGTGCATGTATCGGGCGTATTGGCGGTGGTGGCTTCGGGATTGATTATGTCGTGGAAGTCGCCGGAGATATTCAGCTACCATAGCCGCATACGCACCCGGATTGTTTGGGACACCCTTATCTATCTGCTAAACGGGTTTATTTTTATTTTGATAGGTCTGCAACTGCCCACCATTATTAAAGACGTGGGCAGTTACACGCTACTATCCTTATTGGTTAATGGCTTATGGATAAGCCTTGCCACCATACTGGTACGTATAGTGTGGGTATTTTTAGGGATGTACCGCAATAGGTTGTTTAAACGCAAGAAAGGAAAGGCCAACCAGGAACAAGTGTATGATGCCGACCTATGGAAAAATGTGTTTATTGTGGCATGGACGGGCACCAGGGGCATCATATCTTTGGCAACTGCCTTGGCCATACCTGTGTTGATGGCCGACGGAACCGCCTTCCCTAAAAGGCATTCCATTATTCTGCTGGCCTTTGTGGTGATTTTTGTAACGTTAGTGGTGCAGGGGTTAACCCTGCCCTTGCTGATACGGCTACTTAAAGTTAAACCCACCATAAGCGACGACAATGAAGAGAAAGAGTTGAGCCTGCATATTGCCTCGGCCACGCTGCATTATATTGACCACGAGTTTCCCCTTGCCGTTGATGCTCCCTTAAAAACCCAGCTTAAGCGGCGGTACGAAACCCTTGCGGAAGAACTGACCAAGGAAATTAAAAAAAACAAGAAGCTACTGGCTGATGATAAACCAATACCGGAAAAGCCCGTAAGCCCATTGCTGGAGGCACAGTTTGAGGTAGCGAAATTTCAACGGGAGCTACTGATAAAACTGCATAAGGAAGGGGCATTCAGTGACACTGTGCTAAAAAAAGCAGAGCTTGAACGGGATATAAAAGACCTCACCTTGGATATGCGCCTGCCAAAAGAGGAAGCGGTGTTGTGAGGATTGACGGACTATGTTTGAACGTCCGCCCGGATGAACCCGTTCGACCGGGCAGATTGGATGGATTATTTGGATGGTCTCAGAAAAAAAGGGGAACTTTTGTTCTATTTTTTTGACTTAACGACCCAATCCAGTTTATCCTTAAAATCCATCCAATCTGCGTTCCATTACTCGTTCCATTCACGTTTCACGTTTCACGTATTCACTCGGTTCTCAAACTTTTTACCGGGTTCGCCAATGCGGCCTGTACAGCTTTAAAGCTTATAGTTGCAACAGCAATAGTAAGCGTTATTAACCCTGTCAGGGCAAGCACCCACCAGCTTATGGTAGTGCGGTATGCATAGCCTTCCAAAAATTTGGTTAAGCCCCACCATGCTGCAGGGAATGCAATGGCACTTGCAACAACAACCAATATCATAAAGTCTTTCGAAAGCATGGTTACAATTTGCGGCACACCAGCACCCAATACCTTACGCACGCCAATTTCTTTCACCTTACTTTCTGCGGTAAAAGTTACGAGCCCAAATAAGCCAAGGCAGGAGATAAGGATGGTAATGATGGCAAAGCAGTTAAAAAGCTTGCCAACGCGCACATCACTTTTGTACATATTGTTAAATGCATCATCCAAAAAAGTGTATTCAAATGTATAATCGGGGTTGTATTGCTGCCATAGTTTGGCGGTTGCAGCTATAGCTTTTGAGGCATCTTTCGCAGTTGTTTTTATATACATGCGGGAGGTCCAGCCTGTATTGTAGAACAAAATAATTGGCTCAATCTGTTTATGGAGGTTCGCAAAATGAAAGTCTTTTACAACGCCAACGATAGTGCCTTTTTGGTCGTGAAAGGTAAAGCGCTTGCCTACTGGGTTTTTTAGCCCCATTTCTTTAATGGCCGTTTCGTTTAGTATAAAATTACTGCTGTCGGCCGGTGTACCGCTAAAGCCGGTGCCTTGTACAAGCTGTATGCCCAATACTGATAAAAAATCTCTTTGAACGGGCAGTTGGTTAATAAGAAAAGATGTTTGCGAAGGTAATTTACCATCCCAGTCTGCATCGCCGGTAGAAGAACCCCAATTCAAAATGTCGCCGCCGGATTCTGTAACCCCTAAAATGCCGGGTTGTTTGAGCAGCTCGGCCTTGGCCGCATCATAATGGTCGCCAATGGCACGCATGTTAATGCTAAACAAATTTTCTTTATTATAACCCAGGTTTTTATCCCGTATATATTTTAACTGGCTGCTGATAATAATGGTGCTTACGATGAGTATAATAGAGAAGGTAAATTGTATAACCACCAATACTTTTCTAAAGTTACCCTTACTACCCAAGCCAGAAAGCTTGCCCTTCATGGCTTCCAGCGGCTTGAAGGATGACAGTGTAATGGCCGGGTAAATGCCTGCGAGTAAGAATGTGGCTAATAGCGTTATGCCATATACCGCCAGCACATCTATATTATAGGGTTTAAAAATAATTTGTTTGCCTGCAATATCATTATACAACGGCATAACCAAATAGATAAGCACAGTTGCCAACACCAATGATATAAGGAATATAACAAACGATTCACTCAAAAACTGCCAGAACAAATTGGCTTTGCCTGCGCCAATAATTTTACGCAGGCTTATTTCCTTACTGCGTTTGGCAGCACGCGCAGTTATTAGGTTTACGTAGTTAATGCACGCTATTAGTAACACTATTATGGCCACAATAAAAAACACGCGCACTATCATCATGCCAGCCTCTTTTCCGTCGGAAGAGTAGAGGTGCATTTTACTTAATGGGTTAACCAAGTAATTAAGCTTTTTAGTAAAATCACCATCCTGATTGCGGCGGTGTATTTGTGCAAGCTTTTGTCCCGTTGCAACAGCATTGGTGCCAGGTTTTAAAAGCAAGTATGTGGTATAGTTATAATTGCCCCAATTGCCATCCAAGCTTTTCCAATAACCTTTTCCATCATAGTTGCGCTTCAACAGGTCGAAGTCAAAAACTATATTATATTTTATGGATGAATTGGCAGGCATGTCCTTCATTACACCCGTTACATGGTAAACTTTTTTATCATCAGCCTTTATGTTTTTACCCATGGGGTCTTCTGTGCCAAACATACGGGCGGCGGTGGTTTCGGATAGTATCACAGACTGGTCGTCGGTAAAGGGCTGGTTGGCGTTTCCTTTTATTAATGGGAAGCTGAATATGGTAAAGAACGAAGGATCAACAAGGCCGTTGCTGGTTTCGGAAAATTTTTTATTCTTGTATTCAAACAGTGACACATCCCACTTGCTGGTAACGCGGCAGCCGTTTTCTATTTCAGGCAATTCCTTTTTTGCAAAAGTCAACAAAGGGGCAGGCGTGTCATCCCAAATATTTGCTTTATCGTCATTCCCCAATTTGGCAGATACACGGTAAATATTCTGCGCATTTTTATTAAAGCCGTCAAAACTTATTTCATCCTTCACCCATAGCAACAGCAAAATACTTGTTGCAAGGCTGACGGCAAGCCCCGTGATGTTTATAAACGAATACACTTTGCTTTTGCGTAGGTTGCGGAATGCAACTTTAAAATAGTTTTTAAGCATAAAAATCAGTTTTAGGTTTCAGGTTTCCAGTTTCAGGTTTCCGGTTGTGCGGATAAAAGGGAGTATCATGCTACATCCAATTTGATTTGCAAGTGAGATGAAGCTACAGGGGATTATGATAAAAAGGCCTTCACTCTCCACCCCCTCTACACTCGTGGAGCGGGGATTAAGGGGTGAGGTTACTGCAAAAACCTACTCAATCCGCCTGGCATCACGGAAAAAGAAGAGGCCGGCTGGGCCGTGCTGCATTCGCTGTCTTTTGTTTGGGCACGACCGCCACCACCCATAGAACCCTGCTGTGCTGGTAAAATACCCTGTTGAGTGCAACCATTGGCCTGGCGGTTATATAGCAGGGCTGTAAATAATAGCCCCGCAACAAACAGGCCTGCCAGCGTAATGGCTGATTTATGTAACCAGTAAGTATTTGTTGCTTCGTGTATTGTTAATTGTTGCGGGGCCATAAAATATAATTTTCAGTATTTGTAAAGCCAATAGCTTTTTTACTAAGGCAATCAAAAAAATCTTTAACACTCTTCACCCTTCATAATCTCCCCATAATAAAAAGGCTTCATTCTCCATCCCTCTACACTTGTGGAGAGGGGATCAAGGGGTGAGGTCAAATTAATATATTCTCCGTCACGGTTTGCCCGTCAAGCATGCGTATAATACGGTGGCTGTAACGTGCATCATGTTCGCTGTGGGTTACCATTACTATGGTAGTACCCTGTTCGTTTAGTTCGGTAAGCAACTGCATTACCTCGTTACCATTGCTGGAGTCAAGGTTACCGGTAGGCTCATCCGCTAGTATTAATTTGGGGTTGTTTACCACCGCCCTTGCTACGGCAACACGCTGTTGCTGGCCACCCGAAAGCTGCTGTGGGTAGTGGTTGCGGCGGTGCATAATCTGCACTTTGTCAAGAACGGCCTCTACCCTTTTTTTACGTTCAGGGGCTTTCACACCTGTGTAAATAAGGGGCAACTCCACGTTTTCAAATACGGTTAATTCATCAATCAGGTTAAAGCTTTGGAATACAAAACCAATGTTGTGCTTGCGCAGATCGGCCCTTTTGCGCTCGTTAAAATGGGCTACTTCTATGTTGTTGAAAAGAAAGCTTCCGTCATCTGGGTCGTCTAACAAGCCAAGTATGTTTAAGAGGGTTGATTTGCCGCAGCCTGAAGGGCCCATTACTGCTACAAACTCGCCTTCTTTTACTTCAATATTAAGTTTATTTAGAGCAACAGTTTCCACATCTTCGGTGCGGTAAATTTTTTCCATGTCGGAAATTTTTATCATGTTGGCCATGGTTCTTTTTTTTTGTATTGGTTAAAATTGTTAATATACGTTTTTGTGCATTGTTAAGTTACAAAACCTAACGGTTTTTTTTATTGTTTTTTAAGCACAAGCTCTTGAATGGTACCGTAGGTTTCATAGCTGCTGGTTATTACCTTGTCGCCGGGTTGCAAACCACTTAGCACTTCATAATAGTCTTGGTTTTGGTTACCCAACTGAATATTTACTTTATACGCTTTTTTGCCATCTGCACTTACTTTAAATATCCAATTGCCACCGGTTTGTTGGTAAAAACCACCCTTGGGTATCATAACGGCCTGCCTTTCGTCGCTTAGGGCCAGCAAAATTTGCAGTGTTTGTCCACGGCGTATGCCTTTGGGTACTTTGCCAATAAATTCCATATCAACCAAAAAACGGCCGTTGGTTACCTGAGTATACACTTTTTTAATCACAAGCTCGTAGGTGCTGTCGTTAAAATCAAACTTGGCTTTAAGGCCGGTATATATTCGGTTAATATAATGTTCGTCGGGGTCTGCCTGCACTTTAAAAGCACCTAGTACATCCACTTGGCCTATACGCTGGCCAGGGTTTATGTTTTGCCCTACTTCCGCCACCAAAGAGGTAAGTTGGCCGTCAACAGGGGCGCGTACAATAAGGTCGCCCACTTTACGTTGCATAATATTAAGCGCATTTTTTGAACCTTCAGACGACTGCAGTGCCTGTTTTAACTGCTGCTGGGTAGATACTGAGTCTTGCTCCAATATCTGCTGCTGCAGCACTTCTTTACTTTTAAGGTAGTTGTAATTATTTTCGGCCGATTTATACTCCTGGTAGCCAATTGCTTTTTGTGCAAGCAGCTTTTTATCAAGGTTGTACACCCGCTCGGCTTCATTTAGCAGGCTTCTTACATCAGCCATCTGATTCAATTTGCTTACCGTATTTTGCTGTGCAGCGTTCTTGGATATCTGCATTTGTGTAATAAGGTTATACACACTTGTTTGCTGTGTTACCAATTGCAGCTCCAAGTTAGTATTGCTAAGGCGCAAAATAGGCTCGTCTTTTTTCATAATGGCACCATCTTCCACAAAACGTTGCTCTACCCTGCCGCCTTCTAATGCGTCTAAATAAATTGTTGTTTTGGGCAACACAATACCGTTTTCGGGTATGGTTTCCTGAAAAGAGCCTTTTATAACATCCCTTACTTCAATACGGTCTGCTTCAACTGAAAGCTTGCTTGGCCCCGCGGTAAAAACGATGCTTGCAGTAATTAACGCTGCCAAAGCCACGATACCGGCGATTGTAAGAATCTTCTTTTTGTTCCAAAATTTTTTTTCAATTACTCTGTCCACGGTTTGTTGTTTTAAATGCTTGTGTTAATATGTTGTTGTTTGGTGTTTTACCTTTCCGTTGGTTAAGCCGCCCATGTTTTAATGCCACATCTTTTTTGCTGTAAGCTTGGTTCTTTTAAAAAAACTTGGTGTAGAAACACCAGGTGTAATTGCACATGAGAAACGTAACCGATATGCTTTAGTTAAAGATTGATGCCAAAAAAAACCACATTGATTAACAACAAGTTATAAGCATCTTAAAACCAGAGGTGTACGGTTTTGATACACTTTGTGTTCGCTATTGTAACAGGGTGTATCGTCCTAAAATAGCTATACAGGTTTTTGAATAAATCCTGCAACACCTATACATTGCCGCTGGGGATTGACCTTTGTACGCTTTTATTACACAAGTGTACGGAACTGATACACCAATACGGGGTAATTATATGTGTAATACATTAAAAATCATATCTTTCAGTATTGGTATATTTGTAGCTATTACTCTAGTTATACTGAAAGTAGATATATGAACCTGAAAAAATACAGCATACTTGCCATTGACGATGATATTGACGTGCTTACCGCCGTGCGCCTGTTGCTAAAAACCGAGGTAAAGGAAATTGTTACTGAAAAAAACCCAGACAACATCCCCTCCCTAATGCCAAGGAATTTTGACCTGGTGCTGCTGGACATGAATTTTAAATCGTCCATTAACACCGGTAACGAGGGCATATA
The DNA here is from genome assembly GCA_903882935.1 of uncultured Parafilimonas sp. Lineage (GTDB taxonomy): Bacteria > Bacteroidota > Bacteroidia > Chitinophagales > Chitinophagaceae > JABDFW01. The sequence goes on along the minus strand of CAIRZB010000023.1, from coordinate 39,775 downwards.
TTGGCTTAAGCGCATAAAAGAACTTAAACCCGATGTAGCCGTGATTATGATAACGGCCTACGGCGATATTGACCTTGCTGTACGCTCGTTAAAAGAAGGTGCGTCAGACTTTGTGGTAAAGCCCTGGCACAACGAGAAATTAATTATTACCATTGAAGACGCCCTGCGCAAAAAAGCAGGTGGCAAAGGCAAGGCTGAAGACAGCTTTGCGGGCGACAGCGTGATAGGCAAGGAACTGTTGGGCGAAAGCGATGTAATGCACGATATATTTTACAAAACCCAAAAAATAGCCCCTACTGATGCCAATATTTTGATACTGGGGGAGAACGGCACCGGTAAAGACCTTATTGCAAAGGCTATTCACCAAAAATCGTTGCGCGCCAACAAGCCTTTTGTAAAGGTGGATGTGGGTGCCTTAACCGAAACCCTTTTTGAGAGCGAGCTTTTCGGCCATAAAAAAGGTGCATTTACAGATGCAAAGGATGACAGGGTGGGCCGTTTTGAAAGCGCTAACGAGGGTACTTTGTTTTTAGATGAAATTGGCAACATAAGCCTTACGCAGCAGGCCAAACTTTTAACGGTACTGCAAAACAGGCAGGTTACCCGGCTAGGATCCAACACCCCCATGCCTATTAACATACGGCTTATATGTGCCACCAACCTGCCACTGGCCGAACTGGCCAACGAAAACCGGTTTAGAAAAGACCTTATTTACCGTATTAACACCGTTGAAATTACCGTGCCGCCGCTACGCAGGCGCGGCAGCGATATTATTTTGCTGGCTAAACACTTTGCAAAAGTATATGCTGATAAATATTTAAAACCTGCCATGCGTTTTGATGAAAATGCACAGGAAAAACTGATGCAGTACCATTTTCCCGGTAATGTGCGGGAGCTACAGTACACCATTGAGCGTGCCATTATTATGAGCGAAGGAGATATGCTACTGGGCCGTGACCTTATTTTTTCGCCTATTGAGTCTGCCCAAGCCAATGTTGCCGAAGATGATGATATGAAGCTTAGCACCATTGAAAAAAATACTATTTTACACGTTATTGAAAAGTATAACGGCAATATTACCAAGGCTGCCAAGGAACTTGGCCTAACAAGAACAGCATTGTATAGAAGGTTAAGCAAGTACGAGATATAGAAATAGTCCGGAAGTTTTTGGTCAGTAAGTCGGGAAGAAAAATACCACTTTACGTTGGGTAATATTTCTCTTGATTGCTACAAGTAGGGCACAAAAATTAAATTATTCACTCCCGCCCAGGCGGGATTAAGGTCTCCCCTTTAGGGGGCGAAGGGGGTTTGATGTTTAAACAATACCAATGGAACATTAGTATAAAGGTTTTACTAATGTTTGTAACCATAACGGCTTCGGCATATTTGCTGGTTAGCGGCTTGTTTCATTACGAGGTGCTGATTGTACCTGTGATAATATACCAAGTGCTCGATTTTTTTAAGCTGCACAAAAAGGCCCAGCAAGAGGTGGAACAATTTGTGGAAAGCATACAGTACAGGGATTTTTCTAGATATTTTGATGTAAAGCACGCCCCGCAGGAACTACAAAAACTGCGCAAGGGCTTTAACGACATCAACACCACATTTAAAGTAATTAGCAAAGAAAAAGAGACACAGTACCAATACCTGCAAAAAATACTGGAATTGGTTGACACGGGCATACTCTCCTACGAATTGGAAAGTGGCGAAGTGGTTTGGATGAACGAATCGCTAAAAAAGCTGTTACAAATACCTTACTTAAAAACAATACAGTCGCTCGACAGGCGCGACCATGTTTTATGCACCCAAATAGTTAACCTAAAACCAGGTGACAACGTTATTGGCACAGCACATCTTGAACAAAACTCGCTCAAAATACTCTTGTCGGCAACGGCTTTCCAAACCGAAGGAAGGGTATACAAATTAATTGCCTTCCAAAATGTGAATGAGGCTTTGGACGAAACGGAATCAAAAGCTTGGCAAAAATTGTTGAGTGTAATGACGCATGAGATCATGAACTCTGTGGCACCCATTTCTTCGCTGGCCGACACCTTGGGCAACCGCCTGCGGGAATCGACAGAGAACAAAGACAAGCCTACATCGCTGGAAGACCTTGCGGTGGGCATTGACACCATTAAACGGCGGAGTGAAGGGCTGTTGAAATTTGCCGAAACCTACAGAAACCTTAATAAAATCACCACGCTCAATACCCAAAAAGTGTACGTTAGGGATGTGTTTGAAAGCCTGCACCAATTAATGGAACCTACCCTTAACCAGAAGAAAATTGAAATGGACGTGATACTGAAAGACCCCGACCTGATGATTGAAGCCGATATAAACTTACTGGAACAGGTGTTGATAAACCTAGTAGTAAATGCCATTGAAGCAGTTAAAGAAATTGACGACCCCCATATCATGCTTTCCTGCTCACAACCGTTTGGCAAAAAGCCTTATATACGCGTTACCGACAATGGCCCCGGCATGAGCGAAGAACTGTTGGATAAAATTTTTATCCCTTTCTTCAGTACCAAAAAAACGGGCAGCGGTATTGGTCTAAGCCTTTGCAAACAAATAATGATGCTGCACAAAGGCAATATCACCGTTCAGTCGCTGGTGGGTGAAGGCACGGCATTTACGTTACAATTTTAGACGTGAATCGTCAATCGTGAAACGTGAAATTCTCCAGCAGGTAGCGGGGAGGGTACTCAATTTTATAGAATAATATCGTTTTTTGGCGGTTTGGCAGAGACCGTTAAACTGCGGGCGCAGGGATTATTTTTGCAATTCATTTGGGCAATCCGACTCTTATTAAAACGGGAGAGAATACCAAAATTTTATTGAATTTGTAAGCAGACAGTGTTGTATGGAAACAATTATTAAATTAACCCCAATGAGTTAAATGCGGGACTGCAGGATAAAATACGAAACTTTATTGGCGAAAAACAGAATATCAATATAACGATTTCCTTTAAAGAAATGGGAGATGATTGTGCAACGGTTCTTAACCGCTCAATACAACAGGCTGAAGGTAACGACATTATTTCTTTTGGTATGAAGATTTTATGGAGTATAAACCTATAGCCAGTAACTAATGAAATAAATTGTGTTTACCAAAGAGGCCTTTAAAGAATATAATGATTGGTTTGCTGTTGATGTGCAAATGGTTGACAGGATAAAAACCCTGCTTCGGGATATTGACCGAGATGCTTTTAATGGCTTGGGTAAACCAGGGCCGCTAAAAGGTGATTGGAAAGGGTATTGGAGCAAAAGAATTGACAATGAACACAGGCTGATTTATAAGGTTAGTGGAACACAAATTTTAATCCCCAAGTGCAAAGGGCACTATTAACACTAAAACCCAATAGGGTTGCTAAGTGAAATGTTATTCAAAAAACGCTGCGCTTTTCAACTCAAATATCTTAGTGGTTAACCCTACTTACCGTTTCCAATACCTTTCCAGTAACTTTTTCACTAAGTCTGCTCGTAGCTTTAAATGGGCGGGTTGTACAAAAGGGTAAAACTGGTCGTGTGTGGTATGGAAACCCATATAAAAAAGCCAAAAGCCCAAACTAAGGTAAGGCATTGCTGATAGTTCTTCATCCGACAGATGACGGACAGATCGGTATGCCACCACAAAAATCGCGAACGACTCATCAGCTTTTTCCTGGGTAATTTTACCAAAATGCACGTCTAAACAAAGGTGTTGCCAAAAGGTCATCACGTCATTTACCAGCCAGCCGTAGCCAAAAAAATCAAAGTCGAAAAAAGTAACCAGCCCACCATCATCAAAATGGAAGTTTTTGGGCAAAAAATCAAAATGGCAATATCCATTGGAGAATGAATCGGTGCCTAATGATGTTATTTTTTGCTCTGCAAATTTTGCAGCCTCCACCATCCAAGCATACCCTTCGGCATCTTCTGCAAACGCAGTTGTTAGCATTTCCAATGGGCGGAAAAGCGTATTTTCAACATCAAAACGCCAGCGGCTCCCATTTAAAATAATGGTTGAAGAAACATTGTGGAACTTAGCCATTTCCCTACAAAGATTACCAAGGTATTCGTCGCCCAATATATTTAATGCCTTGCCGGGTGCGTAGTTAAACAATACAGCATAGCGTGTGCCTTCCGCAGCATCCAATGCCAATATTGAATTGCCACCAACATCAGTAATAGGATAAGAAACGGATACACCGGCGTCTTTCAATGCCAACAACAACAACACCTCCGCTTTTATCTGTGGCAATGTTCTGTGGGAGGGGCGGTAAACCCGTAATACAAAACGCTTTCCGTTAGATGCCACCATATAGGTATCACCAACACCCCGCAAAAAAAAGGAACACTCAACAGCATCCAAACCATAGTTTTCGGAAATTAATGATGCGAGTGCTAATGGGCTTAAAGTGGAATAAACTGTAGGAAATATTGGCTTCATGTGGCAAATGTATGGCAGGGGCGATTTTATTGTTATATCCGAAAGCTTATAGCAGTCAGACGGAGACCGTCAGACTGCTATAACACGGTCGGAAACGATGACGCAATAGTTGGCGTGGCATATCAGTCTGACGGTCTCTGTCTGACTGGCTTACTACGCCTATCAATGGACACCGAAGCAGTTAGATCAATATAAAAAAATAGAAATAGTATTATTTTATCGGCAACTGTGCCATAAAACAACCATTTTCCCCGCATTTTGCCTAATATAGCCGAAAATCGATATTCACTTATGGCAATAAACAATTTGCCCCACACACCCAATGCAAGACCTCCCGAAAACCGATCACAGGCCTATTCAGGCAAGCCAACGCCTGATGTTTTGGCGCATTGGGCAAGAAAATTTCAGCCTTTGCCGGCTCCGTTGGGTGAAGCACCTTTTAGACATAACCTAGAAACAGCATTGCCCGGCATTGGCGAAGCAGCCGCTGCGGCAGGCAAATTGGTTTTTCATACAGTTGGCGATACCGGCCCTATTGTTGACAATAGTTATTTGGCCAGCGTGGTGAACTTAATGCAGCATGATTTGCAGAAAAGGGCAGGCGAAAAACCAGCATTCTTCTACCACTTGGGCGATGTGGTGTATACCCACGGCAGGTACGAGGATTATTACGAGCAATTTTATAAAGCCTACCAGGCATATGATGCCCCCATTTTTTCCATCCCGGGTAACCACGATGCAGATCCATCAGACAACCAGAACACGCTGGATGGCTGGATGGCCTTTTTTATGACAAAAACGCCGCACCTTGACCCCATAGCTGGCGATGCGCCTAGGCTCACCATGTCGCTACCCAATGTTTATTACACATTGCAATGCCCTTTTTTAACCATTATAGGCCTGTATACCAATGTGCCGGAGCATGGGCTGCTTGGTTTGGCGCAGCAGGAATGGTTGGCCAATGAATTGCGGGATGCCCCTAAGGATAAGGCGGTGATTGTTTGCCTGCACAACCCCATCTACTCATTTGACGACCAGCACGGTGGCAGCCCATTGATGGGGGAAGCGCTGGAGGCGGCCATTAATACCAGCCGCAGGGTACCCAACTTGGTTTTATCTGCCCATGTACACAATTACCAACGGATAGAGAAAAACATTATACCCAACCAAGCAACCCCATTCTTAGTGGCTGGCAACGGCGGGTATTACATTATTCACAACGTGGTTTCCCCAGAAGGTGCTGTTGATGAGTTAACAGCTGCCCGGTTAATAAAAGCACTAGACCGTAGCCACGGCTATGTAGAAATAACCGTTGACGAGGAGCAAGTTTCGGGCAGGGTTGTGATGGTTGATGAGGTTACCGGCGAAGGGCATGATTTTGATAGATTTAATTATACGGCAAAGGCTGTTGTTTTGGGGGAGGGGGAGATTGTGAAATTGTCATAATGAGTCCGAACCTTTTACAACGAGACCTAGAAAGGCAGTCCATTTACCTCAAATAATACATAAAGCATTTTTATGATCATTGCACAAAAAGAAGCAGCAGTGTTCAATCATCGCCCTCATAAAAAACAAACCTTGCCGTTACATTTTTTTGACGCACTGACTACTTACTACAGACTTGCCCGCAAACCGACTTTATGCCTTCATGACCAACGACTTTTCCCTACCTTTGCGCCTTTCTTTCAAACGTCAATTCGCAATTGAATAATGGAAATAACCGCAAAAACCGCGCAGGAACTCCGCCTAACCGCAGAGGAATTTGAACTTATCAAACAAAAACTCGGCCGCACCCCCAATTTTACGGAGCTATGTGCTTTCAGTGGCATGTGGAGCGAGCATTGCAGCTATAAAAACTCCATCAGATGGCTTAAAACCCTGCCAAGAAGCGGCGGGCGGATGCTGGTGGAAGCAGGCGAGGAAAATGCCGGCCTTATGGATATTGGCAACGGTTTTGGCGTGGTATTTAAAATTGAAAGCCATAACCACCCCAGCGCCATCGAGCCTTTCCAGGGCGCCGCAACCGGCGTGGGTGGTATACAACGCGATATTTTTACCATGGGTGCCAGGCCGATAGCATCGCTTAACAGCCTGCGTTTTGGTAACATAAAAGATAAAAAAACACAACGGCTGTTAAGCGGGGTGGTTAAAGGCATTGGCCATTACGGCAACTGCTTTGGCGTGCCAACGGTGGGCGGCGAAGTGTATTTTGAAGAAGGTTACCATACCAACCCCTTGGTAAATGCCATGAGTGTTGGTATTGTGCAAGCCGGCAAAACGGTTAGTGCAACGGCCGAAGGTATAGGCAACCCCGTATTTTTTGTGGGCAGCGCCACCGGCAAGGACGGTATAGGCGGCGCATCATTCGCATCGGCCAATATTACCGCCGAAAGCACGGAAGAACTGCCGGCAGTTCAGGTGGGCGACCCCTTTCAGGAGAAAAAACTGCTGGAAGCCTGCTTGGAAGTAATTGAAACAGGTGCCGTGGTGGGCATGCAGGATATGGGCGCTGCCGGTATTATATGCAGCACCGCCGAAATGAGCGCCAAAGGCAAATCAGGCATGCACATTGACCTTGACAAGGTACCCACCCGCCAAAAAAACATGAAAGCCTGGGAGCTTTTGTTGAGTGAAAGCCAGGAGCGTATGCTGATTGTGGTGGAAAAAGGCAAAGAAGCAGCAGTATTGAAAGTATTTGAGAAATGGGACCTGCCCTGCAGCGAAATTGGCCATGTAACCGGCGACGGACTGTTGAAGTTTTACATGCACGGGGAGTTGGAAGCCGAAATACCAGCCTACGAACTTGTACTTGGCGGCGGTGCCCCACAATATACCAGGGAATATGCAGCACCCGATTATTTAGACAATATTGCTGCTTTTTCGCAAGATTCGATTGAAGACATTGCTGATACGGCGGCATTAAAAGCTGTAGCAGAACAAGTTATACAAATACCCAATATTGCCAGCAAAAAATGGATAACCGTTCAGTACGACAGTACCGTTGGTGCAGCCAATGCGAGTACCAATGCGCCCAGTGATGCTGCCATAGTATTGGCAAAAGGTACCGGCAAGGCACTTGCCGTAACCACCGACTGTAACAGCCGCTACGTATACGCTAACCCGCATAAAGGTGCCATGATAGCGGTTGCGGAAGCAGCCCGCAACATTGTTTGCAGCGGCGGCGAACCGATAGGTGTTACCAATTGCCTAAACTTTGGCAACCCCTACAACCCGGGTGTTTATTACCAGTTTGTACAGGCGGTTAACGGCATGGGCGAGGCCTGCCGCAAATTCAACACGCCGGTTACCGGCGGTAACGTAAGCTTTTACAACCAAAACCCCGAAGGCGCGGTTTACCCCACCCCTACTATTGGCATGGTAGGCATACTGGACGATTTTGGCACCCGCACAACGCTTGACTACAAAGAAACCGGGGACGTAATATTGCTAATTGGAGAACAGCAAAATGATATTGCATCATCAGAGTACCTACACAAAATAAAAGGCGTGGAATTCTCCCCTGCCCCGCATTTTGAGCTGGACGAAGAATTTGCCGTGCAAAAATTTGTAACATCCATCATCAAAGAACAACTGATTAAAAGCGCACACGATATTAGCGAAGGTGGATTGATAGTTACTTTGATAGAAAAAGGCTTCCACCGAGGCCTGGGCTTTGATGTGGCCGCCGATGCGGGCATCAGGCTTGATGCCTATTGGTTGGGGGAAGCGCAAAGCAGGGTGGTTGTAACTGCCACAAAGGAACAGGCAGAGGCAATAAAACACAAAGGCGCATCTAACCATATACCCGTTACAGTTTTGGGAACCGTTACAAGTGGCGGGGTAACGGTAAACGGTGAAGGTTGGGGGGCGATTAGCGAATGGAAAGACAAATACGACAATGCAATAGGTAATTTGCTGAAAGCTTCGGCGGGGGAAATTATTGAAATGGGTGCCGATATGGAGCCAATGGAGCTGAATTAAATATTTAGAGCATATACCAAATTTCCTTTGAGGATGGCTGTTAACCAACATTGCAGTAACTTTAGGCAACAATTATCAAGAAATGATCACGATTTCTAAAAAAATAAAGATTTCTAAAGCAACACAGAAAATAGAATTCGATGTTGAAAACTTGCCTGAAGGGGAGTATGAGGTAAAACTGCTTATTGGGGAAAACGCAGAAATGGCATCAGGCAAAGATTACAGCTTAGAAAACTGGAGCAGCGGGATAATATTAAACCCCCTGCCAACATTTAAAAGAGCGGAAATGTATGGCGATAATGGCAGATAATTTGGTAATTGTTGATACCAATATTTTATTGTATCTGTGTAATGACAATGCTGCGATAAAACAGGCATCACTGCAAAAGGTGAAGTCGTTGCGAAGTGGAGGTTTCTCTTTGGTTGTTAGTGAACAAATTATAAGAGAATTCCTTGTTGCACAAACGAATATTCAAAAAATCGCCCGCAAATTTGATACTATTAAATTGAACGATGACCTTCAATTTATCCTTCATAATTTCTCTATCATCTGGCCTGATTTAAAGAGCGTAATGTTTCTTCAAGAATTAATTTCCAGGTATAATATGCAAGGCAAAATAATTCACGATGCGAATATTGTAGCGGTGGCCAAACAAAACAACGTATCCAAAATATTAACCAATAATGCTGCTGATTTTTTATTTGCACTTAAAGAAGGCTTTGAAATTATAACATTGTAAATGAACAATCAAAATAAAGATAGCGTTAGCAACTCAACCATCATAATTACCGGGGCTGCCGGTTTTATTGGCAGTTGCATGCTCCGTTTTTTAAATGAGCAGGGGTTTGAGGATATTATTATTGTGGATGATTTTGGCGTGGAAGGGAAGCGGAAAAACTGGGAGGGTAAAACTTTTTCGCACGTGGTGGAAAGGTATAACCTCTTCGACTGGCTGGAACTGCACGACCCCAAGATTGATTTTGTAATACACATGGGTGCGCGTACAGATACTACCGAGTTTAACTACGAAATTCACCAGGAGCTTAATTACGAGTATTCTAAAAAAATATGGCATTACTGTACGGCAAAGCAGGTGCCGCTGGTGTATGCATCTTCAGCGGCCACTTATGGGGCGGGCGAACTAGGCTACAATGACGACCACGACATTATTGAAAAACTGCACCCGCTTAACCCCTATGGCGTAAGCAAAAATGAGTTTGATAAATTAGCCATTGTACAAATAAACCAGCCGCCCTTTTGGGCGGGCCTCAAATTTTTTAACGTGTACGGCCCTAACGAAGGGCACAAGGCCAGGATGGCCAGTGTTATATTCCACTCGTTTAACCAGATACGTAAGGATGGGGTGGTAAAGTTGTTTAAAAGCCACAAGCCCGAGTTTGCCGATGGCGAACAACTGCGCGACTTTATTTATGTAAAAGATGTGCTTAAAGTAATATACTGGATGATGCAGAAAGCTGGCAGCGGCATAACCGTTGACAGCACCAATGCCACCGCCCCTGGCGTTATGTGCAACCTTGAAAGCGGCATATACAACCTGGGTACGGGCAAGGCCCGCACCTTTAACCACCTGGTAAATGCCACTTATGCGGGCATGGGCAAGGAGCCTTTTATAGTGTACATTGATATGCCCGAAGACATACGCGACCGCTATCAGTATTTTACCGAGGCCAACATGGCAAAGCTGCACAATGCAGGCTACACCGAACCCTTTTACAGCCTTGAAGATGGCGTGATGGATTATGTAAGCAACTATTTGGCGAAAGATAAAATTTGGTAAATTTGTGAAAATTGAGGTCATGAGTACAACAGAAATGAGAGAGATAATGAAATTGAAAATAGATCATATTCCCGAGGCGGAAATAGAGAAAGCATTTTCAAAGGTTATCAGTGCCATTGACTTTAGCGATGAGAGCCAGATTAATTTGCATGAATTTGCACCTGGCATTTTTGATAAGTACGATGATTTAATGAAAAAACTAGCCTAACATGTTTGCCTTCAATGAGGTTATTTTTTACCATGATAAGGCTATTGATAAATATGGAGGTTCAAAGGGGCTGCGTGATTTTGGGGCTTTGGATTCAGCTTTAAATCGGCCCTGGCAAACTTTTGCATCAGAAGAGCTTTATCCAACCTGTTTTGAAAAAGCTGCGGCAATGGTTGAAAGTATCATTCTCAACCATCCGTTTATTGATGGTAATAAAAGGACAGCCTTTATACTTTGTGAGGCGATACTTGAAAATGATGGCTATACGATAAACGCAAATACGCAGTTAGTGTATAATTTTTTGGTAGATATTTCCACAGGCCATCTTGCTTTTGAAGAGATTGGAATCTGGTTGCGGCAAAATACTGAATGGACGAAAAACGATTGATTGTATGAGTAAGAAAATAGCCATCATTGGCGGCGGAAACCTAGGAACGGCCATTGCAGAGGGTTTGATAAGCAGCGGGTTTATACTGCCCGAGCATATCATCATCACCAAAAGAAACATAGCGACGTTAAAAAACCTGGAAGAAAAAGGCGTATTGGTAAGCAATAACAACATAGAAGCTGTGCAGTATGCCGACTGGGTTATACTGGCCGTAAAACCCTTTCAAGTAAAGGAAATTCTGTTAACGCTTAAACCACACCTCCAAGCGGGGAGGCATGCCCTGGTAAGTGTAATAACTGGCATTTGGATAAAAGACATACAGGAAGTTATAGGCAGCGATTTCACGTTATTCCGCGCTATGCCAAACACCGCCATAGCCATACAGGAGAGCATTACCTGTATATGCAGGTACAATGCCAGCGAAGAACAGGTGGGTTATGCGGCGGATATGTTTAACCAGTTGGGCAAAACCGTGTTTATTGAAGAAAAACTGATGGACGCGGCCACCGTGTTGGGTGCCTGCGGTACCGCTTTTGCCATGCGATATATCCGTGCCAATATACAGGGTGGCATAGAAATTGGATTTGATGCCGCAACGGCATCGTTAATTGCCGCCCAAACCGTAAAAGGTGCCGCCGAGCTGCTACTCACCAAACACACCCACCCCGAGCAGGAAATTGATAAGGTAACCACACCCAAAGGCTGCACCATTGCCGGCCTTAATGAAATGGAACACCAAGGCTTTAGTTCGTCGCTAATTAAAGGGGTTGTAACGAGTTATAAGAAGATTGTGAATGATATGTGATATTCAACGATTTTCAATATGTATTGCCTGTGGTTATATCCAGTTGTAAAAGATTTGGAGGGGTACTGCCACCGTTGGATGACAACAGCGACGATACTCCGTAAGCGGCCAAAAGCCCCAATGGCATAGCTGCCCATGAATGTTTAATTATCTTCCCCAAACCCCTATGTTCTTTTTTTTTCAACAACGGTATTGTATCCGATAAAAAAGAATGTGTTATTTTCTCTAAAAAGGCTGAAGTATCGGTTGGCCTTATTTAAAAAGAGGTTATTTCCGTCGCTGTAGGCAAAAAAAACGTCTAATGGATATGAGCTTCCTTGCTCTGTAACAAAAAGTCGTTCAGGTTCCTTTTTGCTTTTCTTAAGTTCAAATGATGTTATAGAGGGTTCGTTATTCCTAAATTCCTCCAGGGTTTTAAACACGCCTTTTTTATACTGGGCAGTGTTTAGTATAGGTACCGATGTATTTGAATTAATATATGCATTAAGGTCATCTTCTGTAAGCGTCTTTTTGCTGATTCTTAAATCTGCAACACTTTTGTTAACCGATTTTGTTAGTATGTTATCGAATGTACTTTTGAAAGCATCAATTAACCCCTGTTTATCTACATCTTGGCTGTATAAATAAACAGTATCAACCTGGTAGTAAGGATGGTATATGTTGTTTTGTTTCGCGAGTATTTTCGCTTTTATTATTATTGTTGTGTGTAACTGGCTTTCCCCGTCCGCTGCTTCAGATGCCGACCCACCAGAAACCCCTACTTGTTGAGGTTGCAGGTTTTTGGAATCCTTAATTAAGGTTTCGTACGATGCACTCAACCACAACTTTTCCAATAAAATCACCAAACTATACCCACTGTCGGTTTTGGGGGCCAAAATGAAGCTACCCTTTATATATTTTTCTATTTCGTTAGCTGCCGGTGTGTTAAATGCAATTCTTCGCAAGCTGTCCGCCCAATATCCAACGCCGGACGTGTCGAATCGCGCGTCAATTACCGTAATATTACCAAAAGGCAAACTGCTTTTGGGGTTATTGTTAGGTTCAAAAAGGTTTATCTTGGCAAATGGGACATAGGTTTTTAATGCAGAGTTTTCTCTATTTTGACCTGTTGCATAAATTATTGAAAACGTAAAAATACTTGCTAACCTTAATTTTTGAAGTAGAGTCATCGGGTTGGCGTTTTAAGGCGTAAAATAGCTAAACAATTTAATAAACCGCAGGTATTGTTCAAAATATTGCTTTACAGAAATCTACCCACTTTTATAAAATTCATAAGGCTTTTATGAAGTAATAAATTTAACATACCCGCAGCAAAAATACTGCGGGTACGTTAAATTATTTTCCAGAAATGTTTCTTTGGGGCTTACCGCACCCTCAATTTAATAAAGGTAACCACCTTATCATAGGCATCTGCGGTGGCAGCTTTATCAAACACTGGGTTGCTGGGGTTGGCAAAGGCGTGGTCGGCCTCATATTCATAAATACTCCCCTTTTTACCTGCACTTTTCAAGTTGGCCTTAAACTCATCTACTACCTGCGGGTTAAGCCATTTATCCTTGGTACCAAAAAAGCCCAGCACATCACAATTTAGGGTTTTAAGCCTGTCAACACTTTTTTCTGGCTGGCCGTAGTACATAATGCATCCTTGCACCTGTTTGCCGCCTTCAATGGCAGCCTGTAGGCTCCAGCCGCCGCCAAAGCACCAGCCTATGGTAAATACTTTGGCATCTTCGCCAGCATACGCATACGCGCCTTTTACCAAGGCAGTACCCCTTTCAGTGGTTACCGTTTGCGTATATTTGCTGGCATCTTCGCGTGTGGCCGCCACTTTATTGTCGTACAAATCAACTGCCAGCACGTTAATATCCAAATCGTTGGCAAGTTTTTCACTTTCTTGTTTAATATAATCGTTCAAACCCCACCATTCGTGAAACACAAAAATGTAAAAATTGGTTTTCGTTTTGGCCTTTACTTCCCAACCGTGCGCATCGGTACCGTCTGCCGCCTTAAAGGCAATGTCGTGGCCCCGTTGGCTTTTATACAAAAAAGGCAGCGGGTTTAGGTGCGACAGCATAAACAGCTTGTCGGCGGCCGTTTGCGCAAATTTTTCTGTCGCCGTGGGCGCACAGCAACTCATTTTTGTTTGGGCAGTGGCCGTTGCAACAAAAACTGTAAGGGCAACAGTAATAATGCTAATAAATTTCATGGCAGTTGGTTTGGTTAAAGTTAATAAAATTATGCAAGGCACCTTGTTTTAAAACTACACGGGTAAAACCCACAACCCGGCGCTGGGGTTGCCCGTGTTCGTAAATAAACAGCAACTACCAATAAAAGTTTTCAACAAGGCAAAATTTTCAAACGCTGTATTCATAGGTAACAACAAAAGCCGGGCAAACGTACCTTTGGCAATTTTGCCGAAGTTATCCACATTGAAAAAATAGCAATTTTGCATAAAGAAAATTAAACGTAGTTTTGCACGACCACTAGGAAAACCTGTTGTTTTTTCTGCACGGTCATTTCATTCATTATCAATTAACTACAAATGCCTTACGGATAAGTAATACTTATTCAGGGAATTTTTTTAGTTATTGCTGGGCCGGGTTAACAAACTTTGTATTTGGCAAAATTGCCTTACCAGAAAAGATAGATATTTATTACAGGCGTAATTAATTGACAAACAAAAGCTTTTATTCATCACCATAAATTTTTTGTTATGGCTAAGTATATTTTTGTTACAGGTGGCGTTACCAGCAGCTTAGGCAAAGGCATTATTGCCGCATCGTTAGCCAAACTACTGCAAGCCAGGGGTTTTAGGGTTACCATCCAAAAACTTGATCCCTATATAAATGTTGACCCAGGCACCCTTAATCCCTATGAACATGGGGAGTGCTATGTAACAGAAGACGGAGCTGAAACTGACCTAGACCTTGGCCACTACGAACGTTTTTTAAATATTTTTACCAGCCAGGCAAACAACGTAACCACTGGCAGAATATACCAAACGGTTATTAACCGCGAGCGCGCAGGCGATTTTTTGGGCAAAACTGTGCAGGTGGTGCCGCATATTACCGACGAAATAAAACGCCGAATGGTTTTATTGGGCGAGAGTGGCAATTTTGACATTGTGATTACCGAAATAGGCGGTACCGTGGGCGATATTGAAAGTCTGCCGTTTATTGAAGCTGTGCGCCAATTACAATGGCAATTGCCCGATGACGACGTGGCGGTAATACACCTTACCCTTATACCATACCTGCGTGCTGCCAAAGAACTAAAAACAAAGCCCACACAGCACAGCGTAAAAATGCTGAGCGAAACTGGCGTACACCCAGATATAATTGTTTGCAGAACAGAGGAACCGCTGAATGAAGACATTAAACGCAAAATAGCCCTGTTTTGTAACGTTAAAACCGAAGCTGTTATTGAAGCGATGGATGCCGCTACCATTTACGAAGTGCCGATGATGATGCTGCGCGAACGGCTGGATGTGATATGCATGAAAAAATTGGGCATCAACGTTTACCCAGAACCGCATTTAAATGCGTGGAAAGGCTTTTTAGACAAACTTAAATTTCCGAAAGGCAGGGTTACCATAGGGTTGATAGGCAAATACATTGAGCTGCAGGATGCTTATAAAAGCATTTTGGAAAGTTTTATACACGCCGGTGCAATGAACGAGGTTACGGTGAAAGTAGTAAACGTGCACAGCGAATATATTACCGACGAAAACGTTGGCGAAAAGCTGGCCGGGCTTGACGGCTTGCTTGTGGCCCCAGGTTTTGGCGTGCGCGGCATTGACGGTAAAATAGTAGCCGTACAATACGCCCGCGAACATGACCTGCCTTTTTTTGGCATATGCTTGGGTATGCAGATGGCTGTGATTGAATTTGCCCGCAACGTATTGGGCCTGAGCGAGGCACACTCCACCGAGATGGACGCCAACACGCCAGACCCGGTGATTGACATGATGGAGGAGCAGAAAAAAATAACCGTCATCGGCGGCACCATGCGGCTGGGTGCTTACCCTTGCCAAATTAAAGAAGGCTCATTGGCAGAAGAAATATATGGTGCCACCAGCGTAAGCGAAAGGCACCGCCACCGTTTTGAGTTTAACAATGAATATTTAGAAGATTTTGAAGGCAACGGCATGATTGCCAGCGGCGTAAACCCCGATACCGGGCTGGTGGAAATAATGGAAATACCAGGGCACCCCTTCTTTATAGGCGTACAGTACCACCCCGAGCTAAAAAGCACGGTGGAAAGCCCGGCCCCACTGTTTGTGCATTTTGTTGCCGCCGCCAAAAAATACAACGAGGAAAAAAACGCTACTAAACAGCCCCTGCTTCAACGGGAGTTGATTTAGGATTCGTATTTTAGCAAAAAAGGATTATGCCTGTTAAGGAACTAAAGGAAAAATTACACCAGCTTATTGAAAGCACGGACAATGAACCACTGCTGGAAATTCTTTTACAGGATAATGAAAAAAGTCTGCTTGGTGTTGCTCCAAATGAGTTAGAGGCATTGTCAGAAGCAGATTACAATGACCTTTTATCCCTTGTGGAAGAAGAAGAAGAACCAGAAAAAGACACCATTGGCTATGACGAGTTGAAATCTGGATTGGGGAGATGGTTTATACAATAGTTTTTAAACAAAGATTCAAGAGTAAACTTGAGAAGGTTCTTCTTTATGTTGAAAATGAGTTTGGGCTACTGGTTTCGCAAAAATTTGCCCAGCAAATAGCAAGAAAGTTGACAACTCTTGAGCAACAGCCATTTATCGGCAGGCGGTCGGCAACATTTAAGAACATCAGGAGTATTGCAGCCAGTAGGCAGAATTGTATTTACTACCGAGTAGAAAAAAGGAAGATTATTATCCTTAATTAGTACGAAACCAGGATAAATCCGACTGATAACAAATTAAAATAAAATCAGTCCTCATTATCCTCTTTAAATGAATTTCCTTCCGCGTATAAATCAAAATCAATTTCAAGGCTTAACAAGGCCATCCGTTTAATGCTATGCATGCTTACCCTCGGGCCACCAAGCATAGTATTGCCGTTGTGGAATATGATAGTAGCCTGTATGTATGCACCTGCGTCTTTTACAAGCCTTTCCACCCCTTCCCTATCCTGTTCCAAAAAATCAAGCAGCTTTTCCAGCTTGTCTCCAAACGCGGAAGCTTCGGGGTTGGGTTCTATATGTATGTAACTATATTTCTCAACCAATGGCCTTCTATTTTTCCACTCTCCTTTGTTACCCTCTCGTAAAGGATTAAATAAAGCAATCGCTTTAAGTTCATGCAGGCTCAACTTATCCGACACGGCCACCAGGTAAACGGCATTATAGGGTTCAACATATATGCCCATAGAGGTTAAATCCCCAGGGTTGTGAAAATGAAAGGCAAAATAAAACCGCTCGCCTTTTACAGCAAAGTAAATAATAACACTTCCATCCTTTTTGTCATAGTCAACCCTTGCAACCTTGGGCCTGCCTTCTTCATATACAATTTCATGCACCGCCAAAAACTGCTGCGTTACACCCCAGGTTTGGGCTTCAAGTTCTTCGGTGGCGGCTAGTATCAACTGGTCGTCTTTCGTCATATTGCCAACAAATATCCGTATTACCTATTTGTTTCCATAAGGGCGGACGAAAGCCCGTCTAAGTTGCCCAAGGTACCACTTAAAAAAAACCTAACACATAATGGCCTATCCCAAAAACCAACGGTGGGTATAGTACAAAATAATTACTTCATTCATCGCCTACAAAAAGCAAACAACCCTGTAACTTTAAAGCATAAAAGCTGTCTGCTTTTAAAACGCATTGCTATATGGCATAATTTAAAAAGCTCAACAACTGGCGACCAAAGCAATTTTACCCACATAAAAATGCTTTAGCTAAAACATAATACCATGAAGATAATACCGCTGGCTATATTGGCTTTTGCCTGTTTTACCCAATTATATTCGCAGCCCAAAAAACGGTCTGATTGCTTTTTTGGCATCCATATGGATTTTCATGCCACTGCCGCAGACAATGAAATAGGCAAAACATTCACCGCCGAAACCATCGACTCCTTCCTCACAGCAGTTAAGCCCGATTTTGTGCAAGTAGACTGCAAAGGCCACCCAGGCTACACTAGCTACCCCACAAAAGTGGGTAGCCAAACCGGTGGCTATACAAAAGACATTTTGAAGATATGGCGGCAGGTTACGTTAAAGCACAATGTAGCCCTGTATGTGCATTATTCGGGCCTGAAAGACATTAAAGCAGTGCGCGACCACCCCAACTGGGCAAGGGTGGCGGAGGATGGCAGCCTTGACAATGAAAACACTGGCTATATGGGGGCTTATGCCGACAGCCTGCTGATACCGCAGTTAAAAGAGCTAGCAGATTATGGGGTAAATGGGGCTTGGGTTGACGGGGAATGCTGGGCCACCAACCTTGATTATTCAACTGCCATGCTCCAAAAATTTACAACCGAATTAGGTATTGCCAACATACCCAAGTTACCAACAGACCCACACTATAAAACTTTTGTTGAATTTAACCGCACAGCATTTAGGCAATACTTGCGCAAATATGTTGACGCCATTCATGCATACAACCCTGGCTTTCAAATAACCAGCAATTGGTCATATTCTTCCATGATGCCCGAGCCCGTGGATGTGAATGTGGATTACTTATCTGGCGATGTTGCTGGACAAAACTGTGTGTACAATGCTGCGTTTCAGGCCAGGTGCCTAGCGTTACAGGGTAAGCCATGGGATTTGATGTCGTGGGGGTTTACCTATTCATTTGAACCTGACGGAAACCTTGCAGGGCCAAAATCGCTCACCCAATTGGAGCAGGAGGCTGCTGAAATTACCGCGATGGGGGGCGGTTACCAAAGCTATTTTACCCAAAACCGCGACGGATCGATAAAGCCATGGTATTTCCCCCTTATGGCAAAATTGGGCAGTTTCTGCCGTGCCCGCCAGCCCTTTTGCAAAGGGGCCCAGGCCATACCCCAAATCGGGCTTTGGTACTCAACACACAGCGTGCGTAACCAAACCAGCCAGGTGTATGGGTGGAACAGCAGGCAGTTGGAATGCAACCTTTCTTTGTTAATGGATGGCCACCACAATGTGGAAATACTGATGGACCACCAATTGGGCAAAAAAATTGACCAATACCCGTTAATCGTTATGCCTGAGTGGACGGGCCTTGACACTGCATTGCAAGCACGAGCATTGCAATATGTTAAGCAAGGCGGCAACCTGCTTATTACGGGTGCAGAGGCCGTGGCAGCATTTGAGCCATTTTTGGGTGTAACCTTTGCAGGCACAGCGGTAAAAAAAGATATTTACATAGGTTTTAACAACCAACTAACGGTTATAAAAGCTCCTGTTCAGGCTGTTGTGCCTAAGGCAGGCACGGCAGCTATCGGGCAATTTTATACCACTGACGATTTTCGCTTTGGCACCGGCAACCCTGTGGCCACCATTGCAAGTTTAGGTAAAGGTAAAATTGCGGCGGTTTATGTAAACATGGGCAACGCCTATTATAACTACATGGCAAGCGGATATGTAAATATAATGGGTGCTGTTATTGAGCAACTGTTGCCTAACCCCAAAATAAAAGTAACTGGATCAAACTATATTCATACGGCCTTAAATGAAAAAGATGGCAAATGGTATGTGCATATCATTAATACCGCCGGCGGTCATTTTAACAACAAGGTGTATGAGTATGACAGTATACCGGCCACGGCCACACTAAACTTGCAAATAAATGCTGGCAAGCCAATTAAAAAAGTAGTGCTGCAACCCGCGGGTACAACGTTGGGGTTTTCCATTAAAAACGGCATGGTGTATGTTAAGATACCACCAGTAAAAGTGGCATCTATAATCGAAGTTGCATTTTAGTTTTTTTTGGCAATACGAAGGCAATTATCGCACGGGGTTTATTGCTGATATGTCAAAAAAAAATATCATAGCTACATTCGCTCCATATACCAGCTTAATTCTTTTTCCATTTTTTGGTAGCGGAAAATAGCGTCAATGTTTTTTTGCAACCGCATAAAGGCCGTTTCGCTTTTAACTACATAATCAAATGCGTTATGGTGCATGCAGTTTACAGCCACGTCAATTTTATCCTGAGACGATAGCATAACCACCGGCAAACTGGGCTTGCTGGCCTTAATTCTATCCAATGTTTCTAAGCCGTTCATTGCACCTTCAACTATGCCGTCAAGAAAATAATCAAGGATAACAACATCGGGATTGTTGGATAAATGCGCAAGGCAAAGCTCACCCGTGGCGAACGTTTCAATAGCAAAATCAGCGTGTTGTAAAAATTCAATTTCTAATGACCGTAAAAAAAGCGCGTCATCATCCACCAAGAAAATTTTTATTTTATTCTCTTTCCCCATCAAGTAATATTTTTAAACATATTTAACTCCTCTTGTAATTCCTTGCAAGCTTGCAAGCAAACATTTTCCAGTTGCAAAACCATAGCGGTTATTTCGTCGGTTTGCCGTAAAGTGGCCGCGTACTCTTGCACTTTTTTGGCCATAGTCTCAAAATCTGGGCTTATGCCCACAATTAAAAAACTCGGTATTATTTTATGCACTGCCGCGTATACCGATTTCCAGTCCTTATCCAGCAAGCCCTGCTTCATGGCCGTTATCAATGGTGGGGTTTGCTCCAGATAAAGCAGTATCATTTCCTCCATCAATGCCGGGTTAGATTTTGTGCGCTTGTTTAAATATTGCAGGTTAATACAACGTTCCGCTTTCCCTTCCACACCGTGCTGCTTGCCTAACTCAACAAATGCCTGTTTTTTTACCAATCCGGCAATCTTACTATACAGCAAACGTTCGTCTACAGGTTTCGCTATATAGTCATTCATGCCCACAGCCTTGCATTTTGCTAAATCAACAGTGGTAACGTCTGCCGTTAAAGCAATAATGGGTATGTTGTTGTTCATTACCTTTCTAATGTATTCGGTTGCTTCAAAACCGTTCATTTCGGGCATTTGCAAATCCATCAAAACAATATCATACTGGTTCGTCTGCATTTTTTCAATAGCAATTTTTCCGTTGGCAGCTATATCGCGCTCAAAACCAAAATCATCTAACAGTGTTTTCATCAACAGTTGGTTTAGGGCAATATCCTCCACCACAAGCACCCTGATATTGGTAATCTCGGGAATTATTTGTTCTGGTGCTATTTCAAGTTTTTCACCAACCTTGGTTTTTTTAAAGCCCAAGCTAAAACTAAACACAGACCCTTCATCAATGGTACTTTCCACAAAAATGTGCCCACCTTGCTGCTCCACCAACTGTTTTACAATCGCCAGGCCAAGCCCGGTGCCACCATATAGCCTAGACGTGCCACTGGATGCCTGTTGAAAATTGTCAAAAATCTTTTCCATTTTATCTTCGGTAATGCCAATGCCGGTGTCTGATACGGCAAACTCAATCGTTACGTTTTCCGCATCTTCACTAGCCAGCCGTACACTTACGGTAACAAACCCTTTTTTTGTAAATTTAACTGCGTTGCTCACCAAATTTAAAATTATCTGGTGCAAACGCACAGGGTCGCCAACCAACACTTCGGGGATATTGTAATCATACTCTTTAACCAATGCCAAATTCTTTTCCTGAATTTTTGTTTCAAACAGGTGTAACATGGCTGAGATAGAAGATGCAAGCCTAAAAGGTATTTGCTCAAACGTCATTTTACCGGCATCCACTTTTGCCAAGTCCAATATGTCGTTTATCAGCACAATCAATGCGTCACCGCTCATTTTTATCGCCGACAAATACTCTTTTTGCTTGGCAGTTAAATCTGTTTTAAGCACCACTTTGGTAAAGCCAATAATGGCGTTCATGGGTGTTCGTATTTCATGGCTCATGTTGGACAGAAACTGCTGCTTCGCTTTTACCGCATCTTTCGCGGTAATGGTTGCTTGCTCAGCTTTGCGCTTGGCCTCTTCGGCAATGCCAGTTGCCAACTCGGCAAATACTTTTGCTTCTGTTAACTCAGTGGCAATGCGTTTTTGGTCGGTAATGTCTCTGGCCACCACCACCACGCCAAGCACTTTGCCTTGCTCGTCTTTATATACTGATCCGTTAAATAATACGTCGGTAAGCTTATGGTCTCTTATCGTTAGCGGGTAGTCTTTTACAAAACCCTTGGCAAATATTTGTTCGTATCCCCCCCTTGCCTTTTCGGGTTCAGTAAAATAGTCAAAAAAATCAGTACCCAATAGCTTTGCGCGGGTTATGCCAATAATATTAACTGACGCATCGTTCATGTCTGTTATCTTACCTGCGGGGCTTATCGTAAACAGCGGGTCCAAACTGGCTTCAATAAGCCCCCTCGCATATTGTGATGCCTGCTTTTGCGCCGTAACATCCCGCGCAACAATCACCGCCCCCAGCACATCTCCGCTTTCATTTTTGTACACCGATCCATTAAATAAAACATCCGTAAGCTTTCCGTTGGTATGCCGCAAAGTAAGTGGTGAATCAGCTACAGATCCGTTGGCAAAAACCTGCTCGTACACTTGCCGGGCCTTTAGTGGCTCAGTAAAATAATCAAGAAAATCAGTACCTGTAAGTGCCTTTCTGTCCATGCCGGTTATTTGCATGGTCGCCTCATTCATATCGGTTATTTTACCCTCGGTGCTAATGGTTACCAAAGGGTCAAGGCTGGCTTCAATTAAGCTTCTTGCATATCGGGATTCCTGTTTTGCTGCTGCTTCCATAGTCTTCAGTTTTGCCGTTTTCAGTTTCCAACCTCTTCAATCGGGCTGCGCTTATTGTCCTTAAGTTTTTTAAAATGCGATGGTGTTAGCCCAGTTACTTTTTTAAACTGGTTAGACAAATGTGCAACGCTGCTGTAATTCATTTTCCACGCTATTTCGGTAATGTTAAGCTCATCATAAATCATCAGTTCCTTAATGCGTTCAATTTTGTGCGATATAATAAACTGCGCAATGGTAGTGCCCTGCACTTCGGAAAAAAGATTTGACAGGTAGGTATAATCGTGGTTTAGTGTTTTGCTTAGATAAACAGAGAACTTTGTTTTTTCGGGTTCATCTGCATGGTGCACCATCGCAATAATGATGTTTTTTATCTGCTGTATTAATATCGCACGCTTATCATCCATCAACTCAAAACCAGCATTAAACAGCAACACTTTCAACTGCTCGCGCTGTTCGGCGGTAATATTTTCCATTATATCTACCTCACCAAGGTCAACCAATATGTAATGCAGCCCAAGCTTTTTTAGTTCTTCTTTCACCGCCTGTTTGCAACGGGCACTAACCATATATTTAATGTACAACTTCAAGCGTAATATTTTAAAAGGATTTACACCCAAAGATGTGGGCGTTAATTACAATAAGTGTTACACAATTGTGTAAATAAATTACACAATTCACACATTCAATAAAATAAGCCTTCATTCTATCAGCCAATGTTAACGCAATACCAATTCAGCTATAATACTTACTTGCAATGGTTTTAATAACAATACATTTGCGGCATACGGCAACGCAATAAGCCAATACATACAAAACTTATGGTGCAGTTAACCGGCATTTTACTTTTTGCCGCGCCCCTTTAACACAAAACTGTACGTTAGCAACAATACAAAGCTGTTTGGCACCTGCTTTTTTCTTGTTTGGTATTCCGTTAATTTTTTTTGGCTTCTTGTTTGCAGTATGCATTAAACACGCACCATTTGTTGCTGCCCTGCAGCCTTTTGTATAACCTATTATTAACACACTTGCAAGATGAAGGTAACAGCCAACACAATAGATGATTTTTTTGAAACCATGCGCGCGTATTTTCAAAAAAAAAGCACCCGAAAGTTTGCAGGTGAAAAACCACCCTTGCGGTCAGAGCTTTTCGCCAGAGACCAAATGGAACAGTATGCAAAATTTTTGGCGGCATCACATGAACTTAGCATCGACCATGCACGAGACCAGTTGGTTAATAGGCTATCTGATAACGAAGAAGTATTACAAAAGGTAACCAGCCTTTTGCACGATGCGGTTAAAGAAAAAAGCCGTATTTCCCCGGCAGGCGAATGGCTGCTGGATAATTATTATTTGATTGAGGACCAGGTGCAAACCGGCAAGCGGTACCTCCCCAAAAAATATAGTAAAGGCCTGCCCCAATTGGCAGAAGGCGCATCGGCCGGGCTGCCGCGGGTATACGATATTGCATTGGAAATAATATCGCATAGCGACGGGCATGTGGATATTGACAGCCTTACCGCCTTTATAACCGCCTACCAAAAAGTAAAATATTTAACCATCGGCGAACTTTGGGCAGTGCCTATTATGTTGCGCCTGGCTTTATTGGAAAACCTGCGCCGCGTGGCCGCCGTTATAGCCATAGACCGGATTGACGAAAGCACCGCAAACCTTTGGGCAGATAAAATTATAACTGCAGCCGAAAAAGACCCCAAAAACCTAGTGCTGGTTATATCTGACATGGCACGGTCAAACCCGCCCGTGGCAACCGCGTTTGTGGCGCCTTTTACCCGTAGGCTGCAATGGAAAGGCTCAGAACTTTCGATGGCGCTAACCTGGCTTGAACAGCACCTTACCGACAAAGGCCTTAGCATAACAAGCATGGTGCTGGCTGAAAACCAAAAACAGGCGGCAGACCAGGTGTCGATGAGCAACAGCATAAACAGCCTGCGCTTTTTAGCAAAAATGGATTGGCGGGAATTTGTGGAGGCCATGAGCATTGTTGAACAAACCCTGCGGGAGGATATTGGGGGCATTTACCCGCAGATGGACTTTTATACCAGAGACAGTTACCGCCATGCGGTGGAAGCAATTGCCAAAACATCAAACCTGTCAGAAAACAACATTGCGCGCATAGCCATAAACCTTGCCAAAGAAAGTTTTGCCCAAAACAGTGGAGACGCCCGCAAAGCCCACGTAGGCTATTACCTTACCGGTAAAGGCAAAGCAACCACCAAAACAGCCGCCTCTGCTACATTAACCGCCAAAGAAAAATTGCTGGAGCTATTGGCCGAAAACAACAAAAAATTATACATATCCGGCTCGTTGCTCATAACCGTTGTTGTTGCCTACGGCCTATTTAAAAAAGCCAGCTCCGAAGGCCTCAATAACTCGCTATTGGCTGCAACTGCCGCTATTGCGCTGCTATGTGCAAGCCAGTTGGGCCTGGCGGTGGCAAACTGGGTTGCCACGTTGTTGGTTAAACCTGGGCAATTGCCAAGGATGGATTTTTCCAAACATATCCCAACCTATGCAAGAACACTTGTTGTGGTGCCTTGCATAATTATAAACGAAAAACAGGCAAATGAACTGGTGGGCGAACTGGAAGTGCGCTTTCTTGCCAACCGAGACGAAAACCTAGTGTTTGGGCTGCTTACAGACTTGAAAGACGCAGATACCGAAACCTTGCCAGAAGATAACCCATTGGTTGAATCGGTAAAAAAATGCATTGAAGCATTAAACAGCAAGTATGGCAGGCAAACACATGATACGTTTTTTTTGTTCCACCGCCCCAGGCAATGGAATGAGAAGGAAAAAATATGGATGGGGTACGAGCGAAAAAGAGGAAAGCTAACAGAATTAAACAACCTGCTGCGCAGCCATGCCACCGGCCGTTTTGCCGTAGTGGTGGGAGACAGTGCTGCATTTACAAATGTAAAATATGTGATAACGCTGGATGCGGACACACAGTTGCCTAGGGAAGCGGCATGGAAACTTACTGGCATGATGGCCCACCCGCTTAACAAGGCATTGTACGACGAAAAGCTTAAAAGGGTGGTTGAGGGATATGGCATTATACAGCCGCGTATTGCAGTAAGCCTGCACGGTGCCACCAGATCGCTTTATGCAAGGATGCACGAAAACGACGCAGGCATTGACCCCTATACCCGCGTTACTTCGGATGTGTACCAGGATCTTTTTAACGAAGGCTCGTTTATAGGCAAGGGTATATACGATGTGGATATTTTTGAAAAAGTGCTTGACAACCGGTTCCCCGATAACCGCATTTTGAGCCACGACCTATTAGAAGGGGCATACACCCGCTGTGCCTTTGCCAGCGATGTGCAGCTGTATGAGGAATACCCATACAGCTATGCCCTTGACATGGGCCGCCGCCACCGGTGGATAAGGGGCGACTGGCAGATAGGCAACTGGTTTTTACCCTTTGTGCCAAACGCTAACCGAAAATTACAAAAAAACTCCATTTCAGCACTTTCGCGCTGGAAGATATTCGATAACCTGCGCCGCAGTTTGGTACCCGTTGCGCTTACTGCCCTGTTATTAATGGGGTGGACGGTACTACATGCCGCATGGTTTTGGGGCCTGATAGTACCCGCCATCATCATAGTACCCTCCCTGCTTATTTCGGCATGGGACATCGTGCACAAGCCTGAGGATGTACTGATGAAATTTCACATTGAAAACTCAATCAACATTACCGGAAGAAACATATTGCGGGCACTGTTTACTGTGGTTTGCCTGCCGTATGAAGCGTATATAAGCCTTGATGCAATCATACGCACCGCATGGCGGCTGATTGTTACCCACAGGCACATGCTGGAGTGGAACCCCTCAGGCTTTGCCGTTAAAAGCAAGCGGTACAGCCATTTGCTGTTTGTTTACAAAGCCATGTGGTTTGCGCCGCTTGTAGCTACAGCAGCCCTTATTTACATGGTGTACTGCTCCCCTATTACACTAGTGTTTTCACTATCGTTCATTATCAGTTGGGCAATCTCGCCTTTTGTGGTTTGGCGGCTCAGTAGGCCACTGTTGCCCGAAAAACATAACCTACGAGACAACCAACTTGTTTACCTACAAATGCTTGCTAGGAAAACTTGGGGCTTTTTTGAGTATTTTGTGGGGCAGGGCGACAATTGGCTTCCGCCTGATAACCACCAAAACAACCCCATTATTGTAACCGCGCACCGCACTTCCCCCACCAACATGGGTTTAACGCTGTTGGCAAACCTAACAGCACACGATTTTGGCTATATCACTACCTCCCAGTTGGCTTACCGCACCAGCAACACTTTACAGGCCATGAAAAAACTGGAGCGCTTAAACGGCCATTTTTATAACTGGTACGATACCATTTCACTTACTACGCTGCACCCTAAATATGTGTCAACGGTTGACAGTGGTAACCTAGCAGGCCACCTGCTAACGCTTAAACAGGGGCTGCAAACGCTGCCTAACCAACCCATTATTGACAAAAAAATACTCACTGGCCTGCTTGACACACTAAGGGTTGCCGCCAATGAGTTTGCCGAGGATGACAGTGTTGCGTTTGAGCAACTGGAAAAAGACTTTACTGCGGCCATAAACCAAGCAAACTGCACACCCGGCAATATAAAACAGGAACTTGAAAACTTATTGACACGCCACAACGCTATTATTAACGGCCAGGATATTAACATCGTAAAAACAAAAAATTGGTGGGGATATGCATTTAACACGCACATAACCACTGCATTAGCCGAAATAAAAAACGTAGCACCCTGGTTGTTTATTTCCCAATGGCCTACTGAGTTTAGCACCTTGCAAAACATTACAAACAACCTGACCCTAAGGGAACTTGCAAACAGGCACCCTGCGGTTGACAATGAGCTGGCAGTTTTACACGGCCAGCAGAACACAGAGGCGTGCAATAAATGGTTATTCGTGTTCACCCAGGCATACAACCAAAGCGTGCAGTTGGCGGCAGAAACAGTAGCATCGCTGCTAGAGTTGGCAGCCCAGTGTGGTGAGTTGGCCAACGATATGCGGTTCGATTTTTTGTATGACAATGCCCAGCATCTATTGGCCATTGGCTATAATGAGGACGAACACCGGCGCGACACAAGCTACTACGATTTGCTGGCAAGCGAAGCCAGACTGAGCTATTTTGTAGCCATTGCGCAGGATAAAATACCGCAAGAAAGTTGGTTTGCGCTCGGCCGGCGGCTTACCAATGCGGCAGGAACACCGGTTTTGCTGTCATGGAGCGGCTCAATGTTCGAGTACTTGATGCCCAACTTGGTGATGCCTACCTACGAAAACACGTTGATTGACCAAACAAACCGCGGAGTAATTAAACGCCAGATAGAATTTGGCAAGCAAAACAATGTACCCTGGGGCGTGTCTGAATCCTGTTACAACACCGTGGATGCTAACCTTAACTACCAATACAAGGCGTTTGGCGTGCCCGGCTTAGGCTTTAAGCGCGGTTTGGGTGATGACCTTGTAATTGCACCCTATGCCACCATAATGGCGTTGATGATTGACCCTGAGGCAGCCTGCAACAACCTTGAAAAATTAAGTGCGGGTGGCTTTGAGAACGATTTCGGCTTTTTCGAATCTATCGATTATACGCCGGCAAGGTTACCAAGGGGCCAAGGCAACGTAGTTATACAGTCATACATGGTACACCACCAGGGCATGGGCCTACTTTCATTAGCCTATTTGCTGCTGAATAAGCCCATGCAAAAACGATTTGATGCAGAACCTCAGTTTCAGGCGACTCTGCTATTGTTACAGGAACAAATACCAAAGGCTACCGGCTTTTATTCATCGCCTGCGGAAAGCACCACTATGCCAGCCGAATCACCTGCAGCAGAAATGCGCGTCATAAAAACGCCCGATACCACTACCCCTGAAGTTCAATTACTATCCAATGGCAAATACCATGTTATGGTTACCAATGCCGGTGGCGGGTACAGCAGATGGCAAAACACAGCGGTTACCCGCTGGCGCGAAGACGGAACCTGCGACAACTGGGGGGCTTTTTGTTATATACGCGACTTAGACACCGGCGAATTTTGGTCAACCGCCTACCAGCCAACGTTAAGACAGCCCAAAAATTACGAGGCCGTTTTTTCGCAAGGCCGTGCAGAGTTTCGTAGGCGCGACAATGATATTGAGACGCATACCGAGATCATCGTTTCGCCGGAGGACGACATAGAAATTAGGCGTTTAAAACTAACCAACCGCTCAGGTAAAAAAAGGCGGATGGAGGTAACCAGTTACGCGGAGGTGGTAATATCGCCCCAGGAAGATGACGCGGCGCACCCTGCCTTCAACAAGTTGTTTGTGCAAACTGAAATTATTGCAAAACAGCACGCCATCATATGTTCACGCCGCGCGAGAACAAAAGCCGAACAGCCACCCTTTATGCTGCACTTGGTAAGTGTAAACGGGGTACCAACCAAACAGGATTCATACGAAACCGACCGGGATAAATTTATCGGCCGGTCCAACACCACCGCCAATCCCGCTGCAATGACCACTGCGGGGCCTCTATCTGGTTCAGCCGGCCCTGTTTTAGACCCCATTGTGGCAATAAGGTACACCATGCTAATTGATGAAGACGAAACAGCCACCATTGACATGATAATGGGCATGGCACCCACCCGCGAAATTTGCCAAGACTTGCTGAACAAATACCAAGACCGGCATTTGCGCGACAGGGCATTTGAGTTGGCTTGGACACACAGCCAAGTGGTACTGCGCCAAATTAACGCATCCGAAGCCGATGCGCAGTTATATGGCATGCTGGCAGCTTCGGTAATCTATATGAACCCCGAATTACGCGCAAACCAGTCCATCATTGCCAGAAACAACCGCGGGCAGTCATCTTTGTGGAGCTATTCCATTTCGGGCGACATCCCCGTTGTACTGCTGCAAATAGGCGACGCCGAAAATATTGCTTTGGTAAAACAAATGGTGCAGGCACATGCCTATTGGCACTTAAAGGGGCTGCTTGTTGATTTGGTTATTTGGAACGATGACCACACGGGTTACCGGCAGGTGCTGCAAGAACAAATTCAACGTTTTATGGCAGCAGGCTTTACCTCGGGTAACAATAACCGAGGCGGCATATTTGTACGCCCTATTGACCAAATATCGCCCGAGGACCGTGTATTGTTACAAACGGTGGCCCGTGTGATTATATCCGACGCAAAGGGAAGCCTGGTTGACCAAGTAAGCAGGCGTATTACTGCCAAAGGTGCCGTTGCATACCTAAACCCAACAACGGTTTATAACCCGAACGCGGCAGAGTTTGAATTCCGGCATGCGGACCTCGCCTTTTTCAATGGGTTCGGCGGTTTTACACAAGACGGGAAGGAATATATTATCACAACATCCAACCAAAAAACCACACCCGCGCCTTGGGTAAACGTTATTGCCAACCCAAATTTTGGCACGGTGATATCCGAAAGTGGGTCGGCATATACGTGGGGCGAGAATGCCCATGAATTTAGGCTAACTCCCTGGGGCAACGACCCAGTTACCGATAGTGGCGGCGAAGCGTATTACATACGCGATGAACGCAGCGGCTATTTTTGGTCGCCCATGCCCTTTCCTAAACGTGGCAAAACCCCGTATATAACCCGACACGGATTTGGCTACACCGTTTTTGAACACAGCGAAACCGGTATTGCCAGCGAAACCACGGTGTATGTGGATATTGAAGACAGCATTAAGTTTACGGCCATAAAAATACGCAACCGTTCCGGCAGGCAACGCCGCCTCTCCGTTACCGGCTACGCAGAGTGGGTGTTGGGGGATATGCGATCCAAAACGCAGATGCATGTAGTTACCGACAATGACGGAGAAACAGGCGCATTATATTCCAGAAACGCCTATAGCAGCGAATTTGGCAGCCATATTGCCTTTTTTGACGCCGACGACGGCATAAAAGCCTTTACAACAGACCGCACAGAGTTTATTGGCCGCAACGGTACCCTTGCCAACCCCGATGCCTTAAAACGGCTTAAACTTTCTAACAGGTGCGGCGCAGGGTACGACCCATGCACGGCCATCCAGCTTTTTATTGACTTAGATGACGGTGCGGAGAAAGAACTTATCTTCAAAATGGGTGCCGCAAAGGATACGTTGGTTGGTAGACAACTGGTAAAAAAATTCAGGGGTAGCGGCAGTGCTGCGGCTGCCCGTCAAAAAATACATAGCTTTTGGTCGGCTACGCTAGGCACCGTTCAGGTTGAAACGCCCGACCGGGCCCTCAACTTTTTAGCAAACGGCTGGCTACTTTACCAGGTAATTTCATGCAGGCTATGGGGCCGTTCAGGTTTTTACCAAAGTGGGGGAGCTTTTGGCCTTAGGGACCAATTGCAAGATGTGCTGGCGCTGGTACACGTGCAACCCTACCTTACCCGTAAACAAATACTGCTAACCGCCAGCCGCCAGTTTACCGAGGGTGACGGCCAACATTGGTGGCACCCGCCGCAGGGGCGCGGGGTACGCACCCATTGCTCGGATGATTTCTTGTGGCTGCCTTTTGCCCTGGCCCGGTATTTAGCCGTTACCAGCGATGCCGGTATAATGGAAGAGCAGATAACGTTTTTGGAAGGCCGGCCAGTGAACAGCAACGAAGAATCGTACTACGACCTGCCAAATACGTTGGAACAAACTGCAAGCTTATATGAACATGCAAAACGGGCAGTGCTACACGGCCTTCGGTTTGGCGTACATGGTCTGCCTTTGATGGGCGCGGGCGACTGGAACGACGGCATGAACCTGGTGGGCAAAGAAGGCAAGGGCGAAAGCGTTTGGCTAGCTTTTTTCTTGTACGACGTGCTGATAAATTTTGCTTTAGTGGCCGATAGTAAAAACGACAGTGCCTTTGCCGCTCAATGCCGCCACCAAGCTGCCGACCTTAAGCAAAAAATTCATAAAAACGCGTGGGATGGGGAATGGTACCTGCGGGCCTTTTTTGACGACGGCACGCCTCTCGGTTCCAGCAACAATGCCGAATGCAGCATTGATTCTATCTCACAAAGCTGGTCGGTTATCTCCGGCGCGGGGGATGTGGAGCGCAGTAAATCCGCGCTAGCTTCGTTAGATAGGCATTTGGTTAAAAGAGACGCCGGTATTATACAATTGCTTGACCCGCCTTTTAATACCTCTGCACTGGAGCCCGGTTATATAAAGGGCTATTTGCCAGGCGTAAGGGAAAACGGAGGCCAATATACCCACGCGGCTATTTGGTGTGTTATGGCCTTTGCCAAAACAGGCAATGCGGCAACAACTTACGAGTTGCTAAAATTGATAAACCCTGTTAACCACGGCAACACGGCAGAAGAAATAGCCATATATAAAACTGAGCCATACGTAATGGCTGGCGATGTTTATGGCGTTAAGCCCCATACAGGGCGCGGCGGGTGGACCTGGTACACAGGTTCGGCGGGGTGGATGTACCAGCTTATTACCGAGTGGGTGCTAGGCATGCAAAAGGAAGCCTGGAAGTTGCGGTTTAAACCATGTATACCAAAAGAGTGGGAAAGCTTTAAAATGAATTACCGGTACATGGATACGGTTTACCATATAACCGTTTTGCAAAAAAACAACCTTTCGGCCATGACAGTAACCGTGGACGGGCTATTGCAAAACGACGGATCTGTTACACTTAATAACGACGGTGTGGAACATACCGTTACCATTGAGTTTGCCATGCCGTTGCCGGATACAAACACAAATGCTATGTTGCGCCTGCCAGAACCATTTCACAGTGTTGCACCACAGCAAACAAATTAATGCGCAGAGCGCGTTGCCTTCCTGTTCTGCCAATATAAAAAAGCCTTTAAGTGTATACCGTAATACACTTAAAGGCTTTATACCTTCCAATACACTCAGCCAGAGAAATCGTTTTTTTACACCCTTACAAAAAACTAACCGGGCATACAAAATCGGTTATGGCAAAACGCCCACTGTCCTTCAATGCTTTAAAGCCCCCGGTAATGTTTATTAGGTTGGCAAAGCCCCGTGACAATAGGATGGAAATAAATATTACTGAGCGGTAGCCTGACCCGCAATGCACATAATAGGCTTTGTTCCTATCCAGCACTGATGTTTCCTCGTTTATAAAATCCAACGGTACATTTTCCGCACCGGCTATATGCTCACTTTCAAATTCATTCTTTTTTCTAACGTCCAATAGGTTTATTGATTGGTGTTGCATAATATCCGCCAACTGGCCTGCGGTAACACAGGGTATGTGCCCCACATGCATGTGCGCACGCTCCCATGCCTCAAAACCCCCGTTTAAATAACCCGCCACATTATCGCAGCCCACCCTGGCCAGCCGTGTAATAACCTCTTCTTCACGCCCCTCATCGGCCACCACCAATATCGGTTGCTGAATATTGGCCAACAACGCACCGGCCCAGGGCGCAAAAGCACCGTCAAGGCCAATGTTTACTGACGCGGCAATAAACCCGTGTGCAAAAGCCTGCGGGCTGCGGGTATCCAACACCAGTGCATCTGTTTCAAGGGCCGCAGCTTTAAAGGCCGCGGGGGCTAGTGCCTGCAAACCTCGTTCCAACACCATGTCAATACTGTCATAGCCCTCTTTGTTAAGCATCACGTTCTGCGGAAAATACGCCGGGGGCTGCACCAGCCCTGCAGTAACCTCTTTAACAAATGCCGTCTTGGTTAAAGCCGGCCTTAAAGCATAGTTTACCACTTTTTGGTGGCCCAGGGTATCCGTAATTTCATTGCTCATTTTTTTGCCGCACGCACTGCCCGCGCCATGGCCGGGGTACACCACCACATCATCGGGAAGGGGCATAATCTTGTTTTGTAAAGATTCATATAGCATCCCGGCCAGCTCTTCGGTGGTCATATGGGCCGCCTTTTGGGCAAGGTCGGTACGGCCCACATCGCCAATAAACAGGGTATCCCCGCTAAATAAGCCAATTGCCTTGCCAGTTTCATCCTTCAACAGGTAACAGCAACTCTCCAATGTGTGGCCTGGTGTATGCAGTACGGTAACGGTTAGCCTCCCAACATTAAATACTTGGCCGTCTGTGGCGGTTATGGCATCAAAAGCAGGCTGCGCGCTTGGGCCAAAAACAATACCTCCGCCCGTTTTCCTGGCAAGGTCTACATGCCCTGAAACAAAGTCTGCATGAAAATGTGTTTCAAAAACATACTTTATCTTGGCACCATGCCTTTCTGCTCTTTGTAAATAGGGGGCCACCTCACGCAGCGGGTCAATTACCGCAGCTTCCCCCTCGCTTTCAATATAATAAGCCCCATGGGCAAGGCAACCCGTGTAAATCTGTTCTACAATCATACAGCCGTTGTTTAATAAAGCAAAATTCATTAACAGGCAAATGATTTTTGGTGACGCAAGTCATCCAGATGATTTTATTTTGGGTAGCCGTTCTTGTACCTTGCGTTCCACTGCACCCAAAAAAAGTGCTTGTATAGCAGCACTGGGCATTTTCAAAGCACCTCATCCCGCTCAGCCCACTGCAAAGGTTTCGGCAATTCAATGTTGCTAAACTCAATATGTATCACCCGGCGCCTGTTCTGGTTAATCGCTCGTCCCGAGGCATGCAGCAACAACGGCTTCATCAACATTACCCCGCCCCTTGGTACTGCACACACCGTTTCTTTTTCCGATAGCACAGCAAATTCGGCAGGTGGTATAACCCCTATTTTATGGCTGCCTGGCACTACTCTTAGTGCGCCGTTGCCCGCATCCGTTTCATCAAGGTGTATGCGTATGGTAAAGCTTCGCTCCAAAATACCTACTGGCGGCTGCACCGCATATTGGCCCTGTTTTACTGTCCAATTAACAAAACCGTCCAAACTATGCTTGGTTGTGGTAGAAATGGTTAGGTCCTGGTGGTAAGCCACAAACCAATTGGAGCGGCTTGGTTTGTCAAAATAGATTGATTTAACCACGAAGTACCCTCCACCAAAAAACTGTTGTATAATAGATTGAAACCCTTGGGTAAAAATGTAAGGCCTGATGCCCGGTACCTCCTTTAAAAACTGTCTGATGGCAAACAAATCATCGGTTTTGCGAAAGGTTGGTTTATCCTTATCCGTGCCGTCAATAAAGTTAATAATACCTTCAATCGCTTCATCAGTAAAAACCTTGTCAATAACGGCAAAACCGTTTTCTTCAATCTCCAATTTCCTAGCTTCCAAACTTTCCATTATCTGCTTTTTGGGTTATTTTCTGCCTAAAGGTAAATAACGTGGCCTACTATAGTAGTGTGAGGCCAAATCGGGCGTATTCCAAATTGTTGCTGCTGTTTTCGCCTCACCCCTCCGAAGGAGTCCATTGGAGCGAAGAACCCAATTTGAACATGCGACTTTAATTTGCGATAATTTGGCATGCACCCGCAAACTCTGCCAGCCCTGGTTTTAACGCCAAAGTTGTGTAGCCAACAAGTGCGAAGGCAAAAACAAACAGCACCTGGGGTTTGTACAGGAAGGCCATTGTTTGAACCGCCCAGTATAACAGTGCCGCCTTTGCAAAATACTGTTAATAACCCCTTATTGTAACACATTAGCTAACAATGTTTTTTGTATTTCAATAAATCCCCCTATCTTTGCCCTCGTTAATACTCTCTCTCTTAGCAGACTAGATCTTCAAACCGTCGTTGCTCATCAAGTCATAATGATGACGAGAATATAAAAAAGACTGGCTACTTACTTTGCATTATTGTAAGCACCAGCAATTAATATACAAAAAAGATTACTATTTTGACATTTCAAGACTTACACCTATCCGAACAACTGCTTAAAGCACTTGCTGCGGAAGGTTACACCAATCCCACACCAATCCAGGAACAGGCTATCCCTATTGTGCTGGATAAAAAAGACCTATTGGGCGTTGCCCAAACAGGCACAGGCAAAACTGCAGCTTTCGCTTTGCCAGTTTTGCAATTGCTGCAAACGCAGGCACACAAAACAAAAGGGTACCGCCATATTGCAGGCTTGGTGCTTACACCCACCCGCGAACTGGCTTTGCAAATACACGAAAGCTTTTTAGCCTATGGCAGGCATACTGGCCTTAAGGCAGAAGTTATATTTGGGGGTGTATCGCAGCACCCGCAAACGTTGGCCCTACGCAATGGTACCGACATATTGATTGCCACACCAGGCAGACTGTTGGACCTGATGAACCAAGGCCACGTGCACTTGGCGCACCTTGATTTTTTTGTATTGGATGAAGCCGACCGCATGTTAGACATGGGCTTTATTAACGATATTAAAAAAATCATCCGCGACCTGCCCGACGAAAGGCAAACACTATTCTTCTCAGCAACCATGCCGCCGGAAATTTCCAAACTGGCTGCCACATTACTCCGCAACCCGGTTAGGGTGGAAGTAACACCGGTTTCCAGCACAGTGGAAAAAATTGAACAGCGTATTTTTATGGTGGCCAAGCGCGACAAACCAGCCCTACTGGTACACCTGATGAAAGATATTGCTGGCAATGGTGGGCGCGTGTTGGTTTTTAGCCGCACTAAACATGGCGCTGACAGGATTACCAAAACATTAAAGGAAGCCGACATACGTGCCGACGCATTGCATGGCGACAAAAGCCAAGAAGCAAGGCAAAGGGCATTGTACAGCTTTAAAAGCGGCCGTTTAAAAATATTGGTTGCCACTGATATTGCCGCCCGGGGCATTGATGTGGATGAAATAACGCACGTTATTAATTACGACCTGCCAAACGTACCCGAAACATATGTACACCGCATTGGCCGTACCGGCCGCGCAGGCCACGACGGTATTGCCTACTCATTCTGCGACAGCGAAGAAAGAGCCTACCTGCGTGATATAAATAAGGTAACCAACCAAACCATTAAGGTGGTGGAAGAACACCCTTTTAAAATGCACGTGCAGGAAGGCCAAGCACCACGCGGCAACAACGGCGGCGGCGGAAGACCCAACGGCAACCGCCCCCCACAGCGCAGAAATAACAACAACAACAATAACCCCAACAGCCACAATTATAGGCCCGGCAACAGGCCGTTCCCAAGGGCTGAAAGGGCATAGCTGAACAAGTTATAATTGTATTGAATTAAAGAAGCGGATAGCAGTAAAGTGCCATCCGCTTTTTTGTTTGCGGGCATTTTACAATTTGACAAATTCCGATAGTAATCATACCGACAAGAAGCGCTATAATTGATTCAAGCAAAATCTTTACAACGTATATCGAGTGTAGCAAAATTCACTTACCAATTTAAAAAACATTTTGAGATGTTTTACCAAAGACCAGCAATTATTTATGATTCAAAGATTAAATAGGCTGAAATTTTGTAAAACAATTACTTTACCATTCAAATATTGCCGTAACGAGGCTTAGCATTATAACAATTAGACCTTATTTTTCCGAATCGATTGTTTTATCAAACTAAGGATGTAATCAATGTCTTCTAAATCCGGCAATTTAATCTCGTAAGAACCATTGCCCCAATGGCCAACATTGGAAACATCGCGCGAAATATTTTTTGGGTCTTGTAATTCACCACTCTTCAGATTCAAATAAATTTTCAGCCCCTTACCTTGCAAAACAATATCGCAGAAAACATTGTTATCGATTTTAAATCCGACAGTTTGTTTCTTTGGCTGTACCGTAACATTATCATCCATGTTCAACAACCGCTCTTTGAGATTCTCGTAAAGCTCACGAGTTTCAAAATCAACTTTTTGAAGGTGGTCTTGTTCTGTAAAAACCTTGACTTCCTTACTCACAGCTTCGACTGTATTGTCAGAACGTGAAATAGTTTTGATACTTTCTTTGGCGGAAGCTTTTTGAATTTGCTCATAAGAAATTGTATTATTCTCGAATTTCTTTACTTCCCATAATTCAATTGGCAAATCTTTGAAATTTATCGCTTCCCGTTGGTAAGTAGTGAACGCCGGAGATACAAAAATCACCCTCGATTGTGTCCAATCGACATCTGTCCTTTTTAGACTTTGATTAAGACTCTCATTAAATTCCAAAATAAAATCGGCTTTATTGTTGAGCATCAGAGATAGGTAGGCGTATCCTTGGTCAATTACGCTAAAGTTCTTGTCGCGTTTGTAT
The DNA here is from genome assembly GCA_903882935.1 of uncultured Parafilimonas sp. Taxonomy (GTDB): domain Bacteria; phylum Bacteroidota; class Bacteroidia; order Chitinophagales; family Chitinophagaceae; genus JABDFW01. The sequence continues at coordinate 2,296 of CAIRZB010000023.1, read as the reverse complement.
TCAATTATAACAAATGACTTCGATTCCGGGTCAAATGCCAATGTATCTATTCGAAAACTATTTAATGAGAATTCAGATCGAATAAAGTCCAAGCGCAATAAAATCCTCAAATTCTGTTCGGTCAATTGCTGAATTTCTCTTTCAAACTTGAATGAAGTTTCTTTAACATGCTCTAACTTTTTTCCAATATTGAATAATGGCATTTTTAAAACTATTTTTTATCACCAAACTACAACTTAAAAATATCTTCTTATTATAAAAAAACCAGCACTGTCCCCACTTCAGCGAGAATACACAAATGGCCGCAACAATGGCCTTCAGCATATCACCGACACTAAGTCATACTATGCAATTAACCTTCCCTATCCGGAACTTCTAGCTCCGGAGTTTTATGTTGTCGCTTGCAGCGACAGATGTGAAATTTCGTTGCCAAAGGTGACCATTTCACGATAGAGCGACCAAATAACAAAATGCATTCCATAGCAAAACAGTAACCCTATTAAGCCAATTTCGTTTTTTGCTCTCCCCCCCTATAACTTAAAAAATATCTTCTTCTTATACAAAAACCAACAAAGCCCCCACTCTAGTGAGAATACGCAAATAGCCGCAACAATGGCCTTTAGCATATCACCAGCACTAAACCAACCCATCACCCCATTGGATATAAAGGTTATATAGCCGGTAAACCAACGGTCGCCCACAATTTCAAAAAACAGGTAGATGAAAATGGAATTCATGCCCACGATGGTAAAAAACTGCAGGTGCTTTTGGTGGCCTTTCATATCTACCCACCAATAGCTTAGTGCCAAGAACAGCAAAGCCCAACCCAAAGAAACCAGCGTAAACGAGCTGGTGGCAATGCGTTTTATAATGGGGGTAAAGCCACTTACATCCATGCCAAAACCAAGCACCAAGCATACAATGCCTGCAATAACTACTGGTAGCACGTTTTTTTTATCGGCACTGCTTATCAAATACTTGCCAACAATCGCACCCCCTATGGTATGCACCGCAGTGGGTATGCAGTTAATGGCCACCCATCCCCCGTTGTTAATTTTATGCATTAGCAACATATCCACATAATTGCCAAAATTGTGCTGGTCAGTAAAAGGCTGGTCAAAACCGGGCACATGGGTAAACCGGTATAGTAACTCGGTAAGCAACAGCAGGGCAAAACAGAACACTATTTGCGCCTGCGTACTCCAGCGGAATACCAAAAAAGCCACTAAGGTGGTAAACGACAACTGGGTAAGAACATCCCACAGCTCGAACGACAGCCCCCCTGGCCTTACGGCGTAATCCAATACCCCCCAAAAAAACAGCCAACCACACCTCTTAAGTGTTTTCCTGAACGATTCGGCCCAGCTCATACCGCTTGACCATTGCTTGTTGAGGGAGAAAGCCATGGCAACACCCGCCATAAACATAAAAGAAGGCTGCACAAGGTCCCAAAATCGGATGCCATGCCAAGGATGATGGGTAAGTTCCATAAAAATTACATTCACAAAAGGGCTTTGCGATGTGTGGTCATACACATACCCGTAGATACCGGTAGATTCTATGGCAAGCAACACCATGATGAACCCCCTTAAAAAATCCAGTGACAATAACCTTTTTGAAGCAGTGGCTTTGGTTTCCGGGGTAGCGGCCGCCGGTTGTTTTAATGTGGACATATTTTTACAATAAAAATTTGAATGCTTATGTGTTCGGCCGCCGCAATGCCCGCCCCACAAATCAATTTTGCCAAGCAACGCCGCTCTAAGCTAACAATTTTCCCAGACGAGCAAAAGATTGTACCAATGTTTTATGCACAATGGCAAAAACCATGGTGTTTTAGTCATTTTCAGGTAGCGCGTTGTAGAGGGCCTAGGTCCCAAAAAAGCCTGCCACGCGTTTAGGCGTGGCAGGCGGGGTATTATTTTAGCCAAATGAGCGTAGGCATAAAAGCTACTATTGTTTCAGCAGCTTAAGCACTTTTATGTGTTTCTCATCCTTAACAGAAACGAAGTACATGCCTGCCGCCAAATTGTTAACTGGCACGGTTACTTGGCTGGCTGCTGTGGCCTCGCGCTGCCATACGGGCTTGCCCGACATATCCGTTACCGTTATAATCACTTTGCCCGCAGTGCCGCTCAGCACAAGCGTTGCCGTGTTTACCGCAGGGTTAGGGTAAACGGCCGCGTTAAAAGGCAGGCTGCCCGCCGCCAGGGGCGATACGCCGCCACTGCCGATGATGTTGGATGCCGCCGCCGTGGTAAACGTTAGGGCCGTGCTGTAAGCACTGGTGGTTACCGTA
>CAIRZB010000022.1 GCA_903882935.1 uncultured Parafilimonas sp. | reverse complement strand
TTTTTGTTTTACAAAACAACAGTTCTTTATCTGCTTTTTTAATCCTCTTCAGGAGGCTTTTTTTAGGCCCTTTTTGAAATCGTTTTTAAGGGGGGCAATTTGAAATGGCGACAGGGGGTCAACTTTGCCGGAATTTACACTTAAGCACGTCAGCATTGTTGCTGCATTTAAATTTTTTGTAAAAAAGCTCATCAAAAACAAAATCGGCCTTACCGACAAAATGTTTTGCCAGAAAGGTTTCAATAAAAAAACGTTGTGCATCATCCTCACAAATAATGCTATACTTAAAACTTTTCATACAGGCACCCCTCCCAAAAGGCCGTATACCCATTGGTCGCCTAAGCTAATATTATAATCTTTCTCTGAGTCAATGCCTTTTTCCTGTAACTCCTTGTTGGTGGGTTCTATAATATCCGTTTGCAGGTTTTTAATATCGGTAAAGCCATCCTTCATATCAAACACAAAAATGCTTTCCGGCTCATCCGCAAACAAGTTTACCACCAAGGGGCTGTGGGAGGTCATTATTACCTGTATGTCTTTTTCTAGAGCCAATTGTTTAATTAAATCAATTATTTCCTTAATACGGCGTGGGTGGATGCCACGCTCCGGTTCTTCCAGCAACAGCAATTTGGGCGGGTTAGGCTGGTGTATGATGCATAACAACGCAAGAAAGTAAATTGTACCTTCCGATAACTCATCCGCCCAAAACTGCTTGCCGTATTTATCTTTCAAGCCTAAGCGTATAAAGGTTTTACCTTTTGTTTCTTTGTTTAGGTTTGGATTATTTTCCTGCGGTTCAACATTATCAATTAATATGTCGGTAAAAATGGAAGTAATGTGTTCTAAGTCCTTCGTAATCTTGTTAAAGATATCTCTGTTTTTATTTAATGCAGTTTGAAGAAAAGAAGGGATATTGGAAGCATCTGACAATACAATTTCATCATTTTTAAAAATTGGGTAAGGGTAGGTAATACGTTCAAAATTGGGTTTGTAAATACGAGAATTCGACAAAAAAAGACCAAAATGTAATAGATAATTACGGTCATTATCGCTTGAAATTAAATCCACTACGCTTGGAGAATAATTGGTATTCAGCTTTTTTTTGTCGTCTTCTAGAATAAATCCTGTTTTCTCCAGTTCCGCATTGTCGTTTTGTAATGCCAAAATGCCACTTACTGAATGTCCTCTTATGGAATCCTTCAAATGAATGATACTCTTCAAAAAATTACTCTTCCCCGAATTATTAGGCCCAATCAACAAGTTCACCTGCTGCAACTTTACATCCGCATGTTTAATGCTTTTAAAGTTGTCTATTACTATACGGTCTATCATAGCAAACCATTTATAACACTAAAGTTACCATTCTAAAAGCAAAATGTTTTATTTACTCAAATTTCGTTCAATGCGTACTATCGCGACTGCTCCTTAAAGCTCCAGCTGTTGAATTGAGTGACACTCAGAAGGAGTCCCTCGGACAACCCAAGCTCCATAACATTCCCACAGCCCGCCCCAAAAACTATAACCCACTGCCCTATTCACCAAATGCCCCACTCCCCCAACCCCACCGCAAAAACTCGGGAAAGGCGCTTGCCCACGTAGGTACGTCGTGGCGGCCATGGGGCAGCTCCAGGTAGTCAATCTGTTCGCTGGTATAGCCAAGCCTTATCAGTTCTTCAATAACGCCCAAGGTGTCGTCAATCGAGTCTATGATGCCGTTGTTATTTCGGTCGGCAGTTTCATCAAGGCGGCCGCATTCAAAAAAAAACTTCAACCAAGGGTGGTGGCTGCCGCTTTTAATGTGCTGGTGCATAATGCGGTCGGTATCGTCATTATAATCATCCCCATACCCCCTGCTCCTCCACCAAAACGATGCGCTAAAAGCCCCCACCTTGCCAAACTGCATCGGGTTGTTCCACACAATATCCATCGCACTTAGCGCACCCAGCGAAAAACCGGCAAACGATTTTTCCTTAAACGAAGCCACATTGTATTTCTCCCGTATAAAAGGCAGCAGTTCCTCAAAAACAAACTGGGTATACAAGCCGGCTTTTATGCCCCAGCCCTCATAGTTGGGCTCACCGGCCGTGCCATACTCTAATTTACGGTCGGGGCCGCAGTAAATGCCCACGCATACCAGCGGCTTAATTTGGTTGGTGTGCAATAAGTTATTGAGGATGGCGTGGAAGGGCATTTTGGGCAGGTCCTGCCCGTCGTTTATCAGCAGCAGTTCCAAGTCTTCGGGGCGCGCCACATTATCTGGCAGGTAGGCATCAATGGTAACCAACCTGTCTAAAAAATACGATTCAATCGTGCTTTGCTCAACAAACACCGTGTGCGTACCCCAAAAATTCTCCTCACCCATAACGCCAAAAATAGGAAAAGCAAATTATATTCAATTTGAAAATGAGACAATTTGAAAATTTGAAAATGAAAGACCGTTTGAATGTTTAAATATGAAATGAATTTTCTTTAAAAACTGCGGCAAACCACTAAACCTGCTTAAAATTTTATGTTTTTCATTTTCAAATTTTCAGGTTACCAAATTTTCAAATTAATTCATTTTCATTTTTTTTCTCTACCTTGGGTACATCTATTTACAAAATCTTAATGAGACAGCCATGAAAAAGATCGGCGTGTTATTTGGGCAGGAACGGACCTTTCCGCAGGCATTTATTGACAGGGTGAACAATAAAAATATACCCGGCATAACCGCCGAACCGGTGCGTATTGACAAAGTGAAACAAGGCGAACCCAGCGGTTACGCCGTAATTATTGACCGCATTAGCCAGGATGTGCCTTTTTACCGCGCTTTTTTAAAAAACGCAGCCTTATGCGGCACCGCTGTAATTAATAACCCCTTTTGGTGGAGTGCCGATGAAAAATTTTTCAATAACTGCCTGGCCACCAAAATAAATGTACCAGTGCCTAAAACGGTGATACTGCCCTCCCGCAGCCTGCCCGCCGACACTACCGAAAAATCATTTAGCAACCTGGCCTACCCGCTTGACTGGAAGGGCATATTTGATTACGTGGGCTTTCCCGCCTACATGAAGCCTTTTGCGGGCGGTGGCTGGAAGAATGTATATAAAATAGCCGACGCGAAGGATTTTTTTGACAAACATGCCGAAACCGGCGAACTGGTGATGCTACTGCAAGAAGAAATATTTTTTGAGGAATACTACCGCTGCTACTGCATTGGCGGCAAGCATGTGCGCATAATGCCTTACGAGCCGCGTAACCCGCACCAACTGCGCTACGTGGCCAACTTTGCGCCCACACCCGAAAAACTGCACGAAATGGAGCAGATTGTGCTGCGCATAAACCAGTACTTAGGCTACGATTTTAATACCGTTGAGCTGGCCTTGCGCAACGGAGTGCCTTATGCCATTGATTTTTGTAACCCAGCGCCCGATGCCGACCGCAACAGCGTGGGTGAGGAAAACTTTGCATGGGTGGTAGAAACGGCCGCCAACTACGCCATTGAAAAAGCACTGGCACAGCAAGACGGGCAAGACAACCTTACCTGGGGAGAATATATTAAGAGAGGAGCAGCGAAGGAAATGTTATTTTAAACCCTAAATCCCTAAAGGGACTTGCGGGTGAACGTTCAGGAGCAAGGTGAAAGTTGAAAAAACATTGAGATGGGCGAAGACTTCCTATATGGTAGGTGACCAAAGCTGCGAACTATAAACTGTAAACTACAAACTGTAAACTTATTTATGTCAAACCTCAGCTACAAACATTTTACACTTGGTGTGGAAGAAGAGTACATGGTGCTTGACCCACAAACCCGCGAGCTGACGAGCCACGAACAAAAAATTGTTACCGAGGGGCACAAGGTTTTAAAGGATAAAGTAAAGGCCGAAATGCACCAGGCCGTAGTGGAAGTGGGCACGGATATTTGCCAGAATATTGACGAGGCATACAAAGATGTTTCAACCCTGCGCAATGTTATCAGCAATATAGCGGGCGACTTGGGCCTTTGGGTAGCGGCCAGCGGCACACACCCTTTTAGCCACTGGCAAAGCCAGTTGATTACCGACCATGTACGCTACAACCAAATTGTAAACGAATTGCAGGAAGCCGCGCGCAGCAACCTTATTTTTGGCCTGCACGTGCATGTTGGCATGGAAGATAGGAAGATGGCGGTGCACATTGCCAACTCCGCCCGCTACTTTTTGCCGCACGTATACGCCCTTAGCACCAACAGCCCTTTTTGGGAGGCGCGTAAAACGGGGTATAAGAGCTTTAGGACGAAGGTATTCGACAAATTTCCGCGCACGGGCATACCCGATTTTTTTGAGAGCATTGAAGCCTACGACAACTATGTTAACCTGCTGATAAAAACCAACTGTATAGATAACGCCAAAAAAATATGGTGGGACCTGCGGGTGCACCCGTTCTTCAACACCGTTGAGTTTAGGATATGCGACGTGCCGATGACCATTGAGGAAACCATTGCCATTGCAGCCCTCTTTCAGGCCATTTGCGCCAAGTTGTACAAACTTCGCAGCAAGAACATGAACTACATTATGTACCACCGCACGTTGATTAATGAAAACAAATGGCGGGCGGGCCGTTACGGCATTGACGGCAGCCTGATTGATTTTGGCAAGGAAGCAGAGGTGAACACGCGTGTATTGATATACGAGCTGCTTGATTTTGTGGATGATGTGGTTGACCAGCTTGGCAGCCGCCATGCCATTAACCTAGTACACAAAATCCTCGAGCAAGGCACCGGTGCCGACAGGCAGTTAGCCGTATACGACAAAACTGCCAGCTTGGATGAAGTGGTTAAATACGTACACAGCCAGTTTTTGGTTTAGGGGGGATTGCCATACTATTTGCGAAAGGCGTAACAACTTTTTTTTGAAAGCGGTTACGCCTTTTGCGTGCCGGTAAAGGCAGTAGTGCATTTTTTTGGAGGCGAGCTTTTGTTTTCTATGGCATCGGCTGTTGCCACGCTCGGTTGTGGGGTTCGGTTTTCATGGCGGCTTTTCTTAAAGCGGGGTAGAAATATGTGCTGTTGCAGCAACTATTTTAAACCAGTATGTTTATTCGTATATTCAAGCTTCAAACACTCCCTAAAACCAACGCAACAATGAAGAAGGCACTATTCGTTCTAATGGCAAACTTTTTGTTTGTTTGTATGTGCAGTAGCCAGCAGGCAGGCACTAATGGTTTACCCAAAAGTAAAAAAGCGCAGGCTGGTAAAGTAGTTAAGGATATTCAAACTACCTCACACGGTAAGCCTTCATTTATGTTTAAACCAGTACAACGGGCGGCAAAAATCTATAACCTGGATGACCTGGAAAATGGATACGATTCGCTGCAAATTCGTATTTGGTGCGATTATTCGGCAAAAACCACCCAGCTAATATTAGTAAAACTTGCCGCTCAGAGATATTCATGCCAACGTTTCTCTTTTTACAATGTTAACGATTACGGTTTTTTTGGTGCAAAAGCACTTCCTTATTCGGTTGTAAACCTAATGCCTAAAAGCGGGTGGCCTATTTTTTTAAACAAGCTGCTGGATTTGGATATTTCCACCTTGCGAGGAAATAACTGGGGTGCTGATGGCGTTATTTACTTTGTTGAAGTTGCCACCGCAAAAAAATATAGGTTTTACACTTATTGGAGTCCCGAAATAATGGCCAAAAATGACCCCGGCTCAAAGAATATGGCAGCTATATTAGCCATGCTGGAAAAAGAATGTGCATTTCACCGCCTTTACCAATAAACCGGAATTTGGTTAATTCGTAAATTTAGTTTTTTACCCCGGTTATTCTTAGACGCAGGCTACTATTAGCCGGAGTGCTTTTTTTAAAGAAATATTTTTGTACCTTTATAACATGGCAGGGTTAAAATCTATTAAAGCAATACAACAGGCGGGTACTGCGGCCGTTAAACAATTAAGGAAGCAAAAATTTGCCAGGGGTATTCCTTTTATGATTAATTCTAAGCAACTTCCGCAGGATGAATCATATCTTGAGTATCCAGATGGCAGAATGGTTGTTGTTAAACTATCTTCCTCCGCTAATGGGTTTGTTGTTGTAAAGGAGATTTCTAAAGAAACCGCCACCAGCATCCGCCTTCAATACCACCTCGGTTAAACATGCCAGAACTGCATATCATTACGGGTTCTAATGGTGCGGGTAAATCTTCTGTCGGCCCTGTTTTCCTGCCTAAACATATCCAGCAACAATGCGAAGTTTTTAATGGCGACAAGCTTGTTGAAGATAAAAAGAAGGAATTGTATAAAAGTGGGATGCGGGCATTTAAAGAAGCCAGGAATATTGCCCACGAACATTTGTACAATGTATGGGAGGCACTGCGCAATGAACACCTTCAAAACAAAACAAACTTTGCCTACGAAGGACATTTTACCAACGAAGAAACCTGGAGTGTACCACGTAAGTTTAAAGAAGCGGGTTTTGATATTCACCTTGTTTTTCTTGGGCTGAGGGATACAGAACTTTCTATGTTGAGGGTGTACGACCGTGCAAATAATGAAGGCGGCCATTTTGTAAGAAGGGAGGAAGTCAACCATAATTTTTATGGCAATATGGAAAAGCTGAATAAATATTACACCATGTTTAATTCGGTTCAAATAATAGACACCTCTGAGCTGGAACATATTGTAATTGCTACTTACCAAAATGGGGGATTGGTAAACTCAATTGCCCGGGAGGTGTTGCCAGTATGGTTTACCACTTACCTGCCCGCACTTGCAGCGCAAATAATATAGATAGTGCCAGTATTTAAAGGGCTGCTGCTCCATTGCGTCTGGCAGCTATAAAACCCTATTTATGAAATATTAGGATAAGTATTGCAACCCCAGTGCCATACCAGGTTACTTTGCTTGATAACGACATATAAAATAACAACTGTGCTATTTTCTTTTTTAACTGTTCATCGCTTGTGTTTTCGTAAGCAATGCGCAGTCTTCTTTTACTTATTCTGTGAAGATTGTATTTTTTAATTCTAACTACACTGCTTAAGTCAAATAGTAATGGCAGCGATTTTATCATACAATAAGCATTAACAATAAAAATACTACCAAACAAAATATCAAATGCTATTCTCCACATCATAAAATATTTAAGCCATGTATTGTTGGCTGCTTTGGTCATTCCGCTATCCGTAGCTACAGGCTATGGATAGCGGCGAAAGCACAATGCTCCTATCCCCCCATCTCCTCCAGCTTACTTACAATTGCTTGGCAATAATTTTCCATAGCCGCCTCGTGGTATGAAAGATACAAAAACGGCTCAATCAATTCAAGTTCCATTAGTTTAAATGTGCCATCTACCATAACACCGTCAACCCGGGCATACAGGGTGTTTCGGCCGAATTGTGTAACATATCGGCCAGCTTGGGCAATAAGGTCGCCATTGGGGGTAACAGACTCAATAGTGCCGCCAAAAGCCTGCTGCACCCTGAAATCGCCTGCTTTGGGCTTTTTGAGGATCGTATGGCTGTACAGGCCGTTAAAAAATATAAACGACCATTCTCCTTGTTTAATCTCTTCCAAAAATGGCTGGGCAACAAGGTCTACCGTTGTAGCCAGTTTTGCTATTTCCTCGTATTGTGCGGGGATATAATTGCTGTCAATAACAAATGTGTTGTTTGAGCCGCCGCTAATACAGGGTTTTACAATAATTTTATCGCAACCCAATTGGCCAAACACAGTTTCAAGTTGGCCGGCCCAGCCACGGTTCATAAACACTGTCGGTATGATGGCAAGCCCTGCATCTGCCACTTGCTGTAAATAGTGCTTATCAAAATTCCAGCGTACGGTTGGGTAATCGTTCAGCAGTTGTATGCCAAGGGCTTGCAGCTTATTAAGCCACTGGTTAAATAGCGCAAACTTGCGGTGGTAGTCCCAGGGGGTTTTAAGCAATGCAACATCGTAGCGCTGCCAATCAACGGCGGGGTCATCCCATATTTCGGCGTGTATATCAAGGCCCTTGTTTTGTAAAAATGGCAATACATCAGTAATCTCATTAAAATTGTTAGCGGCAGTGTATGCTGGCTTGCCGCTATAGGTAATTAAGGCAATCTTCATGTTCGTATCAATTCTTTCCGCTTCAACGGTAAAAAAATAAAGATTTAAAATTAATTAAGTGCGTTTTTACTGCTTTGGATAGTGTAGGATTTGTACAAAGTTTTGGTAGTAAAAAACAGGATTATATAACAAATGTCAGGCTATTCGAGAAGGATGCTTTTATGAAAACCCATAATAACGCTTGCTTTTTTCTCATTGCATCTCGCTCTGCTTTGCTCTTTTGTAGGTTCAGCCGGTAAATTATAAAGGGCTTTTCATCTGGCGTAAATTAATGCACTGCATTTGCTATTTGAACGAAAACAGGCTTCTTTTCAGTGATATGCCTCTTTTTCAGTTCAAGTTCCATGCAGGCATTTCCGAATAAGGAGTTAACAACAAAATTTATTTTGGTAAAAAATTTTCAGGGATTGGATTTTCCTTCAGCGTCTTTCTCGCCTTAGCCATTTTCTTTTTAAAAAAAGGGGCATCTGCATATTGCAAAAACCTTTCCTCGGGTACGTCCGACCTTTTTGTCGCTTTTTTTTCTTTTAAAACTGCCATCTTTTTTCAACTCTTTATTTCAAAGTTACTTTTTTCGTAATAAGAACGCGTCATAAGTTACACCTTTAACAAATTGCAACCATTCTTTGTCTTTTAGTCCCAATATAAGAAAATGCTCGCTAATTTCCTCAAAAAACATCGCGACGCTCATTTGATATAGTCTTGTCCTAGCAGGGGTACTACCCTGCGCAAAAATTGTTGCTTTCGGCCGCAAACGCATAAATTCTTCTACTGATTTGGCAACTGTTGCAAGCACTTTCTGAGTGTCCTTATTGTTTGTAACTACTGTATCATCCACATCATGCCTCTTATTATTCCAGTCGCCAAACCCAAGGTTATATATTTGCGATCCTGGCGAAAATTCTTGATACTGTATAATTTTTCTAATTTTTCCGTTTGGCCCCTCACTAAAAAATTCAAAATGCAGGAATTCAACATCTTGGTAAAGCTTATAGTGTTCTACATTCATGGCTGATTACACTATTTATTTTTCCCTATTTTTAGCACGCATCCCTAAAACAACCCAAACAACATGCTGTCTATTTTTCTAATGATTTCACCCAAGTCTTCCTCACGTTCGGCAAAATTGTTTTTGTCTACGTCAATCACCAGCACCTTGCCCTCTTTATAGCCGTCAATCCAGCGGTTATACAGCTCGTTTAGCTTTTTTAGATAGTCCAGCCGTATATTCTCCTCGTATTCGCGGCCGCGCTTCTGTATCTGGCCCACCAGCGTTGGCACGGAGGCTTTAAGGTAAATAATCAAGTCGGGCGGCTGCACCATTGTTTTAAGCGTTTGGAAAAACTCAAAATAATTGTCGTAGTCGCGTTTGCTCATCAACCCCATGTCGTGCAGGTTAGGCGCAAATATGTGTGCATCCTCGTAAATGGTGCGGTCTTGTATAACGGTTTCGGTGCCGCGTTGTATTTCCAGCAACTGGTTAAGGCGGCTGTTTAAAAAGTATATCTGCAGGTTAAAACTCCAGCGGGGCATGTCGTCGTAAAAATCCATCAGGTAGGGGTTATGGTCCACATCCTCAAACTGGGGAATCCACTTATAATGCTTGCTCAACAGTTCGGTTAACGTGGTTTTGCCCGCGCCAATGTTGCCGGCCACTGCCAAATGCTTAGGTTTTACTATTTTAGACATACGAGTTGTTAAATGCCAAATTATGCATAAAATACCAAACTAACGGTACAAAACAGCTATGAAGAAAATGTTAAGGGGTCGTGGGAAGAAAACGACATTTTAAGCCATACAAGCTCATCGGCCATTTGCTAATTTTTTTCAACACCCTAAGCCACAGCCTATAGCGTGCCTTCTGGTTTAGCAAAAAACCAAATGATCAAACACCTAAAATTAGCAATGTGGCCTACCTGCAAATTGGCCACATGTACTAACATTAAGAAAAAAGGAAAAACAACCTACCGGCTTACAATGTTGAAGATAATATAGTTTATACCAAAAAATAGATGGCGGTAAAAAAATTCTGCATTACCCAACACGCTAATAGTTTACCCCCATGGCGTTACGTACAATTGCTAAGGTTTCGCTGGCACTGGCACGGGCTTTTTCCCGGCCTGTGGCAATTACCTTAGCCAAATATTCCTTGTCGTCCTGTATTGCCAACGCACGCTCCCGTATGGGTGCCATAAACCGTACCATGTCTTCCGCCAATTGCTTTTTAACATCGCCGTACCGTATTACGCAGTTATTAAAATCAGCCTCAAATTTTTCAATGGTTTCCTGCGCGCTCACCAAGCGCAGCAGCGTAAAAAGGTTTTCAATGTAGTCGGGCATTACTGAATTCGGTTCCGTAGGCCCGCTGTCGGTCTTCGCCTTCATTATCTTTTTGCGGATCTGTTCATCTGTGTCTGCCAAATAAAGTGTGTTCATCTGGTTAACGCTCTTGCTCATCTTGCCAACCCCGTCAAGGCTCATAATCTTTATCAGCTCGGCACCATAATAGTTAAATGCCTTGGGCGAGGGGAACACCTCACCGTACCGGTGGTTAAACCTGTCAGCAAAAGTGCGGGTCATTTCAATGTGCTGCTCTTGGTCTTTACCTACAGGTACGTTTACCGCGCGGTGTATTAATATGTCTGCCGCTTGCAAAACCGGGTAGGTAAACAAGCCTGCATTAACATTATCTGGTTGCTGGCGGGCCTTTTCTTTAAAAGTTACTGTTTTTTCCAGTTCACCTATATAGGCCACCGTGTTTAAATAAAAGTATAGTTCTGCAATTTCGGGTACATCGCTTTGTATATACAGCACACATTTGTCGGGGTCAATACCGCTAGCAATCAACTCGGCCAATAACCGGTGTACGTTGTGTTTCAATTCGTGTGTGTCGGGGTGGGTGGTTAAGCTATGCCAGTCAACCACGCAATAGTAACAATCATACTCATCCTGCATTTTTACCCAGTTACGTATGGCCCCAAAATAATTGCCCAAGTGTACAAACCCGGTAGGCCTTATGCCGCTTAATACTTTCTCTTTTTGCATAGGCGGCGAAGATAATAAATATTCGGCCTTGGGGCTTGGCTTAAAGGCACACAAAGTGTAACGGCGTTCTATAAGGCATTTCAAATTGGGGCGCCTCGGTAAAAACAAGCCCTACCATTGGTGGAATAAAAGGGGGTTGACGATACAGGTGCAAAACAGCCTGTAAAATCAACCCCCATCAGTGGGTTTGTAGCGTTATGTATTGCGGTTACATGGTATAATACAATACTTTGCCCTAATTATTTACTCTTCCAAATGTTATTTTGCCGGTTATTGTCTGGTAGTTTTTTAGCTGGGTCAAGTATAATGGTGGTTATAGGCCTTCTACCAACCAGCGGTATGGTTTGCACACTGCCTTGCAACCATGTTTCAACGGGCACGTCCATCCTAAGTTGCGTACCGTCATCCAACACTACCCTTATGGTAAAAGGCATGGCCATTTTCTCCAAGTTGGCCACGGTTAGCAAAGCACCTTGGGTTGGGTCGTTGTTACGGTATTTCAAGTCCACCACAGCAATGTCAAGCGGCCAGTTGTTAAAAAACCATTCGCGCCAAAACCAAGATAAGTCTTCACCCGCTTCGTTGTTCATGGTGTTAAAAAAGTCGTAAGGGCTGGGGTGCTTGTAGGCCCATGTGCTTATATATTGTTTAAAAGCATAGTCAAACCGTTTTTTGCCTAATATATTTTCACGCAACATTACTAGGCCAAAAGCCGGTTTAAAATACGACATCGGGTGCCTATATTTTTCTGGTATGGCATCTGCGCGCATCATCATCGAAGGGGCGAGTGAGTCATTCAACAATGGCACTATTTCGTCGGCTGGGTTACCGCCGCCGGGGGCATATTCCCCATCGCGCTTGGGGTCAAATTCCCCTTCGTTAATTTTTTCTGACGCATACACGTCAATAAAGGTGTTAAAGCCCTCGTCCATCCAAGCATAGCTACGTTCGTTTGATCCAACAATCATGGGAAACCAGTTGTGCCCAATTTCGTGGCAGGTTATCCAAAACAAGTCTTTCCCTTTATCTGTTATACCGTCAAATACAATACCGGGGTACTCCATGCCGCCTGCAATACCGGCCTCGTTAACGGCCACCGGGTAAGGGTAAGGGAACCATGTGGTTGAAAAATACTCAATGGATTTTTTAAGGTATTCCGTAGCCCTGTTCCAAGCAGTGTCACCCACACTTTCTACCGGGTAGGCCGACATGGCAAGGCACTTTTTTTTGCCCGGCAGGTTAACCCTGGCCGCATCCCACACATAGGCTTTTGAGGCACCAAAAGCAACATCGCGCGTGTTAGCCATTTTAAAATGCCAAGTTAATTTGGCTTTGCCCGCTGGGCGGCTGGTAGCATCAGTTACCTCCTCAGCCGTGCGTATCATAATGGTGGTGTCGGTATTGCGGGCATGTTCAAGCCTCGCAAGCTGCTTAGTGGTTAAAACCTCCTTGGGGTTTTGCAGTTCGCCACTGCCAACAACAATCATGTCGGCCGGCACCGTAACGGAATAGTCATAATCGCCATATTCACAAAAAAACTCGCCGCTGCCCAAATAAGGCAAGGTATTCCATCCGGCCAAGTCATCATACACGCACATCCTGGGGTACCACTGGGCTATCTCGTAAATTTTACCATTTTTAGTGTCCACATAATCCGTTCTGCCGCCAAAATCGCCGGGTATGGTATAGTTGTATTGCAACGCAATGGTTATTTTGCCGCCGTTGCCTTTAAGCGCACTTTTAAGCCGTATTTGCAAACGGGTATCGGCCACAATGCAATCAGCCGGCACCATCTTGCCGTTTTGTTCAACCGTGGCGGCATTAAAAATATAGCCTGAGGTAAACTTGGCACTAGCCCCCGTTATAAAGTACTGAGACCGCGCATCAATGGTGTAGGTGTTTTCGTCCAACTGTAACCAAAGCGACTGCAGGGAGTCTGGGCTGTTGTTGGTATAGTGTATGGTTTCCGCGCCGGTAATTTGTTTACTAACAGTGTCAAGCTCTGCATTAATCACATAATCCGCGCGGTTTTGCCAGTAGTTGGCGGCCGGCGAGCCTTTGGCAGAACGGAAAGCCGAGCCATAACCTGTGTACGAAAGTGGCGCAAATACCTTTTGCGGGTCAAATTTGCTGCGTGCGCCAGCGGCCGGGCCTGCCTGGCTAAAAACAGCTATTGAAATAATAAGCCCTATTACGCTGAACGAAATTTTTGGAATGAGCATGGACTTGCTTTTTTACGGTCAAAACTAAGTAATTACATGGTAATTAATGGGTGAATGCAAGTTATGCTTTTAATAAGGCATGAGTTTATTGCAGCAGTAAAGCAGCCCCGCTTTGCAGGCTACCGCCAAAGCAAGCCAATGGTGCATAAGGCTATAGCGCACCACCTACCTTAAAACCCCAATGCCTAAGCCTTAAACCGTTTTACCAACTGGGTATCTGTTTTGCAGTTGTCGCACCAGGCCAAGTTGCCTCCGTTGGTAAAAGTGCGCATATATTTTAGTTTATATTTTGCCAATACCTGCTGGCGCATAATGGCAAAGCAGCTTATTTCGGTTACCGCATAATCGTTACCGGTTTCCCTAAGCACTTTGCTCATGCAATGCGCATCTTTGCCGTTGGCAAACCCCAATACGGGGCCGGTGCCCAAATTATCTTCCATTAAAACAAATATGCGTTGCAAAACAGGGCCGAAACAAAAAATTTCCCTTGTTGTAAAATGCAGGCCCACGTTGGCCAACTCCCGCTCTACACGGCCGGTTTCAACTGGTGAAACAAATGCCACAGTCGGTATATTTCGTTCATGGTGCACAATAAATATTTTCCCCTCTAACTCTCTTGCCATTGTAATTTTTTTATCACTTAACAAAACGGTAAATAGCGTAAGCCCACCGCATGCCATGCACAAAATGGATGCCACAGGCTGAAATGCCTACCAATGCTATCGTTGACTAAACATACCCGAAAGGGGTGGTTGGATTGTTATTGGGGGAATGATAATTGTTTTTCACGCCTGCAATTTGAACCTTCTGAAAATGCTTTGTTAACGCATTACGTTAATTTTCAGCCCAAAAATTACCTTGTACGGTACCATTTTTTAAGATGGCAAACGTTTAGAATTTACCCAGCTAAGGGTGAATTTACGTGGCAATGCTACAGGCAATTTGCAGGTTATTACCCCCAATAAAAGTTGGGGGGATGGGGAATAACTTCCTCGCAAAATAACGAGCTAAAGGCTACCTTTATAGGTACGGTGTACTGGGTTGCTGTGTTTATTTTGGGAAGCACAACAGCAAAACTGTGTGGAAAGAGATTGATAGACAAATGGGGCTTTACCAGCAGCGAATGACTTTCACTGGAGTTATGGCAGCCGTTTTCCTTTATTGAGTTTTCGAAGTGCAGGATAATTTCAGACACAAACTCAACCATACAATCTATCTGGTTCAGTTCGCCTATGGGGCGTTCGTTTGCATTATATTGTAAATCATTGCCTTCACCGCCGCAAACACTTAAATTAAGTATCTGTAGGGCAAAAACAAATATTACAAATTTGGCTATATGGGCCTTTACTAAATGCAAATGATGTGGTTATGTATTAAAACTTTGTTAGCGGCACAAAAATAAACAAAATTGGCAACACTTATTAAAATGTGCTACGAGGTGCTGCATTGTTTCGGTAAGTAGTAAACAAAAGTTTGCCGAGTAATAAAATGATGGCCATAAAACTGGCCCGCACTGCTTTGCTCAACCGCATCGCATACCAATAAAAGGCTTGTACAGCCGGCGGGCAAAAACCGACTTAGTATATAAAAACAAGGCACGGAATGTGGCTTTATACCACCACGGTAACTACCCTATTAAGCTAAACGAAACTTTTGCAAGCGAGGCAAAAAAGCCTGCCTGTTGCCGCTGGGTTTTGCAGCTTTTAAACTCGTTGTACACATCGGGCGAAAGCAGTACCCTATTGGTGTCAATATCCCAAAAGCGGGTGCCGTCGTTAACATCCCCGCAATAAATTTCAATTTTTACCACGTCGGTTTCGCCGGCTGGTATAAACAGTATCGTATTGCGTAACACCATCATGTTACAGCAAAGGTGCGTAATATTGGGCAGCGGGCAATGGGCGGAGGGCTAATTTGGCAGGCCCCCTTCATAGCAGCAAAGGTTACTTAGCCATAATTTCATTTTCGCATGGCGCATTGTTGGCAAAGCAGCCTATGTTAAAAAAGGTGGTAGTGGCAATGTTGTTCAAGGCCGTGTCAGTTAAAAAGGCTTGGTGGCTGGTAATTAGCACATTGTTAAAAGCCATCAGCCTTGCAATGGTATCGTCTTGCAATATTTCATCGGAGTGGTCTTCAAAAAAAAGCCCTTCTTCCTCCTCGTACACATCCATGCCAAAATACCCTATTTGGCCGCTCTTAAGCCCGGCTACAACATCGCTAGTGTTAACCAAGGCCCCACGGCTGGTGTTAACTAGCATAACGCCGGGTTTCATAGTAGCAATGCTAGCGCTGTTAACAATATACTTGGTATCGGGCAGCAGCGGCAAGTGCAGGGTGATAATATCGCTTTGGTTGC
The DNA here is from genome assembly GCA_903882935.1 of uncultured Parafilimonas sp. Lineage (GTDB taxonomy): Bacteria > Bacteroidota > Bacteroidia > Chitinophagales > Chitinophagaceae > JABDFW01. The sequence goes on along the minus strand of CAIRZB010000022.1, from coordinate 65,402 downwards.
ATAGGCTTTCAAAGCTGGTATACTCAGCCCCGTAGTTTTTAACCAGTTGCTCCTCGTGGTATTTATCATACAGTAACAGGCGGCAGCCAAACCCGTGCAGTATGCGGGCCACGGCGGCCCCAATTTTGCCGGTGCCTGCAATGCCAGCGGTTTTACCGTTCATGTCAAACCCGGTTAGGCCGTCAAGCGCAAAGTTTAGGTCCATCACGCGGTTGTGGGCGCGCACAAGCTTGCGGTTTAAGCCCAGCATAAGCGCCACCGCATGCTCTGCCACCGCATAAGGGGAGTAAGCGGGTACCCTGGCAATACGAATACCCAGTGCAGCAGCGCGGCCCAGGTCAACATTGTTGTACCCTGCGCAGCGCATGGCAATAAACCGTATGCCCTGTTTGTGCAGTTGGGTTAGCACTTGGGCATTTGCCTGGTCGCTCACAAAAAGGCAAACGGCATCGCAGCCTTCGCTCAGCACCGCCGTTGCTGGGGTTAGCCTAGGCTCAATAAACTCCAAGGTATGCTCACCTGCGTTGGCTTTTTCTAACATGCCCTTTTCAAACTTATGGGTACCGTACACAGCTACTTTCACATTGTGGTATTTGGCTATAAAATAGGTAAATGCTACAAGCGCAAAGGTACCCATAAAGCATATAAGTAAAAAAATTGGGGTTGTTATGCTATTGTTGTATAGGGTGGCAACGTGTATTGTTGAAGCATTTGTGTAAAAGCAACAGGTAGTTTTTTAAAAAATCATGCAATCGGTTGCGTATATCGGTAAAATGTTTACTTTAGCCGTGGCTCTTCGTTTGGTGCAGGTAAATCCGGCGGGCGCGGCGGGGCACCACTTGCGAGTTTTTGTAGGATGATTTGCGTATTGTTATTTATGCAGGTGCCGGGGTACGGCAATACGGAAAATAAAAACACCTACTAAACGAAGTTTATCGGGTTTACCAACCCGGGATTTGCCGTGTGGAAAGCCCTGTCGGCAAACAGTTTGGAGGGATGGCAGTTAAACCCTGCAGCGCAAGGGCTGATGCCATGGACAGTAAAATTAGTTTTTAAATATAAATATCTATTGCTATGCGTATTGAAAAAAGCGGGCTGTTAATAATAGCCATGTTTACTTTGCTTGCGAACAACACGGCCAAAAGCCAAACAGTAAAATACCTTACCCAGCCATTGGTTAGCAAAATTTACACGGCAGACCCATCGGCACATGTTTTCAACGGCAAAATATACATATACCCCTCGCATGATATTGACGCCGGCGTACCAGAAAACGACAATGGAGACCATTTTGCCATGCGCGACTACCATATTTTTTCGCTGGACAGCATCGGGGCCACACCAGTAGACCATGGCGTGGCCATTGACATTAAAGACATTCCCTGGGCAGGCAGGCAGCTTTGGGCACCCGATGCCGCTTATAAAAACGGTACCTATTACCTGTATTTTCCCGTTAAGGACAAGCAGGATGTGTTTCACATAGGCGTGGCAACCAGCAAATCGCCTGCCGGGCCGTTTAAGGCAGAAAAAGAACCAATCGCGGGAAGCTATAGCATAGACCCCGCCGTGTTTACCGATAACAACGGTGCCAGTTACATGTATTTTGGCGGTATTTGGGGCGGCCAGTTGCAACGCTGGCAAAACGGCCAATATGCTTCGGATGGCTCAAAAACCGACTTGCACCAAGACGAGGCACCGGCTATTAGCTGCAGGGTGGCCAAACTAAGCAGCGACATGAAGCATTTTGAAGGGCCGGTGAAAGATGCCGTGGTAGTGGACGCCAACGGTAAACCCCTGCTAGGCAAAGACCATGACAGGCGTTTTTTTGAGGGTTCGTGGATGCACAAATTCAACGGCAAGTACTATTTTACCTACTCCACCGGCGACACCCATTTTTTAGCCTATGCCATAGGCACAAGCCCTTACGGGCCTTTTACCTACCAAGGCACATTTATGAAGCCGGTGCAAGGCTGGACAACCCACCACTCTATTATCCAAATAAAAGGCAAGTGGTATATTTTTTACCACGATACCCAGCTTTCAGGTAAAACACACCTGCGTAATGTAAAGGTTACTGAGCTACGCCATAATGCAGACGGCAGTATTGAAATGATTGACCCTTTTGGCGGCAAATAAGCAATTAGCAGCATGCAAATAGGCCAGGTTTACCAACATATTACAAGCCTTGCCTATTTGCAGTTTTGCATTGCCCCATGTTACAGCGTGCGTTAAAAATAAGCAGGCATAAACAAAACGTATAAATTACCAGGGCAGTGTTGTATATGCAAAAGGGAATGCGCCTTTTATTTAAGGGTACACCCACGGTACAATGTTGGCTGTACAATGATATGCTTTACTAAAACAGCATGCCAATCACGGCTGGCTGCCTTGTATTTTTGCTTGGTTAAATTGCTGTAAAAATGTAAGTATTCGCCTTGGCAAAAAGTTTTTGTGCAAAAATGAACTGATACTACAAGCCAGCAGAAAAAAACAATAAGAGGTTTACCGGTAGTTAAAAAAGCGACAGCCCTTTAACAGATTTATCAATAGCATTTAAAGTTATCCGTTTTATCTTGTCGCCGTCTGCCGCACCGATCCCTTTGGGTGAGCACCAGCTTGGCGAACAGGTATTGAATACAGTACCGCCTGTCGGCGTAGGCTTGTACAGCAATAGGGTGCCGTTTCTAAAATAACCGTCACTTTTTGATGGCCTCGAAATTGAGTCGTAGGCGACAACCTGGTAAGTATACTTACTGCCAGTGGTAATAAAACTACTATCCATTTCAACCTCATTGGTAGCGGGGTTATGCCGAATCTTCATACCATCGTACTCGTACGACTTTATGGCAATCCTATCGCCAAAGGCCAAGCCAGTACCCTCCAACAAAGGGGATTGCGGTCGGTTAACAAAATAGCCTTTGCTGGCTGTTAAGTATACCCCTGCACCCCAAAGGTAATTAGCCGCAGTGCTGTTTTGGGGGGTGTATTTAAACGGGGGGTAATTCCAATAATAGGTCATCGAGTCTGGGTTAGCCGCGTCATAATCGTTATGCTTTGCCGTAATCCTATGGCAAATCAATTTTGTTTTGTCGGGGGTATACCGTGCCTGCCAAAACATGTTATTGCCCGACAGTAGCAAGGCATTGTGTCCACTGGCTACAAAACTATCAAAGTTTGCACGGGCAGCCCTTGTCCAGTATTCGCTATGCCCAATGGTGATTAACACTTTTGAGTTTTTTATTTCGGCATAATCATCTAAATCAACATCGGCAATAATATCTCGCCGCCTTCGGCCATTACTGATGCTTCCAAAACCAATTGGCAAGCCTCTGCAATGGTCATAAAATACCTCGTCATCTCAGGGTGCGTAACCGTTACAGGCCCGCCCTTTTCAATTTGTTTTCTAAAAAGCGGCACCACCGATCCGTTGCTGCCCAGCACATTGCCAAACCGGGTGATGGCAAAACAAGTGGCAAAACCGCCGGCTGAGTAAGCCTGGATGATTATTTCGGCCAACCGCTTGGTGGCACCCATAATGCTGTTTGGCTTAACTGCCTTATCGGTAGATACAAAAACAAATTTCTCCACTTTAAAGTGCACGGCCATTTTAACCAAGCGCCAAGTGGCAAAAACATTTGTTTGTAAGGCATGCCACGGAAACTGCTCCATTAACGGCACGTGCTTGTACGATGCTGCATGGTACATAAAATGGGGTTTAAATTGCCCCAGCAGGTTATACATTATATCCTCATCGCGAATATCAGCCAACACAAATTCAAACTTAACATCAGCAAAACAACCCAGCACCTCCTGCTGAATATCATACAAGGCGCTTTCGGCAAAATCAACACAAATTATTAACGAGGCTTTGTGTTCGGCAAGCTTGCGAACAATTTCGCTGCCGATAGAGCCTGCGGCACCAGTAACCAATACCCTTTTACCCTGCAGCGTTTCCTCCACGTGCTCGTTGTAAAGTTCAATAGGGGCCCTGTTAACCAGCTTATTGATGTCGATGGCAGAAAAATTATTGATGTCAAAATGAGGGCTAAGCAAGGCCTTGGCCGACGTAATTTCCCTAATGCAAACTGTATGCTTTGGGATAGCCGAGAATTTTTTAACAACTGTTGCATTGTTGTTATTATGCACCGTGATAATGATATCGGTAACGTTATGCCTTTCCACCAATTCGGCCGCATTACAAGCCAAATCAAACACCTTAACGCCCTCAATAAACCTATTGGTGTTGTTTTGGTCATTGTCTAAAAAGCCCACTACCTCAATACCGGCCCCATTGTCGGTACCGATGGCCCTTTTTAGTGCCACCCCCAACTGCCCGGTTCCATAAATAAGCACGCGCCTGGCCCCCTGCCCCGCAGTTTGCCCACCAACCACACTTTTTGCGCGCACAATAAGCAGCCTGCAAATCTTAACCAAAATACACGCTATTAAACAGCTAACAGTGTACAAACCAATAAGGGGTAATGGGTTGGCAGAAAAAACAATTTGAGCTGTGGCGTAACTAAGCACATGAAAGCCTGCAATAACAAGCAGCATTTGCAAATAATCGCTAGCGCCATAAAACCGGGTGATTTTTTTGTTTTGGGCAAATAACAAATAGGCTGTAATTGCCCAAAAAGCGTGAATGGCTAAACACGCCAAAAGGGGGCTGTTTCCCAGCGCGGTACGGCTAGTTAAACTACCTAGTATAAAAAACGAAAACAGAAAACTTAGCAGGATGATAATTTGGTCTCCTAATAAAACAAGACTGGAAGACCTGAGCAAAATTGACTTTCTGACACTCATGGTGTAAATATTTTATGCAACCGGCCGGATAATAATTCACGCTTCGGGATGTTATGACCCTTTATTTTTTGTTAACCTATTGTTATTAAGCACATTTGTGAACAAAGCGCTTTGCTAACTAATTTACTAACAAAATACTTTTAAATAGCTTACACATTAAAAATATATCTAATTAAAAAATTCTACACCGCAATTTCCCCACCGCTTATACGGTAAGTGTTAAATAAAAGTTATCGACCGCAAATACTACCATTTGGGCCTCACAAAAAAATGAATTGCATTATCAAAATATTAAGTTTCGCTCAGGCTAATACCCTTTGTTTTGTCGGCGGCGCCATATTGCTAGCGGTTGGTGGATAAGCCTCCCTAAAAGTAGCTTTAGGCTAGGTCGGGGGCATGCATCTTAAATAGTGTAGCGTGTACGCAATAGCATAGGCAACGTAGGTTAAAACATTGTAGGCGGTGGGGCAAAAAAAAATTATTGGGGTACCAATTTCTTAATATTCGGGGCAAAATCAGGCACTTAGCGCTAAAACAAAAAAGCCTCGTAAGTTAATGACTTACAAGGCTTTTGTTTTCGAGTTTTGCGGACTGGACGGGACTCGAACCCGCGACCTCCGCCGTGACAGGGCGGCATTCTAACCAACTGAACTACCAATCCAAACCCCTTTACTTGTACTACTACTTCGTTTTTCGGGACGGCAAAGATAAGGGGAAACCGTTTTCGTTTGCAAACTTTTTTAAAAAAAAATTTACCCCCCATTTTTCGCCCTTGCAGCCGCCCACTTTTATACCAGCCAATGGCCTTTTAGGCCTTTAATCAAAAGTATGACCCTGCCAACAGTATTGTTTTTACATTTGCAACCATGAGCAGAAGGATTGCTAAAGCATATTGGTTATGCCAGGCTGGCGGATGGGGCATGTTGGGCCTTGTGTATATATTTTTCCACTTGACCATCAGCGAGAAAACTGACCCCTATTTTTTTCAAAACCTGATTTTGTTTTTAACTGAGGGTGTATTGTTCAGCCACTTCATCCGCATGGTGGTAAGGTCGTTTAATTTGCTAAAGCTGCCGCTTGCCGGCCAAATACGGGCCATGTTTGTTACCGTGCTGCTGGTAGCCTTGCTGTTTGCCACCACCGATGTACTGCTTGTTACGCTGCTTAAAATTAACACCGATGCAAAACAGGCCACGCTGCTAACACAAATTTTGCGCAACTGGTTTGGCACGATGCTGTTTTTAATCATCTGGACACTCATATATTTCACCTACCATTATGTGGTTGTTAGCCAAAACGAGCAGTTAGATAAAGCCACGCTAAGCAACATGGTTAAGGAATTACAGCTAAAAACCATTAAAGCCCATATTAACCCCCATTTTATTTTTAACGCCCTAAATAGTATCAGGGCATTGGTAGATGAAAACCCCACCCGCGCCCGCACCGCCATAACTGCCCTGAGCAATATTTTACGCAGCAGCCTGCAAGCCGAAAAACTGGAAACCGCGCCGTTTGAAAGGGAACTGAACCTTGTGAAAGATTACCTTGACCTTGAATACATACGCTTTGAAGAGCGCCTGCAAGTGATATATGAAATTGATGAGGACACCCTTGACCAACAAGTGCCGCCGATGGTATTGCAAATTATGGTGGAAAATGCCATAAAACACGGCATTAGCAAACAGGTTGACGGCGGCTGCATAAAAATAATCTCCGATTTTACCGAAAACCGCTACGAGCTTACTGTGCAAAATACGGGGCAGCTAAATGCAGCCATACATTCATCAGACGGGTTTGGCATTGCCAGCACCCAAAACCGATTGCGCCTGCTGTACGGCGGCAAGGGCGTATTTGACATACGCAACATTGCCGGCAACATGGTAGAAACCAAAATAGCCATACGAGCTAACCAAGTGTAGAAGTGAAAGCTAAAAAATGATTAGATCTAGATTTTCGATTTGACTGCAATACCCCCCCACCTAAAAAAAGCAAATAGCTTAAGTGAGGCCACAGTTTTGGTCACCATTTTTTAAAAACCGTAACCTCTGAATCAGCCTGAGATTTAAAAAGGTTCGCCCCGCAACCAAACAGTTTATGCCTGGCCACAGGGCGAACCCATATTTATCCTTTAAATAAAACCCCATCCAATTCACCAAATAAAACTTCTCTACAACACCGCCTTAACCCTCACCACCGTAAACGAATATGGCGCAGAAACAATTGTTATGGTTTTGCCCTTAACGGCTATTTCATTTTCCTGGGGGGCAACACTGCTGCTGCCAAAAGTGTTAACTGCGCGCAGGTCGTTGTTTTGCAATACTGTTGCCAGTCCCTTTGCGGCCAGTTTTTTAACGCCTTCTAACGCAATAGTATTGGCTTGTGTATTGCCGCCGGTATTGGCTATTTTTAGAATAATGTCGCCGGTGTTTTTATCCAGGCAGGCAGTTGCATAAAGGCTGTCATCCCCGGCAACCACGCTGCCGTTAAACGTTATGGGCAGCACCTGCGTGCCTTTATTGTTGCTGTACAATTTTTGCACGTAGTAATTGGGCGTGGTATATGCCTGCAGGCTGTTAAACCAAATAAGGTCGGGCGCCCACTGCCATGCATCCACATTGCTAAGCAGCGGTGCGTACGAGGCCATGTTAACAACATCGGCATTGCGCTCAAGGCCGGTCATAAAGGCCGCCTCTGCCAACGCACTCTGCCAGTTGTTTTTCAACAAGGCACTGTCGGTTAGTCGGGTATGGGCGGCGTACTCGCCCGCGAATATTTTCGATCCGTTTCGGTCGTAGTTATCGTACCGTTTGGCATTCTTTAAAAACCAATCAGGCGCGGCATAATAATGCTCATCCAAAAAATCTGCATGCATTTTGCGTAGCGTATCGTTTAAAAAATTAAACATTTCGCCACCGGGGAAGGGTCCAACGCTGTTTATCAACTTTATGGCCGGGTATTTTGTTTTTATGGCGGTAGTAAAAATTTTGTACCGCTCTACGTATTGCGGCCCCCACTGTTCATTGCCCACCCCCATCATGGTTAAATTAAACGGTGCTGGGTGGCCCATCGCGGCGCGTAATCCGCCCCATTTTGTATCAATGGTGCCGTTGGCAAACTCAATCAAATCCAATGCGTCCTGTATATAAGGGTCAAGCTCATTGTTGGCAACCACTTCCGCGGTGTTAAACTGGCAGGCCATGCCGCAGTTTAAAATGGGCAGGGGCGATGCGCCTATGTCTTCCGCCAGTTGAAAGTATTCAAAAAAGCCTAGGCCGTAGCTCTGGAAATAATCCGGCGTAGAACGGTAGCTAAACTCCGTGTTCCACCGGTTCATAATCTGCTTGCGGTCTTCCACGTTGCCCACCGTCTTCTTCCATTGGTAGCGGTTGGCCAGGTCACGGCCCTCCACAATACACCCACCGGGAAAACGTACAAACCCTGGCTTAAGGTCAGCCAGCAGTTGTACAAGGTCGGTACGTAGGCCGCCTGGGCGTTGCTTCCAGGTATCTTGCGGAAAGAGGGAAACCATATCCAGGTCAAGCACGCCGTTACCATCAAACTGTAGGTGTAGTTTTGCTTTGGCATCTGTTGCGGAGGCGGTAAAATGCACGCTGTACTTTTTCCATTCGCTGCCTGTGGGCGTAACCGAGGCCTCCCCTATTTGTTGGCCTGCGGCGTTTACCAGTTGCACACGTAGCGTAAAAGCAGCGCCGTCATGCACGCTGGCCCATACTGAAAAATCGTAGCCATTGCCATTTTTTATGCCCATACCCCTAAAACCTTCGTTGGTTATGGCGTATGTGCCGCTATTTTTGGCCACATCAACCCTTAAAAAACGGGGGTTGTTGGGGTTTTGCGTACCCCGGTTTTCTACCAACAAGCTGCCTTTGGCATCGCCTGTTTTTATTTCATCCCAACCCATTAATGGGGTTAAAAATTCAAAGCTGCGGTTTTTTACCAGTTCGGCATAAATGCCGCCGTCGGCTGCCATGTTAATGTCCTCAAAAAAAATGCCCCACATGTTGGGCTGTATGTCGGCTTTGGGTTTGTTTACCTGTACCGTAAGCGTTTTTTGCGCAGTGGCTGCGGTAAAAGCCAACAAGGTGGCAGAGAGTAGCAATGAAAAGATAATTTTTGGCATATGGCAAACTGGTTTTACAAATAACTATGTTGGTTTATTTTTGGCAATTTATGCTACAATTCGTTTTAGGGGGTGTGGTGCGGGCCAAAGGCTTCTGGCGCATCTTATTTTAGCCTACAACGGTTATTACTTACACATGGCTACAAACTGCTGACACTACCCCTAAAAGGCAGCCAAACATACCGAATATTATTTATTGTCAAAAAAACAATTATTAAACAACAGCTAATTACTTAATGCTTTGGGAAAGTACAGTGGGCCGTGGTATAAAATTTAAAAAGGAGTGCGCGCTGGCATTGTACTTTTTAGTGTCAACCTTATAATAAAAGGCACCTTTTTTTGAGCTTAACTTATCCTTCTCCTTCAGCTTTGTCAGCAGTTGGGTGGATATTATTTTGCGGTTAAAATTACCCTTGTCAAACGTTATATTGTATACACTTTCATACAGGTTTTGCAGTTGGGGCATGGTAAACTTATCAGGCAACAGCTCAAACAACAATGGGTGTTGTGCGGCTTTGTAACGCAGCTTTTCCTTGGCCAGTTCAACCATTTGGGTATGGTCAAAAATAAGCTCGGGAAATTGGTTGATGGGGAACCATACGGGGTGGAAATCCTCGCTCAGTTGCTGGCGGTATTTTTGAATATCTATCAACGCAAAAAAGGCGATGGAAATGGTTCTTTCCACGCTGTCGCGCTGCACATTGGTAAAAGTGTGCAACTGCTCCATATAAATACCGTCCAACCCGGTTAAGTCTTTTAAAATGTGCCTGGCGGCGTCCTCAGCACTTTCGGTGCTTTTAATAAAGCCGCCTACCAAGCTCCATTTGCCCTTAAAGGGCTGAAAACTCCTTTGTATCACCAATAGCTTTAAATCAATACCGTCGTACCCAAAAATTATGCAGTCAACGGCGCAAAGTATCCTGGTTTGTTGCGAATAGCGCCTCATTAAATGTATTTTGTACAATTCTACTTAATATTTCACAAAATAGCATTCATGGTATTGAATGTGTATAAAAAACACACCTTAAAGCCAAATTAGTATCAGTAGCATTCTACTTAAACTACGGGTTCCCAAAGTTCAATTTTATTGCCCTCGGGGTCTATAATCCAACCAAACTTGCCATATGGGTACACCTGCATTTCGCCAACTATTTGCACGCCCTCCTTTTTTAGCTGCTCCAACAAAGCGGCCAAATCATCCACCCGGTAGTTTATCATAAAATCCTTTTCCGATGGGCTGAAATAGTCGGTGCCTTTCGGAAAATAGCCCATGGCCGTTTTCGCTATCCGGTCTGGGTTTTCTTTCTCCCGCCACTCGAAAATACCATTGGGGGCTATGCCCAGGTGCTGGGCATACCATTCCTTTTGCTTTTTGGGGTCTTCGCACGTAAAAAGAATGCCCCCGATGCCTGTTACTTTTTTCATCGCTGTTTTTATTTCGGTTTGGTTAAAAGGCCTACTATATTGCCGGCGGGGTCGTTAAACCAGGCAAACTGCTGGCCGGTAGGCAGCGTAATTGGCCCTACTATTTTTTTGCCGCCCGCGCCAATAATTTTTTGCAGATAGTCGGCTATATCACTCACCTGAATATAAAAAGTGGTGTAGTTGTGTGGTTCGTGACCAAGCGCGGTTATATGGCCTTGGATGCCTTCGGCTGACTGGGTATCGATGAATGCTGCGGGGCCGCTAACCGGTGCAGCCCATCCAAAAACACCACTGTAAAAAGCAGCGGTTTCTTCAATGTTCTGGCACCCTATCTCAAAGTGTACCACGGGGTTTGTTTCCATACAATGTTAGTTTTTAGTTTGGTGGGTTGTCAAATTTGGTTTACAGATCGGCGGCTTTTGCGGCCGACCTTTTTAGTAAAAAGGTTGAAATTACGGTTACAACAACACCTACGCAGGCCACGGTTAAAAACATTAGGGCAAAATCGACCGGGGGCTTGCTGTAGAACTCCAATTGCGCACGCATTTGGGGTGCTTTGATGGCGAATTCTGCCGCAGGCATCGTGGCTTTCATCACTGCTTCCTGGTGCTGTATGTAATTGGGGTAAAAGCGGGGGTTGATAAGTGTTATATACAGCACGTCCAACAGCCCAAAACAAAACGAGGGTACCAGCACTATAAGCATACCCGTTTTTAACCCCTGCCCAAAGGTTAATACGCCGCCGTTTTGCTTATCCCGGTACCAGCGTATGCCAAAATACACAAAACACAGGCACAATATAATGGCAGCATAGCCTGTTACCACATTTAAAATGCTGTCGTTACCGGTAAGTTTGGCTATAACCCAAGTGAGGGTATTAAATACTACCAGAAAAATACCCGCATATATACCAAAACGCATGAATGAATTTTTCATATTCTTTTGTATTTTTTGTTACGGCAAGCTAGCTGCAACGGCCATTACTGTGTATTACTCTAAAGTAGTATTTTATTGTTTTGGGTGGAAATAATACTAAAGGAGCAGTTTTTTTAGGCTATCAAACCAAGCGTTTTGGCTTTTTTTACCGCCTCGGTGCGGCGTTGCACATCAAGCTTAAAAAATAGGTTTGATATGTGCTTTTTTACCGTATGCTCCGACAAAAATAGTTTTTCGGCTATCTGCAGGTTGCTAAGGCCCTCCCCCACCAATTGCAGTATTTCAAGTTCCCGTTTGCTGATGCCTGTTTTTTGCACTTGGGCTTCATCAATACTAAAAGCCAAACCCTGCACGGCTGCCTCTTCTTTAATTTTTACCACTACTTTTTTAATAAACAGTTTGCGGCTTATAAATATGCCGATGCCAAAAAACAACACGCAAAAAACAGCTACCCAGTTAAACATGTTGTCGCCGCTTTGCCAGCGGCTGTATTCTGCAATTTTAAACAGCACCAGCAGTGCGGTTATTAACAGCCCAAAACCTATGGCCACCTGTTTCATTGCATGAAAATACGGTATGTGGTGGAGAATTTTTTGGAGAGGCGAAGAAATGGCAGAAATCAGTTTTTGGGCTGGTCCTTTATTCGGTGATGTTTGAATTCGTAAATTTTAACAAGCAACTTCGCGTACGTATTGATTCTGTGTTAATCACAATCCCAATTTCCCCTTAGTTTGTTGCAATGCCTACACTCAAAAACATAATAGGTAGGGTACCATTCTTCCAGCGCCTCCTGGCCCTCGGGCAAGGATTCCTCCCATAAATGTGCAATATTGTCATCGGTCATTGCAAGAAAAAGGGTTTTACCATCGCCGTCTGGGCTGTTTTTATAAAAATCTGGTGGAGTCCAAATGCCTTTAAAAACCATGAAGTCATTGCAATGGGTTAGCCATTTTTCTTCCTGATAAGTTATAATTTGGGGTGTCCTTCTAAGCTCAACTAATTTTTCTTCGGATATTATTGGCGGGTCGTATATTTTTCGAGTATTAGTATTCATCAGCCCATTTTCGTCTAGAAACCCTAACTCCGTAGAATGCCAAAATTCAAACTTACTATCTCTTAAACATTTAAAGCACCCGAATGTACCCTTTTGGTCTTTGTACTCAAAAATGCTCGATATTGTATATTCCAGCGCAAAACAATAATCATTCTCTTCATGGCAAATTGCGCATATTTTCCTCCCCATAAACAAATCCCCCATATCTTCCATTAGCCCCTTAAAGTACACGAATTCCATAACCTTGAAATTTAAAACCACATTTTGGCAATGGCAGTTTGATTATTGTTTTGTTATTTTTGCGGAGAGCCTCCAGACAGTAGCACGATTGGTCCAACATCAAGCAGCTCACTTTCTAAATATCGCTTTACCATTGCAGAAAGTTTCGTCAATTCCTCATAGGTGTTGATAGGCGCACTCACCACACAGAAAGTAATAGTATATTTCGAAAAATTTTGTTGGTGCTGTATGTTTTTTGTCAAAAGTTAGCAATGCATGAAAAATATGAGCGAGCATTCGGCTGAGAAGTTCGCCGTTTTTAATGCCATTCCAGCCGATGTCGCGCGCAGTATACACTTCATGGTTTGGAAAATCCTGTTTAAGGCGTTTGGGTAAGTTTTCATCAAGCAACAACCGGATAAAACTGTTCATTGTTTTTGGGCGATAATAATTTATGGGCGGTTTCAAGCACACCGATAGCTTGCTCTTTTGTCACACTCGGGAAATCATCCAAAAAAGCGTCAAGGATCACACCCGCCCCCAAATGGTCGAATAACGTCTCCACAGGCACACGCGTTCCTGCAAAAACCGGCTGGCCGCCTAAAATATCATTGTCAACACTAATAAGATGCTTCATATCCATGCAATAAAGTTACTAAAATATTATTGGTTTTTTAAATACACGGCTCATTTTGAAACACGCAATTTCTCCAGCCTTTGGCACTTATTAATTTAATTACCCAGTCGCCCTTCAATTGGGCAAAACTGTCGGACTTAATAGCTTCCATTCGCATTTTTATATCCTTGTGCGGCAACTACCTTCAATGTTTATACAAAAACCACCAACCAACTGCTCAATTTTGGCTAATATTTGCTGTTGCTTTGCCGCTAAAATGGTAAGTGTGGTGCACAAAAAAGGGGGTGCCTCACCTTTTTTATTAACATCGCCAATAATTAGCAGGCAAATTATATATTCACAGCACGGTTGCCAATGGCAGTATTTAACAAAACACTTTATTGTACATTACCCACATAAAATTAGCTATATGAATTTGAGAAGCAGGGGTTGGTTTGGCAGAACAGGCAAAGACGGACTTATTTACAGGTCGTGGATGAAAAACCAAGGGCTGCCCAACGACCTGTTTGACGGCAGGCCCGTAATTGGCATCTGCAACACTTGGAGCGAGCTTACACCCTGCAATGCCCATTTTAGGGAACTGGCAGAATCAGTAAAGCACGGCATATACGAGGCCGGAGGTTTTCCTGTGGAGTTTCCGGTAATGTCGTTGGGCGAAACATTAATAAAGCCCACGGCCATGCTGTACCGCAACCTAGTGAGCATGGACGTGGAGGAGAGTATACGCGCCAACCCGGTTGACGGCGTGGTATTGCTGTGCGGCTGCGACAAAACAACCCCAAGTCTGGTAATGGGGGCATGCAGTGTAAATATACCCACTTTGGTAATTTCAGGCGGACCCATGCTAACGGGTAAATTTAGGGGTAAAGATATAGGCACATCAGACGTTTGGCGGTTTTCCCAGGATGTTCGCGCGGGCAAGATGAGCCAAGACGACATATTTGATGCCGAGGCAGCCATGTGCCGCAGCCGCGGCCACTGCGCGGTAATGGGCACCGCATCGTCAATGGCTTGCATGGTAGAATCGCTGGGGCTTACACTGCCCGGTAATGCCGCCATACCTGCCGCAGACAGCCGCAGAAAGGTACTCGCCCACCTGTCTGGCCGCCGCATTGTTGACGTGGTAAAAGAAGACGTAAAACCAAGCGACATACTTACACGTGAGGCTTTTGAGAACGCGATTGTAACCAATGCGGCCGTTGGCGGCAGCACCAATTTTGTAATTCACCTGCTGGCCATTGCGGGCCGCGTTGGCGTACCGCTGGACATTGAGGATTTTGACAAGCTTTCGAGAAATATACCGTTGATTGCCAACCTGCAGCCATCTGGTAAATATTTTATGGAAGACCTATACTATGCCGGCGGGCTGCCCGCTGTAATGAAGGAACTTAAAACAGTGCTGCACAACGATTGTATTACGGTAAACGGCAAAACAATAGGCCAAAATGTAGAAAATAGCGAAATTTACAACGAGGATATTATTGCCAGCATCAGCAGCCCGTTTAATCCATTGGCTGGTTTTGTGGTGGTAAAGGGCAACCTATGTGAAAATGGTGCTGTGCTAAAACCCAGCGCAGCCACCCCCGCGCTGTTGCAGCACACCGGCAAAGCCGTGGTGTTTGAAACCATTGAAGATTATAAGGCCAGAATTGACCTACCCGATTTGGATATTGACGAAACAAGCATAATAGTACTTAAAAATGTTGGCCCTATCGGCTACCCCGGCATGCCGGAAGTGGGCAATTTGGGGCTGCCCAAAAAGCTGCTGGCCAAAGGCGTTAACGACATGGTACGCATTAGCGATGGCAGGATGAGCGGCACCGGCTTTGGCACAGTGGTGCTGCACGTATCGCCAGAGGCGGCCGCAGGCGGTACGCTGGCCGTGGTGAAAGATGGTGATATTATAACATTAGATGTTGAAAAAAGGCAGCTTCGCTTGGAAGTGCCATCCGAAGAAATTGCGTTGCGTAAACAGCAATGGACGCCCAGCCACCAGCTTGTTGGCCGTGGCTATGTACAGTTGTTTCAGCAGCACGTGCAGCAAGCGCACTTAGGCGCGGACTTTGATTTTTTACGGGGCGGCTCAGGCAGCGAAGTGCTTCGCGATTCGCATTGAGTACGGGTGACCACAGCGTTAAAGGAGTTTTTGCACTGAGTTCCACGGTGTGGTGCACTTTGGAACGGTAGTTCCGAAGTTCCATTTTGTCGCCCGTGGCAACGGATAATTAGCGTTGCCGAAGGCAATCACATGCAACCAACAACCGCATGCTTGTGAAGCCCCGGTAACAATAATGTAAGGCAAAGAGAATAGAGGTCTGGCATTATTCCCGATTGGCGTTTCTGGTTTGCCGTTTCTCGTTTCACGATTCACGATTCAGGTTTCTCGACTGCCGTTTCACGATTCACGTTTCTCGTTTCACGATAAAAACAACCGCATATATGTCTCCCAGATTGTTTGCCGGCCAAGTGGCCATGATCACAGGGGCCGGCCAAGGTATTGGTTTTGAAATAGCACGCCAGCTTTGCCTAAACGGTGCAGCAGTTATATTGAACGATGTGGATGGCGAACTAGCGCAACAGGCTGCCGCCCGCATTCAGCAACAAGGGGGCGTATGCCACCCATTGGCAGGCGATGCGGCCGATATTACATTTATACAGCAAATGGTTAATGAAGCTGTAACTAAGTTTGGCAGCTTAACCATCGCCATTGCCAACGCAGGCATTACCCTGTTTGGTGATTTTTTTGGGTACCAGCCCGAAACACTGCAACGAGTGATGCAAGTTAACCTCGGCGGAAGCTTTTTTCTGGCCCAAGCAGCAAGCATACAAATGCAAAAGCAACCAAGCGGTGGCAGTATCTTATTCATGTCATCGGTAACTGGCCACCAGGCGCATAAAAACCTTGCCGCTTATGGCATGACAAAAGCTGGGCTGGAAATGCTGGCCAAAACATTGGTGGTGGAACTGTCGCCATTTAACATTTCCATCAACGCCATTGCACCTGGTGCAACCAAAACCGAGCGCACGGTGGAGGATAAGGACTATGAAAACACCTGGAGCCGCATAACACCTATGGGCCGTGCAGCCAGGGTTGAAGACATTGCCAATGCGGCTTTGTTTCTGGTGTCGCCTATGTCGAGGCATATCACCGGCCAAAGCCTGGTGGTAGACGGCGGGTGGACCTCCGTAAGCCCCTCCCCTTACTAACTGGCTTTAAGCAAGCACAATCAATCAACACAATAATAGCACATCAAAAAAAGTATCTATGGCAATCCAACCGTCAGTAGCAGTCAATCATCCGTGTCTTTTAGGCGAAGGCCCTTTGTGGGATAAAGAAAACAATTGCATCTATTGGGTGGACATTATACCCGGCGACATTCACCGTTATTCTACCCTTGATAGTAGCCATAGTACGTTCAACGTTGGTGAGATGGTGGGTGCCTTGGCGTTGCGTAAAAGCGGTGGGTTGATAGCCGCCCTGCAACACGGTTTTGCTTTTGTTGACTTTGCCAACAAAACTGTTACCCGTATTACCAACCCCGAAGAACACCTTCCGGGCAATCGATTTAACGACGGCAAATGCGACCCCGCCGGCCGTTTTTGGGCAGGCACCATGCCGTTGAACGAGACCGATGCGTCCGGCAATGTGTATATGCTGGATACCGATTTTACAGTTGCGCATAAAATAGCCGGCGTTACCATATCAAACGGAATGGCTTGGACGGCCGATACCAAAACCTTTTACTATATCGACACACCCACCCGCCATGTGGTGGCGTACGATTATGACATAACCACCGGCGAGATAACCAACAAAAGGGTGGTGATTGATGTACACAACGAAGTGGGCTACCCCGACGGCATGACAATAGACAAAAATGGCATGCTTTGGATTGCATTTTTTGGCGGCTGGCAGGTGGCGTTGTTTAACCCACTTACTGGCGAAAAACTGCAAAGCATCGCCCTGCCTGCGGCCAACATAACCTGCCCTACTTTTGGCGGGCCAAACCTTACTGATTTGTACGTAACATCGGCTACCAAAGAGCTTACGGCAGAAGAAAAACTGCAACAACCCTATGCGGGGTGCTTGTTTGTTATAAAAGATCTTGAAGTTGGAGGCGTTCCGGTGGAGGAGTTTGGGGGATAGATTTGGTAGCGAGTATTTGGATTTTAACTATCCGAAGGATAGGTAGTAGCAGGGAAATTGGTCTATCACATATAAATCAAATGGTATACACAGTCTAACCGGTAGTTTTTCATTGTGAACTCAAGTTTTCGTTTGCGACCGAAATTTTTAAAGTCAAATTGGTAAACCCGATTATTTATTTGATCCCAATATGCGGTATAGACACTATAGAATTCGCTAGGATGAAAAGCTTTTTTCATTTCCTGCCAATTCTCTTGAAGTCGTCTGCTACAACTATCGGTGTTTTCAGAAGGTAATGTATAATTGTTGTTATTTGTCAAGGCAATAGATTGAAAATTTAAGCTGTCAGTATCCGTCACGTGTTGGCATTGTAAAATTGAGAAAAGCATTTCATCAAGAACTATCCCCGCAGTTCCTAAAGTGTCATATAAGTTGAGCTGTGACAGACAATTTTTTATTTCGTTTTCAAATGTTGTAGTAATGGTTTTTTCAGAAGCCAGCACACTGTCAAACTGAAAGCGCCAGTAGCTGTGGTAGGTGTTTGAAAAAAGCGGTATTGCATAAAGCTTTTTGGCTTGATTTATTACGATAATGATTTTCTGAGGATCGACTATTGTGTCGGGAGTTGAACGAAGTTGAATTTCAATGCCAGTTTCGCCGATAGTGACACTACGCACCAGTTTGTAAAAACTACTTTGACTATCTCTTCCCTTTGGCAACTGAGGAAACTTAGAAATTGTATTCAATAATGCATTTTCAATACCTGGCCCGTTGTTGTTTTGCCAGCAACTCGAAAATATTGTTGTTAGCAGTGTAGCTAGTATTATAAAAAGGAGTCTATCCATTTTTTTCTTTAAGATGCTGGGTTACTAAAAATCCACATGCTTATTGCGATTAAATTTAGAAAGGGCGCCTACACCGCTGCCACTTCCACGCCACGCAAATCGCCTAGTAAGGTGTGCAGCTCGGTGGCTTTTGCCTTATGCACATCCACCACAAGTTTGCAGAACAATTGCATTTCCTGCTGAACCACTTCGCAGTTAAAGGCTTTCACCCAACGCATCACATCGTTCATTTGGGTATAGTCAAAGGTTACGGTCCAGCGGACCATTACCGGCTTTTGCGTAAAAGGGGTCAACTGTAGTGCCATGCTGGCGGCAGATTTATACGCGTTTATCAACCCGGGCACACCCAATAAGGTGCCTCCAAAATAACGTACCACAATTATCAGCACATTGGTAAGCCCCTTGCTGTCAATCTGGCCCAGTATGGGCTTGCCTGCCGTTCCTGATGGTTCGCCGTCATCACTCACCCGGTAGTTGTTTCCGTCCAAGCCCAGCCGGTAGCCAAAACAATGGTGTACTGCCTTTGGGTGTTCTTTTTTAAGTAATTGCAGTTTCTCCTTAAACTCTTCAGCGGACCTAATGGGGTAACTATACGCTATAAACCGGCTGCCCCTGTCTTTAAACTCTGCTATGGAAGGTTGCGCAATGGTTTGGTAAATATCCGTTTCAATCATGTGTATTATGCTCTGTTTTTTGGGATGGAACGCTTATTCTTTGGCTTTATCTTATTTACCCTGATTTCACTAACATCCCATCCATCTTAAAAATCAACGCTCTATATAATCAACCCTGTCGCCCAATATTTTTTCGCTGTATCGGTGGGTCAGCCGCTGTAACCGTGGCGCGGGCAATCCCTCCCCTATAAACAAGGCCTCGTTGGTAATCACCCTGGCCTCATCCCACAGGCCGCTGTCAATAAAACTTTGCAACAGCCTCGCCCCACCTTCCACCATAATACTCAAAATGCGGTGTTGGCAACAGGCATCCAGTATTTGTTGTACCAAGCCAACGTCTTCTGTTAGCTTATGGTACGTAATATTGCCTGCTTCTTCCTGCTTATGGGCATTCAATACAATTGTTTTGTGTCGGCCGTCAAACAACTGCAACGTTGGGGGTAATTGCAGGTGCATGTCCAACACCAGCCTAACCGGGGCTTTACCTGCCCAAAGCCGGTTATCAAGCGTGGGGTTATCCAGCCGGGCAGTATTGGTACCTACCAGTATGCCCGCCTCCTCTGTGCGCCATTTGTGTACTAGTTTATTGGCAATGGCGTTGGTGATCAATAAATGCTCCGTACCCCCACCGGCTATGTAGCCATCTGCGGTTTGCGCCCATTTCAACAAAATATATGGCCGCTGCTTTGTATAAAAAGTAAAAAAACGCTTATTTAGGCGTTGGCATTCCTGCCCACGCACACCCGTTATCACTTCAATGCCAGCGTTTTGCAGTTTTTCAATGCCCTTGCCATTCACCGCTTCAAACGGGTCGCGGCAGCCCACTACCACTTTAGGTATACGCTGTTGTATAATTAAATCTGCGCAAGGCGGTGTTTTGCCAAAATGTGCGCAAGGCTCTAACGACACATATATGGTTGATTGTGTCACCAGGTGCTTATCCTCCTCCGCCACACTGTTTATGCAGTTAACCTCGGCGTGGGCTTGGCCATACTGGCGGTGGTAGCCCTCGCCAATTATCCTCCGTCCATGCACCAACACCGCACCCACCATCGGATTGGGGGCTGTGTCGCCTGCACCCAATAAAGCCAGTTGCAGGCAGCGGCGCATGTATAATTCGTGATTGTCCATTCGCCCCAAAGATACTAACATTGCACAATGACAATACAAGAAGCGCACCGGCAGCTGCTTTTTGCGCTGTACGGGCTGTACGATAACCGCGAGGCGGCCAATATTGCCGACCTGATAATTGAGCATGTTACCGGCCAACGGCGCATTGACCGCATTGTTAACAAACAGATGCCCGTTGGCCTCGCCGCCCAAAAAGAACTGGCAGACATGCAAGCCCTGTTGCTACAGCATACCCCCGTGCAATATGTGCTGCACGAAGCTTGGTTTGCCGGCCTAAAATTTTACGTAGATGACAATGTGCTGATACCCCGTCCCGAAACGGAAGAACTGGTGCAATGGGTGGTGGGGAGCTGGTTACAGGTTGCTGGTTGCAAGTTCCAGGATGAAGCGAATGATACCAGTAACGGGCAACCTGTAACCAGTAACTTGCAACCTGTAACCCGCCTGCTCGATATTGGCACCGGCAGCGGCTGCATACCCATTGCGGTAAAGAAAAAGTGGCCCGGCTGGGATGTACATGCGCTGGATATTTCAGCAACGGCCTTGCAGGTGGCGCAAAAAAATGCGGCCGATTTGCAAGCACCCATCACGTTTTATGAAACCGATATATTGAATGAACTACAATGGCCGCCCCTGCCAATATTTGATATTATTGTGAGCAACCCACCGTATATTAAAAATGCAGAATCTGCTGCCATGCGCGATAACGTTACCCGCTTTGAACCCCATACCGCTTTGTTTGTGCCGGATGATGATGCCCTGCTGTTTTACCGGCAGATAGCCCGGTTTGCGCTGCGCCACCTTCGGCCCAATGGGCTGCTATTTTTTGAGATCAATGAGGCCTTTGGAGCTGAAGTTTGCCTTTTGCTGGCCAACAACGGTTTTACAGGGGTTGAATTGCAAACCGATATGCAGGGTAAACACCGGATGGTAAAAGCCGTACTGCCGACGGCGAACGCCTAGGCCTGACAAGACTTTGCACATGTACCTTCAAACGGACCTAAGCCCCGTAATACCTGCGGAGGCAGTTATGACGCTGCAGTTTGTTGACAGCGGTGGTTGTTACTTAGGGGCTAAGGCCTAGCAGTTAGGTAACCTTGTCTGCCGTGTTGGTAATCATGCGCACGCCGGCCGAAAAAAACACCAGCCCCAATACCCCGTACAAAATAATGCTCTTGATGCTGTAGGTGCCGCCGCTGCTGTGCATAAAGCCCACACCGGCCATTACAAGCCCTATAATGCCCAGTACAATTAACACGACACCGAATATTCTTTTTTCCATGGTTAGCTGTTTGGTACAGGTATACAAACGCCGTGCCGGGCAGCTGCGGGTGCATGGCAGTAAACTGCGGACGTAAACCAGGCTGTACACAAAACCTTGGCAAAAATGAGACAGTTTGAGACACCCAAAACGGGTGTCCCGTTTCCCGGAATGGGAAAGCGGTAAAAGGCATGTAGCCATTGCATTTGGGTACATAAATGAGACAATATGTGACACCACTTTTGGGTGTCGCACCCCAAACTGGGAAACCGCCAATTGCCCGCCAATAAAGGGTTTCAGCACAACTCGTTTTTTACAAACCCCTATTTTTGGGTGTACAGTAGCCTTATAGCTATAACCCTTTGCAGGCATGGGTTTGGGGCAAAAAATGATACAGGTAAAAATGCAAAAAAGCATAAAAATAAAATAGGGTATTTTCACCAGGCTGTTAGCCATGGCACGCGCTGTCAGGCCTTTTGCCCAGTGGCAGGCAAGCTGGCCGGGCTGCCTGCCAGCTATAACACCAAAAATAGTTGCCTCCATTACTACAAGTTTTTTTCCCACCAATATCGTGAAATTGCGGCGGGCAGGGTCGGTTGTGGGTTATTATTCAGGGGAATGATTTGCCAAACAGGCTCGGGAAGAGGCTGGGTTTTGGGATTGTAGGATGGGGTTATTTTGCCTCAAAAGGCTGCCTTCACCGCGCGCCATTCACTATTTACCGTTTTTAGTACCACCAACAGTATTTCATGGCATCGCCTGTTGTAGCCTGTCCCAACAAAGTCGCGATAACACTCCTTTCATCCATAAGAACGCTGCGGGGCAATGCGGGTGGAGTGCCCTGCCGAAGCAAGTTCCAAACAGGAGTCTGGCTTTTATTACACCTCCAAAGAGCTTTATCGCTAACTCCTCAGAAGAGAAGGGTAATAAACCTTGCTTCTTTTGCTTTTATTTGTTATTTCTTTGCAAATAAGTAAGTAAAAGGCACAAAGCAGGGTTACAGGGGGATACTCGTATTCTCCATAATGCAGAACGAGGCGCACCTTATTTTTTGGGTTTGTCCTTTTTTTGTTTAAGGGCCTTAATATCATTTTCAAGTTCTTTTATGCTGTCGGCCTGGTCTGTTTGTTGCTTCTGTTTGTTATAAACTTCAAATTGAGTTCCTGCAATTTCATCTGCAAGCTGCTTGGTTATTTTGCCTGCATGTTCTAATATTTCCCGGTCGTTGATGGTTAATATATCGTTCAGCTTCTTAATCCAGTCTTTCATATACATTGGCTTTTGGGCTTGTGCCTGGGCCTCGGCAAACGCCAAAAACTGCTCGACTAAAAGGTTTAAAGCTGTAATTTCCGGCTGCGTAAGGTAGTTTTTACTTACAATAATATCTGTTTTTCGAATTGCCCCGCCGGGGCCGTTTGCCCAAGTTGTCAGGCCCATATTTGGCTCTTTTGCGTTAGCCCTGCTTTTAATAATTTCAGCAGCGGTATTGCCACTTATAGCCCATAATAGTTTGTTTTGTACTACCGCAAAAAATTGTTGGGTCTGTTTGGCCTGCGGGTCGTAATCTATACTGGTTGTGTAAATATCGCGCACCTGCTGGTAAAAAACTTTCTCGCTGCTGCGTATGTCCCTTATACGCTCCAACAGTTCTTTAAAATAATTGGTATTGCCGGCAGCTTTTAACCGCTCGTCGTCCAGCATAAAGCCTTTAACCAGGTATTCCCGCAAACGTTGGGTTGCCCATATGCGAAATTGAGTACCCCTGTGCGATTTTACCCGGTAACCAACAGAAATAATAACATCAAGGTTGTAATAATTGGTTGGCTTAGTAGAAAAATCGGAAATTCCGATTTTTCTTGTAACCGTTTCAGCTTGTAATTCTCGTTCAGTAAAAATATTTAAAATGTGTTCGTTTACAGTGGAACGGGACTTTTGAAACAATTCTGCCATTTGATCAATAGTAAGCCAAACAGTTTCACCCATTAGCCGTACTTGTATTTTGGTTTGCCCATCCTGGGTTTGGAACAAAATTATTTCGCCTGTATTTTCCATTGCTTGTTTCTTTATCTGTCAATTACCTTACAATTAGCTACGGCAAATATACCGGCCATATATCTCCCCACTGGCGAAATTTTCCCAACCTGGGTTGCCGGGCTGCCTGCCAGCTATAACACCAAAAATAGTTGCCTCCATTACTACAAGTTTTTTTCCCACCAATATCGTGAAATTGCGGCGGGCAGGGGCGGTTGTGGGTTACTATTCAGGGGAATGATTTGCCAAACAGGCTCGGGAGGAGGCTGGGTTTTGGGATTGTAGCATGGGCGTTGCTACGTTGGCGCCGCGCGCTTCCCTTTTTGGATTAATCCGGATGTTTTGAATGTTTAGCCTAAATTTCTTTTTTATTGGGATAGACGAACAATTATCGTGCCGCCGAATCAAACCCAACATTCAGCACATACACTAACAGAATTTACTTGGCTCCCGGCGAAGTTGGCCATGCCTGCCTTTTACCGCAAGCTATTCATATGGTTTAACAGATATTTTATATTGCACCCTTTGTCCTGGTAGGCATCTTCAAATTCCAGTACTATATCAACCGAACAGATTGTTGTCATCCTCAACTCCTCACCCATCACTCCATCCAACAGAATTTCCGCCGCAACTTGCTTATCGCCATCGTTAAGTTCATAAATAGCCAATGCCTTTAAAACAATTTCAAACATCCCATCCTCGTATCTTAACAGGATATATTCCCACCCGGAAGCGTCAATTTCGACCCACATGGAATCTTGGGTCTTAATTTTAAAAATCAACTCCCAAGTCTTAGGCGGTTTAGCGTAATAAAACGCCCAACCTGCACACGCTGTGGCATTTGCCACAATTTGTTTTGTTAGTGGCAACAACTCCAAATTACCATTCGGGGATATAACCAATGCTTTGGCAGACTTTTTTCCTGGCCTTACCTCCCAAGTAAGGTTTCCTAATCCAGATACCCTTTTATCCAATTCTTTAATTAGTGCAGTATTTTCAAAATGATTTCCAAAACTTTGGCAGTTTTCTGAAAACCAAACCCAAAAAGCTGTTATGTTATCGTTGGTCATTTTACTGAAATTCTTTTTTTCAATACGGTCATTTTGGCACTGCGGGCTATGTCGCGACGCGGAGTTGCATCGGCCTTAAAAAAAATGCCAAAGTATCCCCCCTTTCAGGGATCAGTTAGTACGTCAATACGCCAGTTTTCGATGAACCTCATCACGCTTTGGCGTGACTGACAGTTGCCGCCCTTGCAGGGTTTACGTTCTGCTAACTGATCCTCTACCACGGCGCGGGCTTCGCCCGTTACGCTAACAAACCGCATACATCATCCATCTACAGCCACACCACCTTCTGGTCGGCCACATGTGGCTGGCCGATGATGTCGCGGTACAGGTCGGGGCGGCGGGCTTTGCGGTACCGGTAGCCGCCCGCATCGGTCAGTTTCTGCGGCGTAAGGGTGGCGGTAACCACTTCGTTACCCAGCTTGCGGCATTCGGCAACAATATCGCCAAAAGGGTCAACCACCATGCTGCAGCCGTTTTTCAATTGGTCGCCATCCATCCCAATGGCATTGCTAAATATGGCGTAAATGCCATTGTCGTAGGCGCGGGCGGGCAGCCATTTCATCAGCCATTCGCGCCCTTTCAGGCCGTCAAACTCAATGCGCAGGCTGGTGGGGTCGGTCTCCTTCGCCAGCCATAAAGCCGGGTTTACAAAACCCGCGCCAGGCCGGGTGCTGGGTGTGCACATGGTTACATGCGGCATAAAAATAATATCGGCCCCCAGCAAGGCGGTGGCCCGCACGTTTTCAACAATGTTGTTGTCGTAACAAATTAATATACCGCATTTCCAGCCGTATAGGTCAAACACGCAGTAGCTGTTGCCGGGGGTAAGGTGGGGGTTTATAAAAGGGTGCAGTTTATGGTACTTGGCCAGCAGGCCGTTTTTGCTAACACACACATAGGCTTTATAGAGGTTATCGGCAGCGTCCTTCTCAAACAGGCCGGCAAGTATGGCAATGTTGTGTTTTGTGGCAATGGCTACCAGGGTTTGTATGCTAGGCCCGTTTGGCACGTATTCGGCCAGGGCCAGCATTTGGGCTTTGCCAAGCGTTCTGGCAAACGAGTAACCCGTGACTGAACATTCATGAAAAGCAACCGCCTGCGCACCCTGGGCGGCAGCTTCGCCAGCAAGCTGGTCAATCATGGCAAGGTTATAGGTTTTGTCGCCGCTTTGGTGCTCAAATTGGGCAGTGGCTATTTTTATGTTTTCCATATACGAACGAACTATTTTTTTGTACGAATTTGAACGAATTACACGAATTAAAAAAGCCAAATAATATACAGGCGGGTGCACCTGATGTATGCAATTTTACGCTGCTAAAATAATGGTTGGCATAATTTTCCATTTATTATACGGATAAATTCGTGTAATTCGTTTTAATTCGCGCAACAAAGGCCTGGCTATATGACACTACAAACATTGATTAAGCAATATACCACCGTTATTATGGACGGCGCGTTGGCTACCGAGCTGGAAAGCCGGGGGGCCAACCTAAACCACCCGTTATGGTCGGCCAAGCTGCTTACCGAAAACCCGGCCCTTATACAGGCGGTGCATTACGATTACCTGCTGGCCGGTGCCCAAATAATTACCAGCGCCAGCTACCAGGCCAGTTTTACGGGTTTTGCCAAACATGGCTACGGTGCCCAGCAGGCGGCAGACCTGATGCGGCTGAGTGTTTCGCTGGCCTTGCAGGCCCGTGAGCAGGCCTTGCAAAGCGGTAAGGTTAAAGGCTACCCCTTGGTGGCAGCCTCCGTGGGGCCGTACGGGGCTTCGCTGGCAGACGGGTCGGAGTACCGGGGCGATTATGGCCTTACCGTGGAGGAACTGAAGGATTTTCACCGGCCACGCATACAGGTGCTGGCCAACAGCGGGGCCGACCTATTGGCGTGCGAAACCATACCCTGCCTAGAGGAGGGTTTGGCGTTGGTGGAAGTGATGCAGGAGTTTAAACAGGTGCCGTTTTGGTTAAGCTTTAGCTGCAAGGATGGGCAACATGCCTGCAGCGGGCAGCTGTTTGCCGATTGTGCCGCACTGGCCAACCAAAGCAGCAATATGGTGGCAGTGGGTGTAAACTGTACGCCGCCGCAGTTTGTGGCCCAGTTGGTGGCCATAGCCCGCCAAACCACCGCCACCCCTATTATGGTGTACCCCAACAAAGGCGAAACTTGGGATGCGGCGCACAAATGCTGGCTACCCAGCGAGGGCCACGCAGATTTTATTACCGAGGCCAAACACTGGCAACAGGCCGGGGCAAGCATTATTGGCGGGTGCTGCCGCACATCGCCAGCCGACATTAGGGCGTTGGTGTACGTGTTTAATTAGGCCCAGCCTGTAGTTTTAGTAGGCATCACTGTGGCTTGCCAAAAATCATACAATACTTAGCCGGCAATGCAATTTTCGCAAAAGCTTATAATTTCTTAGGCTCTACAATTAAGAAAGGCGGCATAGCATTATAAATTGCCAACGGTATTTAGAACACCAAATCCCACAGCGGCAAGCCAGCATAAACTATACAAAAACACCAGCCAAAAAATACAGCGTGCATAAAACCAACGTATCATGCAACAAGCCAAGATATAAAAAGTGCGCTGTGGCACATGGGGAGGCGCGGGGTGGCAGAGACACCTGGGGGATCCGCGCCCTGCCTTTGAACTTTTTTGTTTCTTTTTTGGGTTAAACCAAAAAAAAGACATAACAGCGAAAGGCATAAAAGTTAGTGGCAGTTGGCAATAGCCCCTCAAAATAAGGTTAAACCAAAATTTTGTAGAAACCGACCTTTTACATACATAAAATGCTGCCCATAACACAACCGGGCGGCTGCACGAAGGCTATACAACCAAAAAAGGTGAAGGACTACTGATCCTTCACCTCTACTACAGGAAATATCACCTGTTTATTTAATGTCGCTTATGCAGCAACAATCATTAAGCAGCAAGGTACACAGCTTTTTTTCTGTTTGCAACAAAACTTCCGCACAGGGGTTTGTGCGTTAAATGTGCATTTTTTCTTTCTTCGCCAACAGCTCTTCCACTGTTTCACGGTACATTTCATCGGGTATGCAGCAGTCAACCGGGCAAACGGCAGCGCATTGCGGTTCCTCGTGAAAGCCTTGGCACTCAGTGCATTTGTTGGGGGTAATATAATAGGTATCCACAGCTACTGGCTCAAAATGGTCGCCGGCATCAACTATTGTGCCATCCATCAATACAACCGCGCCTTTAACGGTGGTACCATCGGCAAAGGCCCATTCAACACCGCCTTCATAAATTGCGTTATTGGGGCATTCGGGCTCGCATGCGCCACAATTAATACATTCTTCTGTAATTTTAATTGCCATAAAAAAAGCTTTATTGTTTGTGGTTTTTAGTTGTTTGTCCTCAGTTGTGTGCTTGTGGTATGCTGTTACAAATGTGCCCTAAAAAAACCTTGGCCATTTGCTTACCCAACCTGTTGCAAGCACCACAAATATAGTAATACATACCAAAACGGGCCAAATTGCAACAAATACAAAATCATAAACCGGCAACCGGCCACTGAAAACCAATACTTTTGCGCTGTAAAATTAAGGCCGAAAAGATGAACAAGCAACAACGAATTGGTTTATTGGTGAAATTAAGCCATTATATAACAGGCGGCAACGAAACCTTTGAAAATATTAAAGAACAGGCCTGCCGGGAGAACCCTTGGTTTGTGCCTGAGTTTATTGAGGCGGCCGTAAAAAACATTACTGTATATTTTTTGCAGCAGGGCGCGCTAGAGGCTTGGGCCACGCATTACAACATAACCAACAATAACCCTGCCCCCAAAAAAGTAGGGCTGGTAATGGCAGGCAACCTACCGCTGGTAGGCTTTCACGATCTGCTCTGCGTATTTATGGCCGGGCATAAGGCTATGGTAAAAGCCTCCAGCAAAGACAGTGTGCTTATTAAGCATTTGGTGGCAAAACTGGTGGAGTGGGATGCAGAAATTGACAGCCTGGTTGCGTTTGCCGAAAACCTAAAAGGCTGCGATGCCTATATTGCCACCGGCAGCAACAACACTGCCCGGTACTTTGATTATTATTTTGGCAAATACCCCAACATCATCCGCCGCAACCGCACTTCTGCCGCCGTACTTAACGGCACCGAAACGCCGGAAGAACTGGGCCTGCTGGCCGACGACATACAATTGTATTTTGGCCTCGGCTGCCGCAACGTTACCAAACTGTACGTACCAGAAGGGTATGATTTTTTGCCGCTGCTAACGGCCTTGCGTAAATACAGCCATTTTGCTGACTTTCATAAGTACCGGCATAATTTTGACTACCACCTGGCCATATTGCTGATGAACAACAAGTATTACATGACCAACGAATCGGTGATTCTAACGGAACAAAGTTCGCCTTTTTCGCCGGTAAGCCAAGTGCATTATGAATTTATTACTGATGCAGCGGCACTACCACAAACCTTGCGGGCCAACCCCGACCTGCAATGTATAGTTGGGCACGGTTACCTGCCGTTTGGCTCGGCACAGTCGCCAACGCTGTATGACTATGCCGACGGTATTGACACGATGGCATTTTTAATGGCACTGTAATGGGGTGCAGGATTAGGTTACTTGGTGCAGGTACTTGATACAGGTTTCACGTGCCCATCCACCACTACAGGTTAGTAACTGTAAACCTGCAACTTGCAACTGGGAACCGGCAACTTGCAACCAGACACCTGTAACGCGTAATAGTTTTATGCTACAACATACAGTTATGACATTTTTGCACCCGCCTATCTGCTACAAAGTGCCAAAGCTGTAAATTTGCCACCTACTACGACAAGCTTCGTCAAACATTTGTTAAATGGCAATGCGTTATCAGCAAACTATTAAACCGGTTTGTTTCTTTGTTATCGAAAGGCACAGTATTTGACTATATTTGATTGACTAAAATTACACGTACAATGAAACTCAAAAACATTTTATTGGTTGTCTTTATCAGCGCTACAACAGCATTTTTGAGTGTGTGGGGCTATAGTAAGTGGATGCAGACTAAGTTTACCGGCTACCAGGAGCAGGGTAAACTGCCGGTGAACTATGCCGGTTTTTTTGACAAAAACAACAACGCCGGCCCGGTTGATTTTACGGCGGCCGCAACATCCTCCACCCCTGCCGTGGTACATATTAAAACCCGTACCAAGCAAAGGCAGGTAAGCAATAACCTACCCAAGCAAAAAAACCCTTTTTCTGACTTTTTTGGTGATACCGACCCCTTCTCTGATTTTTTTAACGGCCCCAGGGTTATACCCGAGCAGCGTGCCAGCGGCAGCGGCGTTATCATCAGCAACGACGGCTACATTGTTACCAATAACCACGTGGTTGACGGAGCAGACGAAATAAATGTTACGCTTACCAACCGCAAAACCTACAAAGCCAGCGTGGTGGGTGCCGACCCCAACAGCGACTTAGCCGTAATAAAAATTGACGGCGGCGGCAGTTTGCCTTACTTGGTGTACGGCAACAGCGACGAGGTAAGGCTTGGCCAATGGGTGCTTGCCGTGGGTTACCCCCTTAATTTGGATGTAACCATTACAGCAGGTATCGTAAGTGCCAAAGCCCGCTCCATAGGCATTAACAAAGGTGACAGGCCCATTGAATCGTTTATACAAACAGATGCTGCGGTTAACCCCGGCAACAGCGGTGGTGCCTTGATAAACACCACCGGCGAACTGATTGGCATTAACTCTGCCATCGCATCGCCCACGGGTTCGTATGCGGGTTATTCGTACGCCATACCGGTAAACATAGTAAAGAAGATTGTGAGCGATATTGTAAAGTTTGGCACCGTGCAAAGGGCTTACTTGGGCATATCCTACCCATCTGATAATGTACCCGAGGAAAAAAAGAAAGAGTTGGGCATTAAAGATGGGGACGGGGTGTTTGTTTCGGGCGTGGCACCCGATGGGGCCGCAAAAGAAGCAGGTTTAAAAGAGGGTGATTTTGTAACAAAAATAAATGGTGCCACAGTTGCTACAGGCCCCGAATTGCAGGAGCAGGTGGCCCGTTACAAGCCAGGCGATAAAATAACCATTACCTATATACGCAACGGCAAAGAAAACAACGTAAGTATTACGCTTAAAAACAAAGCGGGCAACTACAATGTGGTAAAGACCGAAAGCTTTTTTGAAAAGCTGGGTGGCGAGTTAACAACACTGGATGCGGCCACTGCCAAAAAGAACGACATTGCCGGTGGCGTGTTGGTGAAAAAACTGGGTAATGGCCTGTTGAAAAACACCCGCATGCAGGAAGGATTTGTGATTACCAGTATTGACGGCCAGCCGGTAGCCAAGCTTGACGACCTAAAGGCAGCCTTGGCCAACGCCCATGGCACGGTTAGGATTGAAGGCGTGTACCCCGGCTACGAAGGCAACTATGGCTATCCCCTTAATATTGATAACAGCGGAGAAGAGAATAACGGTGGCAATGGCCAATAGTAGAACGACGGCTGAAGGAATTTATTAGTGATTAGGTGAATTTGAGTTGATGTATATAAAATAGCCCCGCCGTTTGGTGGGGCTATTTTATTTGGTTGGGGCGGTACGCTTTTTTAAGAGATTTCTCTTTCTATCGCCGTTTCGATTTTCAACAAATACGTTTCTAAGATATTCAAATTCAAAATATTTAATTTAACTATATTTTAACACTTTAATCACCATCAGAAATACACATATTTTTAATTTAGCCGAATTCTAGCGAAGATTGCTTATTAAAATGTCCATTAAGGATATAGATAAAACCAAATTTATCCAAAAAACATAAAAAGTCAACTACTTTTGCAACAAATACCCTATTTATTATGGCTATTAACGACTTTGCTATCGACAACTCTGAAGAAACCCAACAAATTACTGACAAATCAGTTGAAATTCAAGCCTATAAGGTTGCAATAGAAAATCTAGCAACTGGGCGTGATAAATCCATTTTTACAAATTCAGGTCCAGACCATGCTGCTATTGTCTTGGCAAATATTTTTAGAACGGCGAAAAAATACATAAAAATTTATACTGGCCGTTTTGATAAATGTGTATCAAATAATGAATATTATATGGCAAGCTTAAAGGAATTTCTTGGGCGTGATATACCCCTAAGTATAATTTTCGAAAGTGATCCGGATTTGGATTCAAGTGCTTTGAAATTAATATTAAGCACTCACAAACAAAATGACAAGATTAGTCTAAAGAAATTAATTCCGAGTTATTCCCCAATGGGTGAGTTTAATCATTTTATTATCGCGGATGATATGATGTTCAGAGCCGAAAAAATAAATGATTATTCAGCAATAGGATCATTCAATGACAGCAAACTCGCAAAAAATCTAAATACTAGATTTGAATCACTAGATAAAATATCAAATACTATTTTGAATTAAACTTTACTGTACCCTTAGAAAACTAAAATTAATGGAGTTGGAATTAAAAAACTTTGAAACAGTTTTTCATGTTGCCATTGTATTCAATTTTATTTACACGGTTGAAAGCTTTAGCGAAAGAATTACTCTAATTATTCATTCTCCTGCACCGAAAGTTGCTAAAATAATATTAGCATATTTTTCTAAAATTGTGCAGCGTGCATTAGAATCAAATCAAGAATTAGGTAAATATGGAGGTAGATTAAGTACAGACATTCAAAAGAAATTTATTGAAACAGACAAGTATATTAAAGATTATATTAAAGATAGTGATTTTACCTTTAATGGTTCATTCAAGGCGTCCTATTTGTTTGCAGCTTTATATTCCCTTTTTATCTTAATATTATCAGGATATGATGGCTTTTTAACTTCCGACGCTTTATACCACGCACTTTTTGTTATCAATATAATTGTGTTACTTTTTCATGTTTATGTTTTGTATAAAACGTTTCGAATAGGTGTCGGTAATATTAAAAATGGTATTGTTTCAGTGTTTTTTATTTCCATAGTACTTGTGTTTTATTTTTTATACAAGAAACATGCCCCACTTGACTATTATATACTATCACGTACTATAATACCTTCGAACATATGTACTATCTCTTTTACGGTTGCCTTAACCCTTTGCCCGTTTATTTCTCACCTATTGAGAGCATTTCTTGATATTATATACATATGCTGTGTGTCTTTCCAAGTAGCAATCGATTTTATGTCTTATCTTTTTAAAACCAAGAGAGAAAGAAAAAAAATCAGAAATTCCCTTAACACTCTCAGAGAAAATCTTGGAAATGACTAGAATCATCTAGTACATTGCACTTTAAAAATCCTAATATTTTAAACCCACTTTCAAATTCAACTCTTATACATACCTCACTTAAAAAGAACCATATAGTTCACCTTGGAAGTGGTTGTTTTAGGCATATTACTGAAAAATAGTTGGTAAAACCGCTGAAATGGAATATAGCAAAGGGATTGCAGAAAGCTTAGTGAAAACGATTTCACTAGACTTTTCATTTGTTACCAAATTTAAATTTAGTCAAAACCGAAATGCTTGCAAATATTTGGTTTTTTAAGCCATAAGGCCATCCATTAATGAATTTGATTTAAAAAACACCAGCTATATTTCAGTACGTAACCTTATTTTATCTCGGTTTAAAAACAAGCTAAATGCTCAATTCTACAAGATATTTCAAATAAATTCTTTAGCATTATGAGAATCAGGATAAGCACAGTTGCTATTTCTTCAACACCATCTGCACTTATCCTGAAAATTATTAAACCCTGCGATTGATTAACAGGTTTTATTTAATACCCTGGGCCTTGTTTTGGTCAATTTTTGTCATTGCAACAATCTGCCGCATTTGTTTTTCCATGCCCTCGGGGCTGCCGTCTAGGAAAATCACGTTGCCCTTGCCAGCCTCGGCAAAATTCTTAATAGCTTCTGTCCACATGCTAAACAGTATAACGTTGGTATCCAGGTTGGCTTGTTTCATTTGCTCGGCGGCCTGGCTCATACCCCGGGCTACTTCCTCCCGGAAGAGGGCCACACCCTGCCCACGCAAGCGGGCAGCCTCTTTCTCCGCTTCTGCGGATATTTTGATGGCGTTACCTTCGGCCTCGGCAGCTTTGGTTTTTGTAATCAACAGCGCCTGCCCTTCATTTTCAGCGGCGGCCTTAAGGTTATTGCTGGCCACTACCTTGCTCATGCTTTCCATCACCGCTTGGTCAAACGTTATATCATTTATCTGCAAATCTTGCAGGTGGTAGCCCCATTCTTCCAAGGTATGGTCAATTTGTTCCTTTACATATTCCACAATATCCTTGCGCAGCAATAATATTTCCGCCTGTTTTTTAGTGGCCACAAAGGCACGGATGCTGCCTTCAATGGTACGTATCATCGCCTGCATCAAGTCTTTCTCGCTAATAAATTTAAAGGCTACTTTTTTTACCGTTTCCTCCTCCTCGTTCTGCACGGCGTACAGTAGCATGGCTTTAAAATATACATTGGCTTGGTCAAGCGTAACAGCCTGGAATTCCAGTTCCACCGAGCGGTTTTGTATGCTGATGCGCTTGTACACGCTTTCCAGCAGGGGCAGCTTAAAACGCAGGCCCGGCCGCAAAATACGCTGGTACTTACCAAACATGGTAATAACAGAAATATAGCCTTGGTTAACGGTTACCAAGCCGCTGAAGATGAAAAAAGCAATTAGGAGTACCCACCAATAGGATCCAAGGAGTTCCATATGTCAAAATTTTTGGAAATGTAAGATAAATTAATGGGGATGGTAAAAATGTTTTTGACTATGAATCTTGACCACGATTGTTGACCACGATTTTAGCCAGATTTTTCTGATTCACCTGATTTGGGGATTGGGATTATGCACAATGGCCTACCACATAGCCCACGTGTAACAGGCAAGCTGTCCGGTTGTGGTGATACAACCGCAGGCGGGGTTATACACGATTTTAGCCAGATTTGACGGATTCACCTGAAAAAGCAGTCAGACGGAGACCGTCAGACTGCTTTTTCGTAAATCCCAACAATGTCTCCCGGTCAAACGGGAGACTGACAGACCGGTGCGCAATCGTGTTTCTGGCGCATAAGAAGAATCGTGGTCAGCTGCTTTGTTCCCACACCTGCACCAGGTTCACCAATACCTCAACGGCTTTTTGCATATCCTGCACGCTTACAAACTCTTGTTTGCTGTGTATGGCCTGCATACCGGTGAATATATTGGGCGCCGGCAGCCCCATAAAACTAAGCCGGCTGCCATCGGTGCCGCCGCGTATGGGTTCCTTCTTAACAGCCAGGCCAGCCCTTTGGTAAGCCTCCGTTGCGTAGGCGGCCACATGGGGGTGCTTATCAACTACCTCCTTCATGTTGCGGTACTGCTCATGCACCTCAAATACCATGGTGGCACCGGCGTGGCGTTGCACAACCGTTTCGGCAACAGCTTTAAGCCGGGCCTCGTGGTGGGCCAGGTTGGCGGTGTCAAAATCGCGCACAATAAACTCAATGGTGGCTTGTTCCGCAAGCCCGCCCACTGCCACAGGGTGTACAAAACCCTGCCTGCCTTCGGTGGTCTCCGGGCTCCACTCGCTGGTGGGCAGTGCCGCCAAAATTTCGCCTGCTATTTTTATGGCATTTGCCAATTTGCCTTTGGCATAGCCGGGGTGTACTATTACGCCGTGTATGGTTATACGGGCACCATCTGCGCTAAAAGTTTCATCTTCAAAGGTGCCCAGCTCCCCGCCGTCTAAGGTGTAAGCAAAATCGGCACCCAGTTTTTGCATGTCCAATTTTTCCGTACCATGGCCCACTTCCTCATCGGGGGTAAACAATATTTTTATCTCCCCGTGCTGTAGGTGCGGGTGGCTAACCAGGTAGTTGGCCATATCCATAATAATGGCCACGCCGGCCTTATCATCGGCCCCCAGCAGGGTGGTGCCGCTGGCCGTTATAATATCCTCGCCTATTTTTTGCAGCAGGTAGGGGTGTTTGTTGGGGCTAACCACTTGGGTGGTATCATCGGGCAACACTATATCCCTGCCGTTGTAGTTGTTATGTAAAATAGGCTTTACACCTGTGCCGCTGCAATCGGGGGCGGTATCCACGTGGCTGCAAAAGCAAACAACCGGTACTGTTTTGGGCGTGTTGGCGGGTATGGTGGCGTACACATACCCATGCTCATCCACATGGGCATCTGCTATGCCCGCGGCCAGCAGTTCGGCAGCCAATAAATGGCTAAGGTTTTTCTGTTTTTCGGTGGAAGGGAATGTTTTGCTGGCGGGGTCGCTTTGGGTATCTATTTGCACATACCGCATAAACCTTTCGGCCACTGTAAAAACATAATCTGTCATCATACAACCAAAATTAATTGGGGCAAATTAGGCAAACCGTTAATAAAACCTAAAAATGTTTTATACCTTGTACCCAACCAAACAAATACCCCAAATGAAAAAAACGATTGTCGGCGCCCTTGTGGGCGGTATCATTATTTTTATGGTACAATTCCTTTCTTGGACAGTGCTTAACCTCCATTACAAATCGCAGGCCTACACGCCAAAGCAAGACAGCATAATGGCCTTCCTAAACAGCCAGGACCTTAAAAGCGGGGCGTACTTCATGCCATCCCTGCCGCCAGGTTATAATATGGACGACATGAACAAGCTTACCAATGCACAAAAAGGCAAACCTTGGGCAGTGGTATCGTACCACAAGGCACTCAACAACAACATGGGCATGAGTATGTTGCGTGCATTTGCCGTGGATGTGGTGGTGGTTTGGCTGTTGGTATGGATTTTGGGCAAGATAACCCTGCCCTCATTCGGCACTATTTTTATAGCCAGTCTTTTTGTAGGGGCCATCGTATATTTAAACCAGCCATACACCTACCATATTTGGTATGAAACACCGGGCCAAAAAGGGTATATTATAGATGCGTTTGCTGAATGGGGCATAACAGGTATTTGGCTGGGTTGGTGGTTGCGGCGGCGGTAGGGGTACGCACCCCATCCCCTAAAGGGGGCAAAGGAAATTGCCGATTAGATTTACTGTAAAAAAGGTTATGTGGCAACAACCTGCCACATAACCTTTTTTTAAAAGCTTTATCAGTAAAACACGCTCTTCTATATCCCCTCTCTGCTGCGCGGAAAGGGGGCAGGGGGTGAGGTTTTAATACGGTGATATTATCAACGGCTTGCGGCCTGCAATCTCCACCAATTCAAGGTCAAAAATTAGGGGTTCGCCTGCCAAAGGGTGGTTGGCATCCAATATAACCACTGCTTCCTGCACTTCTGCAATCACCACGGGCATGGTTTGGCCGCTGCCATTGCTCATGTTCAGCGACATGCCCACTTCTGGCTTCATGTCTGCGGGAAAGCGGTCAATCGGAAACTCCATAAACATATCTTCCTGCACAGGGCCGTAGGCTTCCTCTACCGGTATATTGATGGTGCGTTTGTCGCCTGCCTTCATGCCAAGCACGCCTGCGTCAAAGCCCGGTATTACCTGGCCGCTACCCACTTCAAACTCAAGGGGTTCGCGCCCCGCACTGCTGTCAAATGTAGTACCGTCTTCCAGGCGGCCGTGATAATGCACTTTAATTTTATCACCATTTTTTACTTCGCTCATTGCTAAAAATTTTGTTTGGGAATAAATTGTTGGGTGTATGGTTAACTGCCGCAGAAAGGCGTTTAATGTAATTAAGCAGGCCAAACAAAAAAGCGGCGTTGGCACAAAAACATGCAATGTGCCCTGCTGCCTAACGTAGGCTGTACGTAACACCCAAAAGCCACCAACCCCTGCATTGTATATTGCAACAACCATGCAAACGGGGGCAAGGTAAGCCAAAGCTGTTTTTTGCGCAATTATTTTTAACTATCTTTCCGGCACATAACCCGCGCGCATGAGAAAACTGTGTCTATTTTTTTGTATATCCTTGCTTTGCAACCAGTTACCTGCACAAACCCCGGCAGCAAAAAAACATGCCCCCACACCTGAAATTTTTCCGGGGGCCTACCAGTTTGCCGAGTACCTGCCCTTGCTAAAAGGCAAGCGGGTGGGCGTGTTTGCTAACCCTACATCCGTGGTGGCAAACAGCCACCTGGTTGACACATTGCGCAAACTGGGTATTAGTATTACCAAAATTTTTGGCCCGGAGCATGGCTTTAGAGGTAAGGCAGACGCCGGGGAGCAAATAGGCACTTATACTGACTCGTTAACGGGCATAAAAGTTGTGTCGCTGTACGGTGCTAAAACAAAACCCAGCGCGGCCGAC
The DNA here is from genome assembly GCA_903882935.1 of uncultured Parafilimonas sp. Lineage (GTDB taxonomy): Bacteria > Bacteroidota > Bacteroidia > Chitinophagales > Chitinophagaceae > JABDFW01. The sequence goes on along the minus strand of CAIRZB010000022.1, from coordinate 27,812 downwards.
CTTGCGGACTTAGACATTTTGGTGTTTGACATACAGGATGTAGGCACACGGTTTTACACCTACATCTCCTCCTTACAGTATTTTTTGGAAAGTGCCATACAAAACAACCTGCCCTTGGTTATACTCGACAGGCCCAACCCCAACGGCTTTTATGTTGACGGCCCCGTGCTTGACAGCAATTACAAAAGTTTTGTGGGCATGCAGCCCACACCCATTGTTTATGGCATGACGGAGGGGGAATATGCCCAAATGCTGTTGGGTGAGGAATGGCTGCCATGGCGGGTGATACGCAAAGAGAAAAGCAACCAGATAACCATGAGCCAATTACTGGGCTTTGAGGAAAAAAACACCAATTTTAAACTGTATGTTATAAAATGCAAAAACTACACCCATAAAAGCCGGTATGTGTTGCCGGTAATGCCATCGCCCAATTTAGCATCAATGGGCGCGGTGTACTGGTACCCCTCCACCTGTTTATTTGAGGGTACCATTTTATCAGAAGGGCGCGGCACAGACCACCCCTTTGAAATATTTGGCCACCCATCCCTACCCGACACGCTGTTTGCCTTTGCCCCCCATGTTACAGTAGGCGCCAAGGACCCCAAATTAAAAGGCAGGCTTTGCCATGGATGGAACATTAGCGGCCAAACTGCACCCGCCAGTATTGATTTGCATTGGCTTTTGCAGGCCTACAGCCTGTTTAAAAACAAAGACAGTTTTTTTGTGCAAACAAAAGGCACCCCGCCGCACGACTATTATTTTAAAATACTTACCGGCAACGGCACCTTGATGGAACAAATAAAAGCAGGCAGCACAGAAGCGGAGATACGCAAAAGCTGGCAACCCAAGCTGGCGGCCTTTAAAAAAATAAGGAAAAAGTATTTGCTGTACGCGGATTTTGAGTAGGCTTTTTAGCCCTGCCACCAACCATAAACTGCGCCCAAAAAGAAAGCCATGTTATGTGGCCACCTTGCGCCAAGGTGCAAGCCTTTACATGCCACCTTTAATTAGGTTTGCCAATTATTTAACCGGGACGCGTACTTTTGCGCCATGCAAACTACAAACAAGCTGCGCATTGTTTTTTTGGGTACGCCAGAATTTGCCGTTGCCTCGCTTGATGCCTTGGTACAGGCTGGCTTTACCATTGCCGGTGTTGTTACTGCGCCCGACAAACCCGCCGGGCGCGGCATGAAATTGCAGGAAAGCGCGGTTAAGAAATATGCGGTTGAAAAAGGCTTGCATGTTTTACAACCCGAAAAACTAAAAAACCCGGCATTTATAGCTGAGCTGGCAGCCCTGCAGGCTGATGTGCAAGTGGTAGTGGCTTTTCGCATGCTGCCTGAAATAGTTTGGAACATGCCCCCGCTGGGTACCATAAACCTGCACGGCAGCCTGTTGCCGCAATACCGCGGTGCGGCCCCGATAAACTGGGCCATTATTAACGGTGAGCAAGAAACCGGCGTTACTACCTTTAAACTGCAACATGCCATAGACACTGGCGACATATTGCTGCAAGAAAAAATAGCGATAGGTGCGGATGAAACAGCCGGAGAACTGCACGACCGTATGAAAACCATTGGCGCGGCCCTGTTGGCCAAAACAATACAAGGTTTGGCAGACGGAACATTGGTGGAACAAGCGCAAGACGAACTTGCCGCCACCCACCCAAACCAATTACGGCATGCCCCTAAACTATTTACTGAAACCTGTAACATTAACTGGCAAAACACCGCCGGGGAAATTCATAACCTAATAAGGGGCCTTTCTGCTTACCCCGCAGCATTTACCTATTTGGATGGCAAAATGCTTAAAGTGTACCGCAGCAGCAAACAAATAGCCACCCACAATATTGCCTGCGGCGCGGTGCAAAGCGATGGTAAAACCTTTATACGTTTTGCCTGTGCAAACGGCTTTGTTAATATACTCGACCTACAGATGGAAGGCAAAAAGCGGATGCCAGTGGCCGATTTTTTGAGGGGATACCATTTTAACGGATAGTGCTTAACGAACGCTGACAATTTATTGTGCAATAATTTTTATTGCATAGCGGCTTTATACACGTTTTACAACTGCCATTGGCAGTGTAAAACCCAGCCCAAACTGGCTTTGTACTTGCAGGGCCGGGCTGGTACCGTTGGGGCCAAACCGGCGCACATTATCGTCGTATATTAAGTTAAGGGTATAGTTGGCCGATAGATACCTGTTTATTTTAAACGTAAAATAATTGGTCAGGTACAAATCCACATTTTGCGGGTGGTTAGAATAGTCGCTGAACAAGTCTAACCTGCCTTTGTAATTAACATTTTTACTAATGGGTTTTGTATAGTCGATGGAGGCAAAGGCACCAAACTGGTTAAGCACGTGCTTGCCGCTATCCAAGCCAAAAAGGCCCTGCTTGGCAAGGGATGGGTCAAGCACCAGTGTTGTACGGTTAGTAATTGGTGAAAGAAACAGTGAAAAACTCTTTACAGGTTTATAGTCCATCCCAATGGAGAGCAAAAGATACCCGGGCGACAGTATGGTAGATGACAACGAACCTTGTGAGCCGTTATAATTATACCCGGCAAAAAATTGTGTACGCAAATTAAACAGGCTGGAGATATACAGTTTGTTACTAGGCGTATCTACACTTAACCCAAACTTAGATAGGTAGTCAAGCCTATCATCATTTTTTCGGGCGCCTGAACTTGACGTTTGAATATAGCCAAGGTTGTAATCAAGGTTATTGTCCCAGGTTTGGTTTTTATGTTGGTAGTATAAATAATAGTTGAAGTGCGAGGTAAGGGCCAACGAAAAGTTATCACCACCTGCGGCCCAATTGCTTTGGCTGCCTTCGGCCATATTAAAATTAAAAACCCCGCCTCTCTTCCAAGTCCATTTACTGGTATCCTGGGCCTTGGTAATTGTTCTAAAAACCTCAGTAGGCAGCTGCCTCACCGGTATGTCCTGCGAGAACGAAATAATGCCGGTAGCAACAAAGACTATAAATAACAATATTCGTTTATTCATGTGCCTCCCTGATAACTATGGTGCGCAAATATATACCCCCATGGGCTAAAAACGTTGTTAACAAACTGCCAAACTGACACTATATAAATTTTATCTATTTTTGCAAACTAAATTGTTTTTACCGGATGGAATTGTTAGAAACCATAAGCAAAACGCATGATGAGGCAAGGCAGGGTGAGGCATACGCGCCGTTTGCAAAGGATGTTAATATTTACGCCAAAAAATTTTATATAGAAAGTTACGGCTGCCAAATGAATTTTAGCGACAGCGAGATTGTTGCTTCCATTTTACAAGGCGAAGGTTTTGGGGCCACGCGTAACGCCGACGAAGCCGACCTGGTATTGCTGAACACTTGTAGCATACGCGAAAAAGCCGAACTAACCATACGCAAACGCCTTACCGAGTTTAGAAAGGCGAAAGAGGCCAAACCGGGCATGCTGGTGGGTATATTGGGCTGCATGGCGGAGCGGCTAAAGTTTAAATTATTGGAAGAGGAAAAGCTGGTAGACATGGTAGTGGGGCCAGATGCATACCGCACCCTGCCGGGCTTGATAGAAGAAGCCGAAACAGGCCAAAAAAGCGTTAACGTACAGCTGAGCAGGGATGAAACTTATGCAGACATAGCACCCGTTAGGTTGGAGAGCAATGGCGTTTCGGCATTTATATCCATCATGCGCGGCTGTAACAACATGTGCAGTTTTTGCGTGGTGCCTTTTACACGAGGCAGGGAGCGTAGCCGTGATGCATATTCAATAGTGGCCGAAGCCGAAGACCTTTTCGACAGGGGTTTTAGGGAAGTTACTTTGTTAGGCCAGAATGTAGATAGTTATTATTGGGTGAAGCCCCAGACGACGCCCCCATCCCTCCCAACGGAGTCCTTTGGACCTAAAGGGGGGTATGGATTAAATGAAAATGCCTTTACCCCCCCTTTAGCGGATGGGGGCGTGGTAAATTTTGCCAACCTTTTAGAGATGGTGGCCCAAGTAAGCCCCAAGTTGCGCGTACGGTTTAGCACATCGCACCCGAAAGACATTACGGAAGATGTGCTACACACCATGGCCAAATACGAAAACATTTGCAAATACATACACCTGCCTGTGCAAAGTGGCAGCAGCCGTATTTTACAATTGATGAACCGTACCTACAGCCGTGAATGGTATATGGCCAAAATTGACCAGATTAAAAAGATAATGCCTGATTGCGGCATAAGCAGCGATATCATCTCTGGCTTTTGTACCGAAACAGAAGAAGACCATGCCGATACGCTATCCATTATGCGCTACAGCGCCTACGATTACAGTTACATGTTTTTTTACAGTGAAAGGCCGGGCACACTGGCCGCCCGCAGATATACTGACGATATACCGCTTGACGTAAAAAAACGCAGGCTGCAGGAGATTGTTGACCTACAAGGCAGGCTTTCTGTGGAGAGTAATAAACTCGACCTAGGCAAAACATTTAAGGTGTTGATTGAAGGCGAAAGCAAGCGCAGCAGCAACGACTGGATGGGCCGAAACTCACAAAACAAGGTAGTTGTTTTTCCAAAGGGCGGGTACAATCTTACAAAAGGCGATTATGTTTGGGTTAATGTGCATAGCAGCACACAAGCCACCTTGCTGGGCGACATAGTGGAAAACCAACCCGCCTAACCACGCATAAATACTTTAACCCTCCGGCTTTAACAGAAAATTACTGGGTACCAGGTATACATGATTGAAGCGATACAACAGGAAATATTAACACTGGAGCAACAGCACAATATAAAAATTGTGTACGCAGTTGAATCGGGCAGCCGGGCCTGGGGGTTTGCTTCAACCAACAGCGACTGGGATGTTAGGTTTGTGTATGTGCATAATTACGACTGGTATTTATCCATAGAAGAAAAAAAAGACAATATTGAATGCATACTGCCCAATGATATTGATTTGGCAGGCTGGGAATTGCGGAAAGCGTTGTTATTGTTTAAAAAAAGCAACCCACCGTTGTTGGAGTGGTTGCGTAGCCCAATGGTGTATACAGAAACATTATCCACCGCAGGGCAGCTAAGGCAACTGGCCACGGATTACTTTAACCCCAAAAGCTGCCTGTACCATTATTTTAACATGGCCCGCCGCAATTACGAAGCTTATTTTAAAGAAGAAGAGGTACGGTTAAAAAAATACTTTTATATACTAAGGCCTTTGCTGGCATGCTGTTGGATAGAACGTACTGGCGAAATGGCCCCCATGGAATTTGACGCACTGGTTAAGGCAGAAATATTGGATGTGCAATTGAAACATGAGATAACCGAATTGCAGGTACTAAAAATGAGCGGCGAAGAATTGGACAATGGCGCGCGGATACCCATAATTGATGAGTTTTTGGAAAACCGGCTAGCGCATTTTGAACGGTATTTACAAAATTTTCAGTTCGATAATTCGCCGGGGTACGATAAACTGAATACCATTTTTAGGCAAACGTTGAAAGAAGCATGGGGTAGCTAACAAATTATCAAAAACAATCGCTAACAGGCATACGGTGGTACAAGACTATGATTCGGTTTACCCGGCGCAGTTGCTGATTATTATAGAAAAACATTTGCCATTGTTGAAGCAAGCAGAAGAATATATTCTAAAAAATTAAGTGCAGCATGGAGATCCAGTCAATTAAAAACAGGTTTGGCATTATAGGCAACTCACAGGCATTAAACCATGCGCTAAATGTGGCGGTACAGGTAGCCAGCACCGACCTTAGCGTATTAATAGTAGGCGAAAGCGGCGTGGGTAAGGAGGTTTTTTCGCAAATAATACATGCACTGTCATCCCGTAAGCACAACTCCTTTATAGCGGTAAACTGCGGGGCAATACCCGAGGGAACGATAGACTCAGAATTGTTCGGCCACGAAAAAGGCGCATTTACCGGCGCAGTTGACAGCCGCAAAGGCTATTTTGAAACTGTGAGCGGCGGCACCATATTTTTGGATGAAATTGGCGAAATGCCCTTGGGTACCCAGGCCCGGCTGCTTCGTGTGCTGGAAACAGGCGAGTTTATACGCGTAGGCTCCTCCAAAGTACAAAAAACCGATGTGCGTGTAATAGCGGCCACCAACCGCGAGCTGGTTGATTTTACCCTTAACGGCAGGTTTAGGCAGGATTTATATTACCGCCTGAGCACCGTACCCATACGCGTGCCTGCCCTGCGCGACCGCAAGGAAGACATTAACCTACTGTTTAGAAAATTTGTGATTGATTTTGCCGAGCGGTACAAAACCAACCCGGTTCAATTGGATGAGGAAGCAAAAACCCTGTTAATAAACTACACTTGGCCCGGCAATGTGCGGGAATTGAAGAATATTGCGGAGCAAATTTCGGTATTGAGCACGCAGCCAATTATAACGGGTAACGAGCTGCGTAAATTTCTGCCGGAAAAAGGCGTTCAAAACCGCCTGCCTATACCCGCAGGCCACACCCCCCAAACCAGTGAGTTTGCCAACGAAAGGGAAATATTGTATAAGCTGTTTTTTGACATGAAGAAAGACGTGACGGAGCTTAAAAAAATGTTTCTTGAAATTTTGCAAAACCCATCACTGGCAGGCACTGCGGCAAGGTACACGCACGAATCGCTGTTGAACGACCACCCTCTAAATGGTGACCAGAAGCAATTGTATGACGTACCATCGGTTATGCAGCCCAACATTTTGCAGCAGCCACCCAGCGTTGGCCACAACCAACCGGTGATTATTGACCATAGCCACGACGACGACATACACCAGCATGAGGAGGTGGAGGAATCGCTGAACATAATGGACAAGGAAAAGGAGTTGATTGAAAAAGCACTAAAAAAGCACAAAGGCAAACGCAAAGATGCCGCGGCCGACCTTGGCATAAGCGAGCGGACGCTGTACCGCAAACTGAAAGAATACGACATTAACGAATAAAAAAATTGTGTATGAACCACCTGCCTGTTAAAAACGGCCAAAAAATAACCATTGTAGGAATACTGCTTGTTTTTTGTACGATGCTTTCGTCTTGCGGTATTTATACCTTTAGGGACGTAAGCATACCCGACACAATAAAAACCATTAAGATAAACTATATTGAAAACCGGGCAAGCATCATTAACCCGCAGCTATCGCCTAAACTGACTGACCAATTTAAACAAACCGTGCAAAGCTATATTCGCAAAGCCACGCTGGTTAATACCGACAATGCTGACTATATCATCAATTCTTATATCAGCAACTACTCTGTAAGCACATCGGGCATTGGCACCAGCCAGGCAACTACCAACCGGCTTACGGTGGGGGTAACCATGACGCTGAACAACACCGTAAAGGGCGAATCCCACGACTACTCCATCAGCCGTGATTTTGATTTTTCGGCCAGCTTAACACTTACCCAGGCAGAAAACCAACTGCTGCCAGATATTCTTAAAAACCTAAGTGACGAAATGTTTAACCGCATTTTCTCCAGTTGGTAATAGAGTTGTACATTCACGCGCCAAATAATACATGAGCCATACCAAAGAATATACCATCCTAAAGACACTTTCGGCAAAAGATCCGGACGGTGCGGAGGCATTGGGGGATTTGAGGAATATCACAGCCAAGTATCCCGCGTTTGGTGTGGCAAAATACTTGCTAGTAAAAAATATGCTGCGGCACGGCACTGAGGGTGTTGAAAAATATGCCCAAAACACCGTGCTGTATTTCCCAGATCCTTTTTGGTTCCATTTTAAACTGAATGAGGAAAAGCTAATGCAGGATGAAACCGTTCTGCAAACAAGCGATGAGGTTACCATTGATAAATACGTCGATGAAACCTTGCCCGACACAATAACATCAGAAGAGTCCCAGGAGGAGTTATTGTATACAAGCATGGCAGCGGAAGCTGTACATGAACCACAGGCTGACCATGCTACAGTATACGAAGTAGCATTAGAGGATTTAGTTGCGGTAAATAACGAAACGATTGAACCATCCGCCGACAATGCTACGGTGTACGTAGTACCACTAGAGGATGCAGATAAGATAAATAACGAAGCTTACCAGCCATCGGCAGCCGACGCCGAAACTGGGGAAATTGCCACTGCGGAGATTAACGAAATAATTGTTGCGCCGTTGTACGTTGCCGGCCAAACCGAAGCAAACAACGTTGAGGCAAATGGCCCCATGGTGCATGAAGCAGCGGGTGCCTTTACCCATGTTGAAGAACCGCTGGCAGAAAATATGGCCATTATTGAGGTACCTGCTGACATACCGCCCATAGCGGTTATGCCAGCGCCGATTACAGCCCAGCCAAAATTTGTGTTCGACGATACTGCCGAGGATGGCGAAAGCGATGGATCGGGGGAAACCGAAGAAGAAATGGAAACACACGCACAACCGTTTAACAACGCCAGGATAAACACCATTTTGCAGGAACAGTTGGCCGACTATAACAAACCGGTTGAAAAGGATGCCCCTGTACCGATAGAGAACGAGCCTTACCACACGGTAGACTATTTTGCGTCGCAGGGCATTAAACTAACCCAGGAACAACAAGCGCAGGACCATATTAGTGTAAAGGTTAAAAAATTTACCGACTGGCTTAAGCAAATGAAGCGCATTGCCCCCCAGCCCACTGACCTAGGTATTGATGAAGCCGCAGAACACAAAGTAAAAAACATTGCAGCTGGCTCAAACCAAGCCGGCGAAGTTGTAACAGAAACCATGGCGGAGGTATTGGTTAAACAGGGGATGTATGAAAAGGCCATTGAAGTGTATGAAAAATTAAGTTTTTTATATCCGGCTAAATCCGCTTATTTTGCAACCCAAATTGAGCATTTAAAAACAACGTAGTATGTCACTTGTATTTTTTATATTAATCGTTCTTGCCTGTTTTATACTTGGCTTAGTGGTTTTAATACAAAACCCTAAGGGCGGTGGCCTTTCTGGTTCAATCGGCGGTTTTAGCAACCAGCTGATGGGGGTTAAACAAACCACCGATGTTTTGGAAAAAGGCACATGGATTTTTTCTGCTGTTATTGGTGTTTTGTGCATCATTTCAACAGCTTTCCTAAAAGGCGGGCCAACAACAAAAATTGACCCGAAGTCTTTGCCTAGCGTTAGTACCCCAGCTGCGGTTCCTAGCAATCCCGCTGCTTCACCTACCACGGCACCGGATGTCCCTAGCAAAAAATAGCAAAATACAAACTCTGTATAAAAAAACCTGCTTAACACAAGCAGGTTTTTTTTATGCGCAGTTTTGTTACTTACCGGTTTGTTATACCAATTACAATACTATTTATCTTTCTCTGTTTTGCATTATTAAAAAAACGGGAGCAGTTTAGCCTCAACAGCAAGGGATGTGCATCTACTTTTACCAAAGCCAATCAAAAAGCCCAACCCACCCAAGCCTATTTCAACAACTACCAAAAATGCTCTAGTAAACAACGGCTGCCACCGTTTTAAATAGCTACCCCAAAATAAACGAATTCAAGCCCTTCTACGGCACTCGCCTCCAAGCTGTGCAACACGCCGGCCGGAATCCGTAAAAAGGCCCCCTTCCCTAGCTGGTATCTCTCAGCCCCACATACACACAACCCTTCTCCTTTCACAATAAAAAAAAACTCCTCCATGGTTTGGTGGGTATGCAATCCGCTGCCTTCACCCGGCGCAAAACTGCCATAAGCAAATTGCGTTAAATTTGTTTGGCTATCCTTATTAGCCAAAAAAACAAATTTTTGCCCTTGGCTGTGTGCTGTGCCACTTGGCAAAATATTGCTAAGCTGGTTAAAAACAATAGGCTCCATTATACCATTTGCAAGTTTTCTAATTGTTCGGCTATCCAGGCATACGTTTTACTTACCCCAGCTACCAAAGGCTCTGAGGGAGCCCAGCCCAATTTTTCCTTAATAAGTGTATTGTCTGAGTTTCTGCCCCTTACGCCAGTGGGGCCGCTAATATTGTTGATGGTTATGTTTTTACCCGAAATACCAATTACCATTTCGGCAAAATGGTTTATCGAAATCATTTCCTCAGAACCAATGTTCACAGGGCCTGAAAAATCACTTTCCATCAACTTTTTTATACCAACAATACATTCGTCAACCAGCAAAAACGACCTAGTTTGTTTACCATCCCCCCAAATATCAATCACTCCGCCGTCTTTAGCTGCGGCCACTTTTCTACAAACCGCCGCGGGTGCCTTTTCGCGCCCCCCAATCCAAGTGCCTTGCGGCCCAAAAATATTATGAAACCTGGCTATTTTTACATCCAAGCCGTGGTTACGGGCATAGGCTAAAAAAAGCCGTTCGCTAAACAGTTTTTCCCACCCATAATCGCTGTCGGGGGCAGCTGGGTAAGCAGATTCCTCTGAACATTTGGGATTATCGGGATCTAACTGGTTATATTCAGGGTAAATGCAGGCCGAAGAAGAATAAAATACTTTCTTTATGCCCTTTTTCACCATTTCTTCCAAAACATTAAGGTTTATTAAGGCACTGTTGTGCATAATAGCGGCATCATTGGTACCCGTAAATACAAAACCAGCACCGCCCATATCTGCAGCGAGTTGATACACTTCAAACAAATCATCAGTAACTACTTCAGCCACAACCTGCGGATTCCGCAAATCGCCAGTAACAAATTCATCCGCGTAATTATTACCAAATTCATTTTGTTTTACGTCAACCCCCCTTACCCAATAACCATCTTGTTTTAAACATTTAACTAAATGCCCCCCAATAAAACCGCCCGCACCACAAACCAATGCCTTTTTTTGCGCCATACTTGTTAGCATTTCGGTTAATAATTTAAAAGTGTTTTTCAGTAAATTTTCTTACACTAACTGTTTCGTTGACAAAAATAAGGCATTAAACATAAAAATCTCATTACGGCACATTGGTTTTACCAATTGCCAGAACCGATGCCAAGTATATTGTGCTACTATTCCCAAAAACCTCGCTGCCCTGTTGTTTTAAAATGTATACCCAAAAACACATACAATGTAAGTAAAACAGTATTTTTGGCTTCCAATGTCTTTTGTATTATAAAAACGTGAACAGCCAGCTATTACTAATGCAGCGTATGGTATAAAGGCAAGTACAGGTATTGCGTAATAAAATTATTTAAAAAAATATGTTTAGCTTTTTCAAAAAAAAGGAAAAAATATCGGCATCAACAGTAGCGGTAACCAACTACGAATCCATTAAAGTTGACATGCATTCACATGTACTACCGGGCATTGACGACGGGGCCCCAACACCGGCAGATTCAATTGTTTTGATTAAGAAGATGATGGAGCTTGGAATTACTAAAATTATTGCCACACCACATATTATGGCAGACTATTATAAAAACAATGCAGAAACGATAAACGGTGCACTAGCTGTTTTAAAAGAAGCATTGGCTAATGAAAATATCTCCGTTGAAGTTGCTGCTGCGGCAGAGCATTATTTTGATGAAACTTTCGAGGACCTCGTTAACAACGGACAACTAATGACGATGGGTCAAAAATATGTTTTGTTTGAATTACCATTTATAGGTTTGCCGCCAAACTTATTACCCTTAATTAAACGGATGAGGGATTTGGGCTACAAACCCATACTTGCCCACCCTGAGCGGTATACCTATTTAAAATTGGATGATTTTAAAAACATAAAAAACTATGGGTGTAAATTACAGGTAAACACTATTTCGCTAACAGGCTATTATGGGAAGAACGTAAAAAAGACAGCCGAGGAGCTTGCAGAAAATGGCTTGGTTGATTTTATTTCAAGCGATATGCATCATTTACGGCATGCAGACGCTTTGGAAAAAGCATTGCTTTTCCCTTCGGTACAGCAACTGTTAGAAAGCAAATTGTTACAGAACAATATACTGCTATAAGTAAAACCAGGTTAATGAATAAGTATAATGTATAACCAAGTAACGCTGGGTTACAGTTATTTTTTTGCGAGGCGAGACATTTTTATTTTCTCACTAATAATCTTGTACACAAAAACAGGCCCGTAGTATATATAACGCTTCCAAAGGTGTATTGGCTCGTTTAGCAACCTTATAAACCACTCTAACCCCATCTTTATCCAAAACTCCCCGGGTCGCTTAACATTGCCCCCGTAAAAATCAAAAACGGCTCCGATCGAACAAATAATCTTCACGTTAAGTTTATTCTTATTTTCAAAAGACCATTTTTCTTGTTTTGGGGCTGTCATACCAACAAACAGCACATCTGGCTTAAATTCATTAATCTCATTCACCATTATCGAATTGTCTTCGTCAGTAAACTTTGCTTTAAACGGTGGTGAATAAAACCGCATATTTATTGCCGGGTACTCTTTTGCTAAGCGTTTTTTTATGTTAATCAATGTTTCGTATGAAGACCCTAAGTAGAAACAATTTCCTTTTATTTCATTCAATTTCTTAAGCAAATGGGAATGGATATCCGCACCTGCAATCTTTTTAATCCTTTCACCTTTCAATAAGCGTGCCGCAGCAACAATACCAATACCATCGGGTATTAAAACATCCGATTCGTGCAATGCCTGTTTAAACTTTTCATCCTTTTCTGCCATCACAAAAGAATATTGATTTAGGGCATTGATTACGCAACGCGTATCAATGCCTATTTCATCAACATCAGCGGTAAAAAGGTTATAGCTTAATATTTCCAAAAAATCGTGTTTTTTCATTAGGCTCTAATAGGTTCTTAAATTTCATTAAATTTAAAATTCGGATTATCAAATTATCAAAACTCATATTCTTTCTTAAAACTACGAAACTGAATAAAAAACTTTGGATATTCAAATAAATAACGTTTAAATAATTTTGGCTCATCAATAATTCTGTAAATCCATCGCACATCTAGTCTGTCAAACAAAAACGGATAATATTTCTCTCTTTTAGCAATTTGGTGCAAGTAGCCTCCACAAGTAAACCCAAAATTAGTCCATCCCTTTTTTTTGAGGTCGATCAAAAATTTTTCTTGATTAACCGTACCCATTCCGCATATTACAACGTCGAAATTCCTATTTAATATTAACTCTATACAATTATCCATCTCCTCTTTTGTGTAAAAAAAACCATTTCGGAAATAATCAACTTTTATTGAATATTTACTTTCTATAACCATTACTGCCTTTTTAATATACTCTTCCTTAGTACCAACAATTGCAACTCTCAGATTACGGTCTTTTATAAAATTAAAAACATTTGGTGCAATTGAAGTTTCATCAAAGCTGAATCTATGTACTTGTTTACCAATTTTGATTCTATTAAATGAATCCACTAAAGAAATTCCGTCTACACACCAATTATCCACATCGTTTGCTATATCAGGAAGATCCTTCAATAAAAGCATTGAGTAGGGGTTTACAAAAGATGTAATTCCTTTCGAAATTTCAAAATCTTTAGCCTTAGATAAAATAGTTAGCCATGAGTCATTTACCATAAACACTATTGATAAACTCTAACGTAATCAATCCTAAAATCTTGTGGCAAAATCGAATCATCAATTTTACCACCCCACCCTCCTAACGCAAAATTGAGAATTAAATAAAATTCGCTTTTGAAGGGGTTATTTTTTACTAACGCGCCATTCTGAATAATTACTCGATCGGCATCTGAAATTTTAAAAGTATTATACGCTTTGTTATCAAAATAAAATACAATTTCTTCACTATTCCACTCAATACTGTAAACATGAAATGTAGAGGACAAATCGTTTGAAGATATAATACCTTTGTGCGAGGCTTCTTTTTCAGCGGAATTACCAAAATGAACATTTGAATGAATCCTAAGCGAATCCCAACCCAAATGTTCCATAATATCAATTTCTCCGCAATCAGGCCATTTAGTTTTCGGAAAAACCGACCCCATCATCCAAATTGCCGGCCAAGTTCCTAAACCTCTTGGTAACTTTGCCCTCACATCAATCCTACCAAAATTCCATTGCGCCTTCTGTTTAGACTCCAAAAAAGCAGATGTATAAGAAGCCTTACGATCAAATCTATTTTTCACCCAAGCAGGTACACTATCACTAGGAATATTTCGGTATTTTATAGGAATATCAACTCCATGATTTTGCCTTTCATAGTCTGTTGCCAATTTATTTACAAATTCTTCCTTTCTCGCAGTAATAATTAAGCAGCCATTTTCAACTTTGGCGTTACTTAATCTCTTTTTTGTACAATATTGTTTTTCAAAATCATGAGGGTACCCTTCAAAAAAGCCCCATTTTGTTGTGTCAGGAAGGCCGCTATAATTAAATTCATCGCTCCAAATAAGTTTCCACACCTTTCTCTGGCAATACGACAAATTGCAAAACACTATAAAAGAAACAAAAAAAAGAAATGACCTATTCATAAACAGTTTTTGAGATATCGTAAAATGAACACTTAAAAATCTAAACAAATTAGAATCATCCAATCGTAGATACTACGCTAACTATTACACTAATACTCAGATTACTTTTATTTTCTAACACAATGCCCCTATGATTAATAATACAACAAATTATTGTTTTCTATCAAATCTTAAAATTCTACACCAATACGAACAACATCTCATTTGCTAAGAACTCCAATACCAGTAACCTGCTCAATATAACTAAAATAGTTCCTAAACATCAGATCTTCCCTAAATTTATTCTCATAAACTTGCCTGGAGTTTTCGGCCATCGCCAAATAAATCGAACCACCAGGACTAGGGATATCAAAATTAAAAAAATGCTCTAGATCCTCGTAAGATTTAAAAATGAATCCATTCACTGTGTTTTCAACAATTTCTGTATTGCCTCCCGCATCACTAGCAATAACCGGCAACTTAAAACTACAAGCTTCAGCGATACTCAATGGTAAACCCTCCTTGGATGAAAACAACATATAGTAGTGATAATTCAAAAAGTAGTCTTTCAAGTCGACATATCCTAGGTAACGAAAATTTATATCATCTTTAACTAGCATTTTTAACTCATCTGCCTCTTCGCCAACACCTGCAAAGTCAATCTTTATATTACTAGGCAATTTGCCTTTCAAATGCTTAACTAGCCGAACTTGTCCTTTTACATCAGTTATTCTTGCCCCATATAAAATTTTCACTTCATCGCTCCTTACTTTGCTTTTTTCCACCGTACTTTTATGCTCCGAAAAATAATCAGGCGCACTGTTATAAATTACTCGAATATTTTCGGGGTTAATCCCGAAGTATGAAATTAAATTATCCTTTACCCGATTTGAAACAGCTACTACGTTATCCGGTAACAATGTAAAACGCTTTAAATTAAAAAACTCATTTTGCGCAACATGAATTATCTTCAAATTCAACCGAAAAATCCTGTTGAGAATTAAAACCAATGTCGTTTTCTTCCTGTGGTGGGAGATTACAACGCTATTTCTCCATTTAAAAAACAAAAAGAAACGAAATTTAACGTAGTCTTCTTGATCGATACAATAAACGGGATTATTCTCTGAAAACGAATTTGAACCCATTAAATAAC
This sequence comes from uncultured Parafilimonas sp., assembly GCA_903882935.1. Taxonomy (GTDB): domain Bacteria; phylum Bacteroidota; class Bacteroidia; order Chitinophagales; family Chitinophagaceae; genus JABDFW01. The sequence goes on along the minus strand of CAIRZB010000022.1, from coordinate 12,348 downwards.
AATCAAAATTATGTTTCTTCAATTCCTTATGTAGTTGAACAGCTATCTTTTCTGCTCCTCCATGTCTAACAAAGTCATCATTCAGGTTAACAAACTTTATTTCCATATTAATTATTAGATAATTTCTTAATAACAAAAGGACTCCCATATACTAAACAATTGGCCGGAATATTCTTATCCACGAAGGTCCCTGCACCAATTACACAATTATCACCAATTTCTATGTCACCTAAAATAATAGAATGGGCACCGATGTCAACCCCGTTGCCAATTACTGGCACAGCTCCATTAGCTTTTTTCTGACCAATCGTTGTGTTATGTCGGATCACAACATTATTTCCGATTTTGCAATTTCCGTGGACGACTAAACCCATTCCGTGAAAAACCATTAAGCCTTCGCCAATTTTTGTACTATCCGGTATATCAATGCAAAGGATCCATCTAAATACAATCTTGTAAAAAACCCGAAATGGTAGACCAACTATTTTACCTAAAGCCCCATGGTCTTGAAAAAAATGTGAAACTCTAAAAAAAAAAACAAAGATAAACCCTTTTAAATTACCTCTATTAGCTATAAAGTCTCTTTTAATCATAATCTTTTAACCTTTTAAATTGTAAAATGCAAATCAAATCATTAGAAAAATAATCAAAAAATGAATTCCTCTAACAAACGATTGGTATTATCTAATCCAAAATTTTGGCTTATAAAATCACTAATATCACTATTACTAAATTCCAAATTACCTTTAACAATATCAACCACAGCCTGACTAAATTTTTCAGCATCCCCACAATCTACAACGAACCCATTTTTACCATTTATTACCATTTCTCTAGCGCCCCCCAAATCAGTAATAACTACTGGCAACCCAACACTCATCGCTTCTAACGCCGCTATTGAAAAAGTCTCTACTGATTTCGATGTCAGAATAAACAAATCTGAAATCGCGAGGTAGGGACGAACATCCCGTGCAACACCAACCATTCTTACATACTCAGCAACTGCAAATTTTTCCGACATCGTTCCAATCAGCTCCATCCTATTTCTATTAGTATTTCCAACAAAAATCATGTAAGCATCTATCTTAAATTTCTGCCTAAGCAACGCCAATACTTGAATTGCCATCTCGTGATTCTTCTCAGGCGAAAAACGCGCCGTTTTGACAATTACAAAAGCGTTGTCAGGAATACTAAGCTGGCGCCTCATGTCATCTGCTCTACTATTAACTCTATATTCAAAATTAAAAATATTGGTATCAACACCATTGTATATCAAACGAAAACGATTTTTTTTAAAAAACAATATTCGCGATAAAAACTCAATTTGATTTTCGGCTATCCCAATTAGCCTAACGCCTTTTCTCACTAATAATCGAACAAAAAAATCTTTTAGGTAAAAGTATCTACTTACATAAAAAGAAGTGTGAAAAATTATAGAAATCTTAATTGATTTTATCCGATGCAACCGAAATAGAAACAAATAACAAAACAAACTATCACAAAAAATTGTCTCAATTTTCCTCTCTTTAACTATTCTAGCAACATTCTTCGCTGGTTTTAGATCAAAATTATAAGCCCTTGGAATATTTATTATTTCTACTCCACCATCAAACCTATATGCAATAGTATTGTCCAAACTCAGGTTAATCACCAGAACCTTGTAATTCCTTGAAATTAGGTAATTAGCAAAGTATACCATGTGCTGCTGAGCCCCACCCATACCGAGTGTTGGAGACATAAATAGGACATTTTTCATAACCGAAAATGTAAAACGATAAATAAAATTCAACCACATTATTTTCTTCGGGTTGTCTGTTCAAAAATCAATCGCAAATTATCCCTGTTGTACATCAAAGAAGGAATACTAACAATCGACTATATCACCAAAGGACCTCGTCACCTTATGGCATTTTACCACAAAAAATAGACATTTCAAATAAGACTTACTTCAATCACGAACCATATTCATCAACATATCTAAAACACCGGCCTATGTACTAAAAATAAACCAAAATTTTAGCCCTTTTCAAGAAATATCTCAAACTTAAACAGGGGCTTGGGAATCTTATCTATAATCATTTTCAAAAATAAACATACGTTATACTACTTTTTGGTCCTAGGGTCAGCTTGATTTTTTTAAAGGTTTTATTTGGTTTATAAGCAACCCGACATAAAAAATCAAAAGCAAAACATCTGCCTTAAAACGAGAATATTTCTGATACTTAACCATAAAATATCGACCTGCAAAAATGAAGTGTTTTAAATTTTTGTTTTTCTTTAACCCAGCCGTCGATTTACCACCCTTGTGAAATATTAGTGACTCAGGAACAATAAATGTTTTAAACCCACACTCTTTGGCTTTGTGATAAATAATAAACTCTTCGAAATACAAAAATGTAGTCTCATCAAGCAAACCGGTTTTATCAAAAAAAACACGTTTAAAAAACATGCAACTACCGCTTAAAACCTCAATTTCAAATGAATTTAGAAATGGCTGGCGGTCTTTATATTGCAAATAACACCAAGTTTTGTTTTTTGGAAATTTATGACAAATTACGCTTGGTGGCACAAAGAGATAGTCCAAATTCTTGTAACATCTACGTGCACCGTATTCAATGCTTTGGTCATCAAACTCAACTATTTTCGGCCCAAATAAAGCCGCCTCGTCGCAATTTTCAGCAAAATTTACCAAAATTGTTAAAAAATCACAAGTAACAATGGTATCATTATTTAAAATCAAAATATACTGACAGTTATCGGCAAGCGCCGCCTTGATACCCACGTTATTACCTGCCGAGAAACCACCATTAAATTCTGACAATAAAACCTTGCAACGACCGCTAGACTCATTCGTAAAATCTAGCAATTTTGAATATGAATCATTAGTAGATGAATTATCAACTAAATAAATCTTATACGCTTCATAATCGATTTCATAAATGGACTTTAAACAGTCTATAGTATCTTGCCAGTTATTATAATTAAGCACAACAATGCCTACTGTTCCTTCCATACTGTTTGTTTGCAAAAAATTATCAAACTATTACCAAAAACAACTTGCAACTACGTCAATTTTCCAAATCTTACTTGTATTTATTGAGTACCGAATGCGTAGATTCCAAATATGAATGGCCCCATTTTTCACAAGGCTCCAAGTGATTTCCTTCGGCCCATTCATTCCACGCATTTATAAATATAAAATTCTCAAAATTGTTTGGTGGCACAAATTCCCTACAGCTAAACTCTAGCCACTTACCATATAAACTAGGTGTTGACCCAATATAAATACCAGCATTACCGTTTCTGCGCCTAACATAATTATCCCACATTGGCGTAACGCAAGGATATATTAATTTTCCATTAGACTGATATTTTTTGTCAACATTATCAACCAAATCTGTGTAAGCTATAATTTTATTCTTCTGTCTGGCCGTCATAGGAAATCCCATTTTTACTATAATTTTATCAAGAAGACTTCTTTGAACTTTGCCAGTCTTTAGAAACGGCGAAAACTCCGCAAGGGCATTTATATTTTTGATATCTAAACATCTTGCCGAAGTGTTCCATTTTAAAAAACAAATAACGTATAAGCCTTTAAATCCATAAGCCATTGCAATTTCATTCCAAATATCAATACTTTCATCAAGATCCGGAATTAAATCAGGAGCATAAACTATAAAAACTGGCTTTGAATCTATAGTAATATAGCGGCTGTCATTAAAAATATTTTGGCATAAATATTCAATATGCTTTCTATGATCCATCTCTGAATAATTTTGTTCCATCAGAATTTCCTTATCGTCACCATCCCACCTCCGACTCCAATTTTCGTTGGCCCAACAAATACAAAATGGAAAATCAGGCTTTTCAGTCTTAATAACTTCCTGCAACGGCTTTTCCAACATCAATTTACCATTAAACCAATAATGATAGTAGCAAAATCCATAAATACCATATTTCCTAGCCATCTCTGCCTGTTGTTCACGTATTTCAGGCAACCTTAAATCATAAAATCCCAAATCAGCTGGCAAATGAGGCTGGTATTGGCCTTTCAAAATAGGCTTTCCCTTAACAACATTACGCCATTCAGTAAAACCTTTACCCCACCACTTATCATTTTCCGGAATAGGATGAAATTGGGGAAGATAAATAGCTAACGCTCTCAATAACTTTTTATGATTTTCTTCCATATAAATATGATAAAATTAATGATTATCGCCCAATTCTATTTTTCAATATTTCCGAATAATAACCATATACTTCCATAGCATTTCTTTCTTGGGAAAAAAATTTAACTGCATGCTCTTGTGCCCTAATTATTATTGGCAAAAAATTATCAACCCCTGAATTTGCCACACTCTTCAAATGATTTGACAACTCTTCGTGTCCATTATAAAGAATACCAAGATTATCACTAGCTAATATCTCTTTAGTCCCAGCTGAATTATTCCCGATAACTAAGCAACCGTTAAACATTGCCTCCGCAGTTATTCTACCAAACCCCTCAAACACAGACGGTACTATCAACGCAATGGCCTTCCGCATCAAGTCGTAAATATCAGTTCGATCACCTAAAAATACAATTCGAGATTCCAGTCCACAATCACGCACAGTATTTGTTAGGCCCACGAAGTATTTCTCATCAACTGGTGAACCAGCTAAAAACAAGCTAATTTGTGAGTCGAAACTGGCAAAATTTATAAACGCTTTAATTAATTGACCAACTCCTTTTTTTTCTGTAAGACGTCCAACAAACAAAAAATATTTTTCCTTATTACTGCAAAACGAGGCGTCAATTTCACGTAAAACTCCGTTGTATATTACACGATCTTTTCCTGACAAATTATAGTAATCAAAAATACCCTGGGTAATCGCAATAACATGGTTACCAAATTCACTCAACCGCCGCCTGTGCTTACGTTTGGATATCAATAATCTAACATCAAAATCGAGATCAAGATATTCTCTGACATGCCAAACATGAGGCATTGAACAATACTTACATACTAAATAGCCAGCCATTGTACTACCAGTATTACTATGTATAATATCTGGTTTAAATCTACGAATTATAGGTATCAATTTGATTGCACTCATGTAATAATGTACAAAATGAGTTATCAAATTCTTAGGAAACCTCAAGTAATCATTCCACGTTCTACATACAGGCATGTAGGCTGTTGGCGTATAATTTATAATATTATAGGGTATGTTTAAAGTATCCAAACGCTCGGTTAAACTGGACTCCTTAGATACAACAACCAATGGACTCACATCATATTTTCGCAAACCTAAAATCAAATTGATAACTGATAAGTTATCACCGGCAAAGATTGAATTTGTTGGCAAAATATAAATAACTTTCATATTTTACTAAGTTGCAAATTTAACTTAATAATAGGTTGAAAAACACCAGTAGTAATAAAAATCAGTAACTCACAATCCCAAAGTGGATATGCACGCTGTATGAAAGCAATTATGTACAAAACAAGCATTAAAAATAGCAGTTTTTTCTTTGTTTTGAACAATAAAAAGATGTATAACAGACAAACCAAGTAAGTGACTATTAAACCATTTTTTACAATAAAAACTTTGTAACCAGCGTTTGGCCCAAAATTCATATTAGTATATTTCTTTTCGCCGATCCCAAACCAAACTTCATCTCGATTAATAAACACCGTATAAAAATCCTCCAATTTACCTGTAAATCGATTATTTCCGGCAATATCACCCTTAGATTTATCATACTGCAATCTTTGTATTATTTTCTCATTTATAACATTCCGACCATCGTTATAATTAGCAAAAAATAAATATCCGATAATAACAACCGCAGATAATAAAAGAATGGAGCCAATTCTCTTTCGCAAATAAAACAGACTGTATAACAGAAATGCTATCGAAACCAATAAATACGCAGCAAGTGACAAAGTAAATAAAACAGAAATTAAAAGAATTACTACCGAACTTCGTTTGATATTAAACCTATTGGCCAGAAGCAAAAAGGAACAAATCATACCAACGTGCCCTGGTTCTAAAAATATGCTATGAAACCGATTGGAATATAAATGAACGCCGCGCAAACAAAGAAAATAATTGTAATAAACATATTGGTCCCAAGAAATATTCGAAATAATACCAAAATTCGGCAAGCTTATACCAACTAACAGCACAATCCAGATCAGTAACGATACAGCAATAATTAAAGCCATTCCTCGTGTAAAATAATCCAACAATTTCAACTTGATTTCATCGTCAGCCAAAATCACAAAACTGACCGGCACAATTGGCAAGATGGCCCCGATAATTCCATTGATATTAATGTTTTGCCAATCTACATATAAATAAATTTGAACTATTATTAATAATGCAATGGGTATAACACAACCGAGGTAATCAAATCGAAATTTTGTCCGCTCATTTACAAGATACGGCAAGCAACACAAAATTGATATTCCCGAAATCGGTAAAATTGCCCAATTCCAAGTAAACCAGGCATTCAACGATTTTAAGAACATTAAAAAAATTGCTGATTTAAACAAAAGCTCCGACAAAAAAAAAGACTTTTTACTCGCTCGGTACTTTAAACTATTAAATCCAAAAGATTCTAACGATGCTTTATCCATTTAAAAAACCTATTTAAAGTTACTTACTACGAAATCATCATGCATTGAATTTCAAACGATTTTTAATTTGAACAAATACCATTTTGCGTTCTTCTTTAGATACTCCAAAAAACAAAACAACAAAAATTATCCAAAAAACTGTGAAAATAGAAACAATGAAAAATTGAAGCAGCCCATCTCCAATATAAAATTTTACCAGTAAGGGAAACAAAACCGAGATAATGGTAACTAACATAATTTTCCATAGAACTTCGCGCAAATATTTTGAAATTGATAGATTTACCAACTTCTTTAAGACAGGAAGCCTAATAAACAAAGCCAAACTGTAAATAGATATGATTGCATAATAGGTAGATTCTGGAGGGAACCCTGACTTAAAAAGCGCGTAGCTAACTGGCAATAACAATAAAGTAAAAAGCCCAACAAACACTTGATATTTCCTTATATTCCCAGTTGCTCGAACAGCCTGAGATAAAGGATTCTCGAGTGAATTTATTAATGCATAGATTAATGCAAGTTGCGTAAACAGTGTAATATAATGCGAAGACTCCTTAAGCCATAAATGCAAAATAAATTCACATTCTAAAATTATTGGAAGTGCGATTACTAATAACAAATAGTATGAAAAACGGGAACTCTTGAAAACAAGATTCAACATAAATTCATTTTCCCCTGACGCATATGACTTAACAATTTGCGGTGTAACTGCCGTATAAAAATTCAACGAAAAAGAACCTACAATTGTGCCGACACGAAATGCTATCGCCCTTGCAGCATTTACAACTGGGCCGAAAAAAACATTAAGCAATATATTAGTACCTTGATTGTTTGCTACTCCAGTCACAGCCCCAAATAAATTCCATCCTGAATATGTAAGTAATGATTTAAACAACTTAGAGTCCCAATAAAATTTAAACTTACTCTCTGCATAGTTTCTCTGGCAAACTATCCTATAGAGAAAAGTCGTGGTACATATAATCAAAAAAATTAAAAATCCGTAAAGCTTTAACTTGTCTACCGAAACAATAACCAAAACGTATACAATTACGAGCTTCAAAACCACCTCTATTATACTGACATAAGCGTAGAATTTCATATTTTCTCTAGCTATAATGATTGAATTATAAGGGATGGTCATTATTGTAACGACGAAAGACATAATTGAAAAATGGAAAATCCAGTTAGCTGATTCAAGTCGATCATACGGAATTACCATTCGATTATTTAGAAACCATATACCTAACGTTTCCGCAAAAGCAAATACGACAATAGCTATGCCAAAATAAATCGTGACAGTCAAGCTAAATGTTCTTTTAAGCTGTATAATATTATTTCGCCCCAATTCGAAGGCAAAAAAACGCTCCGAAGCAGATGCCATAGTATTACTAAGAAAAGAAAACATTTCAACAATCCCACCAACAACACTATATATGCCATAATCTACTACTCCTAACGTCTTTAAAACAACTCGCACTGTATAAAGCGAAACCAACATAGTTAGTAACATTCGAAAATAGAGTAGTGAAGTATTTTTTACTATTCTTTTATTGCTAGAATTGTTCATTATCGCTCGTGTCCTACTTTAATTAGTCGTAATGTTAAACATCCTAAAACCTTTTCAAAAATCCCTTCACGCTGTCACCAATGTTCCATTTCGGCTTATCAGTATAGGCATTATAATAACTGTAACCATACCCATACCCTCCGTAATACCCATAGCCAGAGGCATCACGTTTAACACCGTTAAACACAATGGTAAATTTGCTAAACCGTTCGCTGGCTTTTATTTCAGAAATAAATTCAAGCTCACTCTTATGTGTATACCCTTGCCTTACAATATATAAGGCCGCACTCGCTACGCGGGAGATTATTAATGAGTCGGTTACAAGGTGTATTGGCGGAGAGTCAATGATAATGTCGTCGTACCTTAATTTCAACAAATTTATCATCTCGTCTAACTTTTCCTTCTCCAGCAATTCCGATGGGTTTGGTACTATCGTACCACAACTAAATACATCCAAACCGGGTATACCCGACGGGCGTATCATTTCATCAAGATTTGAGGATGTCTCGGCCAAAAAGTCACTAATACCCTTTGTATCTGAGGATAAACCAAAATTGATTGACACCTTTGGCTTACGAAGGTCCATTTCAAGAATCACCGTTTTTCTCGAAGCATATGCTAGCGTAACAGCCAAGTTAGAACTCACAAAACTTTTACCCTCACCGCTAACACTACTGGTAAACAGTGTTACACGGCCAGTATCGTTGTTGCCATGTAAATGGTAGAGGTTGGTACGCAACACCCTAAACTGTTCACCCACCGCAAATTTACTACGCCCAGCTGAAACCACTATTGACTCAGTAGAATCTTGGTACGACAACTCGCCCAAAATAGGTACATCCGTTTTCTCTTCCACCTGCTTGCGGCTCATAATCTTATCGTTCATATTCTCCCTGGCAAATAAAAACCCTGCTGCTGCGCCTAAGCCTAATACTATGGCTATAGCGTACACAATTACACCTTTGGGCCATTTCTTCGCACCAGCGTGCGCATCGTCAACTATATCAGAATCTTGTATTACTGATGCCAAATGCAGGTTTATTTCTTCCTTTTTAGTCGATAAAAAAGTATAGGTACTTTCTTTATTATGGCGTTCCCGCTCTAAATTATTGTACTCTTTTTCCTGGAACGGAACCTTATTCAATGACTCCTTGGTAGTAGCATCAAATTTTTGAAATTCTAATTTATTGGCTTGTAATTGCGAAATACCTTGGCTTAAGCGCTCTTTAAAATCAGCTTTTAAAGCCAAAATCTGTTTGTTTATTGGCACGAACAACGGGTTAGTTTCCGGCGTGGTGGCCAACAATTGCTCGCGCTCTAACTGCAGATTAGCTAACTTTTCATATATGATTGATACGCTCTTATCCAGTGTTATTTCGCCGGGAGGAAGCTTTTCTGAATTGTCAGCCGAATTAGCATAATCCTGCATGTTCTTAAGGGTACTTAGTTGAACATCCAAATTAGCTATGGCTTGGGAATTGAGGGTTCTTACATTGCGGTAATTGTCTGCCTGCTTATCAACATCAGTTATCTGTTCGCTGCGCTTATAATCCTCTATCGTCTGTTCCGTTGCATCCAAATCACGCTTAAGGGAATCTACTTTTATCGTTAAATAGCCCAAAATCTTCTCCGTCTGGCTGCTTTTTTCCTGCTGCGCATTAAATCGATATAAACCGATTAACGCATTCAGTACGTCTTTACCCCTTGCCGGAACCTGATCAGACAATGACAAGTTAACGAAGGGTGCATCCTTATTTTCTAGTTCTACTTTTATTGACTTTTGGTAACTATCAGACACTAAATCAGGATCATTGAGGGAAATTAGTAAATTGGATCCCACATAATCACCCACATTTGCATTAGCGTCTAGCTTCCACGTTCCGAAGTCACTTTTGATTGCCTCAGAAAACTTATATATTTTTTTGGTTCCGGTTGTATCTTCCATAGAAAACGAACCTGCATCCTTAATTACTACCTTAATTTTCTCACCACTGGGGCTAATTGTATTGTTTGTGTCTACAAAACTAAAAGTCACAGGCGTTTTGGTGTATAAATCAGTCGTAGCTAAGCCTTTCTTTTCACTGTAATTAACCCACAATTGTAAGTCCTTAACAATTTGGTAAATCAATTTTTTAGACTGCATTACCTCAATTTCATTTTCCACTATAATGGGGTTTGTCACCGGGTCTAGCTGGTCTAAGGAGTTATCCTTAATTGTTATCGGGGCACCGGAAGCACTTGTTGGTGTTTTAAACTTAAGTGTTGCGGTTATAGGGTAAACGGGGCTAGTTACTTTCAGGTAATAATAGGCTCCCACTGAAAATAAAATAACACCCACTATAAAAAGAGGCCAGTGAAATAGATATTTTTTGATAATATTTTGATCACTTGAAGTTTCATTACCTGTTCCGGGTAATACAAGGGCTGTAAGCTGTGCCTGTTGTTTACTCATAAATAAACCTATTTTTATAAACTATTTTTTAAATACAAGTACTAGAATAGATAATGCCGAAATCATCAAACTTATTTTTGTAGTTATTGCATCTTCAACAAATGCCCTAGAGCGGTTGGGCTGTACGTATAAAACGTCGTTATTTTTTAGATAGTAATAGGGAGAATTAAATATTTTTTTCGATGTAAGGTCCACCGTTACATAGGTTCTTTTCCCGTCTTTCTCTCTTACCAATAGTACGTTATTTCTGATGCCTGTAGAATTAAGGTCGCCTGCTAGGCTCAATGCTTCGGTTAGGGTAACCTTTTCTGTTGGGATGGTATAGCTTCCTGGTGTTTTAACATCACCCAGAATGGAAATTTTAAAATTAAGCATCCTTACAGCTACAGTAGGTTTACTAAGCAGCGTCTGCAGCTTTTCTTCTAACTGTGAAGACACTTCTTTGGTGGTATAGCCGGATACTTTGATTGCGCCGATTAACGGAAGCGTAATATTGCCATCCTGATCAACCAAATAGCCATACACTGTTGACTGCTCTGTGTTAAATGACCCAGGCGTTACTGCACCAGCCTGCGCTTTCGTAAGCCTTGTCAAGTTATAATTAAACATCAAATCGGCATCGTGGTTCAGGCTCGTAACATTTAGGCCTATTAAATCACCGGCCTGCAATGTTAATGGAGAGAAATTCTTAATCTCCTCACTTATTAAAGTGTCCCTGCGTAAATCCTGAAAATAAGGAACTTGTTTGTAGGCTGTGCACGATAGACTAAAAAGAATGGGTATCAAAAGTAAATTTCTCAGATGCTTTAATTTCATATCCAGTTTCGGTGTTATTTAAAAAAAATTTGGGTAAGCGATTCAAACAAAAGAAACAAAATTTACCATAAATCATGAGCCGCAATGTTGACATGCGAACAAAAAACAACGGGTGACGAGCACACCATTTAAAAAAATAAGCTTGTTGTTATATCATGATATTTATAAAACGTGTACACAATTCCACATTTTGTAAAATTTTTACCATAAAATGGTCTGTTTTTCTAGGTTTTTGATTTATTTGAAGCGAAAGTAATGAAAAAAAAGAGTAAAAACACAAAAAGTTAAAAAATAGCAATTTATTGCCTTTCGGTGTTTGCTTGTTTTTAAAAAAACTAACTCTCGCAATAGCCATTGTATAACGTGAATTATATACCTATTTCAATTTTATAAATATTAGCCCGCAAAAACCAATACCCTTTCGCCTTGGCCGAATTAGTAATTGGCAACAGAAAATGAGGGAGTTTTATGGATTCAAAAAAATACCCTACCCCGCATGCGCTAGCTGCGTGGTAGGGTAACAATATTAACCAAAAGCTACAAATTATTGTTTCAGCAACTTAAGCACTGTTATGTGTTTCTCATCCTTAACAGAAACGAAGTACATGCCTGCCGCCAAATTGTTAACGGGCACGGTTACTTGGCTGGCCGCTGTGGCCTCGCGCTGCCATACGAGCTTGCCCGACATATCAGTTACCGTTATAATCACTTTGCCCGCAGTGCCGCTCAGCACAAGCGTTGCCGTGTTCACCGCAGGGTTAGGGTAAACGGCCGCGTTAAAAGGCAGGCTGCCCGCCGCCAGGGGCGATACGCCGCCACTGCCGATGATGTTGGATGCCGCCGCCGTGGTAAACGTTAGGGCCGTGCTGTAAGCACTGGTGGTTACCGTA